>CALFYT010000041.1 GCA_937952415.1 uncultured Planctomycetaceae bacterium | reverse complement strand
CCGCAAAACATCTTGGGCCAGCCGATCAGCGCCGGCGATCGCATTCATTTCATTGTCGACCCAAAGGGCTCGGCCCATACATTCGATTCGACGCAGTTCACGGCGAGCATAAACGCTGTCCCGGAACCATCGACGGTTGTGCTGCTGGCGCTGGGTATCGCCGGCTTGATCGCCTTCTGCCGTCGTCGAACGCTTGGGCGCCGTGCCGGTTTCCGTCGGTAGCGCGCGCTGCTTGGAACCGGGTGCCTGTCGGAGCGTCTTTCCGACTTGGCGAGCCAATCATGGGCACCGGCGTTTCGCCGCAGCCGATCCATGGCCGGAGTGTGGCTGATCGTTCGCGCCGCGGCGGATGATCGTACTCGACACTTCACAGCCGGAAGAAACCACCTGTCACGTTCGCGAATAGATGAAAGGTGGTAAGGCACCGGCTTTTTGCGGCAAACACTTTCTTGCCACAGCAACCAGCGCTAGACTGGCAGGGTTGGTCTCGTGTTGGCAATCGGAGTAGTCGTTTGGCCTACAACCGCTTGCGCAGGAGTTTGCACCATGGTCCGCGGCGGAGCATCGACGCTGGCAGTCGCCCTGACAATCTGCTGCGCTGCGATGTGCAGCGCCAGTGGCGCGCTGCGCGCTGCCGAGCCGGTCGACCTGTCGCCGGCACGTTGGCCGGCCGATGACCTGCAGCGCTGCACGCAGCAAATGCAACTCTACGGGGCGGACAAGCCGCTGGCTGAAGGCAGTTCGGGAGTCGTGGCCGGCACGACCAGTCCGCTGGCCATTCGGGCAGGGCTCGAGGCGCTCAAGCAGGGAGGCACGGCCGCCGATGCCGTGGTCGCTACGTCGCTGGCGCAAATCACATTGGCGGGCGGGGCCTGGGTGAGCTACGCCGGAATCTATGCCCTGGTGTACTTCGATGCCGAGTCAGGCGAAGTGCATTGCCTGAACGCAGGCTTCAACACCGTGCGCGCCGAGACGGATCCCAGTTCTATTCCTTTGTCGGAAGGTCCGGATGCACGCCCGAGCGGACGGACCGCAATGGTGCCGGGCTATATGGCCGGCGTGGAAGCGACGCACGAGCGGTTTGGCAAGTTGCCGTTCGACGAGTTGCTGAGCCCGGCGATCTATTTTGCCGAGCAAGGCTTCGAGTTCACGCCGCTCAACGAAGCGCAGCTCATGCTGCGCGGCGAAGTGCTTTCCAGGCTGCCCGAGACCAAGGCGATCTTCACCAAAGCCGACGGCACGTTTTACCGGCGGGGTGAAGTGTTCCGGCAGCCGGCCTTGGCCCGTACGCTGCGCGCCGTGGCCGAGCAGGGTGCCGCGTACATGTACACCTGCCGGTGGGCAGAGCGGATGGTCGAAGCGGTGCAGCGCGACGGCGGCAAGCTCGCTCTGGAGGACTTGAAGCGCTACGAACCCATTTGGAATGCGCCGGCCAGGGCCCGCGTGGGCGAGTTCGAAGTTTGCGCGCCCGGCCCGCCGGCGCACGGCGGTGTGGATCTGGTCGAAGCGCTGAACATCATGGCCGCGGCCGGGCTGCCAGACATGGGCGACTATCGCGAGTCGGCCGAAGCGTTCTTCTGGCTCAATCAGATCTCGGACGTGGCGGTCCTGAGTCACCTGGAGCCAAGCACGCTCAAGGCCATCTTTCCGGGCGATCCGCCGACTCTGGCGGAGCGCATGACGCCCGAGCACGCGGACAATATGTGGCAGCGCATGCGGGCCGGCGAGTTTCTGCTGACCAAGACTCCGGACTCGGGCGGCGACCGGCATTCGGACGCGATCGTCGCGGTCGACCGCTGGGGCAACGTCGCCTCCGTGGTACACATGATCAACACGAATACCTGGGGGGCGACCGGAATCTTCGTCGACGGCGTGTCGATCCCCGATGCCGCCGGTTTTCAGCAGAACGCGATCCAAACCGCCGGGCCGGGCAACCGCTTGGCTGACCCGATGGAACCGCTGGTCGTGTTGCGCAGCGGCCGGCCTGTGTATGCGTTGTCGTCGATCGGCGTCGGGCTGCACCAAAAGACGCTGGCCACACTGGTCAACTTGTTGGCGGCGGGGCGGGGACTGAAGCCGTCGGTCGATGCGCCGTCGATGCACCTGCCCCGGCACGACGCCACGGGCGCCAAGACAGTGCTGATCTCGGAAGGGGATTTCGCGCACCAGTTGCTGCGCGACGCGAAGCGAATGGGGCTGGCGCTCGACGTGCTGCCTGCCGCCAATCGCGCGGTGCCGCGGGGATACATCGTCGGCGCCGCGATGGAACCGAACACCGGGCTCCGCCAGGCCGTCGGCTCGAAGTTCTTTAACGCGCTTCCACTGGGGTACTGACGGGGACTATGCGATGGCAGCGTACGTACGCAATTTCGAGTTTGATGGACGTACCATTCCAACGAAATACGAATCCTGGCGGCATTACAAGGAACTTATGGCGGCACTCGACGACGACCCTGACATTGAAAGAGTGCCCGTACAACGTCCCGCGACCAACGTTGGTTTCACCGAATACTGGTTTTGAATCAAAGGCACCAATCGAGGGCTTCGCGTGATCCAGCCGGACGCGTCGTTTCCAGGGCAATGCGAACCACTCGATCTTTAGCGCAGAGCATCGCAGCACATTGTCAACGTCGTTCAACCGGAGTCAGTCAACACGCGCGGGACTCCGCCGAAGCAAGGAGCAAACGATGAACCCATCCTCAGCCTGGCCCGATTTGTCGATCGCCCAGTGGAAAGACACGTGCGCGACGCTGCACATGTGGACGCAAATCGTCGGCAAGACCCGCACCGTACAGATGCCGTGGATCAACCACTCGTGGCACACGACGCTGTACGTCACGCCGCGCGGACTGACCACGTTGGCGATGCCGCACGGAGAGCGCACCTTTCAGATCGACTTTGATTTTGTCGATCATCAGCTTGCCATTTCCGCCAGCGACGGGGCGTCGCGCACGATCAAGCTGCAGCCGATGTCGGTGGCCGACTTCTACGGCCACGTGATGTCGACGCTGGAGGAGTTGAAGCTGCCGGTGCGTATTCATGGCGCGCCGAACGAAGTCGACCCGGCGATTCCGTTTCGACAAGATACGGAGCACGCTTCGTACGACGCCGCGTCGGTCGACAGGCTTAGGCAGGCCCTGATTCAGACCGATCGTGTGATGCATCAGTTTCGCGCGGGATTTCGCGGCAAGTGCAGCCCGGTGCATTTCTTCTGGGGCAGCTTCGACATGGCGGTGACACGTTTCTCGGGCCGGCCGGCGCCGCCGCACCCAGGCGGTTTTCCGAACATGCCGGACTGGATCACGCGCGAGGCCTACTCCCACGAGGTGTCGAGTTGCGGGTTCTGGCCCGGCGGCGGCGAGAACGAAGCGTTCTACTACTCGTACGCCTATCCGGTGCCTGAGGGGTTTGCCGAGCAGCCGGTGCAACCCGGCGCGGGCACGTACAGCAAGGAGATGGGCGAGTTCGTTTTGCCGTATGACGTGGTCCGGCAGTCGTCTTCGCCGGAGGCCGATCTGCTGGCGTTTTTTGAGAGCACGTACGAAGCCGCCGCGAAGTGCGCTAATTGGGACCGCGCGGCGCTAGAGTGGGACGGGCCGGTGAAGTCTTAGTCCATGCGTGCGGCGGCTTCAAAAAACTGTCGTCTGATGCGATCTGGGTAAGAGTTCGCCAGCACCCAAGTAGTGCGACGCACCACCTACGGTCTCATCCGCTGTCTGGTTCAGAATTTCTTTCGGAGCAGAGAGGTCCGATTGCACGCGAGCGGGGTTTGTTACGGAGTAGACGGACAGGAAGCAAATCCGCTGCCGCAAGTAAGAGGTTCGCAATGTCGGTCAGTTCGGGGGATGCGGACTAGCACCCGTTACCTGCGGGTAAGTGGCCAGCGCGCTGCCAGGCGTTCTTGCCCGGCCGACGGATCTGGCAGTCGTTGCCGCCGGTGCAGTTTTCGCACCAATCCTTGAGATTCCCCTAACATTGATTTTGCAATCTGCATACGGTCTGCGGGCCGGTTCGCTGATTGAAGGAGGTTGAATCCATGATGTTGAAGCGATGCAGTGCTCTTGCGTTGATCCTGGTGCTGGCGGTCTCGGCGACGGCGCGGGCGGAAACGCCAACCAACAACTACTATGTGGGCCGATCCGAAGACGACGCGGAGGAGGGGGCGAACGGTGAGGTGAACCCGGCCAGCGACGATCTTGACTTGGGACAGCATTCGGGATTCGAATCGGCAGTTGCGCTTGGGATTCGCTTCGACGGAATCCGCGTTGCGAAGGGACGCAAGATCAAGCGAGCGTTCGTACAGTTCACGAAGGATGGAAACCGCAGAAAAGCGGAGCCGACCCACCTGACGATTCACGCCCAGCTCGTCCCAGACGCAAAGGCGTTCAAGGAGGAGCCAAAGAACATTACGTCGCGCAAGCTGACCGAAACATCGGTCAAATGGTCGCCACAACCCTGGGAGCCGACCGCAGTGCCAGCAGAGAAACCGCGGACTCCGGATCTGTCGGCCGTGATTCAGGAAGTGGTCGATCAAGACGGTTGGAAGGAGGGCAACGCCCTGGTGTTGATCGTCACCGGGACCGGGGAGCGAGACGCCGTTTCCTTCGACGGCGGCGGCAAGGAAAACGGGCCGATGCTGCGTGTGGAAACGGAGTGACACCAAACACACACACCGGGTTACTGCATCGACTATTAAGAATCCCCTCCGGATCAAACCAGAGCATCCGGCCATTGGTGTTGGAGGTGCGGTCGGTCGCGATTCCGGTGAGTCAACTACCGACGATTGCGTCGAGATGCCGAGATTGCGCGTCTTCAGCCGGTAGGTCGCTTGCTTCTCGAAACAGGCTCGCTTCGAACTGGTCCCATCGCTGAAGGGTGTCCGAGCCAGGCACCGCCTCACGCTTCTGTTGCATGCGGAGCTTCCACAATCCCCAGATTATTGGAGCGTGCATGGCGAACCATATTGCCCAGAATGCTAGTCGCGAAAAGCCGGGCGGGATACGGCCCACCGCCATGGCGTTGATGATCAGCGGGCCTCCGACCAGCGCCACGTAGAACCAAAATGCAGCAACCGGCCAACTCACGAGTTGATGCTTCTCATCGTGGTCTCTGATCGGGCTGGCCAGGCAGCCCATGAGAAAAAGTACGACTGCAAAGACAAAACAGGTACTCGTGAACGGAGCCAGCCACTGGCCCCAAAAGAGTCGAACGTTGATCCAGGTGGAAACGACCACGATGAGCGAGGTCATCCAGTACAGCTCGCGCGAGACCTCCGTAATGAACACCGCCAAGAGGAGTACGGGAGCCAGCAGCCCGGCTACGAACGGATGGCGATTGGCCCAACGGAGCGAACGAGCCAAGAGCGATGCAATGACAGGGCGAGACGTTTCTTGCTGGTTGTCGCGAAGACCCGAATCGGAGTTCGGTTCGTCCGGTCTTTCAAGCAGTCGCTCGGCGTAGCGTACGCAGAACCGCGGCCAGCCTTCCTGCTTCGCGTGGGCGCAGGCGGACCGCAGGTACGCGATGAAGGTCGCTCGTTCACTCGCGCGCGCATTTTCGACGTCGATGAACGTCGTTTGCAAGTCCGTCTGTTCACGGTCCTGATGCCGTACGCGGATTCGTAGATGTTCCCCGGAGCCGCTCGGCCAGCGTATTTCGACGATGTTCTCCCATTCGATCACTGTCTCCGAGTTGCCGCACTCCGTGATCGTGAGTCGTTGATTCGTGAGTTTCGCGAATACAGGCGGAGTAACTCGATTGCACCATGCCGCGAACAATCCAGCAGCGATGAGGACGGCAGTAAGACTCAGCCCCGGGATCACATCGCCGGCAAGGAAGAATCCCGTGCTCAATGGCACCAAGACCAGGCTCGTCATTCCGATCACGCACCACAATTGCCCAGCGGTGTGATTCGAGGCATGGATCGTTAGCTCCGGAAGTTTCGCTCGAACGTCGCTGGGGTTGCACTCTGTGGACATCGAAGTGTCGGCTTTCCCGCGTTTTGTTTCGCGACGCGCTCCCACCCTTCTTGGCGGCATTGAAACAACTCACCGCCGGAGGATCGACGGCTCAAGCCCGTCACCATGTCCAGTCGTTGCATCGCTGCGGCCGTCTCGACCCAAAGTCCGGCTTGCCGTTGGCCCACAGTCTCGATGAGCGCCAATCAGCGCGAAGGTGCGCGCAGGATTCCGCGGTTTCTTGCGTGTGCGCCATGGCACAGCCTGCTTGTAAAACGCGAGCCCGAGCGACACTATGGCTGCATTCGCCGCCGGAGCGCATGAACGCCGGATCGCGAATCACGCCCACTGCCCCCACTTCTTGCGTATGCGGATTCCGTCCATAACAATGGTGCGCCGCGTGCCGCTGCGTAACGCATGTTGCTACGCGTGGCGTTCCACGAGGTGTCGTCGCTCGAAACAGTCCGCGCCCGCAGGTCGCCGCCGATGCTCGCCAAGCTGCGCACGTTTTCGCTGGTCGGCATCGACGCGCTGCCGGTTGAAGTCGAGGTCGACGTCTCGGCCGGCGCAATTCCGAAGACCGTCCTGGTCGGACTGCCCGAGGCGGCCGTCAAGGAAAGCACGCATCGCGTGGCCCGGGCGATGGTCAACTCCGGGTTCGTGCGGCCCAGCGACCGCGTGGTGATCAACCTGGCCCCGGCCGATCTGCCGAAGCAGGCCGCGTCGTTCGATCTTCCGATCACGCTGGGCATGTTGGCCGGCAGCGGGCAACTGGCCTCGGAGTTGTTCGAGCGTTATGCGGTGGTCGGCGAGTTGGCGCTGGACGGCTCGACCCGGCCGACGCGCGGGGCGCTGTCGATGGCGATGGCGGCGGCCGAGCAGGAGGGGATCGCCGGAGTTGTCGTGCCGACGGCCAGCGCGGCCGAAGCGGCCGTGGTCGAAGGGATCGACGTGATCGCGGTGTCCAGCTTGGCGCAGGCCGTGGCGTTTTTCGCCGGCGCGATCGAGATCGAGCCCACTCCGCCGCGGGTGGCCGACTGGTTCGCCGAGTACGCGGCGTACGACGTCGACTTTGCCGACGTTCGCGGGCAGGAAATGGCCAAGCGGGCGGTGACGATCGCGGCGGCGGGCAGCCACAACATTCTGATGCTGGGCCCGCCCGGCTCGGGCAAGACGATGCTGGCCAAGCGCGTGCCGACGATCCTGCCGGAGTTGACGCCGGCCGAGAGCATTGAGACGACGCGGATCTATAGCGCGATGGGGTTGCTGCAGGCCGGGCAGCCGCTGTTGGCCACGCGGCCGTATCGGGCGCCGCACCACACGATCAGCGACGCGGGGCTGGTCGGCGGCGGCTCGACGCCTGCGCCTGGCGAGATCAGCCTGTCGCACAACGGGGTGCTGTTCTTGGACGAGCTGCCGGAGTTCAATCGGCGGACGCTGGAAGTCATGCGCCAGCCGCTGGAGGACGGCACGGTGACCATCTCGCGGGCACTGCAAAGCACGACGTTTCCGGCCGACTTCATGCTGATTGCCGCGCTGAACCCGTGCCCGTGCGGCTATCGCAACGATCCGCGGCGCGATTGCCACTGCACGGTGCCGCAAGTGGAGCGGTACATGTCCAAAATCAGCGGGCCGCTGCTGGACCGGATCGACATCCACATCGAGGCGCCGGCGGTGCCGTTTCGCGAGCTGTCGGCCGATGCGCCAGGCACGCCAAGCGCGGAGATGCGCGAGCGCGTCGTGGCGGCACGGACCGTGCAAGCGGAGCGCTTTGCGGGAACGGCCACGCGCCACAACGGCCGCATGACGCACAAACAGATCCGCACGCATTGCACGTTGGACGACGCGGGCACCAACCTGCTGCGGGCAACGATGACCGAGCTTGGCCTGTCGGCCCGCGCGCATGACAAGATCCTGCGGCTGGCGCGGACGATCGCCGATCTGTCTGGCAGCCAGTCGATCAGCCCGGAACACCTGAGCGAGGCGATCAACTACCGGATGCTCGACCGGAACCTTTGGACGTGAGTTTGCCAGAAGGTGGCGGCGCGTTGGGTGGCAAGCTTTGAGGCCCCTAGCGGAAACCGACCGGCGAAATTATAGTATTGCCTGCGTGGGATGGTTTCTTTTTGCCTTCCTGGTATCCGCCGGGTCGCGGAGAAGCGTGAGCCGCGTGGTCCGTCGATTCTTGCCTGAGCGCACTTCCCGTCGGCGAAATGGCCGAAAGGGTGGCGCTTTTCTCCGGCGAACTTTCAGGCTTCGCTTTGAAATCTTGGAGTCGCGGATGGTATTGTCGACGGTGGCCAGCCGGCTGCTGTTCTATAATGCCTCGTCGTTTGACGGAAACGACCCGGCGGCCAATGCCGCGGACGATGCGGCGATCGCGCCGGACAAGAGCGCTTACATCGCGGGCCCGGGCGCAGCCTCGTTCAGCAACGTTTCTGGTTACGTCCACGGAATCAACGGCGTGATGGTCGACCTGACCGCCGGCGGCAACCATGCCGCGATTACGGCCGCCGATTTCTCTTTTCGCGTGGGCAACAACGACACGCCCGGCAGTTGGTCGGCAGCGCCCGCGCCGGCGTCGGTCGTCGTGCGTAGCGGTGCCGGTGCGGGCGGGTCGGACCGGGTATCGATCACGTGGGCGAACAACGTGAAGGGACAATGGCTAGAAGTGCGGGTCTTGCCGACGGCCAACACGGGGCTGGCTTCGACCGACGTCTTCTACTTCGGCAGCGCCCCGGGAGAATCCGGCACGGGCAACTCGCCCACCGGAATGCCGGTCAACGCGACCGATGAGATCGGTACCCGCAACAATTCGCACAATTTCGGCAATCCGGCGTTGATCGACGATGCCTACGATTACAACCGCGACAGGTTCGTCAATGCGACCGATCAGCTTATCGTGCGCAATAACACCACGAACTTCATGACGCAGTTGAGGATGTTTGCTGCGGTTGCGGTGCCTCCGCCATCGCTTCGCGCGGCGCTTTCCAGAGATCCTGGAGCAGACGGCGTAACGCGCGATCCTGTGGTTGCCGGAATGCTGACGACAAGCGACACAATCGTTTCGTTCCTGGCCGGGCTCAACGGCGGTCCGGTGACGACGGACGTGCTGCCACTCGTTCGAACCGGCACGAACGTGACGATCATGGATCGTTTTTCTTTGCCCAATCGCGGTCAAGGATATACGACCGATGGCATATATCACTACACGACCGACAACACGACGCTCTACAAGTACGACAGGGCTGCGCCGGGCACATGGATCGACCGGCAGTACTCAATGTTCATGTCGGGTCAGAACCACAACGGCGGCATTACCCACTACAACGGCCTGATTTATGTCGTGGCCGAGGGCAACGTTGGCCCGTCTGCTACGAACAAGGGCCTTGGATGGTTCCGCGCGGACACGCTGGATTTGGTTGGCTTTGTCGCGTTGCCGGAGCCGGACGAAGTGTCAAGCGTGACGATCTCGCCCGAAAAGAACCGCATCTACGTCACGAGTTATTTCACGTCGAACAAGATGTGGGAATATGACCTGGGATCGAAGCAGTATGTTGGAGAGATTCCGCTGGGGGATGTTCGCAAGATTCAGGGCGTGTCGTGGCGTTCGCCGTATTGGTATTTCCATACGAACGACGAAAACCTGTATCGAATGCACGAAGACCGACTTGGCACCAAAGAGCACGTGGCGTACCTATATCCGCACTACGTCAGTGGTTCGCCGCACGGCTCGGACATTGAGTTTTCGGCATTTAACGTTGGCGCGGACGAGTTGCACATTGAAACTTCCGACACCAGTGGGAATCCGTTTTACGTCGTGCGACTCGACGCAGGCGCCTTTACGATCTCAGCAACGGTGATGGACTCGATGCACGGCGGTCCCTTGCCGGACGGCCAGCACGTACTGCGCCTGCATGCTGAGGATTCGCTCGGGCAAGTATCGACTGTCGCAGTGCAGTTTACGCTTGCACGGTCTACGGCCAACCCGCAGGCCGCTGTTTCGGCTGGCGACGGCGACTCCCTCGCTGACCTTGCACGCGATCCCACGGCAGGCAACCCATTGGATGGGCCGTACTTTCGGCAATTGTTCGGCGCCGAAGCGAACGACCTGACGACAGACGATTCAACAAGAGCGGTTCCGCCTGATGCGCAAGGATCGAGTTCGACGGAAGTCGCTAAGGCCGATTCGCTCGACAGCAACGCCGATCCGCACGAACCAAGCCTTCGCACGCCGAAGCGTGAGGAAGGCAAGCCTAGCGCACAGCCGGCAGTTTTCGCGGTTGGGCCAGACGCCTCATATCGCCGACTTCCTGTAAAACCTCGCGATCGGGTTCGAACGTTCGAGCGAATCGATCCATCTCCAGAAGCAAGACCGGAACCATTGGACGCGGGACCGACGGCGGCATGACTTCGGGACGATGGGCGACTTTCTGGGCCGATGCGAGACGGGCGTGGTGGCAGCCGGCGCCGCGTGACGTTATACTGTTTTTCGCACGAAATCGTGTAGTTTTTGCCTAGAGACCAACCGGGCGGAGAAGCAGTCATGAACCACGCGAGTCTTCCATCGTCGGTGCGCCGCGCGAAACGCCAACGTCGTCGGGGTTCCACCAGGGATCGCACTGGCGCCGGACGATTCTATCGCCCGCAGCTCGAACCGCTGGAGCGGCGGATGGTGCTGTCGACGGTGGCCAGCCGGCTGCTGTTCTACAACGACTCGTCGTTTGACGGAAACGACCCGGCGGCCAATGCCGCGGACGATGCGGCGATC
>CALFYT010000040.1 GCA_937952415.1 uncultured Planctomycetaceae bacterium | reverse complement strand
CTGGCCGCGGCCCCGGGAGGGCCGCAGCGGCGCACGAATTTTTTTCGGCAGCGTTCTGCGCATCTCTGCGCGCTCTGTCAGGTACCGCTGCGCGCGAAGTCAAACGCGGTACGAACCACCCGCCTACTCCACCGGAAGCACGACGCACACGATTTCGCTGTCGCTGCGAGCGAACACGCAGTTGCCCGCGTACGCCGGATGGGCCCACGTCGGCCCGATGATCTTCGTCCGGGCCAGCTCCTGATACTTCTCGGGCGTGAACTCGGCCAGAATCAACTCGCCGTCCGAGTTGAGCACCAGCACGCGGTTGCCGTCGCCGGTCCAAACCATCGTCGCCTGCGGATTGCGTCCCTTCGGCGTCATCCGGTTGTCGTCGTCCCAACGCTTTTCGCCGGTGGCCAACTCGAAGCAGGTCAGCCCATGCCGCTTGTCCAACAGATACGCGTGCCCGTCGCGGTACAGCGGCTGCGCCATCAGCGCCCGCAGGTTGCGGCGGTCCTGCCACGCGACCTCGGCATCGTCCGAATCCGCGCTGCCTGGCCGGATCGCGCGGCTGCCGTCGTAGTAGCTGCTGACCAGCACCAGGCCTTCCTGAAAGATCGGGTTGGCGATCGCGGTCCCGTTATTCACCACGAACGGCACCGACCATAGCGGCTGGCCCGATCGCGGGTCGAGACCGCGCACGTGATCGGGCGTCCACCCGATCAGGTGCGGTTCGCCCGCCAGTTCGACCAAAAGCGGCGTCGCGTACCCGGCCGCGTCGGGCACGCTCTGCCAGCGCAGTTCGCCGGTTTGCAAATCAAACGCCTGGTAGCATCCGTCCGGCTCCGCGCCGGCGTGAACGATCAACATGTCCTCGAACACCAGCGGCGACGCGCTCAAGCCCCAGATCGGCACCCGGGCCGAGTACTCGGCAACCAGGTCCTTCGACCACACGACGCGCCCGTCGGCCGCGTCCAAGCAGTGCAGATGACCCACCGCCCCCAGCGTATAGACCCGATCGCCGTGGACCGTAGGCGTCGACCGCGGACCGTTGTCGTAGCTGACGCCTTCGTAGTTCACCGGGTACTGCCGCGACCAGAGTTCCTGGCCGCTCGTCGCGTCGAAGCAGACGACTCGCTCGCTGTCCTCGGGCGACTCTTGCCGGTCCATCACGAACACCCGCCCGCCGGTGGCCGAGATCCCGCCGTAGCCGCCGCCCAACGGCTGCCGCCAAACGTGCGGCACCCCGGCTTCCGGCCAAACGTCGGGCAACTTCGGCGCGTGCCACGTTCCGTCGCCGCGTGGCCCGCGCCACCGGGGCCAGTCTTCGCCCGACGTGGGATCGGCCGCCGCGCTGCGTGCCGCCGCCGCCTCAGGTTCGCTCGGCAACGTCTCCGCCGGCGCGGGCACGTTCTTCGCCAAGCGATCCGGCGCCGCGTTGCCCGTCGGGTCGCACACCACGCGAAAGCCCAACGCATAGAACCGCCCGTCCGGAATGTCGGCATAGCGAAACGCGCTGCGGCAGTCTCGCCCGTCGCTGTACCAATCACCGCCGCGGATCACGCGCGGCGTGCCCTCGCTCGGCCCGGGCGGATCGAGCTCCGGCGAGCGGCCGTAGTAGTCGCGAGCAAAACGATCGGCGCACCACTCGTGCAGGTTGCCGTGCATGTCGTACAGGCCGAACGCGTTGGGCCGATACGAACCAACCGTCGTCGTGCGGTTCAAGAACGGCCCCTTCGCCGCGTCGCCAAACGGATAGTTGCCGTTGAAGTTGGCTTCGGTCGACGACAGTGCGTCGCCAAACGCGAATACCGTGGTGGTTCCGGCCCGCGCCGCGTATTCCCATTCGGCTTCGGTCGGCAGCCGATAGACGCGGCCCGCCGCCTTTTCGTCCGACCGGTCGGAAAGCCGCCGACAGAACTCGACCGCCTCGTACCAGGTGAGCCCGTCGACCGGAAAGCGCGAGCAATCCAAGTCGTCCGGCGCGTCGGCCAGCATGGCCGTCTTGGAAAACGCGCTGGGGTTCGTGCCCATCACCTCCTCGAACTCGGCTTGTGTCACCTCGTACATGCCCAGGTGGAACGGCCGCGTGATCCGCACCTTGTGCCGCGGCGTTTCATCCTCGCGCCAACCCGGATCGTCGCGCGACGAGCCCATCAGAAACTCACCCTGCGGAATCCGCACCAGCTTCATGCCGATCGAGTTGGTGATCGTCTCGACGTCGTGCTCGGCGGCAGTGTCCCGC
Source organism: uncultured Planctomycetaceae bacterium (assembly GCA_937952415.1). Taxonomy (GTDB): domain Bacteria; phylum Planctomycetota; class Planctomycetia; order Pirellulales; family PALSA-1355; genus CALFYT01. Next base: position 6,026 of record CALFYT010000040.1, on the reverse strand, counting down.
GCGGCGCTCGGGGCCGATGGCGCGCTGCCGGCAGGCGGCTCGCAGCCGGCGATCGACAGACCGGCCAATGCCGCGCAGGCAACGGCCCACGCCGCGTGGCGCTGGCCGCGCGTGCCGCGTCGCGCCAGGTTGTCGATTCGTGTCCGCATTGCCGCTGCCATACCGTTGGCCCTCTGCGCGTCTCGCCGCGCTGCCGGATCGAAGTCCGCCGCCCCATGGTATTTCACAACGCACTGGGTGTCAGCCCATCGGCGGCGGTCCAGTGCCGTGAATCATCGCCGCCGACCCATCGTCGACACTACGCCGACGCTTCGGCTGCCGCGATTCTTTGCCGGCGGCGCGCCGCCAGGGTAAGCTGGCGGCCATCGCCCGTGTCGCGCCGCGCACACGCACCGCCCGCCGCCAACCCCGCCTCGAAGGCCAATCGCATGCAATCTTCCGGCTCGATCAACCGCCGACGATTCCTTGGACAGGCCCCCGCACTGGGCGCCGGCGCGCTGGCGACCGGAACCGCCACGGCGGCCGAACCCGCACCCCAGCGCAAACCCGGCGAGCCGTTTCGCATCGGCTGCCTGAACGTGTCGTCGTATTCGCACCTGGAACCGCTCTGGGCCCCGCTGATGAACCCCCGCCCAGGCACCGGCGAGATCGCGCTGACCGGGATGCGGATCACGCACTGCTGGGAGATCGATCCCCAACGGGCGGCGGCCTTTGCCAAACAGTTCGACTGCGAGGCCGTGGCCAACTTCGACGACATGCTCGGCAAGGTCGACGGGATCATCTCCGGCGGTTACTACAACCATCCTTGGAACGACGTCCTGCACGAGCCGTACTTGAAGGCCGGCCTGCCGAACCTGATCAATCGCCCGTTGGCCAACTCGCGTGCCAAGGCGCGGCGGATCGTCGAGATGGCCAAGCAGCACGGCGCGACCATCCTGGTTCCCTCCGCCTTCGAGCACAACGACGCGATCGCCAGCGCCCGGGCCTGGGCCGCCGGTCGCAAGATCAGCGCCTATCACGCCACCAACTCGTTCGACGACTACCCGACGCACGGCATCCACGGCGTGTACCTGGTGTGCCGGGCGATCGCCGAAGCGGGCAACCCGATCGTTTCGGTTTCGTTTCGCACCGATAGCTGGCACAGCCCGCCGGGCGTGATGACGTTCGAGCATCGCGACGAGCAGGGCCGGCAGTTCTTCGGCACGCTGCACCAGATCAACTCCGGGCTGGGCTCGATCCGCATTCATCCGCAAGAGTCCGAGCCGCCGCGCGACTTCGCGATTCGTCCCGGCTCCGGCCCGCCGTACGACCGGACCGAACTGTGGGCGCCGACCATCTGGGCGTTCCAGCGGATGGCGCTGCACGGCGAGATGCCGCAGACGTTCGATCAGATCCTGCATAAGAACGACGCGTTCTTAGCCGGCTGGCGGTCGGTGTTGCACGCCGGCGGCGCGCCGGTCCGCTTGGACGACGTGCCGGACAATTGGGAAACGCCGGTCGAGCTGCCCACCCGGCCCGACGACGACACCGTCGCGCGATTTCGCAACAAGTTTGGGTGAGTTGCGGTGGGCGTCTAGCGCGCCCCTGTTGTGGACGAGTCGTGCGAGTCACAACGGCGCGATTGTATCTCGAAAGGCTTCCTTCGCGGCATCAGGGCAATTAGGACACATCCTCCTCAGACAGCAGATCCACGCGCTTCCAGAATCGACCAACCTGATCGGCTTCCAATTCAACCATAGCGCGGTATGCAGCCTGATCCCGCGCAACAAATTCCGGACCGATGACCATGGCGCATCCTCGCAAGTCGTCGTGAGGGAATAGCGCACATTGCCAGTCACGCGGCAGTTCGTGATCAAGTAGCTCAAACAGTACGAATGGATACCAAGCTGGACATCTCAAATCGTCAACAATCTGGAGTGCAACAACTCCGTCGAAGACCGAGAGTGCGTACACGGGGTATTCCTCGCCGATGGTAACGAACGCACCATCTCCGGGAATGAACCGCCTAGCCTCGTCTGGACATTCGCTTCGTTGCCGTCTTATTGCCCGAACCTTCATCACGCCTACATGTCTCTGAGGAAAAAGGCGACGGGGATCTTCGTTTCCCCTGACAATATTCATTGATCGACTATGGGTTCATTCGGTCCCGCCGGCTTGGGCTTCAAAAGGTAGATGAGTCTTGTTTCTTCCCGGAGTCTGTGAGCAGCGACAAGCAGTATGAGTCCCTCTTGGGTAAGGGTCAGAGAACTTCTGTCTGAACGGCGACGATCGAGAGTCCAACCTGGTCGATTGTTCTCTTCCCGATAGAACGCCACGACGTCTGCCGGAGGATCTGGCGTTACGAATATCCACGTCCTCGTTTGTGGGTCACCGTCGGTGTCGGGCACGAATGTATTGGATGTGACGTGCGGGTATGCACGGACATAGCGTTCCAAGTCGTCCGCCGCGGTTGCCTCGCGGTATGTGACGTACAGGACGACACCGATGAATACGACACTAATACTGAGGCCAAGTCTAGCCCGACCAGAATACTTGCCACGAGGATTGAGCCACAGTGACAAGGCACAAATGGCCAGCAAAGTAACCGGCAGCGCAAGGGAAATCAGCGAATTGGCATTCATCGGTATTCGCGTCGCGTAGACTCCCCGAGTGTGTCATGCGTGGTTACGGCAGTATCCTTCCTATGCTTCGAGTTGCATATTGGCGCTACGCTCTCGCGCGATCTGACCCGCGCCCCCCGATGACCGCACAGTAAACCGCCCGTGACAGCGCGCGACGGTGCGGACGTACCGACGCCTGTCCTGCTACTCCGTCTCGCCGCAGGCAGCCAACGCCATCACGGCCATCGCCGTGCCCGCGTGCGAGAGGAAGTGCTTGTTGTCCTTGGCCAGCGAACGGGTGTACCAGCGTCCGCTTGCCCGCTGGTGGCTTTTGAGCCAGGCGACGCCGCGCTGGATCGCCTCGGACTCGGCCGGCACGCCGGCGGTGCGCAGCACGTAAAGGACAAACCCGGTCCCGTAGCCGTCGCTCGAGTCGGTGTCTTGCGGCTGGTCGTCCATCCGCTCCCAGTCGCCCAGCGTGGCCACGGCCCAGCCGCCGTCTTCCTTTTGCAGCGCCAGCAGCTTGTCGACCGTGTCCTGATTGGCCGCGTCGTCAGCCAGGCCGTCGACGTAGCTCGACGCCCAGAGGATCATGGCCTGGTGGTGCAGCGTCGGCGGCGGGTTGTTTTCCAGGTACTTGCGGATGCCGTCCAAGCCCTGGCGGGCGGCTTCGGTCTGTGCATAGTCGTCGGGCGCCACGCCGGTGGCGATCGCGGCCAGCGTCGCCCCGAAATGATCGTCAGACTCCATCGGCGGCCAGTCGCACTTGAGCCAGTCGAACCCGCCGTCTTCGCGCTGCACGGTCCACATCCGATCCAGGGCCGTCCGCGCCAGCGGATGCAGCCGGCCGGTCGTGGCCGCGTCGTTCGAGGCCAGCGCCATCGCGGCGACCACCACTTCGGCATCCCACCGCGGACCGTGTTCTTCCCATCGGGTGCGGACCAGGTCCTCGACAAACGCCCGCACCTGATCGTGGGCCGGCGCGGCGCTCGAAATGCCCGGCCGCGCGACCATGTAGGCCATGTTCGTGTGGCAGGTCACGCACTTGCGCTGCTTTTGCCATTGCAGCGCGGCGGAGTCTAGAAAGTCGGCCGCGCGCGCGATCGAGAACTCGGCGATCGGTTCGTCCTTCTGATTCGGGCCGGGATCGACCACATTGTCCAGCGTCACCGCGTCGCCGGCCAGGGCGGCCGGACAGCAAGCCAGGATGCTCAGAACCAACAGCCGTCGAAGCGTGTCGCGCGATCGCATCGTGATCACCTGCTTTGTGCCAAGAGGGAGTGCGTCGGATTGGCCGCGTTGCACGCGGCGCGAAGCTGGCACCAGTCTACGTGATCGACCGCGCGTCGTTCAAGCTGCCGGCGATGCACGGACAAGGCACCGCCGCAGCGGAGCCATGCCTTCGCGGAGAATCAGGCCAGAATGTCGTGCAGCACGTTGCCGTGGACGTCGGTCAGCCGGAAGTCGCGCCCGCCGTAGCGATAGGTGAGCCGCTCGTGGTTCACGCCCAACTGGTGCAGCACCGTCGCCCAGAGATCGTAGATCGTGCACTTGTTCTCGACGACGTGATAGCCGAACTCGTCGGTCGCGCCATACACGGTTCCGCCGCGCACGCCGCCGCCGGCCAGCCAGATGGTGAACCCGTACGGATTGTGATCGCGCCCGTTGCTCCCCTGCGAAAAGGGTGTGCGGCCGAACTCGCCGGCCCACACGATCAACGTTTCGTCGAGCAGCCCCCGCGCGTTCAGGTCGGCGATTAGCGCGGCGATCGGCTGATCGACCTGCATGGCCATGGCGGCGTGTCCCTTTTCCAGATCGCTGTGCTGGTCCCAAGGGTTGGCCGCGCCGCCGGCGCCGATGTTCTTGGTCAGGCAGCTCAGCTCCACAAACCGCACGCCGCGCTCGACCAGACGCCGGGCCAGCAAACACTGCCGACCGTAGGCCGCCAGTTGCGGATCTTTCGCCTCCAGGCCGTACGCCTGGCGCGTGCGTTGCGTCTCGCCGGAGATGTCGCACAGCTCGGGCAACGCCGACTGCATGCGGAAGGCCGTCTCGTAGTTGCGGATCGCCGCCGAGATGTGCGCGTCATCGGCCGAGCGCTCCAGGAGCGCTTCATCGAACGCGCGGACCAGGTCCAGGCGGCTGCGCTGCGCGCCGGCCGGATCGCGCGGGGCAATGTTCGGAATCGCCTCGGGCCGATCGGCCTTGATGATCGAACCCTGATGATGGGCCGGCAGAAAGCCGTTGCTAAATAGCGCCACTCCGCCGTGCGGCGGCACGGCGCTGCCGCTTTGCAGCACGACGTAGCCAGGCAGGTCGCGATTCTCCGAACCCAATCCATACGCGACCCATGCGCCGGCACTGGGAAAACCCATGAACGGAAAGCCCGAGTGCATGCAGAAGTTGCCTTGGGCGTGCTCGTTCACGCTGGTCGTCATCGAGCGAACCACGGCCAGGTGATCGACCACCTGGGCGACGTGCGGAAACATCGTGCTCACTTCGATGCCGCTTTGACCCGCCGGCGCGAATGCGAACGGGCTGGCCATGATGTTGCCGTTGTTGTTGAACTGCGTCCGCTCGACCTTGACCGGCATCGGCTTGCCGTGATCTTGCGCCAGCCGTGGCTTGGGATCGAACGAGTCGACTTGCGACACGCCGCCCGACATGAAGCAGAAGATCACGTTCTTCGCCCGGGGCACGTGATGCGGCCGGGGCAGTGCGGCGCCAGCCGGAAGCGCCGGCGCGGCGCCATACGCGCGATCGCCCAACAATCCCGCCAGGGCCATCGCGCCGAAGCCCATCGTACCTTGGGCCAGCATCCGGCGACGGCTGATCGGCTCGAAAGGTTGGTACACGGCGCGGTTCCCCTGGCTGACGGTTGAATGCCTATCGAACGTAGATGAATTCCTTGAAGCAGAACAGGGCCCGGGCCAGATCTTTCCAGGCCGCTTGTGCTGCAGTGCCCGATGGCAGCGGACCCAGTTCCGGGACGCGCGCTTCGGCCGCAACCACCGCGGCCCGATGCTGTTCGACACGCTGCCGCTCGGCCCACGACAGTGCGGCCAGCACGTCAGCCTCGGCCACGAACGTGCCCAACGCGCGCGACGTGGCCTGCACTTCTTCGTCGGTCAGCGCGCGGTCGTAGAGCTGTGCCTGGAGAATCCGCCCGGCCAGGACCCGATTGCCCACTGCCGGCAAATGCCGCACGCCGAAGCCGACGACGGTTTGCTGCTCTTGGAAAGCCACCGGCCCGTTCGATTCGTATGCCGCGCCATAGGGCTGGCCGTCGCGATAGCCGACGATCCGTCCGTCGGCGTGGTAAGCGATCGCGACGTGAACCGGCCGCGTCACCGCGTCCTGCTCCGTCATGCCGCCAAACGACTGCGTGCGGGCGAAGATGTTGCTGCCGGCCAGCCACTGCTGCGG
>CALFYT010000039.1 GCA_937952415.1 uncultured Planctomycetaceae bacterium | reverse complement strand
CGTGAGGCAAAGGATCCACGCGCGTTTCAATTGTGCGAGTTGTCTCGTAAGGAAGTGGAGCAGCTCGTCGAAGAGAAGCCGGAGGTGATCAACAATTCGATGGGAAGAGGGTGGAGGTACGGTTGCCTTGGACTCGTGCATGAAGATGCAGGTAGGTTTGTCGACGCGCTAGCAGCATACGGGCGCGCTCGGGACGTCCACGAACGGCTTATCCGCGAGAACCCTGCGGCCACGACCGTAAAGCGTCACTTTGTTTTCTGGGATGCAAAGCTGGGCAAACTTCAGTTGCAGCTGCGGCAGGCGGATGACGCGAATCGCTCTTTCGGGCGGATGCTCGAAATCTACAAGTTGATGGCAAGTCAGAGCCCGGAGCCCGATGTTCTACCTCGACGCACTGTGCGTGACTACCAGCAATGCCTTGACCACGTTTCGAGGATCATGGCGACGAAGCCGGAACCGTCGGTCGCCGCAACCATGCGGCAAGTATCGACGAAGATCGCGACGATGCTGCGGTTGAATCCAGGCACACCGGAAGGCGTCAACTACTCTGTCAAGACGGCGCAGTGGTCCGACGCAGCTGACCAACTCGCACAGTTGATAGCGCGTGACCCCGACAACCACTACAGCTGGTATCAGGCAAGCTTCTTGTACGCATTTCGCGGCGACCTTGATGGCCACCGAAAGCATTGCCGCGAAATGCTCGCCAATTTCAGAACCACTGAGGATCCAGCGATTGCCGAGAGGGTGGCCAAGGCGTGTCTCGTCGCACCGCTGGAGGGCGAAGAACTTGCTTCGGCGATCGACTTGGCGAATCGCGCGATTAAGGCGGGACCGCAACATTCGTTCTACCGGTATTTTGCTCTGGCCAAGGGGCTGGCAGACTATCGATCCGCCAATTTTCAAAGCGCCAACGAATGGCTCGCAAAATGCCTTTCGGGAGATGGTTTCCTCACACCGAGTTGCCGCGTGTCCGCAATTCTGTTGCAAGCGATGAGCAGTTGGCGGTTGGGAAACCGCAAAGAGGCCCAAGACTTAATGGCCGTCGCCGACAAGCTCGATGCGATGAATGGCGACTGGCACGACTGGCTCATGGCTGAAACTCTACGACGCGAGGCGGGGGATACTCTCGACGATTCCTCGCCGCCCAATCACGCACAATAAACCTTGTTGAAAATCAAAAGCCATCGCTATCTGGCAGCTTTCAAACACGTTCCGCCTGTCAATTCGCCGGCTCCTCCAGCATGAGGCGCGCATCGAACGGCCGCTTCCTCTCGTGCCATCTTTGGCGGCCGATGAGCGTGTCACTCAGCAAATCGTTTTAACGCATGCCTTGACAAGACTTAAACGCAACCGATGTCGATACGAACATGCGACTTTGACCACGTTTGCCGTGGATCAATCTTCGACCCTCGACCTCTGCATTGCGAACGTCACACGGTAGCTCGCGCAAAACACGCAAGAAACACGGATAGAACCACTTACGGCCGAGTGTAGTTCGTGCCTTGCGTGCCTGCAATGCCCAATTCGCCTGTGATGCGTGCATAAAAGCGTGCATCGGAAAGGGGATTCCATGAGCGTTGCATCGTTAGTGCAGTGTACTGTTTTTGCGCCCGAGAAGATCGACGCTATCCCGCTCGCTGTGGCAAGCCAGAATGCCGTGCAAGCCGATGCACGACTCACCTGGACCGATGGCGAGTACGCTGTATTCAGAGGGCGAGACGACAAGCCCCACGTCGTCATACTAGACCCACCGGCGTTGGGCGGGAGGGCTGCGGCATGAACGATGACCTAGACGATTTCCAGACGGACTATCTTGTCCCACTGACGCCGGAAGAAGACAGGCACTTCGCTGGCTGTTTTGGCCCGACCTTGACCATCATTGCTATAGTTTTGGGCCTATTGCTGCTTGCCAGTTTTCTGGGCGAAAGTTGACCCGACCGCAAGACGTGAATAAGCTTCAATTGGAGTGGACGCGTCGTTCACCGCCAGAAGTCTGGGGACCCCCAGCAATTCGGCTTAGAAAAGCACACTCCGCCCACACACACACACACACACACAACTCGAATAACTGCCACACGCACACACGCCAAAACACAAGCCACACGCCGACAGACGTTCGGCACACGGCAAAACAAACACATTGCAAACCGGCACAACAAACACAGGCACAAGACACACACACACATACACACACACGACGGAAGCAAAACCAACACCAAAGCCGTCACGCTGGCTAGTCACCCAGGCAAATCGCCAACGATTTGTTGTGAGGGTGAAAATGTTAGACCTAGAACGTGCGGCGCACATCGCCGCGATTGTGTCTGCCGCAATTGTCGTGTTTGCGTTTGTGAACTCCATCGTTGGAGGTCGCAAGAAGCAATAAGAGCAACTGAAACGCGAGCGTAAACGAAACAAGCCCCGGCATTTTGCCGGGGCTTGTTGTTTTTGTTGACCGTTCAACGGCTCACTTTTGCTCGAAGTAGGTCCAGTTCCTTGGGGAGCGGGGTGAAGTCTGGCTTCCATGCTTTCAACGCCTCCGATTGATCTCGGCCGGTGATCTCTTGCCAAAGCGTTGCGAAGCTCTGAACGCATTCCCGAACCCAGCTAGCAGGTACGGTGTGCTTGGCCCGTGTGCGAAGACACTCTTCAACGTCCATGAGCTTGTCGAGCCGAGCGCTGTACAGATTCATTTCGTCTTCGCTCTGGCAAGCATCCATAAGCGCCTGTAGCTCGTCGATGCTGTCTTGGATTGTTGGCGACGGCGGCAACGGAGGCGGCCGCCAAGCCGCGAGCTTCGCTAGGAACTCGGCTTCTAGTTCCGCAGTCTGGGCTCGCTCAGCTTCGCGCTCCGCCCATGCCTCATCCATCGTCTGGCCACGCCTAGGAATCAATGCTTTCCCGTGGTGCGGCCCGTGGAAATCGACAGTGCCGATGATTGCTTTCGCCTGGTCGATGGCCACGAGTCCCGCTCGAAGCGTGACTAGCTCCCCGGAACGGATTTGGCGGGAACCGGTGTCTTTAATGCGTTTCGCTGTTGCCTGCATACGCCAGCCACAGCGTCTAACCTTGTTCAAACTCAAAGCTCTCTCCCTCAACGGCGTGCTCGGCCGGTATAGCCACGACGGCCACAGTGCCCGTGCCCTCTAAGGTCACAGTCTCGCCCTTGCCCACGTAGGTTTGCGTGAGTGGCATAGAGCCGACGAAAAAGCACTCAGCCGCGACGACCTTGCAGATGGCTGGGCCGGTGACTGTGTACGGTAGTTTGACGTGCATCAGACTGCCTGAAAGTAGAGCTTCTGGTTCGGCACGGTCGAGACAACCCAAATGTCGGCCAAGTCATCGACAGGGACGTTAAGCCCGTCCCCAGGAGAGAGCGGAAGCCCACCGCTTACGCTTTCATCCGCTGTCACTTCTGGCCCATACCCAATGTGAATAGGTGCAACGTTGTTCTTGCTTGCCGCTAGTAGACAGCCGCGCGTCAGAGGCTCTTTTACAGAGTGCCAGACTCGGGTTGGCTCTGCACCAACCGGCACACAGCCCCATTTCGCGTTGCCGTGCTTGGCGCTGCTGACCTCTCGTACAATCTCCGTCATTTCCAGGACACTCCACTAGATTCGATGATTAGTTTCTTGCCGGACGTTGCTCGGAACTCGTCCCGAAGCTTGCGAGCCGCGCGAAGACGCTCTTCGCTCCGTGACAAGCTCACAGCGAGCGATTGAACTCCCGCCCGGATGTCTGTGACTCCCTCGAAGCCGCCAACAACATCTGTACGGAGCAGCCAGACTCGGGATAGATCGCTCTTCGTGGTGGCGAACGCAGCGATCTGCACGCCGGGAAATGCATCGGGCTGCCAGGTGTTGGCTGGCAAGATGCGTTCATGCAGGGCTAGACCCAGCTGCTGCGCCCTCTGGTTTAACCAGCGAATGCCGGTCTCGTCAGCGAGCGGATACGGTGGCACAACTGGAAGCGATGGCTTCACACCACGCAACCACGCTTTGAAGCCGCCACGCGGCTCGACAACCCAGACGCTTCCAGGTCTCCAAGCGATGCACAGAACACCAGCTAGGCTATTCGGCTGTGCTGGTAACACGCCGGAGAACGTGATGCGTTGGGCTCGGGGCCGTAGCTCGTGGTAGAGCGCCTGGGGGACGAGCGGATAGATCATTCGGCGCGCTCATCGATGTCACGCCGCAGCTTCTCGCTGGGAGAGGGTTCCGGTCCATCTGGTCTCTCTCGGCCGTCGAGTTGCTTTTGTAGGTCGGTGATACGACCTCGCAGGCCCTCTTTGCGAACCTCGATTCTGCGGGTCTCAGCGTCGATGGCCTCACTCACAAGGCGTTTGACTTCATCCAAGTCAGCGCCAGGCGTGCTGGCGGCCCTTGCGGCTTGCACAGCCTGAATCACATCATCGACGGCGGCGGTCGGGTCGAACCGCACGCGGTCCTGCAATTGTGAGGCTGCTCGGATCGTGCGCTCTCGGCTCGCAAGTTCGGCGGCGGCTTCGGCTTTTACATCATGCTCAGCGTTCCATTTCTTGGCGGCCTCACGCATCATCTTCGCGCGGTCGACACGATGGCCCCGAGCAATCGTGTCTCGCTCGGCTAGCTGACGGGCTGCCTCTGTCTCGAAGGGGTTGTCGCGGCCAAGCTTGAAGTCCTCTCCGACGTTGGCCATCTTCGGCCGCCAGTTTGCGAGCCTGGCTTGCTGGCCCATGCTGAGCTTGTGGATTCCGAATTCGCTCGTCAGTTCTTGCCAATCGAGTTCGCGCCCCGCGACCGTATCCATCGCGTGGGCGTATGCCTCCATCTCCGTCCGACTACGAAACTCGCGATTGTTAAACGCGATGATCTTGCCTTGGCCTTCGTACACTATTCCGTAGTTCCGCATTGCTGCTCCAGTTGCATGTCTAGGTAACGACATTGCCTAATTGCGAAAGCAACATCGCTCGGGGTGATGACGGGGATCAAGAATGACTGCCCCCGGTAGTCGATCGTTAAATTTCCAAGCGAAGTGATACGCGGCTTGGCGGCTGCGGGAGCCCACAGCGGACAGATTGCCTTGCACTCTGCCCAAAGCTTGTCGGCTTGATCGTCGCCGAACTCAACCCGGCGGAAACTTGATGCCACCCAGCCGGTGCCGCGCCGAATCCAGGCCGGACCTTTTTCTCTTCGCCAGTTCGGTGGACGTTGTGCCTTTGGCTTCGGTGCAGTCTCAGCTTTTAATCGCTCACGCGCGCGGCCGGGTGGCAAGCGCCAGTATTTTTTTGCGTTGGGGTGCCAGGTCATTTTCTTGCATTCGGGATGGTGCTACAGCAAACCAGTTTTGCGGTGTTGCAAGCCGCTCCGCTGGTTTGCTGCGCACGGGTCAACCCGGTTATCGGCGGTTGCAACACTACCGAGCCGGTAAAGGGTGCCGCCGACTGGCGGCCGTTTGCCGCGCGCCCCCGGTGTCTCCGTTAAGCACCGAGTCGCATGGCCGCCCGGTGAAGGGCCCGTAACTCACTGCTGGCTCTGATAGAGCGATTGCGCTTCGCCGAGCGTGACACGCTCGCGGATCGTGATCGCTGCCAAGGTAGCGGCCACGGAGGCTTCGGCTTCGGCTCGCGTGTCGAAGTCCGCGCCAGTAATCAGATTCCGGAAGCCGTGTCGGCCATTCTTGATTGGCGAGTTCGAGCCAACGAATTCGGAGGTTTGGGGATGACGGTTATGCATTAAGGTACTCCAAGGGGAAAGGTGTTTCGCGCCCGACGGGCACACGCTAGCGATCGCGCCAGCGCTGCCGATTTGAAAGAGGCCGGGGCGGGTGGTTTCCCGCCCCGGCAGCCCGCTGCCGAGAATCAGCGGGCGCGCTGTCACGCGCTTAGGTCTTCGGGCACTAGGAATGCGCCGTTCTCGTACTCTTGAATCAGACGGCGAGGCGCGGCGTAGCTACCACGATCACTCTCGACGATGTTCGCGACCACCATCGAGCCACCATCTCTGCCAGCCTGCCATACTGACACGAGCACATCGAGATCAGCGAGCACTCTGCGAATGCGGTCATGCTGAGCCCACCACATTTGTTGTGGTGGCGTGATTGAGCGGATGAAACGTCTGCGAAACGTCCACCAACACACGGTGCCGCCATCTGCTGCCTTATAATTTCGGGCGAGATGATCGGTGAGTATCGCTCGTGCGTCAGCGCCGGTTGGCGGCCGGAACACGGGGCGTGCTGCTTGTAACATGAATCGTTTTCCGGCGGGCAGCGGTTGGCGGGGCGCGAACGGATTGCGAACGAATGCGATCATAGGCTGTTGACTATCTCGCGGAAGCGAGCGCGCTGCTCACGAGTTGTGAGCTTCGGCGGCTGCGTCAGCAGCGCTTTGGCGACTCGATATGCTGCTGCCGCGCGCTGGGCCGTCGAATACGCTCCGATGTGAATCTGCTGACGATCAACCATGATTTGGGCGACGAAGTTTTCATGTTTCTTGTGCCAAGTGACGCCACAGAAGCCAGAGGTGTTGTTAGGTCGTAGCATTCTTGCTCAACAGGATTAGGCGGACGGACTCTGCACTCTTGTAGGACCAGTCGTGCCAACGGCGGCGGGAGTGAATCCGGTACGGTTGCGAGCCACGCCAATCGGCGTAGCCGTCAGAGCGGGCTTGGACGCCAGCGCGAGCTAGCTGCTCGGGATCGAACATGGCGGACTCCGTGTGCCCAGAAGCGGGCCGTGAGATTTATTGAGCGCAGCCCGCGAGCGTGATTGCTGGCGGGGCGCTGAATTAGGCCGACAGACGAATTGTGTCGCCGGCCTGGATAAAGCGGCGGGGTGGACGATCGGAGAGATTTCCGACGCGCACTACATTCCGAGCGCCGCGGCCTACGGGGTAGTCACGGCCCAAAGCACGGATGATCTGCTCGTCATCCCAAGGCGCCAGGCGAAGCTTTGCGAGGTATGCCGCGAACGCATCACGAAAGGCCGCGAACGGCACGCTTGCACCGGGCACCGGGTAGTACGCTTCGAGAAACTCATGCAGTGGGCTGTGTTGCACTATCTTCCCTCTATAGGGAGGCTGGTCGCAATACCGGGTCTTTTTTCAGAGGGCTTTTCCAGCACGGGATAGAGCCAAATATCGCTAACCCAGGGGTTAGGCTGGAATCACAACCACCTTCCAGCGTGCTCGCGCTCCCGTGCTGCGAACTAGGCACTTGCCGTTGCATACCCGGTCACGATATTTGGCGAGCATCTTCCCCAACTCGGTCTTGTGGTCCCTTCCGGGAAGCTCGTCGACAAGCTCCCGAAGCTTAGGGAACTTGACCCCGTTTTCGTCGGCCGCCTTGTACTGGTCCGCAGCGAAGCCGGCCGTAAGGCCGTGCTCAGATGGGTGGACCTGTTCGAGTTCTTCCCACGCCTCGATTAGCTGAGCCAACAGGTTGGTTTCAAAGTCAGCGTCCCGCAGCGTGTCGCGCGTTAGGAGCGGGTCGCCTAGATCAGCCCAAACCATGCACTGCCTGATAACGTCGCTCCATTGTTCGTAGCTGCCCCATTCGGCGATCTTCTGGCGGGGACGCTTGGCACGGTGCCACTGCCAAAGGATCGACAGCGCCGCCGTCGTGAATCGCGAACGGTGTTGTTTCACGTAGGCCAGTAGCCGCTTGATCTCCATATCCGAGCGTGATTCAGGATTGGCGAGCGGTGATTGCAGACGGGCATAGACAATTCTGCGGAAGGTATCACGGGGCACCCGCAGATTGTTGCCGGTGCCGAAGATGATCCCATGCCAGTCCATTTCTCGCACCTTCGACAGCCCTAAGATTCGATCCTTCCACTTCTCCGAAGTTAGCAGCGCGTCCAGGTGCTCCGATTTAAGCGTGCCCGTCAGATTGTCAAGCAAAAAGGCAGGGTCGCCCGCAAAGACGCAAGCCGTGATTGCTTTCTTCATCTCCGCTTGATCGGTCATCGTCATTCGCGGCAGCGTGTAGCCGAGTCCGATCAATGCGGCCACATCCCACGCGAGCCCTTTGCCGCTTCCTGCTTGGTTGGCGTCAGCAAGATGGAAGGGAGTACAGCCCTTGTATGCCGGCCGCCCCAGGATCGACAGCACACCGGAATAGAATGCCGACTTGTGGATGTCTTGCTTCCACGGGAAATCTCTGATGATGGCGGCCAGTGTTGCCTTAGCGTCCGCAACTTCCATCATCTCCCCAAGTGCAAAGTCTTTTGTGGGGTGGTAGTAGATTCCGGTGGCAGCATGGTAGCCGCGCTCAGTCAACAAGCTTCCATCGGGCAGGAACCTAGGCGTTCGCGTGACGAGCACGATGGGTCGGATGCACGGCGGATAGTTGCCGTATTCGTAGACAGCCGACACGACGCGATCCGGCACGGGAACCTTGACCAAAGCTTTGGCTTTCGCGTTCCATTTCTTGAACGCACAACCAGCGTCGATCTCTTCTGACAAGACCGGCTTGGGGATGATCTCGATTGCCGGGTGGGCTTCATCGACGTAGCTGAACTGGGGTCGCTTGGTCCCAAACACGACGCGAGCGAGTTGGTTGGCCCGCGTGAATACGTTCTCACGGTGGGCGAGCCCCAAAACCCCCTTTACATTGATCTCGGCTTCCGAATCCGGCTACCATCTTGTGGCCCGGGTACGGCCGGCGTGCCCAGCCGTTCCGGTTGGGCTTCCAGCCTGAACAGCCAGCGGCCTCCATCTGCTCGGCCGTCCGGCCGTACAGTTGAATATCCCAGCCGCCTAGGCCGTCAGAATCGCGGGGGTACGCTCGGCAGTTTTGCTTGTCGTCTTTGCCACTGGCGATGACCTTGAAGGTGGAATCACGGGCCAGCAGCGTAAACGCAAAAACGTTGCATTCGACGTAGGCCCCGCAGTCGGTCACGGGGTAGCCGGACTCTTCCATCGCGGAGATGTCGAGCCGGTGGAACTGGTTTAAGGTCTCCATCCGCTGGACGGGGATTCCACGGGCCAGCAGGTCAAAGGTGTCATTCATAGGGTAGTTGGGTGTTGTGGTGTAGGGCTTACCTCTAGCCCCCTAGCAGAAATAGCACTACAGCAGACTTGCCATTTTTCCTTGGGGGGTCGTAGTGAACCTAACACCACAACACCCCTGTTTAGAAAGCACGCATCACAACGCCCTTTGTCCCCGCCAGTCCCTCGGGTGCCTGGTTTGGTGGTCCGGGGAGGACGCTGTGATTCAGGCTCGCACTCTTACTACGAAGCAGCCCCCGGGGCGGGGAACGGATTCCCTCCGTACTTACTACAAAGCAAACGTTCCACTGGGGAACAGATTCTCGACTTGCCGCGTTGGTCCCCCTTCGGCAGCCGGCCTAACGCCCTCGCGGTTGAGTGTGGGAACGCTCACGCGCGGTTGGGGGGAATCACGCGCGTTGCAATCGGACCCAATCGCTGTTCGGCTTGCCGCGTCGACTCCCCGAAGCCAGAGCCCGGCCGCACGGGCCGCCGTGCCAGGCTCCAGGCTCCAGGCTCCAGGCTCCAGGGAGTGTAAAGGTTGAGTCTCGCCCCGATTCCCGTCGCAAGTCGTTTCGCGTCGGGACCGATCCGACGTTACGGAGTGTCAAGGTAGGTCTAAAGACCCAATTTGACAATCACCGCGTTGCGAACTAGTCTTGAATCGGAGTGCCAAAACCCGATGAAACACGTCGCCGTATACGTCCGCGTCTCTAAGCTCCTGCAATCGCAACGGAGCCAGATGCCCGACCTGAAACGCTGGGCAGCCGCACAGAGCGAGCCTGTGAAGTGGTACAAGGATTCGTTCACTGGCCGAACAATGGAGCGTCCGGGCTGGCAGAGGCTCCAGGCAGCCATTGAGCGGGGCGAAGTGTCGGCCGTCGTCTGTTGGCGTCTGGATCGGCTCGGGCGAACGGCCAAGGGGCTGACGGCTCTTTTTGCTGACCTTCAAGAGCAAGGGGTGAACCTTGTCTCGCTTCGGGAGGGCATCGACCTATCAACCCCAGCGGGTCGGATGTTAGCCAACATGCTTGCGAGCGTGGCACAGTTTGAGACTGAGTGCCGCGCTGAGCGAGTCCTAGCCGGACAGGCAGCCGCGAGAGAGAAAGGCAAGCGTTGGGGCGGACGCAAAGAGGGCACACGTACAAGAGCCGTCAAAGCCAAGGCAGACTCAATCCGCAAGCTAGCCAAGGCGAAGACGCCAATCTCAACCATCGCCAAGAACCTTGGCGTATCACGGCCGACAGTCTACGCCGTGCTTCGGGGATCGTGGTAAAGCTCCCACGTCCGCCGCTGCCGCCCGCTCCAGGTCGATGAGATGCCAGGTCGCCGGGGCTGGGACCGGGGAGCGGGTCAAACGGTCGCCGGATACCACGGGGAGCACGGCATGGCCAGTGCTGCCGTATCCTGGGTGTGCGTCGTGCGACCTAGGACGCAGGTTTGTCGGGCGGACATTGCCACACTTCCGTGGACGGTGGGCCGCCACCTTCATACTTCTCCTGCGCCGTTGTGGCTTCATCCTCCGTATCGAACGGTCCCTCGATTCGCCGATCCTCGTGCGCCATACGCTGTTGTTCCATGTTCGATTGCTGGTCCCATCGTCGAATCTGCGGCAACCGACAGACGTACCACATACCGGGAATCGCACGCTCAATAAGGTACTCGGAAGCGACCATTGCTTAGACCTCCCCGAACCTTGGAAATTGAACCCAGACAAGTCTAGGTCACGGCGCCTCACGGCTTCTGCGCGTTCTCATGCTTTGACAACATTGCGATTCCGATCGTGAAGACGGCAAGCAAGCCGGCGACCGTGAAAAAACTCCAGCCCGTGTAGAGCATTATGATAGGCGTCATGATCACAGCGAAGGCAACCAGCGTGGCAAGATCGCTTCCGGCTGGTTGCCCAGCGCTCCGTCGGCCAAACGAGATGATGCTGTAGTTGACGTTGTTGCACCGATACCGATGGTAGCGCTGCTCGTAGGGGCTCAAGTGGTCAAGCGTTCCGCCGCAACCTTTGCAGACCTTCATTCGCCTACCCCCGAAACTGTGGCCTCACACCATTCAAAGTCTAGGTCACGGCAGGACGGACTCGAACCCAGGGCCCTCGGGCACGGGATAGTTCGGGAGTTGCGTGAGAAACCACATATGCCGCTTGCCTTCGGCGGTGGTGCCCGCAAACCAGAGGCTAGCACCTTGGATCGCCCCATAGTCCTTAACCACCGTATGAATCGTTTCCACAATCCATTGATCTTGCGGGATTACAAGCTCCGTGAGGCGGGCATACGTAACCCGCGCGTGCGAAGCTTGCGGCGGCCCGTGGTTCAAGTCCGTAGCGAGATGAATCAGCTTGCCGTCCTTCCGTTCACCTTGGCGAACCTCAATTGCGAGCTTGTGAAGAGCGATGGCCAAGGGCCTTCGGGTGAAAAACTTGACCGTTCCTCGAAGTTCGGCATATTTCGTGTTTGGTCTTGGCTTGGGTTCAGCATAGAAGTCACCATGCTGAGTTGCCTCGAAATACCTTGCTTCCCAATCCTCGGCAACGAAAAACAGCCGCCTTGTTCGATTGAAGATTCCTCGTGCCACAAAGACAATGAACAGGCCGCCCAGGCTAATGGCCGCCCCAGCCAATGCACTGAACCAATTGAAAGGCTCCGCCTCACCAGCCATATCGATCCCGCCCCGGATTGCCCGAGCTTGTCCTATTTCCTATCGGGGTATGGTCCAACGAACTCCGCGCGGATTAGAACTTCGCAATCACCCTGAACGCTTTCGGTAATCTTGTACTTGTGCATGGAATACTGCGGCATATCCAGTCCAAGCTCTTCTAGTTGTTTGCGCGTGTGCGGTGCGGTCAGCGGAAAGCATTTTCCGACTTCGCATCCGTTTGCCATGTAAAGCCCGCGCGCCATGAAAGCGCCGTCTCTATCCGAATCCATCGCATCGCTGTCGAAAACATGGCCGTCGAACGCGCCGCCCGACAAATCGTAGATGACGCGCAATTCCGTCGTGACTTGCCGGTGAATCTGGACGAAATGGAATTCATCGCCAGCGCTGTTGTACTGCGCGAAGACTTTTAATCGCCCTTCACCGGAATGCGGCTCGCTCGGCAACGGAACAAATGCCACGGGGACAACGTGCGCGGGCTGGTGAAACGACCGATTGCCATCCAAAGGGCCACCGACGAATTGCACTTGGAACGGCAGGCCATCTACGCGCTCGATCTTGTGCAGATAGTAGGGCAGAATCGGCCCATCTTCTACATCGCCACCGCCGTGCGGAACTCGCCAGTATATTGCGAGCGCGAACGGGTCGCCGTCCGTCAAACGAAGACCTTCATCAAGGGGAATCTTGATCGCTCCTTGTGAGTCGCGGTATTGATCGAATTTTCCGCTGGGGACACGTTCGGCGAACGGCCCGTTCGTCAACCACGATTTGCGTGCCTGCATATTACTCTATCTCCTGGCCGCAATCGCCCCGTTTCAACTCGGCAACAATCCTCTCGAAGTCGCGTCGCGCAAAGAATACATGCAAAGAATCAACAATCGATGTAAGGATCACATCGTGGAATGGCGAGCTAGTGGACAGGCGGTTTGACTTCTCCTCTACAGAGTGTTCAATGCCAACACTTCCCAAGAGCGCGGCGAATTCACGGCCATGCCGGGCCACAGGGAACGAGATGTAAGCTCTGCCCGATTTCGGCCGTTCCTCGCAAGAGCCAAGAGTTTCCCAATCGTGTTTCCAAACACCTTTGATGATTTCAACCAGCCCTTCGTCGATCGATGCACTTCGCCCATATGCTTCCACTTGCACTTCCTTGTGCAAGCCAGGCTTAAGTGAATAAATGCCGGGGTTGGGATGCTCGTAGAACTGTTGGGTTGCCCTGATCGCCAAGCTTTCGTCGTGGGTTGGTTGTATGACCTCTCGAAGCACGAATACTCCATTAGCAAATTCATATCGTTGAGCTATCTGGCGTTCTTGAACTTCGATGTGACGAAGCTCAACTGGGCACAGCATGCAAATGAATCCGCTGAGCATTTCGTGGGTCTCATGCGGGCATCGGCAAGATATAGCCATCGCCCTGTCGTTGATACGCCGTCAGCCCAACGTATTGGCTGACGCCTTCCATCTCGCACAAGCGTTTCAAAATCGCAGCATGACCGGCGACAGTAGTGACTTCGTTGGCATGGAAGACTTCCAATATCGTGTCGCCCTTATGCGCCAGCAACGGATGCGACTTGCGGAATGCCTCCAAGAAATCGCCTAGCGATTTCAGGCGTCCTTGTGCCAGGCCCTCGCCAAACTTCTCGACTAGCAGCGATGCTTGAACAAAACGAATTGCTCGATAGAAACTACCATGAGCCTTTCCCCAGCCATCAGCTTTCCCGAACCCGTCGTCTTTCTTGCGTGCCCTCAATCGGGACGCTATGTCATCGCACGTCTGAAATAGAGCGGCACTGAGTATTTCGCCGTCAAGAGACAAACCCATTTCTAAAAGCCGAGAATGCACAATCTCGTCGTCAGTGTACGAGCGAATCCAACCGACTAGCTTGTCGCGCGACTCACTATAGCCATCTGGCAGCCAGCCGAGCACGTTGTAGCCTTCCAGCAATTCCATCTGCGCATGAGTTAGCTCGTGTGCTACGTCAACATCCTGCCAATCAGCCCGAAGCCGAATTCGCGGCTTGCGGTTCGGGACGCCAAAATCAGCCCTAACTTCCGATGCTAGGCTCTCAAATTGTATCGGCATACCAAGCTCTTGTTCGATCTGATTGAGTTGAACTTGGATTGAGTCGCGTAGATTTGCAACTACTGTCGGGCGGTCAATCGTCACGGTGGTCCGCTCCTTGACGCTGGCGGTATCGATTTTCAACACAATCTGCTTTGAATCGAAACCCTCGGGAAAAACGAACTGAAGCTTCTTGCCACCCACTTCTGCTTGAGCCATTGGAATAAACGAGGTCTCACCAGACGGCTTCGTAATCTCGCATCCCGTAAACTCCATCTGCGCATTGCCATCGATGACGTGGACAGCGAAACCCAGCCTCTGCAATGGAACCTCTTTGCCATCCAGTGAGAGCGTATGATCCATTGGGAACGAGATATTCCCTAACGCTTGCCCGCTTGGCTCAGCCTGTGCTTTGACGGAAAGCTCCTGAAACAGAGTCGGGTGATCGGCCAACACCTTCTGCAACGCCATCTGGCTCCAGGACTCGGGCGTCCCGTGATCGTGACCATGACGACAGATGATCCTCCCGTTCTTCCAAACGTGGTTCGGCTTGATGCCATCGACGGGCGGATCAAATCGGAAATGGCACAAGTGAGGCGGCAAAGCAAAGCGGATCATTCCAGTCATCTTGGCCCAATCCGTATTCTTGGCCTGTCGATACGAAAGCAACTCAACTTGATTGCCCAAGAGCTGCGCACGCTCGATCACTGGCTCAAAGAAGCCATGATGTGTGACAATAACCAACTTGTTGACTTTGATGCTTCCTTCGCTCTGATATTTTGCCAACAGGCCCTCAAACTGCGTCTGATCCATCTTGCGGCCCGTGTCGCGAGCTTCCACCGCGATCTTGATTCGATAGGGGCCGACGCCGCTTTCGATAAGAACGTCGATTTCACGCTGGCTCGTCTGGCCAGGCACATCGACGAGCGCTGACGCAGTGACTGTCGCACCTTTCGGAGCGAGCGCTCGCTGAACGAGGGTCACAAGCTCTTGGAATTCGTTCGTCCGCTTTGGCACTGATCGCCATCCCTGGATCGACGCGCTGACGATAGCAAATGTACAGGTATCCTACCAAATAGGGGTGGCTTCTGGCAAGCAGCGCAACCCCCTGCGGCCCTTCATGATACAGCAGCCACATATAATTGTGGCATGAACCAATTCCGCCGCTGGCTCCGATCCCAAATCGCCTACCTGGACAAGCTCGCCGATCAAGACGAGCTTGCCGACGTGGACTTCGACGACGCGGGACGGATCATTACGGAAGCATCGCGGCGAGCAGCAATGCTCGGCTTTGGCCAGTGGTCTCGATACGTGGCCACCGAACAACTAGCCCCCGAGCGGGCTCGCGAGATTCTGGCCGAGATGATCGCGGCAACGGAAAAGGGGCGCACCGCTGAGCCCGTCAGCGATGACGCCCCTATGACTGTTGAGCAAGCCGCCCGTCGCCTGAATCTCGGCAAGCGCACCGTCTACCGTTTGGTCGAGACGGGCGAGCTTCAAGCCGACCGAACCGGCCGAGCTATCCGAATCACGCCACAGGCAATTGCGGAGTATCTGGCCCGATCCCAAGGTCCAAGGGCGGGACTATTTGCTTAGCCGCTTCGGCCAGGCGTTTGCCCTCTTCGATGTGGCCATACCTTTGTGCCAACATGCGACCATCAGTGTGGCCCAATAGCTTCGATACGATCAGCGAATCCTGCCCCGATTCAAGCTGGTAGTGGGCGAATGAATGTCGAAGCGTTGTGGCGCACAGCTTTGGCATTCCCATGATCCGCTTGAGTCGCTTGAAGCGACACCGAATGTTGTTTCGGTCCCACGGCTTGCCGGCTTGCGTGCGAAACAGCTTGCCGGTTGGGTTTTGCTCGGCCAGTCGCTTGGCGATTGCCAGGGCAGCCGGAGGCAGGTGAACAACTCTTGATCGCTTCTGCCCCTTGCTGTCGATGATCGGTAGCACTAGCCGTTCGCCCTGCAAGTGAGATGCCTCATACTTGAACATCTCTTGCACTCGCGCACCGCTTATCAGCATGAAGGCGATGAAGTCTTTCAAGTCGTCACGGCAGGCATCAATGAGCTTCTGCCATTGATCGGCCGGCAGGAACTCTTGCCGAACCGTAAACGTCGGCTTCTCCATCAATGCGATGGGGTTCGCGCTCGCGTACCCCATCTTCACCGCCCAATTACATGCAGTCTTGATCCACGTAATGAGCGTGTGGCGTCGGGTGGGGCCGCACTTTGGATAGGTCTTGTCGAGCCACTTTTGAACGTGAAATGGCCGCAAATCCATGATCCGCATGCGGGCGGGTAGGAACTCGCCGAACGACTTAAGAACGGGCTTGCGGTTGTCGCACGATTCCTTGCTGCGATTCGCTTGCAGCCAGCCCCAATAGTCGTCAAGGATCTCGCGAATGCGATGGTTGCCAAGGGGCGTTCCTTCGGATCGCTCGCCCTTGAGCTTGTGCCATCTGCGGATGGCTTCGGCCTTGTCTTTGCCGAGGTTGACCTGCCGGCCATTGACCTGGACGTACCACGTCCGGTTTTGCTTGCGAAACCACGGTCCTTTTGCTGCCATTTTTGCATCCCCTCGAAACTGTAGTACAGTTTCTTGGCGTGCATTCAGGCGTGCATACCGTGCATTTCGCAAAAAGGGGTCGTCGTAACCCCGTGCTAGATAAGTGGACCGGAAGGGAGTCGAACCCTCGACCTCTGCATTGCGAATGTGAGCGCACCGCATTCTAAGAAGCTGTTTCAAAACCTAGTTTTCAGTTTGGCACATCGATTGGCGCAGAGAAT
>CALFYT010000038.1 GCA_937952415.1 uncultured Planctomycetaceae bacterium | reverse complement strand
CGCTGGCTGATGTCGCGGAAGGGCGTATCGCGGCGCGGTGGGTTGGCCACCTTCCTTTCGTCGTGGGATAGTCCCGGACGCTGGCGGTTTAGCTATTGCACGCCCGGCCGGCGATACGTCTTTGCGCCGTTGGAGACGTGCGAAGTCCACGAAGCGGGCACCCGTGAAACCCGAGCCCTCGAACCAGCGGAAGTGGACGTCCAGTTCAAGCCGGGATTCCACGGCCAGGCGGCTGCGTTCCTGCAAATGGTCAAAACGCGCGAAGTTCCTTTGCTGCACAGCTTGGCCGCCGTCGGTCCGGCGGTGCGGTTGG
Source organism: uncultured Planctomycetaceae bacterium (assembly GCA_937952415.1). Classification (GTDB taxonomy): domain Bacteria; phylum Planctomycetota; class Planctomycetia; order Pirellulales; family PALSA-1355; genus CALFYT01. The sequence goes on along the minus strand of CALFYT010000038.1, from coordinate 215,719 downwards.
CTGACAAGTTGACCAGCGCCTGCCTTCGCGCCGGCAAGACGCAATTCGCGAAGTGCGAAACGGACGTGACAAGCCGCCCGAAGCCGAAGTCCGCCGCAATCCCCGTCGTGCCCTCACACCGCAAACCACTGCGGATCGTCGCCTTGGCCGACTCGCTGGCGATGGCCCGCTCCGAGCCGGCGGTCATCCAGTGGGAAGAGACCTGGCCGGCCCGGCTGGCAGCGGAATTGATTAGCGCGGGGATTGACGCGGAAGTGATCAATTGCGGCGCCCGCGCGCGGACAGCCGATCAGTTGCTCGACACCGAATTCGAGGAACACGTCGTCTACAAACAACCCGACGTCGTTGTATTGCAGGTGGGCATCGTCGACTGCTCGCCGCGGATTTTCTCGAAGCGCGAACGGTCTCTGTTGAATCGACGATTCGTGCCTGCAAGCTTGCGCAACTGGATCATCCAGCGCCGCGCAAAGCGGCGCGACGAAATCCTCCGCAATAGCGACCCATTGCGCAAGGTTTATACACGCCCGGACGAGTTCACTCAGTTCCTCGAACAGTTCGCCGCCGAGGCATCACGGCTCGACCGGCCTCCACGGCTGGTCGTGCTGCCCGTTCTTTGTTCGCCGGCCGTGATGGACAGGAAGTCGCCAGGTCACACGCAAAACGTACGGCTATACAACGACCGCCTGCGATCGTTCGCACTTTCGGCCGGTGCTGATTGGATCGAACCGGAAACCGCCATACCTACAAACACCGTCGACGAAAGCTTCGTCGACGATGGCTACCACCTGAGCGTCTCGGGCTCGGCCCGGTGCGCCGCGGTATTGGCCCAACTGTTGTCGCGCGACAGTCATCGTGCTTCTGCGCCTCCTTCCGCGAACATGGCGGGCGCGACCTCCACGTAATGTTCAAGAAAATCCTCAATCTCCTGTCCGACGCCATGACCTATGGCGTCAGCAGCCTGCTGGGCCAGGTCATCGGCCTGCTCCTGCTGCCGATCTACACTCGGTATCTGATGCCGGCCGATCAGTGGGAAATCGCAATGCTAACGCTCTTGGGCGTGAGCTTGGGTCCGCTTGGCCAGTTGGGAATGACGGCCGCCGTCTTTCGCCGATTCTCGATGGCCAAGACCGACGACCAGCGTGGCGAGGCGATGAGCACCGCCCTGTGTACCGTGGGCGTGTCGTCACTGGTGACCGCCGCAATCGGTTGGATGTGTGCGGGTTGGATTTCGACGTTGATCGTGGGCGACGCGCGAATTACGGATCTCGTGCGGATCGCGATTGTGTCCGCCACGGCGACTACGATCGGATCCGTGCCGATGGCCATCCTGCGGGCCAGTCGCCGCGTAAGGACCGCAGCCACGGTCAACGTGGCCCGGCTGCTGGTCACGGTCTGCACGACGATTTGGCTGGTCGTCGGTTTGGAATGGGGCGTGCGGGGCGTCGTTGTCGGAACGCTCGTGGGCGAAGTTTCGCTGGCGACCGTGTTGTTCGTGTTGACCGTTCGTTCGTTCCAGTTCGGTCCCAGCCGGTCGGCGTTGCGAGGCATGGCAGCCTACGGACTTCCGTTCGTGCCGCATCACCTGCAAGTGCTGGCGATGACCTTCTTCGGACAATACTGGGTCGGGCACATGCTCGGAGCGACCGACGGCGGGCTCTACAACACGGCGGTCAAGATGACCATGCCGCTGGTGTTCGTCGTCAACGCCATCCAAAACGCCTGGGTCGCGTACAAGTTTGAGATTCATGCCAAGGATGAGGATCCGGCGGCCTTTTTCCGAACCGCGGTCACGTACTACATTGCCGGCGTGATGTACCTCTGGGTAGGCGTCGCGTTTTGGGGTCCGGAAATGGTGTGGCTGTTGACCTACAAGACATATCACGCGGCGGCCTGGCTCGTGCCGGCGGCCGCCATGATTCCGGTCGCGCAGGGCTTTTACTTCATGTTCGGCACCGGCATCGAGTTGACTGACAACACGCGGCCCGTGCCGCTAATCAGCCTGGCCGGACTGATCACGACCATTGTGTGCAACTACTTCCTGGTGCCGATTTGGGGCGCAATTGGCGCCGCGGCGGCCACGACCGCCGCCTGGATCGCGATGGCCGCTACGGTCTATACGTTCTCGCAGCGCCGCTTCACGGTGCCGTACGATTGGCCGGTGATTGCGACCTTCGTGGCGCTGGCCGCTTCGGCCGTAGGCCTGGGCTACTCCACCCAGCATCTTGCGGTGGTGCCGCGACTTTCGATCGCGCTAGCGGCGTCGGTGGTGTTTCCGCTGGTCGAATTTGCCGTGCTTTATCGTTCGTCGAGCGAGCGGCATCGCATGCACATCTTGCTCTCCAAGGTTCGCCTCGTACCTTCAAGCCGTTAACGATGGGACTGTCCGACTACCTGTTGTATCGCGTCGCCAAGAACTGGCCTTCGCCGATGGCCAAGTTCAAGGACAACTTTGGCGCCGAGCCTGGCACCGAAGCCTACGACATGGCGTACGCCCAGCAGCAATTCGACTGGAAAGTGCGCAACGGATTGACCGGCACGGTGACGGGTCTTGACGTGCTCGAAATCGGCACCGGCCACGGAGGGATTGCCTGTTATCTGGCCGCCGTCGGCGCCAAGTCGGTCGTCGGAATCGATCTCAATACGAAGCACTTGGAATTCGCGCGGCGATTTGCGGAAATCGTGTCCAAGCGCTACGGCGAGGGCTATCGCCTGCCGGTCTCGTTTGAGGAAATGAGCGCCAACGACACGTCCTTCGAAGACGCGTCGTTCGACCTGGTCTTGGCCGACAACGTGTTCGAGCACTTCACCGAACCGGAAACTGTGATGCGCGAGGCGTACCGCGTGCTGCGCCCCGGCGGTCAACTGTTGGTGCCCGTCTTTTCATCCATCCTCAGCAAGTATGGGCCACACTTGAAGCACGGACTGAAAATGCCGTGGGCCCAGGTCGTCTTTTCGGAGAAGACGATCATTCGGGCCATGTACCGCCTGGCGGCAGACGATCCGCGCTTGTACGAGTTTTATCCGGGCTTGTCGGACAGTCCCCAGCGATTCCGCGACTTGCGACGCTACAAGGACTTGAATGACATCACCTACCGAACATTTCAAGACATGGCACGGCGTATTGGATTCAAAGTCGAGTCGTTTAGCGTCTATGGTACGAACCTCGGCAAGGTCATGAAGCGCGTGCCTGTGATTCGCAACACGCGACTGATGGACATCCTTTCGACCGGCGCGGCGGCCGTGCTGCGAAAGCCCAAGTAATACAACTTGCGAAGTACCTGTCATTATCCGGCAAACAGGCTCGCGCCTTCGGATCGATCCCCGATAGCCGAGCGACGTCCCGCTGGCGCGTCGCGCGCCAGAGTCTTCCGCACGTTTGCCAAAACCACCGCGAACGACTGCCCGTGACCTCGTCAACGCCGGCCCTTCAGTCCGCCGATCAGTCGACCATTCTCGGCTGGATGGAAGAACTGCGCGCCGAGGCTCGCGACGCTCCGTGGCGCGCGCCGCTGGATTTCGACGGCGTGGACGCGCTCGACGTGTTGCTCAGTCCGATTTACCTGGCAGTACTCGGCGCAACACGAGCGCCCGGCACGGGACGCTCGCACCAACCGAATCGAACCCTCGACCGGCTGCGAAACTGGGCATATCAGAAGAAGGTGGCATATCGGCAACGCACCGCCGCGCAACAATCGGCTCCGGCCGGACCCACCGACATACTCTTCTGGTCGCGTGACGTGACGCACACCGACATCATGCAGCCGGTCGCGTCCGCGGCCACCCGGCTGGGAAGCACCTGCCGACTATTGGCCTGTCAACCGAACATATTCGACACGTTGCGCCGCGTGGCGAAAGACCCGGTCTACACACTCGGAGCTTGGGGTCCGTTGGCGCGCGCCGCGCGGATAGAAGGAGCAAAACGGGCCGACCAGTTTGCCGAAAGTAGCGCCTGGGAACTCGCGTCTTCGCCAACCGGTTCCGTGCCACCGCGAATTACAACGGCGGTGCGCGACGCCGTCGTCGCTTATTTGCCGCTCGCCGCTGAGTCGATCGCGAACGCCCGGGCCGCACTTGATGCGTTTCGGCCCGGCGTGCTCGTCGTCGGCAACGATCTAACGACTGAGGGTCGCGCCGGTTGCCGGGTGGCAGCCGCCAACAGCGTTCCAACGGCGATGTTCACGCACGGCAGCGTCAATGGCGATCCACTCGAAGCCATGCATTGCGCGGATCGGATCCTGTTGTACGGTGACCGGCAAAGGCGCACTTTGTCGCAATTGGGAATCGCTGACGAGCGGATGACTGTTTGTGGCGCTCCACACCTCGACAACTTGCCGAAGCAGACCGGCCGAACGCATCCGCAACTGAAAGAAAAACTCAGCCTGGCGGACGGTTCTCCTTGGGTCCTTGTCGCCACGAGCGGACCGGGCAACCGCATCTCCGCCGCGCACCACCAGATCATGATCGGCCATCTGGTCGAGCTAGCTCGGGCCCTGCCAGAAGTGCCCATCGTCGTCAAACTGCACCGCAAGGATCGGCTCGACTATTACCGGCAGGCGTTGGTCGATTGTTCGCCTGGGCGAATGCACGTTGTGCCGGCAGACACCGTGGGCTATCCAGCGAGCATCTTCGACTGGCTGCAAGGGTGCCGTGCCGTACTGACCGGCGCTTCAGCCGTCGCGGTTGAAGCGTTGTTGATGGATGTGCCCGCGATTACGATGGATTTTTGCGACGAGATTCACGACGTTGGATTCATCGACGCGGGAGCGACGGCACACGTCTCGAACGGCCGCTCGTTGCTCGAGGAAGTTCGCGATGCCGCCCACGGCGACGGTCCTAGCGCGGAGCTGCGGGCGCGAATCACCGCTTATCTGAAAGACGCGTTCTGTGCCCTGGATGGACATTCGTCCGAACGCGGGGCCGAGACTTTGCGCCAAATGTTTCAGGAGCGCCATGCGGGCTAGTCGCCATTGCCGTGCGCTCCCGGAATGCAGTCGCCTGTTGAGGGCCTCAGCCCGCTAACGATTCAGCATGTGTGGAATTGCCGGAATCTGGAATGTGGCACACGGTCAGCCGGGTACCGCGTGTGCGGCGATGCTGGACGCGATGAGCCATCGCGGACCGGACGGCCGTGGGATGCTGCAATTCGAGGGCGGAGCGGCCGGAATGGTCCGGCTGGCACTGGTTGACCTATCGGATCGCGGCCTTCAGCCGATGTGGTCCGAAGATCGCCGCGTAGCCATCATCTTCAATGGTGAGATTTACAACTTCCGTGACGAGCGCAAACGGCTCGAATCCGGAGGCCACACATTCCGCTCCACCACCGACACCGAAGTCGTCCTTCGGCTGTATCAGGAACGAGGGCTCGACTTCCACGAACATCTCCGCGGGATGTACGCGCTAGCCATTTTCGACTGGCGAAACACGGCGCCCGGAAAACTGCCCACGATGGTTCTGGCTCGTGATCCATTGGGCATCAAGCCACTGTACTTCGCACGTCCGCCGGATAACGCTGAGGGCATCGTCTTTTCTTCGGAACTGCGCGGGCTCCTGGCCTCGAGACTCGTTCGCCCCGAAGTTTCGCGCGATGCGCTGGCCAACTACCTGGCCCATGGGTTCGTCATCCAACCCGAAACGATGCTGGCCGGAGTGAGCATGCTCGAGCCCGGAACGCTGGCGCGTTTTGCCCCGGGCGAGAACGTGCAGCAGGTACGCTTTTGGAAAATGCCGGCGTACGAGCCCAAGGCGGAGTCATTGGACGAAGCGGCTGAGCGATTGCGGGCGACTCTCGAACAGAGCGTCGCCATCCACGCCATGGCTGACGCACCCATCGGCGCGTTCTTGAGCGGCGGCATCGATTCGACTGGCATCGTCGCACTGATGCGGCGCCACATCCGCGATCTCCGAACCTATACCCTGCGGTTCCCCGACGTGCCCAACCAGGACGAAGTCCGCGAGGCCCAGGAGGCGGCCCAAGCGTACGACTGCCGGCACACCATCGTCGACGTCACCACGCAAGACGTGCGTGAACTGTTGCCGCAATTCGCCGGCGAGCTGGACCAGCCGTCGGCCGATGGGCTGAACACCTGGCTGATCTCAAAAGCCGCCGCGCAGGACGTCAAGGGAGTGTTGTCCGGAGTGGGGGGCGACGAGTGGTTTGCCGGATATCCGGTGGTGCGCCGCATGTCTCGTTATGCAACCACGGCTGGCGGCCGATCGCAGATGATTGCGGGCAAGCTTGCCCACCAGGTATCAACCTGGATCCCGGAGGGACGCCTGCGTCAACGGACCGAAAACCTGGCAACGCGGCGCGACGCTCTGGCCACGTGGCTGCAAAGCCATACGGTATTTCGCGACGACCTGGCGCGCCGCATGGTCGGGCTTGAACCTGATCCCCAAGTCGAGTCGTCTCGGCTTGAGCGGATCTTGTCGGCCGACGTGGACGATTGGCGGACCGAGGGCAGCACCGGGTTGTCTTGTCTGCTGGACACGCGCGTGTACATGACGTGCCAACTGCTCCGCGATTCCGACGCCACCAGCATGGCCCACTCACTCGAGTTGCGCACGCCTTTCGTCGATCCGGCCTTGGCCGCGTTTTCTCGCACGTGCCGCGACGAATATAAGCTGCGGCCGGACGGCGGCAAAAACTCGGAGTATCATAGTAGTGGATCCAAGCGGGTGCTGATTCACGCCCTCCGCGACGTCCTTCCCAAGTCGATCGGCAGTCGGCAAAAGAAGGGTTTCGCGCTGCCCTTCGCTCATTGGATGCGGGGTGGGCTGAGCGACCTGCTGGACGACACCTGCAGCCAGGAAGCGGTTGCACGGCGAGGGTTGTTGGATCCGACGGCCGTTGCGCGACTGCGTGGTCACGCCAATGCGGCAGAAGAGCGCCCGCTGTATCCGGAACTGTGGACGTTGATGATCTTCGAACTGTGGTGTCGCGCGGTGCTCGACGTGCCGCAAGCAACCACTTCGCCGGGCGCGACGAACGCGGTCGAAGGATCCTTCATCCAATGATGTCGCAAGCCGACCAAACGCCGAGACCGATCGCGGCCGAATCCAGCTCGCCGAGCGTTGCCGCCGCGGACACGGCAACCACCACGACGCGCATCGGGCCGTTCGCCTGGTTGATCGCCACGACGCGCGAGCTGGGATCGTTCTGCATCCAACACCGGTTCTGGACCGCGATGATGCTGCTGTTCATCGTTACCTGGACGATCGAGCTCTACTGGCTGCAAGCCCATACACTTGTCTACCCGAACGAGACGAGCGCCAGCTACAACATGTGGGCGCCGAAGATCCGCCTAGCACTCGACGTGCTTTTCATCTCGGGCGTGACGTTCGCGTTACGCCGGCGATGGCTAATTCCGACGGTGATCGCATCGTCGGTCATTTACCTGTCACTGCTCACGTACTTCAAGTACTTCCACAAGCCGATCTCGCTGCTGACCATGACGACGAACTGGCGCGAGGGCATGCACATCGGCGGTTTCGCCTGGGACATGTTTCCCCGCGGTGCCGCTCTGCTGTTGTTGCTGGCGCTGGCCATCAAGCTGGCTGCGCTGCTGCTCTCGCGCAAGGACACAATGCCCCGGTCGTGTGCGCGATTGGCCGCGAGTGTGTTTCTTGTGGGCTACATCGCGCTGTACGCGGTCGCCAATCGCCTGGACCCGCTGCACTACATTCAAACCACGCGGGGCGTGGGCCGCATCGGACATATTCGCGGGTATCTCGGTCCTTGGTTTGCCGAGTGGTACTATTTGCGAAATGACCAACTCTTGGACGAGATGGTCGAACAGCGCAAGGTCGTCTACGACGCGCTGTCTCCGCTCGAAGCAGACATCCCGATCCATCCGCGGCTCGTGATCGTGCAGGCCGAGAGCCTGGACAACAACATCCTGGACTTCACCGTGAATGGCGAAGAGGTGACGCCGTTTCTCAACGGCTTGCGCCGCGAATCGATGTACTATCGGGTCGGCGCAATGCACTTTCTCGGTTCGGCCGATGCGGACTTCGCCGCGCTGACCGGAGTGGCCGGCTCGCGACGTGCCAACTCCTACAGCATTCCTGGTTACCCGTATCAGAACACGACACCCCAGATGCTCGAGAACCGCGGATTCGACATCTACGCGTTTCACGGCTACTCCGGCGAGTTCTACAGCCGCCGGAGCGCCTACGTGCAGATGGGGTTCACGAAGATTAACTTCCAGGAAGAACTGGAAGCCGAATACAAGTTGCCAACCGGGCAGTGGGGGGTCAACGACCGCGATGTCATGCGGCTCTCGGCCGAGTTGTTGAACGACGCCAAACCGCCGGTGTGCCATTTCTTGATCACGCTAACAACCCACACGCCCTATAAACAGTTGCCACCCAGCGAACGCGAACTCTTTCTCGAGCCTGCGTCGACCGCCGAGCAGTATCTCAACAACATGCGATACCTCGACAACTGCCTACGCGAGTATCTCGCCGCGCTGGGCGACGGCACGACCGTGGTCATTTACGCCGATCATCCGACGGAAGTCTTCACCGGCTTCACGCCGGACCGCGACCTGGAAATGAATCGTGAGTTCGTACCCTGTTTGATCTACGACTCGGACCGCGACTTGAGCAAGCTCCAGAAGACGCGCGACGAGCCGGTATCGACCGATGGATCGCTCAACCTGGTCGACTTCATCAATTACGTTCGCGGCCAGGTGGAACGCAATTTCCCCCCCGTCGATGAAAGCCCCGCAGAGACTTCCTCCGAAGTGCCGTTGCAGGAACAATCCACTTAGGCATGCAACACCAATCTGACAACCTCAGCAAGTCGCTCGCTGCGACCAGCCCCGGCGCCGCCAAGCGGCTGGAAGACACGATCGTGCTAATTCCGGCCGCGGGCCGTGTAGCCGAAGGCGTGATGGCGCTGTCGAACATCGGCTGCCCGGCCATGGTGCCAGTCGCCGGGCGACCGGTCATTCATTGGACGCTGCGCTACCTACACTCGCTAGGACTGCGTCGGTTCGTGATCGCCGTTTCGCGACGGGGCATGTTCGTCGAGGACTTCGTCGAATGTACGTTCGGGCAGGACTGTGAAATCTCGTTTATCGTGCCGCCGTCCGATGGTGGCGTGGGGCGAACGCTATGTGAGTTGGCGCAAGCGGCCACGGGCCAATCGGCCTTGGTTGTGCTCGGCGACACGCACTTTCAGTTTGCCGATCCGGCGATTCTGCTGCGGGACCAGGCCGCCGTGCTCGTCCAACCTGTGCAGGACTCGTACCGCTGGTGTACCGCGGAAACTGACAACGACGGAATGGTCACGCTATTGCACGACAAGGAGCCGGACTTGCCGGGCACGTTGCAGGCGCTGATTGGCGTGTACTACTTTCCACGGCTAGACGAACTGCGCGATGCTGCATCCGAGGCCGTCGCCGAAGCCGAAGCTGTCCCCCGCCGTACGGAGATGTCCGATATTCTCAATCGCATCCGCACAGCGAACGGGATCAAGGCGATCGCCGCGGGCGATTGGCTCGACTGTGGCAATCCCGACCGACAAGCCAGCTCGCACCGCACGTTGTTGCAGAAACGGGAGTTCAACGAGCTGTCGATCGACAGCGTGATGGGAACCATCACCAAGCGAAGCCGATACGTCGAGAAGTTTCTGGACGAAATCAACTACCTTCGCCTGTTGCCGCCCGAGTTGGGTGTGCTGTTTCCGCGCGTGATCAACTACTCGACCGAATGGCAGGACCCGTGGCTGACGCTGGAATACTACGGCTACCCAAGTCTGGCCGAGGTGTTCGTCTTCGAAAATGTCGACCCTGGCACTTGGGAGCAGGTATTCGTCCACCTGCGCGACATCTTGGTGAAGGGCTTCATGCACCACCAGCGCCCATTGGCTTCCGGCGTCTTGGAAGAAATGTACCTGCACAAGACCGCCAAGCGGCTGGAGGACATGTCCGGACCGGACGAACTGCTGGCGTTGGTGCGGCACGACGGCCCGCTGACGATCAATGATCGCCCGGTACAAAACATTCCCGCGATGTGGGACCGGCTGGAAACCGAAGTGCAGCGCCTGGCAGACACGGTTCAAGGCTGCGTCGTGCACGGCGACTTGTGCTTGTCGAACATCTTGTACGATCTTCCGTCGCGCGTTTGCAAGCTACTCGATCCGCGCGGCAGTTTTGGCACGGCTGGCATCTACGGCGATCCGCGGTACGACGTCGCGAAGCTCTACCATTCGATATACGGCCTGTACGACTTCATTACGAACGACTTGTTCCGCGTATCGATCGATGGCACGCGGATCGACTTGGGCATTCGGTCGCGGCCGCAGCATCGCCAGATCCAGCAGCGATTCGAGCAGGTCTTCTTCTCGGAATTCGATCGGCGCGACATCCTGCTGATCACCGGGTTGTTGTTCGCGAGCATGCCGGCGTTGCACTACGATGCGCCGCGCAGGCAGATGGCAATGTATGCCCGCTCGCTCGAACTGTTGAACGAGGTGTTCTCGCCCACGGCCGCCACGCAGAAGGCGTAAGTCACAAACATGCGGATATGTATCGATCTCGACGGTGTGATTTGCAAGCTGCGTGAACCGGGCCAGGAGTATCGCGACTTGGAACCCATTCCCGGCGCGATTGAAAAGCTGCGCCAGTTGAAGGCAGCCGGCCACTATCTCATTATCAGCACCGCGCGTCACATGAAGACGTGTCAGGGAAATGTGGGCCAAGTGATCGCTCGGCAAGGCAGCGCCACGCTAGACTGGCTCAAGCAATTCGACGTGCCGTACGACGAGCTCCACTTCGGTAAGCCGCACGCACAGGTATACATCGACGACAACGCCGTGCGCTTCGAGTCCTGGGACTCGATCGCCGGCGACGGCTCGACTTTGCCCTGTAGCACCGAACAACAAAAGGCCCAGTCCGACGACGAGGCGGCCGACGCGCGATGAACATCGTCATGCCGATGGCGGGCCGTGGCAGCCGATTCGTTAGCGCCGGAGTCAACACCCCCAAACCGTTGATCGACGTTCGTGGCAAGCCGATGTACGCCTGGGCAACCGACGGACTGCCCCTGGACCGGGCACGCCGCTTGATTTTCGTTTGCCTGGCCGAACATCTGGCCGATGGCGGGCTGGAGGCCGATATCCGCGCCCGCTATGCGGAACATGACCCAGTGATCATTCCGCTCGATCACGTAACCGAAGGCCAGGCATGCACCGTGTTGGTGGCACGCGAACAAATCGACAACGACGAGCCACTGTTGATCTTCAATGCGGACACGTATTGCCCGACGACCATTGGCAAGGCGCTCGACGCATTGGACGTGCCGGCTGACGGAATGCTCGACGTATTCGAGGCCGAGGGCGATCGCTGGAGCTTCGCACATTTCGACAACGATGGCCGAGTTCGGGAAACGGCTGAGAAGCGCCGCATCTCTCCCTGGGCCAGCACCGGATTGTATTACTTTGGCCGCGGCGCCGACTTCGTGCGGCACGCCGACGCGATGATCGCCGACAACGACCGGTCCAACAACGAGTATTACGTGGCCCCGCTGTACAATCGCATGATTGTCGCCGGCGCCGACGTGCGGGCCAATCGGGTCGACAATGTGTGGGTCCTAGGCACGCCGGAAGATTTGGCACATTTCCTGCGCGAGTACCCGGTAACGCAATCGTGACACAACGACCGCGAAAAGTCCTGCATGTGTTGAACAGCGCCGGAGGCGGAGCGGCACTCAGCACGCTAGGGCTGATGGAGCAGTTTCGCCAGATGGGCGTGACCAGTTGTGCCGTCTGTCACGATTCGGGATCGCCGCACGAGCGCCAGTGCCTGCACGAGGCGACAGACGGCGAAGTGCGGTTTACGCCGCTCTACTGGTGGAACAAGAAGATTCGCAGCCCGCTTTGGAAACGCCCGCTCAGCGAACTGAAGCAATCACTGGCCACGGGTTGGACGCGGCGTTCGGCTCGCGAGGTCGTGGAGCAAGCCCGCCAGTGCGGCGCCGACTTGATTCACACCAATACGCTGCTGACGCCCGAAGGCGGCATGGCCGCGGCACAGTTGCAACTGCCCCACGTGTGGCACGTGCGTGAATTGATCGGGGCAGGCAATCCGTTTCCGCTGCGACTATCCGGCCCCGCTTTGGGAAAATACCTGGTGGGGCACTGCTCGAAGCTGATCGCCAACTCCGAAGTCTGCGCGTCGTACGTGCGCGACTTGGTGCCATCCGGCTGGTTAGAGGTCGTGCCGAACGGAATCGATATCACGCGTTTTGTGCCACGTGAAGTCGATGGTTCGCGCGATCGAATCGTGGTCGCGATGGTCGGCAATTTGACGTCACGGCTGAAAAAGCATCGGCTGTTTGTCGAAGCGGCAGCCCGCACGGATCCATCGCTGCCGATCCAGTGGCGCATTTACGGTCACGACCCGTCCGACGGCGGATCGCGCGCCGTTGATAGCTACGTCAACCAACTGCACGCGCGAATTGCCGCGGTCGGTCTGGCACACCGCTTTGCGTGGCCCGGATTCGTGTCCGACCCGGCCAAGATCATGTCCGAAATCGACATCCTGGTGCATCCGGTCGACAACGAGTCGTTCGGCCGCACGGTGGTCGAAGCCATGGCGGCCGGCCTGCCCACGGTAGGCGTGGCGGGTGGCGGAGTCGCCGAGATCATTGAAGACGGCGTGACCGGCTTAATCGCCGCAACAGACGATTCGGTTGCACTTGCCGGGTGCATCGAACGGCTGGCCCGCGACGGCGCATTGCGCCAAACGATGGGAGCGGCCGGGCGGCGGCGCGCCGAAGCAAACTACTCACTCGAGGCTTGTGCCGCCGGCGTGATGCGGGTGTATGAGGCGGCCATGGAACATCCGGTCACAAGCCAATCCGTCGGTCCGACTCTGCCAGATGTTGTAACTACCGGGAACGCGTAGGGCACATGAAATTCTCGATTTGCATTCCGAACTACAACTACGAACGCTACCTCGGTCGAACGATCCAGAGCATCCTGGATCAGAACTACGAAGACCTGGAGATTCTCGTTTCGGACAACGCCAGCACCGACGGCTCGGTGAAGCTGGTCGAATCGATCGGCGATCCGCGCATCCGCCTGCACGTCAATGCCTGCAACGTGGGCTTCGGCGGCAACCTGGACCGCTCGGCAAGAATGGCGAACGGCGCGCTGATGATCATGCTCTCGTCCGACGACCTGATGCGGCCCGGCGCACTACAAACTTATGCCAAGCTGTTCGAACACCTGGGGTCGCGCGGCAACCGTGTGATTGCCAGCGCCAGTTGGGACGTAATCGATTCAGACGATCAGATTACCGGTCAAACCGGACCCGATCCGAGTCTGTGGCACGAAGCAGACCGACAGCCTGAGTTGGAGGAAGCGCTTGGTGTTGCGGTGTACGGCGTGCCAGGCCACGAGCTGCTGCGGCGCTGCCTCGGGCGCATGAAGAACCCGTTTAACTTTGCCGCGACGGTGTACACGGGCGAACTTTACCGCTCGGTGGAAGGATACGGCGGAGGCCGCCTGTTCAATCCGGACAAGTGGTTCCATTGGCGTGCGCTCGGGCAGGCCGAGATGGCCTACTTCGTCGACAAGCGGATGTTTGCCTACCGCTGGCATTCGAGCAACCAGATGGCACAAGAGGGTGCCGCCAGCGCGCTGAAATTTCTGGTTGACGAGTACGTCTCTACGCTGGAACTCGACGCCGGATTGCTCGACGCCGCTGGCATGTCGCGCGACGACGTCCGCAATGCCTTCATCGAAAACGACATCGGGCGCCACGGTCTGGCCACGCTGGGCCGCGGACAGCCGATCCGTGCTCGGCAGATCCTTAATTTCGGTCGGGCCACGTATCCGGAGCATTTTCGCCGCAATCGCAAGGCCCTGGCCCTGCGGGTATTGCTGGCACTTGGCCCCATTGGGCGGATGATCGCCCAACGGGCGTACCGCTCTCACCGCGAGCGCCAGGACGCTACGAATCACCAATGAATGCTAGAATAGACCATAACAACCTCCGGACGGTCCGACGCCCGGATTGTCCGGTCGAATCAATCACAACGGAAGAGCTCTAGCGTTGATGAGTTCTCAACCATCCGCATCCGCTCCCAGCCTGCTGGCACAGCCCCATGCAGGTGCGCGCCGCGCGGTGCAGATCACCGGTCTGTCGATCAACGGCGTCCTGCTTTTCGCGACGTCGTTCTTGGTCGTAGCGTCGGGCTTCGCGAGCCTGCGGCCCGACGTGTTCGGATTGTTGCTGCACCCATTTCTCGTCCCGGTGGCGCTGGCGTTCCCCTTCGTCATCATGTCGCGTCTAGGCGATTTTCCGGTGCGCATCCTGGTAACGCTGCTGATTGCAACCGGAATCTACTGGTTTTCAATCTTTAGTGGCGGCAACTTCCCTCCAGGCGAAGTCTTCAAGACCGGATCTGCAATTGTCACGATCATCACCTGCGCCCTGCTGGTGCGCCGGCGGGGCGACGTGGTGGCGGGCGTGCTCGGGCTGAACCTGGCCATCGCGTTTTTGGCGGTCAACGGTTTGCAAGACACCGGCGTCACCGGAGTCGATGCAATGGAGGCCGCAAACAAGAATTCGTATTCGCTGTTCGCGCTGCCGGCGATTCTACTCTCAGGATACGTTTGTCTTCGGATGCCGGGCGTCTCAATCGTGATCAAGGCAGTGCTGATCGCGTGCAGCCTGGCGGCGCTGGCCGCCATCTTCATGAGTGCCAACCGCTCGGGCTACGTCGGCGCCGTGCTGGTCGGGCTCATGCTCTTCTGGGACAGGCGTGGGCAGGGACTCTTGCTCGTTGGCGCGGTTACAGGGCTCTTACTCTTTGGACTCGCGCGATTCGGCAGCACCGAAGTGTTCGAGCAGCGCATGGAAGACACCGTGTCCGGCCACGAGTCCGACGACTTGCGTAAAGCGATTCTCTGGGCATGCCTCGACATCGGACTGGAAAACCCGATCATCGGCATCTCGCCGCAAAAACTGCCCAGCGAGATCGGCCAGCGGGTTGGCGTACAGCACCGCAAGACGTATATCGACTCGCACAACGTTTTCGCCCACGTGTTTGCTAGCAGCGGCGTTTTGTGCATTCTCGCGCTGGGTGCGGCAGCCGGGACAATGTGGTTTTGGAAGCCGCGCAACGGCGTAAAAGTCGGCCGCCGCGACGACCCGCTGCGCGACGCGCGCGCGCTGCTCCGCATGATGGTCATGCTTTGGATCGTGCGCGGGATGTTCACTCGCGAGATCCTATACAACCCTTCGTTCAACATCGCGATTGGACTTGGCATTGGGCTGTGCCTGTTGGCGGAAGTGGCCCGCGAGTCGATGCCGCAGTTCGCGGCAAAACGCCCGATGCCGGTGCTGCCGGCTGTCGGCGCGGCACCGACAAGCGGCGTATAACACGGGATTGCGAAAGCGCTTCGACGCGCAAGACCGTTCGACTCAATCCTATTCGTCCACATACGATCGATTCATTCTTCTGAACTTCGATGCCGGATTTGTCGTCGAAGCGACTAATCGCTTCGCCGCACAACCGGCCCTAGGGAGACCGAAAGCTTGTCACGCTACATCCTCGGCATCCAAGCCAGCCACAACGCCAGCGCGTGCATTGGCGACGAATCTGGTCTGATCCATGCCGTGCAAGAAGAGCGGCTCTGCGGCGAGAAGAACTATTGGGGCTTCCCGAAAGCCGCGATTCAGGCCTGTCTCGACCGCGTGAGCATCGGGCCCGGGGACCTGCTAGCCGTCGCCCACGGCGGCAACCAGGTAATTTGTCGCTACCATAGCCGTGACGACGTGATTCATGCCTACCGCCGGCAAGCAACGCTGGTGGGCAAGTTGCGCCAGCGCGTCGTTGTGCCGTTGGTGACCAGCGTGCATCGCAACTTTGGCCAGGCCCAACTCAAGGCGGAACTCGGCGAGGCTGGATTTCCCGATCGGCCGGTCTCGTATCACGACCACCATCTCGCGCACGCCGCCACGGCTTACTACGGACTGCGCCGCTCGCCGGACGAAAAGTACCTCGTCCTGACCTGTGACGGCGCGGGTGACAACGTGAGCGCCTCGGTCCGAGTGTGGGGCGGCGGAAAGTGCGACGAGATCTCGATCACCCACACCGGCGATTCGTTGGGCGCCGTCTATACCTGGGTCACCTATGGCATGGGTTTCGTGCCGCTCGAGCACGAATACAAGCTGATGGGCATGGGGCCCTACGCTTCGGAAAGCGCGTCAGTGGAAACAGCCAAGATCTTCCATCGCTACTTGCAACTCCGCCCGGACGGCTTGGGATTCCAGCGTGGAACCTGGCGTCAAACGCACTTCATCCACGAGTGTCTGGAGCGCGACCTGCGCGGCATGCGGTTCGATCACGTCTGCGCCGGGTTGCAGCGGTTTACCGAAGACCTCATGTGCGACTGGGTTCAGCACGCGGTGCGATCCACGGGTGTTCGCAAAGTCCTGGGCGCTGGCGGCGTGTTCATGAACGTGAAGGCGAACAAGCGCATTGCCGAGCTCCCCGAAGTTGAATTCTTCGAGGCGTTTCCGTCCTGCGGCGACGAAACCTTGTCGCTCGGCG
This sequence comes from uncultured Planctomycetaceae bacterium, assembly GCA_937952415.1. Classification (GTDB taxonomy): domain Bacteria; phylum Planctomycetota; class Planctomycetia; order Pirellulales; family PALSA-1355; genus CALFYT01. The sequence continues at coordinate 199,150 of CALFYT010000038.1, read as the reverse complement.
CGTACTATCTGGAGGCGGCCAAGCAGTTTGGCGACGAGACGGTGCGACCGCTGGACCACTTCTACTTGGGTGACGCTCCGCCGGAAGACGACGTTTTGGCGGCCGTCAAGCAAAGCGGATTCGACTACGAGAAGCCCGAGAACATCGCCGATGCCGTGGCCGAGCTGCTTGCCGCGGGACATCCGGTGGCGCGCTGCGCCGGACCCATGGAGTTTGGTGCACGGGCGCTGGGCAACCGCTCGATCCTGGCTGATCCGCGCTCGCAGGACGTGGTGCGCGTAATCAACCGCATGGTCAAGAAGCGTGATTTTTGGATGCCCTTTGCGCCAATGGTCAAAGCCGAGCGCCAACACGACTACATCCAAAACCCCAAGAACCTCCGCAGCCCGTACATGATGATGACGTTCGACACGCGGGAGAATTTCCGGGACTTGATCGCCGCGGTCCACAATGCTGATTTGACGTGTCGCGCGCAAATCTTGGCCCGCGAGGCCAATCCGGCCATGTACGATATCCTGGACGCCTTCGAGCGGCGCACCGGCAGCGCCATCGTACTGAACACGTCGTTCAACCTGCACGGTTTTCCGATCGTGCGCACTGCGGAAGAGGCGCTCGGCGTGCTGCGAGATTCCGGCTTGGAATACTTGCAAGTCGGCGACTACCTGGTTCACAAACGCAACGCGGTGTCGTCCAACGGTTCTGCAACTTCCTGACATGTACTCCAACGTGCCCGACTACAAGCTGGGAATCATCTGTTGCGTGCCCGCGGCGTATAACGCCGAAGGCCGCCTCTCGTGCAACCACGGGATCGGGCGACTATTAGACGTCATGCGGGCGATGGTGCCGGGCGCGAAACTGTGTGTTCCCGTGCTGCCCGAATGGAAGCCGTACATGATCCACGCGGTCGATTTCCCGCGTGAAGACATCGTGGCGTTGCCACCGTTGGAAAGTGTCGCCCGTTCGCAGACACATTTCTTTAAGACGCGCCGCATTGTGCGTCGATTCGCCCGCTCGTGCGATGTCGTGTTCGTGCGGCTTCCGTTTCAGGTGCCAATGGCGGTTGCCGGGCTGCGCACGCCAAAGCTTTTGCACGTGGTGGGCAATGCCTACAAAGTCATCGCCGCTTCGAGCAACTACCACGGCATCATGAAGAAGCTGGCGCTGCGGTTTGCCGCCCACTCCAATGCCACGATTCGACGCATGGTCCACGAGCCGATGACGCGCACCGCGACCAACGGTAGCGAGATGTGGGACTTGCTCGGATGTCGTGACGGTCGAGTGGTGGTCTCGTCGTGCATCTACAAAGACGAAATGCGCCCGCGCCAGGATTTGGCGTTGGGGGATCCGCCGCGATTACTGTTCGTCGGCTTCTTGCGGCCGGAAAAGGGCATCGACAACCTGCTCGACGCGTTCGAGGCGATCCGTAGCAAACGGCCACTCAAGCTCACGCTGGTTGGCGGCACCGACAACGTGACCAATGTCGAACGCTTGGCGCACCAACGAATCGAAAACAGCCCCTTCCGCGACGATATCACGCTGACCGGCCTGGTCGAATTCGGCGAACCGCTGTTCGATCTCTATCGCAACCACGACGTGTTCGTGCTGCCCAGCCTTTCCGAGGGTACGCCGCGTACGTTGGTCGAGGCACGGGCATTTGGCTGTCCTGCCGTTGCAACACGGGCCGGCGGAATCCCGTCGTCGCTTGAAGACGGCCGGACCGGCTTGATGGTCGAGCCGAATGATTCGGTGGGACTGGCCGCGGCCATCGAGCGCCTGCTCGACGACGAGCCGCTGCGAATGCATTTAATCTCCGAGGGACTCAAAGCGTCGGAAGAACATACGCTGGAATACTTCACCGGCCAATTGGTTGAAGAACTGAATACTCTTGCGGAACAAAAGCGGACTACCGGCACTGCCGGTGCCGTATGAGGGTGCGTTCCAGCTCGACATCGCCGTCCATGGACAAGAATCTCGTCGCCGACATCATCCAGTGGGACGTGCGCAATTGGTCCGAAGCGCTGGATTTCTGGGAACGCAACGTTGACTGGGACAAGGTCGATACCTGCCTGGAGTTGGGTTCCAAAGAAGGCGGACTGTCGCTCTGGTTGGCGCTGAAGGGCAAGTCGGTGTTGTGCAGCGACGTCGAAGACAGCCAAGACCGTGCACGGGCCCATCACCAGAAGCACCATCTCAACGGTGCCATCGAATACGCGATTGTCGACGCCACCGACATGCCCTACGAAAACCAGTTTGATGTCATCGCCTTCAAATCCGTGCTCGGTGGCATCGGCGGCGGCGGCCACAAGGAACGGCAACAACGGGCGATCGACGAAATCCACAAAGCCCTGAAGCCCGGCGGTAAACTGCTCTTCGTCGAAAACCTGGCCGGCTCCGCGTTGCATCAATGGGTGCGGCGGCGGTTCATCGAGTGGGGAAGTTGGTGGCGCTACGTCACGCTCGACGAGATCCGCCAGTTCTGCCAGAGTTTTTCGCGACTCGAGATGCACACGACGGGCGTTCTCGGCACGTTCGGGCGTAGCGAGCGACAACGAAACGCTCTGGCCGCGGTTGATCAGGCGTTGTTGAACCGTACGACGCCGCGGCGGTGGCAGTATCTGGTCTACGGAATCGCGGAGAAGTAACTCGCGGCACACACGACGCACCATCGCGCCACACCGGCAACGCGGAGCCATCGCGTTGGGCAGACCTCCGCAATCGGCAGCTTACCGCGACGCCCGGCCGAGAACGTCACGACACAAACAATCCATGGGAATCGTCATCGCGCCCTACGAACAGCACCATGTGCAGGCCGTTCGTGCCTTCAATGCGCGGCTGCGCGACGGTGGCATTGCCATGCCGTTTCCCGAAAGCCCGGTGTGCGACGAGTTTCCCAATGTCGACGGCCGGCCCGTCTACAACGAGTTTTTTCTCGGTTTGGACGACGACGCGGTCCGTGGGGCCTACATCATCAAGCAGCAGCCGTTTCGTGTGGCCGGCACCGCCATGCGGCTCGGATTGTTTCGGCTGCCGATCTCCGAGGGTCAAATCGACAAACGTTTCGCGTCGCTCGGCGTGCAGATGTACCTCGACGCCTTGCGCCGCCAACCAAATCTCATTACGATCGGCCTGGGAAGCTACGAAGAACCTTTCGCGCAACTGCTGATCAAGGCCGGCTGGAAGACGTGGTCCGTGCCGTTCTACTTTCGCGTGCTGCATCCGGCCAGGTTCTTGCGGAACATCGTCTTCCTGCGAACCACGCCGTTGCGACGTATGGCGTTGAACGCGCTGGCCGTCAGTGGCATCGGTGCTGTCGGCATCCACGCTTATCAGGCGATTAAGGCGGGCCGCCTTACGAAGCCTCGTTCGGAAGTACAATACACAGTGGAGCCCAGCTTTGGCGCGTGGGCGGACGACGTGTGGAACGCAGCAAAACCTGAGTACTCGATGATTGCCGCACGCGACGCCAGCATCCTGAACATGCTCTATCCGCCCAGCGAGGCGCGCTGGGTCCGGCTCAAAGTTTCCGCGTCGGGGCGGGTTGTCGGTTGGGCTGTCGTGCTGAATGTGCCGATGCAAGGGCACAATTATTTTGGCGACATGCGAGTCGGCTCCGTTATCGACGCCTTGGCACTTCCGGGCAGCGAGCGCGACGTCGCCTCTGCCGCCGTGCAATACTTGCGCAATGCAGATGCCGACATCGTCGTTGCAAACCTTTCCCACAGCCGCTGGCGTGCCGCGGCCGAAGCGGCCGGAATGTATCAGGGCCCTTCAAACTATATTCTGGCCGTGTCGAAGAATGTCGCCTCGATGCTCGATCCGTTCGATGAGAAGAAGCACCAGGTCCATGTGACGCGTGGCGACGGCGTGGGCGCGCATAACCTGATCACCGCCCGTCAGTAACACCGTATCATGGCCTAGCCAACGCAATAAAGTTCGTGACCACACAACCGTTGAAGCCTGCTGAGTATCTGAAAGCCGCCCGCGAGATCGAAGCGGTTCACGGCGATACCGCGCGCACACTCGCTGTAATCTCGACGTTTACGGCCGAGTTGTTGCGGCCTTACCTGATCGTCGAGAGCCACCAACTCGACTGTTTGGTGCGTCCGTGGTTTGGTCCGTTTGGCCAGTTGGAACAACTGGTGCTCGACGAAGCGTCTGCCTTGTGGCAGCAGTCGCCCGATGTGCTCTGGATTGCTGCACGGCTGGAAGATGTCGACCCCCGGCTGGTCCACGACCATCCGCACATCGGACCCGAAGCAACCCGTCAGCGACTCGATGCGGTTGCTCAGCGGTTGGTCAATCTGGCCCGTGCGGCGCGCGATAAGCACCGCGCGTCAATCCTGGTGTCGAATCTGACTTGCAGCGCTGCCCACCAGTTGAACCCGTTCGATGCCAACGACCCGGACGGATTCGTTCACTTGCTGGCCGAGACGAATCGCCAGTTGGCTCGTGATCTGTCGACGATTCCTGACGCAAACGTATTCGACTACGCGGCAACGGTCGCCAGCGCCGGCGCCGACGAATGGTCCGATCCGAAACTATGGTACATGGCCCGCAGCGGCTGCAGCTCCGACAACATGATCCCGCTGGCCCGTGCCGTGGCACGGGCCACGGCCGCGCAGCTTCGGCCCGCCGCAAAGTGCATCGTGCTCGACCTGGACAACACCCTGTGGGGCGGCGTGCTGGGCGATGACGGTCCGGAAGGAATCAAGCTAGGCGACGACTACCCGGGCAACGTGTTCAAGGACTTTCAGGCGGCCCTGCTGGGGCTTCGCCATCGCGGCTTCCTGTTGGCTATCGCCAGCAAGAACGACGAACAGACCGTGCTCGACATGCTCGACACGCATCCCGAAATGTTGCTCGCCCGCGATCAGTTCGCGCATATCGCGGCCAACTGGGATCCCAAGCCTGTGAACCTGCGTCGCATTGCCGAGGCGTTGAACATCGGCTTGGACTCGCTGGTGTTCGTCGATGACAACCCGGTCGAGCGCGCTGCGGTGCGCGCGGAGTTGCCGATGGTCCACGTCGTCGAACTGCCGCCCGACCCACTCAGATATCTCGCCGCGCTTCGCGATGTCCCGCTGTTCGACCGCCCGCGCGATTTGCAAGAGGATCGGCAACGGGCCGACATGTATCAAAATGAGGCCCAACGCCGGCAAGTCGAGCAACAGGCGACCAGCGTCGAAGACTTCCTGCGCAGCTTGCAGATGGAGGCCGAAGTCGGGCAGTGCGACAGCACGACGCTCGAGCGAATTCATCAGTTGATACAAAAGACAAACCAATTCAATTTGACGACGCGGCGTCACAATCTTGAGGACGTGCGACGATTCGCCGCGGCCGACGATGCACGCGTCGCCTGGCTCCGCCTGCGCGATCGATACGGCGATCTTGGCCTGGTCTGCGTCGGCATCATCGAGAAACTGGACGAACGCGCGTGGGTCGTCGATACTCTGCTGATGAGCTGTCGGGTGATGGGGCGCCAGGTCGAGGACGCGTTTCTGTCGTACCTGGCGGGCGAGGCGCGCGACGCCGGGGCGCAGACGCTATGCGGTGTGTTTCGGCGTACGCCCAAGAACACGCCCGTCAAGGACTTCTACCAGACCAAGGGCTTCAAGCCGGTCGGTGGCGAGGAGGAGCAGCGATTCGAGGCCGAACTGACAAACGACGCGTTCCCCTGGCCGGACGTGATTTGCCGTGTGTCGAAATCAACAAAGGAGAGCGTGGGTGCCTGAATCGGTCGAGCAGCGAACGTGCCGGGTAGTGGCCGAAATCTTCGGACTTTCGGCCGATCAGGTGACGCGCGACACGTCGCACGAGCAAATCGAGGAATGGGACTCGCTCAATGTGCTAAATATTCTAATGGCGGTCGAAGGCGAGTTTGGCGTCTCGATCAGCCCGGAAGAAGCCGCCGAGTTCGTCTCGGTCGAGAAGATCGTGACTGTTCTGAAATCCAAAGGCGTCGAATAGCTCGCCACACCGAACCGATGAGCCAACCAGAAAACGCCGTCAACGAACAGCGCGAGGCAATCGCCGAACTACCGTTCGTCTCGGTGATCATCCCGGTGCGCAACGAGGAGGCGTTTATCGCACGAACGCTCGATCGGATTCTGACCCAAGACTATCCGTTGGAGCGGATAGAGATCATCGTGGCCGACGGCATGTCGGACGATCGCACCAGAGAGATCCTCGATGACTATGCGGCGCGTTATCCGCAGGTCCGCTACGTCGACAATCCGGCCCGCGTGACGCCCGCCGGACTGAACGCCGCGATCACGGCAGCCGGCGGCGAGATCATCTCGCGAATCGACGGGCATTGCGAAGTGGCCGGCGACTTCATCCGACGCAATGTCGAGTTGTTCGAGAAGCACCCCGAAGCGTGGGTTGTCGGTGGTCCGATGGTTCATGCCGGCACGAATGTGTTTGGTGAGGCGGTCGCCGTGGCGATGTCGCATCCAGCCGGTGTCGGCCTGGCAACCCATCGATTCGAGAACTACGAGGGCTACGTCGAGGGAGCTCAATTTCCCGCGTTTCGAAATTGGGTCTTCGATCGGATCGGCATGTTCGACGAGAATCTGGTCCGCACCGAAGACGACGAGTTGAACTATCGCATCACGCAAGCCGGCGGCAAGAGCTACGTGTCGCCCAGCGTGAAGTACGTGTACTACGTACGGGGAAAGATCGGCCAACTGTTTAAGCAATACTTTCAGTACAGCTTCTGGCGGATCCCCGTGTTTCGCAAACACAAGAAACCGACAACGCTGCGACAGCTTGTGCCGCCGCTGTTCTTTTTGGCCATGATCCTGCTGGCGGTGATCGGCATTTGGCTTCGGCAGCCAATGGTTGCCCTGGCGCTGCCGGCCGTCTACGCAGCCGCGTTGTTGTTGATTGCCGTTTCGATCATCCCGCGCAAGGGGCTGGCCGTGGCCTGCCTGGTGCCGATTGCCATGGCGACGATGCACGTCGCCTACGCTGCTGGCATTGCCTATGGTTTATGTTGCCTTGTATTCAATCGCCGGGCTTGGAATCTCGGCGGCAGCATGACAAGTATTAGTCGCTAGATTAGGAACTTGAAATGAATCAACAAGATGCCGGCGCATTTTTCGATCGATTTGCCGACACATTTGACACGTTCTATGACGGGAAGCGTAGCCCGGTCATGCAATGGATCGACCGACGCTACCGACACGACATGTTCGAACGCTATGCGCTGACGTTTGAGCGACTGGGCGATCTGACCGGCAAGCGCGGATTGGACATCGGCTGTGGCTCGGGGCCGTATATCGCCGAAGCCATCCGCCGGGGCGCGAGCAAAGTCGTCGGACTCGACCCGGCGCCGGGCATGCTCGAACTGGCGCGGCAACGTGTTGAGAAACTCGGACAACCGGAAAAGGCCGAGTTCGTCACTGGCTACTTCCCAGACGTGGCACCCGAGGGTCCGTTCGACTTCGCGATCATCACGGGCGTGCTTGACTACGTCGCCGAGCCGGTTCCGTTCTTTGAGCGGCTCCGCACCGTGCTAACCGGAACGGCCGCGGTGTCGTTCCCGAGCAATCACTGGTTTCGCGCGCCACTCCGCAAGTTCCGCTACCGGCTGCGGAATTGTCCCGTCTACTTTTACGATGAACGCAAGATTCGGGCCATTGGCGAGTCGGCCGGCTTTCGGTCCGTCGACATCATCAAGATCGAGGGCGCCGGAATGGATTATCACGTATGCCTGACTCCTTAAGCCACGCGCCGCCGATCATCAGCATCGACGTCGAGGACTGGCCGCAGTCGAGCTGGGATCGGTCGTTGCCGGTCACCCGACGGTCCGCCGACAACACGCGCCGGTTGCTCGAACTGCTGGCCCGGGCCGACATACGCGCGACCATGTTTGTGTTGGGCAAGTTCGCCGAGGCGTTTCCTGAGGTCGTCAAAGACTTGGACGCCGCTGGCCACGAAGTGGCCAGCCACGGCTACGGGCATGTCGAAATCTTCAAGCAAAGCCGTGAGGAATTCGCCACCGACCTGCGGCGCAGCAAGGACTTACTCGAACAGTGCATTGGCAAGCCGATTCGCGGCTACCGCGCGCCCGATTTCTCGATCATCCGAAGTTCGCTTTGGGCGCTTGACGAACTGGCGGAACAAGGCTTCGAGTACGACTCGAGCATCTTCCCGGTCAAACGGCCCCGTTACGGAATTCCGGACTGGCCCCTTGTGCCGACCCGTGTGCAGTTGGGCGGCGGCCGAAGCATCGTCGAGTTTCCGATCGCCAGCTATCGGGCACTGGGGAAGAACTGGCCGGTTGGTGGCGGTGGATATCATCGCTTGCTGCCGGGACTGGCGGGCCGCTGGTTCGCCGGGCGCGTGATGCGCGATCGACCATTCGTGTTTTATTGCCATCCCTATGAGTTCGACCCGCACGAGTTTGCGGAAATTGATTTACCGATCCCGCTCAAGGTGCGATTGCACCAAGGGCTTGGGCGGAGCCGGTTCGAGTCCCGATTCGTGCGATTGGTAAAGCGATTCGGCGGTGGTCGGATGGGCGACTTATTAGACGCCCGCTCCTGGCCCGACTTCCGGCTGGAAGAACTTACTGCTCCCAACGCCGCCGCGGCGCTTACGAATTGATCCCCGCGCGGCCAACGTTTCGTGAAGACCTCAAACAAGCAAACACCGACCGCTAAGAACGCCGACACCGCCGACATGCAGGTGCCGTTCTTTCGGCCCTCAATCGGTGATGCGGAAATCGCCGAAGTCGAGCGCTGCCTGCGCTCGGGTTGGCTTACGTCGGGCCCCAATGCGAAGCGTTTTGAGGCCGATTTTGCCAAAGTCGTCGGCGCCGCCCATGCCTTGGCCGTCAATTCGTGCACGGCCGCGTTGCACCTGGCCGTTGACGCGCTAGGGCTAACAGCCGATCAAGCTGTGCTGGTGCCCACAATGACCTTTGCAGCCACCGCCGAAGTGGTGCGCTATGCCGGTGCCATGCCGGTCTTGGTCGATTGCGAGCCGGACACGGCCCACATGGACCTCAACGACGCGGCGCGCAAGCTCGAACAAGCCACCTCGGGCAAACTCCCAGCGGCGCAGGGCCGCAAGCTGTCGGTCGTGGGCATGATCCCGGTCCATGTCGGCGGCCACATGCTCGACATGAGCGCGGTCAACGCTCTGGCCACTCGGAACAACCTTTGGGTTGTCGAAGACGCTGCACACGCGCTGCCGGCGGCTTGGCGCGCCGCCGAAGATCAGCCTTGGCAATACTGCGGCCAAGACACCGCGGCCGTGAGCTGCTATTCGTTCTATGCCAACAAGACCATCACGACCGGCGAGGGCGGAATGGCGGTCACCGCCGATGCCGAGCTAGCCGGCCGCATGCGCTTGATGGCGTTGCACGGGCTGTCACGTGACGCTTGGGATCGTTATTCGGGCGGCGGCAGTTGGGACTATCAAATCGTCGAGGCCGGCTACAAGTACAACATGACCGACGTGGCGGCCGCCATCGGTGTCCACCAACTCGAACGGGTCGAATCGATGCGCGTCGATCGCGAGACGATCGCGAAGGCCTATCTGAACGATCTGGCGGATATAGCGCAGATCGAGCTTCCTCTCGTGCCGGTCAACCGAATTCACGCCTGGCACCTGTTTCCGATCCGGCTACGGCTAGAAACGCTTTCGGTCGACCGCAACACGTTCCTCGACGAGTTGCGGGCACGGGGTGTCGGCTGTTCGGTCCACTGGCGCCCGCTGCACCTGCATCCCTACTATCGCGAACGTTTCGGCTGGACTCCACGCGACCTGCCGGTCGCCTCGAAATTGTGGGAACGCGTGATTAGCTTGCCGCTGTTTCCAGGCATGCAAGAGGCCGAGCGGCTTCACGTAGTGGACGTGGTTCGCAACCTCTGCACTCAGCACGGCCGGTAGCGCAACGGTCGCTCGCGGCCCAGTTCGCCACGCTGCCGACACGGACCGTGTTGCTCGGCATGGCCCGCGCCTTTGCAGCCACGCCAGTCATCTGCCGATCGCGCGTATGACCGGCCAGCCTCGGATCTCGCTCACAGCGCTCACCGGTAACATCGCACCACCATGACCGCCATTCTGGGAATCTCGGCCTACTATCATGACGCCGCGGCGGCGTTGGTCGTCGACGGCGAAATCGTGGCCGCAGCTCAGGAAGAGCGGTTCTCGCGGCAGAAACACGACCCACGATTTCCGCGGCGCGCCATCGAGTCTTGTCTTGCGCAAGCCGGCCTCACCGCAGAACAGCTTGACTACGTCGGCTTCTACGACAAGCCGCTGCTCAAATACGAGCGCGTGCTTGAGACGTTTTTGGCATCGGCCCCACGCAGCTTTCGCGCGTTTCTGCATTCGATGCCGGGCTGGTTGCGCGAAAAGCTGCACGCGCCGCGCGAGTTGCGACGGGGGCTCAACGGCGAGTATCGCAAGCGGTTCGTGTTTGCCGAACACCACGAGTCGCACGCCGCCAGCGCGTTTTTTCCCTCGCCCTTCGACGAAGCGGCCATCCTCACATTCGACGGTGTCGGTGAATGGGCAACCGCCAGCCATGGCGTCGGCCGCGGCAATCGCATCACGCTGACTCACGAGCTGCGCTTCCCGCATTCGCTCGGCATGCTCTATTCGGCGTTCACCTACTTTTGCGGTTTCGAGGTCAACTCCGGCGAGTACAAGCTGATGGGCCTGGCCCCGTTTGGTGAACCGAAGTACGTCGAGCTCATCCTCGATCGCCTGATCGACGTGAAGCGGGACGGCTCGTTTCGCATGGACATGCGGTATTTCAACTATTGGCGCGGCCTGACGATGACCTCGCGGGCATTCGACCGGCTGTTTGGCGGACCGCCGCGCCGGCCCGATGCTCCCCTGGGACAGCGCGAGATGGACCTGGCCGCTTCGGTCCAAAAGGTGACCGAGCAGATCGTGGTACGTGCCGCCCAGCACCTGCACGAACAGACGGGTTTGCAAAACCTTTGTTTGGCCGGCGGTGTGGCATTGAATTGCGTCAGCAATGCACGGGCGTTACGCGACGGTCCGTTCAATCAGATTTGGATTCAGCCGGCCGCGGGCGATGCGGGTGGAGCGCTGGGGGTGGCCCTGTTGATCTGGCATCAGTTGCTCGACCGGCCTCGTGTCGCACAGCAGCCGGATGGACAGCACGGTTCGTTGCTCGGTCCTTCGTTCAATGACGTCGCCATCCAGCGGATGCTCGACGATGACGGAACGTGCTACGAACGATACTCCTCAGACGAAGAGCTCTGTGATCGGGTTGCCCGGCTGCTGGCTGAGCAGCAGGTCGTCGGCTGGTTTCAGGGTCGGATGGAGTTCGGACCCCGTGCTCTCGGAGCGCGCAGTATCTTAGGCGATGCTCGCAACGCCGACATGCAAGCCCGGATCAACGGCAGGATCAAGCTGCGCGAGTCGTTTCGGCCGTTTGCACCGTCGGTGCTGGCCGAAGAGGCCAGCGAATACTTCGAACTTCCGTGCAGCGTTCAGAGCCCCTACATGCTGCTGGTTGCCCCGGTTCGGCCGCCTGGTCAGCCTGGCGGCGCCGACATGCCTGAAGTCCGCGCGGCCGGGGAATGTCGATGGCGCCATGTGGCCATCCCGGCCGTGACACACGTCGACAATTCGGCTCGCGTGCAGACGGTCGGGACGGAGCATGGCAACCGCTTTCGGATGCTGCTTGAGCGATTCTACGAACAGACGGGCTGTCCGGTTGTGTTGAACACGAGTTTCAACGTGCGCAACGAACCGATCGTTTGCACGCCGGAAGACGCCTACCGTTGCTTTTTGACAACCGAACTCGATGTCTTGGTTTTGGAACGCTTCGTCTTGACCAAACCCGCCACGACGGCCAGCACGGTCGCCGCGGCCAAGTCGACTGCGGGCAGCTAACTCATGGCGCTCATCGAGATCCAGTGGGATCCGTCGCCGCGCCAAGTTCGGCAATTCGCCCTGTTCTGGCTGAGCGGTTTCTGCTTTCTTTGGGCGGCGGCGGCAGTTGCCGTGTGGGGACCGGCAATGCCAGCGGCCCTGCTTGCCGGATGCGGCCTGCTCAGCGTGCTTCTGGGCCTAGTCCGTCCGTCGTGGATGCGGGTTGTCTACATCGTTTGGATGGCCGCGGCGTTTCCAATCAGTTGGCTGCTGGCGCACGTGCTCTTTGCCGGGCTGTACTATGGAGTGGTGACGCCCATTGGGCTAGTCTTACGGATGTTCGGCTACGACCCCTTGAAGCGCCGATTTGACGCCACGGCCGAGACCTATTGGGTCGCGCGCCGTCAGCGCGTCGAACCGGAAGACTATTTCCGCAGATACTAGCCCAACGACCCATGGCGAAGACGGACGAGCCGAATCAAACCCCCGCGGAACGCTTTGCCGACGAGGCCGCCAGTGGCGACCCCGGGCTGGTGCGCGAGTTTGCCCTTTTCCTGCGTTACAACAAGAAGTGGTGGCTTGCGCCGATCGTGCTTACGCTGCTGGTGCTGGGCGCGATAGTGATTCTTGGCGGGACGTCGGCGGCGCCCTTCATCTACCCACTGTTGTGAACGGAGTGCCCGTGTCGAATCCGGTTGACAGCTCGCCAGACGTCGCTGCTGGCGACGCCCCGAACAACCCTCCCCGCCGTCCAATCTACCGGACGTTGAAGCGAGCGCTCGACGTGACCGCATCGGGCGTGGGGCTGGTGCTGCTCAGTCCGATCTTTCTGGCCGCGGCGATCGCGGTTCGGTTCGATTCGCGGGGGCCGGTGTTCTACGTGCAACAACGGGTCGGCCGCAACTTCGTGCCGTTCGGCATCATCAAATTCCGCACCATGGTCAGCGACGCCGACCGACAAGGAAGCCAGATAACGGCCAGCAGCGACGCACGGATCACGCGAGCAGGCCGTATCCTGCGGAAAACGAAGATCGACGAGCTACCCCAGTTGATCAATATCCTTCGCGGCGAGATGAGCCTCGTCGGCCCGCGGCCGGAGGTTCCGAAATACGTCGAAATGTTTCGCGAAGACTATGCGTACATATTGTCGGTGCGGCCGGGCGTGACGGATCCAGCTTCGATCAAATACCGCGACGAGTCGGCGCACTTCGTCGGCGACGATCACGAACGAGAATACGCCGAGCGGATCCTGCCGGACAAGATCGCGCTGGCGCGCCATTACGTCGCCAACGCGACGATTCTTGGCGATCTGGGGCTGATACTAAAAACGCTCCTACGGATCGCCCGATAGGGACAGTCCGTAGGAGCGTGGCGGCAAACTCTCTCCCAGCCCCGATTGTGCAGTACGTGCTAGCTGCAAGGATGCGGCCTGGCGCCAACGGCGTCGGCCGAGCGCGGCACCGCATTGGACGACCGGCGATCAGTTCTCGCTGACCGCCGTCGAATCTTCCAGAACGTGCGGTTGCAACTCGTCGCGCAGGACCAGGACTTCTGGCGGCGCCTCAATGCCAAGCCGCACTTTGTCGCCCGCGACGCGGACGACCGTTACCACGATTGAATCTCCGAGCTTGATGCGCTCTCGCTCCCGGCGTGACAGGACGAGCATGATCGAACCTCCGTGTATGGATCAATGATTTCGTTGGAAGTGTATTTATGTATACTACTCGAGCCGATCCTGTCAAGCGCGGTTTGTTGGCCGACTGCTATCAACCGATCGGAGAGTTACGCGGCGGCGACTTCGAGTTGTGGTGCCTCGACCAGTTGTGTCTTGTGAAATCGCTCGCCCGTCGACCCGTAAAACAAAACCGTGTTGTTCTGCGTCTCCCAGATGGCCGAAAACTTGACGGCCCGGGGGCCGTGCAAACAGAAGTAAATCCCGCACGGCCTGTCGGCACGCACCAGGATTCGTTCGGTTAGCTCAAAGATGCCCGCTTCAAGTTGGTTGTGTTGGCAAAGTACTTCGTTCACATAGTCTCTTAGTTGGTCCAATGTCTGAATCACCGTTGAACTGGTGAGCATAGGCCTGGCATTCTCCTGTGGATCGCACGCGCAAATGGATAAGAAGAGGGGTCGCGTGCCAGATAGATAATTTGGGGGATACTCCGACAATGATTCCTATCGGCCGGAATAGCCGGGCCACTTGCAGCAAGACAGGCAATTTTGAGAAATAGATTAGGATGACAAGAATGCCGACCATGGCTAAAGATTGCCGATCGCCGTGTTGTGAACAGTTGGACAGCGAGCGCGCACATCTTGGGCCACTTAGCGCGTTGTGAGGCAACGCGTTAGCGACGATTCGCCGCCGCGCGGTGCGTCGATTTGGGGCCTATTCCGCGTACTTTGAGAACGCTTCGGCCACGCCGGCCGACTTCTCGTCGCCCTTGTGCAACAGCACACGATAGCGCAATGAGAGCGTTTCACCGGCCGGTAGCGTATATTCGCCCCGGCTGGCACCGCCGGTAAAGTCGCTCAGCCCGAATGGATTTGCAGCGAACAGACCGTACGTCCGCACGTGCCAGTGCGTGGGAAAGCGAAAGCTGGTGGGATGGTTGAGGATTGCGATCCCCAGCGTTTCGCCGTCGATCGGACCGTGATAATCGACCCAGGCGGCCGGTTTGCCCCACGCTTGTTTGTCTTCTTGGCCGTTGCTGTTGACGATCTTTCCGCCCGGTTTTGAGTCGACACGCATACTCGAAGCGGTGCGAATGCCAAACGAGCCTTCCTTCGTATCGCCGAAGACGACCGGGCCGTTGGTCGCCTTGAGCACAATGTCGAAGTCGATCCAGCGCTGCTCGGCATCGCCGCCGAAACGGAGCGTCCGCTCGTCTTGGCAAACGACTTCGCTGCCGTCCGGGCTGACCCAATCGTTGCGGGTGACGATCGTCGCCACAGGGTCCTCCTCAACCTTGACGAACTCACGATGTTCGATTCGTCCCTTCCCCGGCGCCCAAAAATCGACACCGTTCACGTCGCCGTGGGTGAACCAAAACGAGCGCTGGTGCACGTGGTCGCGATCCGTCTCGCCCGGCACGTCGTTTTCCATGGGCCAATTGCGCGTCATCCGCTTTCCGGTGGGGCCGTACACGGGCCACAGCACAGGCTTAGACCCGCTCTTAATCAAGTATTCCGTAAACGGCTGGCCATCGAGCTTGACCGTCACGCCCCGCTCGGTTTGCTCGAGCGAAACTTCGGCCTGTGCGGCCTGACACGGAACCAACCAAAGAGCCAACAACGTCGCGACGACAGACAATCGATTCATGGTGACACGCTCCCCGATTTCGAGAATGTCACCATCGTAGCTGCCGGAAACGCGGTTGGCTACCGGCCGGCCGCGGGCTCGACGAGCCGGGCGCTGACGCGGGACGGACCCCAGAATTAGGCGTGCTAGCGCTTTGTGAGATCGTCGCCCTGGAATTCCGCGAGAGTCACGGTCTCGAAAACGGCCAAATGGTTCGCGGTTTCGGAAATCTTGTCCAAATCGCGCTGCAGAAGCCGCCAGGAAACGTGATGCTCCGTGCGCAGCGAGACGGCACGCACGCCGAGCGTTGGCTGGGCCGGAATGGTGAGACTTACACTGGTGGGCACCAGCGTCCGCGTGGCCAATTCTCGATTGACCGCCAGCCGCGGAAATGGCGGGGTCGACCCGACGTGAATCATCGCGTTGAATCGGGCGTACCAGTCGCAAAACTCCCGATACTGATCGGCCCGCTCTTCGCTACGCGCCGGCACGGTCTCCAACGTGTAGGTCAGATAGGGACTGGCCAGCGTCAGGTCTCCGTCTTCGGTGAACTTGACCTCGAACTGCGGATCGGCAGCAAACTGCATGAACGCATTTTGGTTCTTCGCCGCCCAGGCGTGAAATCGCTTGGAAAAGACCAAGACGTCATCCGTCTTGATTTCCACCTTTAGCTTCCGCACTGGGTCCAGCAGGATGAAACGCCCGTGGGCCCGGTCAAACACCGCGACACGCTCCGGCTCCGGCAAATAGTCGTACACGTAGCCGGCATGAAACAACGTCAGGTTCTGGCTGCGCGGGGCCTTGTCCTTGGCTCCGAAAACTTTCGTTTCGACCCGAAAATCATCTGCCGCGGCGACCATCGCGCAGAACCAAACGGCCAACCAGGCGAACAACGAAATGCGATAGCGACGCATGGGCCAGTCCCTCACGGCAGGAAGTATGGGCAGTTTGGGAGGCGGGAGAGTAGCGGAAAACCGTGGGCCATGTAAAGCCGAGTACGCCGCCCCTAAACACACTTCCGCAACGCCCCGTGTTTGACTCAGGCTGCCGCCCAAGTGGCCGGACGCCGGCTGCTGGCGGCCCTGCCACGACGCGCAATAGTGGCGTGGCCAAGGCAGCTCATACCGGGCCGAGGCGGCAAAAACATCCCCAGTCGGTCAACTCGCTACAATCGGTAGCCGAAACGGACCGGCCCGCCATGCAAGCAGCCGGGCCGCGAGTTATCGTTGATAAATCGACCGGTGCGCACGGTGGCCAACAACGCCGCGCAACCACTCTGCAAAAGGCGCGTTGATGACGAGCACACTTGAGAAAGCAATCCGCGAAAAGACGGCCATCGTCGGCGTTATCGGGCTGGGCTACGTAGGACTCCCGCTGATTCGGGCATTCGTCGACGCGGGATTCCGCACAATGGGCTTCGACGTCGACCAAACCAAGGTCGACCGGTTGCTGGCCGGCGAAAGCTACATCGGCCATATCGCGCCCGAATGGATCACCGAATGCCTCGAAAAAAAAAGCTTCCAGCCCACGTCCGACATGGCACGGTTGGCCGAGGCCGACTGCTTGCTGATCTGCGTGCCGACACCGCTGTCGGACAGCCGTGATCCAGATCTCTCGTACGTCGAGGCGACCGCGCGGCAGATCGCAGAAGTGATTCGACCGGGCCAATTGGTGGTGCTGGAAAGTACGACGTATCCCGGAACGACGCGCGACGTCATCCTGCCGATTCTGCAAGCTCCCGGCCTGAAGTTGGGCAGTGAGTTCTTTGTTGCCTACAGCCCTGAGCGTGAGGATCCCGGCAACCCCGACTATACGGCCAGTGGCATTCCGAAAGTGGTGGGTGGAGTCGATCCGGTTAGCGCGCAACTCGCCGAAGCACTCTATCAACACGCCGTCGTGAACATCGTTCCGGTATCGAGCTGCGAAGTGGCCGAAGCCTGCAAGATTCTTGAAAACACCTATCGCTCGATCAACATCGCGATGGTGAATGAGTTGAAGATGCTCTTCGACCGGATCGGAATCGACGTCTGGGAAGTCATCGACGCCGCCAAAACCAAGCCCTTCGGATTTCAGGCGTTCTATCCCGGGCCGGGCTTGGGCGGCCACTGCATTCCGATCGATCCTTTCTATCTGAGCTGGGTGGCGCGCAAGCACGACATGCCAACACGATTCATTGAGCTGGCCGGCGAAATCAACACCGGCATGCCAAAGTACGTGATCCAACGCGTGATGGAAGCGCTCAACGATGCCGGCAAGCCGCTCAAGGGAAGCCGAATCTGTCTGCTCGGCGTGGCATACAAGAAAGACGTCGACGATCCGCGCGAAAGCCCGTCGTTCGAACTGATCGACCTGTTACGGGCCGGCCATGCCGAATTGACGTACAACGATCCGCACGTGCCCAAACTACCGAAAATGCGGCATCATGACGTGCCAGCGATGAAAAGCGAACCGCTCACTGAAAACTTTCTCGCGGCACAAGACTGCGTGATCATCGCCACAGACCACTCGGCGTACGACTACGATTTCATCGTTCGGCATTCGCCCCTGGTGATCGACACCCGCAACGCCACGAAGAATGTGCGTGAAGGCCGGGAGAAGATCCGCAAAGCGTAAGGCTTGACCGTGCCCACCCGGTGGTCACGGTCCGCGAGCAACCGACTTGCCCGCAACCGCGCGGCACACGAATTCATGGCAACAACCAAACGCATACTTGTCACCGGCGGCGCCGGATTCCTCGGCTCGCACCTCTGTGAACGCCTGGTTGACCAGGGACATGACGTGATCTGTCTGGACAATTTCTTCACCAGCCAGAAGTCGAACGTCGCCCACCTGCTCGACCGGCCCAACTTCGAGTTGATTCGCCACGACGTCACACAGCCGTTCTGGCTCGAGCTTGACGAGATCTACAACCTGGCCTGTCCCGCATCGCCCGGCCACTACCAATTCAATCCGATCAAGACCACCAAGACTTCCGTGCTGGGCGCGATGCACTGCCTGGCGATCGGTAAGCGTTGTCAGGCCAAAGTGCTACAAGCCTCGACGAGCGAGGTCTACGGTGATCCGGAAGTCCATCCACAGCCGGAATCGTACCGGGGCAGCGTCAATCCCATCGGGCCGCGGGCCTGCTACGACGAAGGCAAGCGGTTGGCCGAAACGTTGTTCATGGACTACCACCGTCAGAACGGCGTCAATATCCGCATCGTGCGGATCTTCAACACGTACGGCGCCCGGATGCACCCTTACGACGGCCGCGTCGTGTCGAATTTCATTCGCCAGGCGCTCACCGGCGACGACATTACGATCTTTGGCGACGGGCAACAGACTCGATCGTTTTGCTATCGCGACGATCTGGTCGAGGGGATGATTCGGATGATGAACGCCCCGGATGAGTTCATCGGCCCAGTGAACATTGGCAATCCTGACGAGTTCACGATCCGCGAGTTAGCCGAGTTGGTGCTCGAATTGATCGGTTCCAAGTCGAAGCTGGTCCACATGCCGCTGCCGGCCGACGACCCGATCAAGCGCCGGCCCGATATTGCCCTCGCCCGCAAGCACCTCAACTGGGAACCAAAGGTCAAGTTGCGGGAAGGCCTGGTCCAGACGATCGACTGGTTCCGCTCGATCGACCTGAACGACTATCGTCCGCCAACGCCCAACTACTGACGCCGCGCGAGCCAGTCGGCTAGCCAGCACGAGCGAATTCGTGTTGACCGTGTACGATCTGGGGCGAGTTTAAGTTTGCTGCGGCCGTTCCGAATCGTGCGACACGAGCGCCGCGACAACCAGGCAAATCACCACCCCGCCCACCACGCCAGCGCAGTCGGCCAGCCAATCGGCAAACTGCGCGTCTCGGCCGAACGGAGGCTGCGTCACTTCGTCCAACGCGCCGAACGCGATCAGCAGGCCCGCGATCGCCAGACCGCTCTGCCACGAGGGCGCCCGGCGCAGCGTCCAATTCAGGCCGACCAATATTGCTAAACCGAAATACGCTATGAGGTGGAGCGTCTTGTCCGACGCGCCAAGCCCCATCAATTCCGGCGGACGGGGCCAATGCGTGCCAACGACCAGCGCAATCCAATACGCGGCCAACAGCACGAGCGCCGTCGTTTTGAGCCACAAACCCCTTTGACGTGGTTGTATGGCAACTGGGTTCGTTTCTTGCATGGAGGACGTTGGGAACCGCAGGGGGGCCTGCTGAAAAGCATGGGCCGTGTTGCTATAAAGGTATAAAAGCCTTCCGCGTTCGTCAGCCCCACGTTCTCGGCCGATACCCACGCGTGTTTCGTCCAATTTAGCCCAGCACTCACGACGACATCTGACGCACTTAGAATGCCAACCGCAAGATTTACGCCCGACGAAGTTGCCCAATACCACGAAAAGGGCTACCTCCTCGTGCCACGGCTTTTCGACGCCGAGGAAATGGACATTCTGCTGAAATATGCGAAGGCCGACCGCGCGCTGATCGACGGCGCGGCCGGTCGCCGCGACGCAACCGGCCAGGTGACCAAACTCACGCTTTGGAACGAGGCCGGAGACGATCTGTACGGCATGTTCTCGCGTTCGCCGCGCATCGTTGACCGCATGGAGCAGATTCTCGGCGGCGAGGTCTATCACTATCACACGAAGATGATGCTTAAGGAGCCGCGTGTCGGCGGAGCCTGGGAGTGGCACCAGGACTACGGCTACTGGTACCACAACGGCTGCCTGTATCCCCTGTTGGCCAGTTGCTTGATCGCCGTGGACAGGGCGACTCGCAGCAACGGTTGCCTGCAAGTGCTCGTCGGCTCGCATCACATGGGTCGGATCGAACACGGCAAAACGGGCGACCAAACCGGAGCCGACATGGAGATCGTAGACGCCGCGATCGAGCGATTGCCGCTGGCGTATGTCGAGGCGAATCCAGGCGACGCGTTGTTCTTTCACTGCAATTTGCTGCACCGCTCCGACCAAAACACCTCGCCCGACCCGCGCTGGTCGCTCATCTGCTGCTACAACGCGGCGCGCAACGACCCGTACAAGGAGTCGCGCCATCCTCGATACCATCCGCTGGCGAAGGTTTCCGACGCGGCAATCAAGCAGTGGCGCCCGCCCGAGCCTTCGCTGACCGAATAGCGGGGCTCCACGACGGCGCAGAGCGCCGCCTTCGACTCGCCGCCTGTCCCACGAGCGAATGCATGAAACTCGGACTTATCAATTCCGCCTGGGTCCAAGCCGATCAGCCCACGACCTTCGGGTTGCGCAAGACCAAGGAAATCGGGTTTGACACGGTCGACGTTTTCATCGACCCGTTGGAGGCCGACGTCCGCGAAAGACGGCTGGTCAAGAACGAGTGCGATCGGCTGGGCCTGCCGATCGTTTCGCTGCCCTGCGTGGCCGTGGGGCTCATCGACTTCAATCCGAGCGTGCGAGCGTTCCACGTGCAGCGCGTGCAGGCCTATCTCGATTTGGCCTACGAGTACGAGGCAGCCAACGTGCTGCTGGTGATCGGCGAGTACATCTGGAACCGCGAAGTCATTCCGCCTGAGGAGCAGTGGCAGCTCGGAGCCGACGCAGTGCGCACGTTGGGCCGGAGAGCCGCGGACCTTGGGATCGAAATTGTCCTGGAGTTGGAGCCCTTTCCGCTTTCGCTGATCAACGACGTCAAAACCATGAAGCGCTTTTTGGACGACGTCGACCTGGAAAACGTGAAGGCGAATCTCGACATTTCGCACCTCGTGCTGTCGAAGGTGCCGGCCGAGCAAATTCGCCAGCTCAGCGGGCGAGTCGGACACGTCCATCTCTCGGATTGCGATGGCAAAGTACACGGCGACCTGCCGCCGGGCCGCGGGGTGGTCCCGTTCGAACCGTATTTGCGCGAAATCAAGCAGCTCGGGCTCGGCGATCGCGCCATCTCCATCGAACTAGAATACTCGCCCGAGCCGGAAAAAATCGTCGAGTGGGTCGAAGAGGCCTATCGCGAAACCGACCGTTTGTTGCAAGCGGCCGGGTTGCGGTCCTAGCCGTCGTCGACGCCGATCCAGAACAACGTTGCCGGCGGGCAACTGTGGCCCTAGCGGACCGATCCACATGCACGAGCATTTCATGAAACTGGCGCTGGTCGAAGCCGAGGCAGCGCTCGCTGAGGACGAAGTCCCCGTGGGGGCTGTCATCGTACACGGTGACCGCGTCATCGCGTCGGCCCACAACCAGCGGGAGCAACTCCGCGATCCGACGGCGCATGCAGAAATGATCGCGATCACGCAAGCGGCTGAAGCACTCGGCAGTTGGCGGTTGGAAGGCTGCACGCTGTACGTCACCCTCGAACCATGTCCCATGTGCGCCGGCGCAATTCTACAGGCCCGGGTCGACGTGCTCGTTTTTGGCGCGCCGGACCCCAAAGCCGGCGCCGTCCAAACACTGTACGAACTACTCAACGACAGCCGACTCAACCATCGCACGCAAACTGCCGGTGGCGTGCTATTGGAGGAGTGCGGCGGCATCCTGACCCGATTCTTCCAAAGCCAGCGCAGGCTGGGCAAAAAATGAGGCCGCGCAGCCGGCAATTCGCTGGACCGAAGACGCGGCCGACAACCCTGCGGCCGCTGCGGTAGCAGTCGGTGGCTGCCCGGCGTAAGATCCAATCGGCTGGCCAATTCGCCGGCTTCGCACGATTCCATGGCGATCCCCGCACCTAAAGCGCGACGATGACTGGACGACGGTTCTTCCGATGGCTGGCGTTTGCCGTGCTTGCCACTGCGCTGGCAGGCACCTCGACAGCCCGCGCCGGGGGCGGACCGGAAAACGTCTTTCTCGTGGTGAATGCGAACAGTTGGGCCTCGCGCTCGATCGCGAACCACTTCGTTCAGTTGCGCCAGATGTCGCCGATCAACGTCTTCTACTTAAATTGGACCGGCGGCTTCGAATCGATTACCGGCGAAACCTTTCGCACGCAGATCCTCAACCCGACGCTGACCGCCATCGAACGTCGGGGAATCGGCGGCCAGATCGACTACATTGTGTATTCCAGCGATTTTCCGTACGCGGTCGACCTGGGTCGCGATTTTAGCAACGTGCGGATGATCGATCAGGCGCGGCCTGGTTGCTCGATCAATTCGGCCACGTACCTGTGGCAATTCGTCGTCAGTCGCAACCCGCTGGTCATGAACATGGACGTCAACCAATACATGCGGGCCGCACAGGACCGCACGGTCGCCGAGCCGTCGCACGAGTTTCGCGCCTGGTACGGGTGGGGAAGGGGCGGACGCCTGATGGAAGCCGGCGGGCAGCCCTTCATGTTGTCGACCGTGTTGGGCGTCACCAGCGGGCGGGGCAATTCGGTCAGCGAGGTGGTCTCTTATCTGAAACGCGCCGCATCGTCCGACGGCACGCAACCAAGCGGAACCATCTACCTGTGCAAGACGGACAATGTCCGCTCGACTACGCGGTCCGGTCAGTTCGACCAGGCCGTGCGCGAGCTGGCCGAATTGGGTGTCAAGGCTGAGATTATCTCGACCGATTTGCCCATCTCGCAAAACAACGTCATGGGCGTGACGAGCGGGGTGGCCGATTTCTCCTGGCCGCGGACGCGAAGCACCATCTTGCCCGGCGCCATCTGCGAAAACTTCACCAGCTTCGGCGGCATCATGGCCGAGTCGGGCGGGCAGACGCCATTGACCGAGTTCTTGCGCTACGGCGCCGCCGGATCGAGCGGCACGGTCATCGAGCCCTATGCCATTGGGGCCAAGTTTCCCTCGCCGCTGGTCCACGTCCACTACGCCCGCGGATGTACACTGGCCGAGGCGTACTACCAGTCGGTCTACTCTCCAGCGCAGTTGCTGATCGTCGGCGACCCGCTCTGCCGGCCCTGGGCTGACATTCCCCAGGTCGAAGTCGACGGCTTGCCGGCCGATGGAAAAGTTTCCGGAACCGTGGAGTTCGTACCGCGCGCCACCTCGCCGGGCGGCGCCGAGATGGCCCAATTCGAGTTGTTCGTCGACGGGCGCCGCATGGGCTCCGCACGGCCGGGCGGAAAGCTAAGTTGGGATTCGACGACCGAATCCGATGGTTATCACGAACTGCGCGTTGTGGCCATCGCGGCCGGACCCATCGCCAGCCAGGGGCGCGTCATTCTGCCGGTCACGGTCGACAATCACCAGCAGAGCATCCAGTTCGCGCTGACGCCGGCTGAAAAGGTTCGCTGGGGCCAGACGCTCAAGGCCCGCGTTGCGGCGCCCGGCATGAAGCAGCTACTGTTGATTCACGACGCCCGGGTTGTAGGACGGGTCAGCGGCGAACAGGGCGAGATCGACGTGAATCCACGTCAGTTCGGCATTGGCCCGGTCACGCTGCAGGCGGTCGCAATGTCGGGCAACGCGGCGGCTGAGCGCGTTTGGTCGGCGCCGGCTCGAATAACGGTCCAACCCGGCGCACCGCTGCCGGCGCTGTCCAATCCGCCGGCGCAGCGTGGCCGTGGATTGGTGCTTCAATTGCCCGACCGTAGCGTGCTGCGCGTCGACGAAACAAGCGATCCGGCGTGGCTCTCATTGAAGGGCATTCGGGCGAATCAGCCTTTCGTGGTGCAAGGGTTCTTCGATGCCGAGAAGACCGACGTCTATCAGTTCCAACTCTGGCACTACGGCGACGCGAAGCTGAGCATCGACGGTCACACGCTCTACGACGGCCAGAAGGGCGACTACTCACAGAAGTTCGTCCCGGTGGCCCTGGCCGCGGGCATGCACCGCCTGACGCTTACCGGCCGCACGGCCAACGACGTCAAACTACGCATTCTGTTCGGCGGGCCCGGGGCGACGAGCCTGAGCCGCGATCGGTTCGTACACGCGCGTTAAGGGTTGCAGCGCGGGTCCGCCTGGATCGCGCGATTGCCAGTCCGCCAGGCGGCACCAAGAAAAAACGCCCCGCGGCATTCCGCGAGGCGTTTTCGTTTTTCGCTCAAGTGACGCGATTGGCTGGCAGCCGCCGGGCCGATCAATAATCGGCTTCGCCGAGGATGTAGTCCCAGCGCGGATTGGCCGTGGTCGGCGTGGTGCCCGACAAGTCGATCGCCATGGTACCCTGCCGTGGCGTCATCAACTGCGTATAGACATGGTAGTCAATCTCTTCCGTGATGAACCGATAGTGGTTGTCGCAGAAGTAGGCGTTCACACCGCCCGGATGGGCCGAGGCCGGTCGCGCGAAGGCCAATCCGCCCGCCGGCGGTGGGCCGGCGGTGAATTCCGCATTCGCGATCGGAGGCGTGATGACTTGCCCCAAGCCGTTAACCACCGAGGCTTCGGGAGAGTACTCGGTACGACTTGCGTCGTACACGTTGTTTCTCTGTCGAGTCAGAAAGAAGACGAAGCCGGCATTTTGTTTGATCTGAAACTCACTCGCCCAGGGATTCTTTACCGTCGCTGCGGAAGGATTCACCGGATCAGTCGCCCAATTCGTGGATTGCAGACTTTCGCTCAGCATCAACGTGTTGGACGTTCCATCGTTCGAACCAATGAAATCAATGGTCACCTTGGGGCCAGCGGAGGATGGGAAAGAGCCGGGGACAGCATTGGCTCCAGAGGCGTCCGCACCGGCTTGATTGAAAAACACGCCGGAGTTGCGGTCTTCTGGCCAAGCGCTTGTGCCACCAGGAAAATTGTCCGAAGCCGTAAACGCCGAGCCGCAATTGACGACGTAGCTCAGCGGATTGGAGCCAAGACCTGCCTGCGGATTGCTGGGGCATTCCAAGATAGCAAGCACAGTGTAGGCCCACGGCGAATTCGTCGTCGTCCACGGATTTCCGGTGTCCGGATTGTTGCCGCTTAGCGGCAGCGCCACTGGTGCCGTGTCTTTCCAGGCCGTGTAGAGGTCGGCGCGTTCGAGGTTGGTCAGGATCGGTACGACCCAACTGGCACGCTTGTTGTTGACCACGTTCGCGTATCCCGGAAATCCGCGGTTGGTGGCCTCGACGTTGAGCATCGCGGTGCCGACGTTCCGCTGGTTGTTCGAGCACGTGTTGCGGCGACCGGCTTCGCGGGCCGATTGGATCGCCGGCAGCAATAGCGCCATCAACATGCCGATGATCGTGATCACCACCAGCAACTCGACGAGCGTGAACCCCGGCCGGGTACTCTGTGAATCGTTAGAATGCATGGTCACTCTTGGAGTTACCATCGCCATACCTCCTCTGTTTTGCCGCGTGAGCCCGCTTGAAGTGCCCGAACGTTCATTGTCGCCGAAGCGTCGCAAACCGTCCAGTCTTTTTCCCGTGAAAAACGGCCCGAGTAGCCCCACGATCCGGGCCAGACAGATGGGCCGTAACCCTACCGTCGCCGTCGCAAGCCGACCAAAAGCATGACCCCCACCACAGGCGACAAGAGCGCCAGGCCGGCCGGCTCAGGCACGATGCTGATGATCTCGTCGCGGTAGACCGAAAGGTCAGCGATCAGCGACTCGTTGCCAAAGACCGCGTACGGAATGCCCGCCGGGGCCTGAGGCTGACCGCTGTACAACTCGGCAAATGCGACCATGATGCCCGAGAGTTTCCACTGTCCACCCTCGAGCTGAAATACGGCCCCGCCCGAATCGCCCAAGCTGACCAACGCCTCGCTGGGCAGCGGCGTCACGCCAGTGTATACGGTGTCGTCAAACTCGGTGCTGTAGCCGTTAACCCAGAGTGGATTATTCTGCGGGTCGAACGCCGTCAGCGTGAGCAATCCAGTATTAAGTACCTCGTTTTCGCCCCACCGGATATGGTGGCTCAACGACATTTGAAACCCGGAAAAATCGTTCGGCCCGGGATTCGACGGTTCGGGCTGCTGGGTCCAC
This sequence comes from uncultured Planctomycetaceae bacterium, assembly GCA_937952415.1. Lineage (GTDB taxonomy): Bacteria > Planctomycetota > Planctomycetia > Pirellulales > PALSA-1355 > CALFYT01. The sequence goes on along the minus strand of CALFYT010000038.1, from coordinate 173,190 downwards.
TGCCAGGGATTCGGCTGCATGTCGACGTTCCAGTAAAACTGGTCGCCGCGGTCCAGACCGTTGCCGATCATGATTTGGCGACCGCTGGGCGCCGACGAGCTGATCAGATCGGGGGTGATTGCCGGCAGACCGGGGTCCGTCGTGATCTGAAACAGCTTCAGGTCGGCCAGCGTGTTGTCCGGATTGTGCAAGAAAGTGATCGAGCTGTCATCGACCGTGTAGGGAACGCCTCCAAAGCGGACCGGACCGGTTGACGAGCCGATCGTGTTGTGACCCGCCGTCAGAACCCAGCGATTGCCCAGATAGGTCACGCTGGCGTTGCCGGTGCTGCTGGTGCCGACATTGGCAAAGCCCGGCATCAACGGATTTCCCGGTCCGCCGGCGGCGGTCAGGCTCGATCCGTCGGTATTTCCGTTCCCCGAGCTAAGAATGACGCCCCACGCCGGAAGCGCCACGGCCGCCCAAACACCGAAACAGAACAGCGCGTAGCGCGCTACGCGGTTGCAACTGACGCTGACCGATCGCATCACGGCGGTGCCTAACTCCCGCAGCAGATCCGTGCGGGCAAAACCAGAGCCCCTTGTCGCGCCCCGCCCTGGTCAGTGAGCACCGACCAGCAGCGGCGCGCCGGCAATCTGTTCCGCGACCGGCGCACAAGCACGTGCCCGTCATCGTACCGCCGCAGGCATCGGCGTCAATAAATAAATCAAAATTTCTAGCCCGGTCGGTGATGCCCAATCGCCAACCGACCAGCGGCGACGCGGCGAGAAAACTCCCGCGCTGCGGTTGCTTGGCTGGTGTCCATCGTCCCGGCAAATCCCTGCCCATTTCGACATATAAATGCCGCCCGATATTTGACAACAGCCACCCGCTTCGCTAGCATCAATCTGGATTGAAACGACCACTATGGATTGCGTTCGCCGGCTGCGGCGAAAAGCAATCTCCCTCCAGCAACTTTCCCACCGAACGATCCTGCCTTACAAAGTTGTTTTGGTTCCTACGGCCTTCAAAGGCTGCCCGCCCCGTACCAACGACATTTTGAACGGTCGCGTCCTCAACCATTAGGGAGATCTGTATGAGCTTGCGCACGTATCGACCCAATCGCCGCGGATTCTTGGCGGTCGGAGCACTGACCGGAATGGGTCTAACGCTGGGTGACTACCTTGCGCTGCGCCAGGCCCGCGCCGAGCAAAAGAACTACGACTTCATCGAGGCCAAGGCCAAGAGCGTAATTCACATCTTCCTGCCGGGCGGGATTGCTCATCAGGAGACGTTTGACCCGAAGCCGTACGCTCCGATCGAGTACCGCGGCGAGTTGGGCACCGTCAAAACGGCGATTCCCGGCGAGGTCTTCTGCGAAACGCTGCCCAAGACGGCGGCCGTTTCCGACAAGATCACGGTCATTCGCTCGATGTCGCATGGTGAAGCGGCACACGAGCGCGGAACGCACAACATGATGACCGGAAGCCGGCCGAGTCCGGCACTGGTCTATCCGAGCATCGGCAGCGTAATCAGCCACGAGTACGGCCCGCGCAACAACCTGCCGCCGTACGTGTGCATTCCGAATCAGCCGAACGAGTTTGCCGGCCCAGGCTACCTGAGCTCGTCGTTCGGGGCGTTTAGTTTGGGTTCGGATCCGGCTGACAAGGGCTTCCAGGTTCGCGACCTCAACCTGCCCAACGGCGTCGATATGAATCGCTTCGATCGGCGGCGGACGGCCCTGCAGGCAGTGAACGAACACTTCGCCAAGACCGAAAAGGCCGACACCCTCTCGGCGATGAACACGTTCTACGATCGGGCGTATAGCCTGATCAGTTCGCAAGCGGCTCGCGAAGCATTCAACATCGCGGCCGAACCAGACGCCGTGCGCGACGAGTACGGCCGCAATCAGGCCGGGCAGCGGATGCTGATGGCCCGACGGCTCGTGGCTGCCGGTGTGCGCTTTGTCACGCTCACTTACGGCGGATGGGACATGCACACCAACATCGCCAACGGAATGAAGGGCAGCATGCCCGCGTTCGACCAGGCCTTCTCGACCCTGATTACCGACCTGGATCGCAACGGCCTGTTGGACGAAACGCTGGTCATGGTTTCCAGCGAATTCGGGCGTACGCCGAAGGTCAACGGCAACCGGGGACGCGACCATTGGCCAAAGGTCTTCAGCGTGGTGCTGGCCGGCGGCGGCGTGAAGCGGGGTCAGATCTACGGTTCGTCGAACGCCGTGGCATCGGAGCCGGAGAAGAACCCGATCGATCCGTGCGACCTGGCCACGACGCTCTTCTATCAGATGGGGATCATCGCCGACAAAGAGCTGATGGCCCCGGGCGATCGTCCCATCGAGATCGTGGATGGGGGCAAAGTTCGCAAGGAGCTACTTGCCTGACACGTTGAGGTGAATTCGCGCGGTGCAGAGGACGCGTGCCCCTGCGCCGGCGCAACCAGCAGGAGCAAACGACGATGATCGGTCGAACTTCGTTCCGCCCCCGGATGATCCGCGCGGCATTCCTATTCGCAATGGCAACGGTTGTGGTGGCGGCGCAGCGATTGCCGGCAGCCGAGCCCGGCCTGAGCGGAATGTCGCCGCGAGGAGCACAGCGTGGCACCGAGGCAGAAGTGCAGTTCTCCGGCGCGAGGTTCGCCGATGCCAAGGAGATCGTTTTCTACGAACCCGGCATCACGGTGACCAGCCTCGAAGCAACGGCCGACAACGCGATCAAGGCCAAGTTGTCGATCGCGCCGGATTGTCGTCTCGGTTTGCACCGGGTGCGCATTCGGACCGCCACGGGCATCAGCAACCTGCGCACCTTTAGCGTCGGCGCGCTACCGGAAGTCAGCGAAGCCGAGCCGAATAACGACTTCGAGGCGCCGCAAAAGATCGAGTTGGGCACTGTCGTCAATGGCGTGGCCGAGAGCGAGGACGTCGACTACTACGCGGTCGAAGCCAAAAAGGGCGAGCGGATCACCGCTGAGATTGAGGGACTCCGACTGGGCATCACGTTTTTCGATCCGTTCGTCGCGATTCTTGATACCAAGCGTTTCGAACTGGCCCGCTCTGACGACGCGCCCCTGATTCGCCAAGACTGCATGTGTTCGATCATCGCTCCGGAAGACGGCACGTACATCATCGAAGCCCGCGAAACGTCGTTTGCCGGCAATGGCAACTGCTTATACCGATTGCACGTTGGACGCTTCCCGCGCCCAACGGCCGTCACTCCCTTGGGCGGTAAGCCGGGCGAAACGATCGAGGTTACCTGGCTCGGCGATGTCACGGGCCCGCGGACCGAACAGATCACGCTCCCCACCGAAGTGCCCGACGAGTTTGGCCTCTACGCTCAGGACGATCAGGGGATTGCCCCGTCGGCCGTCCCATTTCGGCTGTCGGAGTTGAACAATGTCATGGAAGTCGAGCCGAACCCGGCCGGCGCGGAAGCCACTGCCTGCGAGGCACCGGCCGCGCTGAACGGCATCATCGGCGAGGAGGCGGACGTCGATTGCTTCAAGTTCCCCGCCAAGAAGGGGCAGGTGTTCGACGTGCGCGTCGTGGCTCGCGAGTGCGGTTCGCCGCTGGATTCGGTATTGAACATCAGCCGCATCGGCGGAGCTGGAGTTGGTGGCAACGACGACAGCGGAGGGCCGGATAGCTACGTCCGGTTTACGGCGCCGGAAGACGACACCTACGTGGTTTCGTTGCGCGATCATCTCAACAAGGGCGGCCTGGACTACGTCTATCGTATCGAGGTGACCCCCGTCCAGCCGAAGCTGACGCTGGGGTTGTCGGAACGGAGTCAGTTCGCTGACATCGTGACACCGGTGCCGCGCGGCAACCGGTTCGCCTTCTTGGTCAATGCATCGCGTGCCGACTTTGGCGGTGACTTGAACCTCGAGTTCAAGGACTTGCCTCCGGGCATTACCGTCGAAACGCTCCCCATGGCCGCGAACCGCAGCGACGTTCCGGTGCTCGTTTCCGCGGCCGCAGATGCCGAGATCGGCGGCTCGTTGGTCGACATCGTCGGTCGGCCCACGGACGAAAACCTCAAAATAGAAGGGCACCTGAACCAGCGGACCTCGCTGGTCAGAGGGCGAAACAATATTCAAGTCTGGAACCAATACGCCTACCGGATGGCCACGGCGGTTGTCGAAGAGGCACCGTACTCGATCGAGATCGTCGAGCCTAAGGTACCCCTGGTGCGAAGCGGATCGATGGACCTCAAGGTCGTGGCTACGCGCAAGGAAGGGTTCACTGCTCCGATCAGCGTCCAAATGCTCTACGACCCGCCAGGCGTCGGCTCCTCGCGCTCGATCAGCATTGCCGAGGGCCAGACCGAAGCCAACATTCCGCTGACCGCAAACGGCGGGGCGGAGATCAACAAATGGAAGATCGCCGTGTTGGGCTTCTCGGCCGAAGGTGATCGATCGATTGCAGTCGCCTCGCAATTGGCGACGCTGGAAGTCGCCGAGCCGTATTTGACGTTCGCGTTTCAGGCAGCGGCCACAGAAAAAGGCAAACCGGTCGATCTGGTGATCGGCGTCGAGAAACGAACCGACTTCGAAGGCGCCGCGAAGGTCGAACTGCTGGGACTGCCCAACGAAGTGACGAGCGAACCGAAGGAAATCACCAAGGAATCGACAGAGCTGATCTTTCCAGTCAACACGACGGCGAATTCGCCGGTCGGAAAGCATGCGACCGTGATCTGTCGAGCGGTGATTACGGCCAACGGCGAGCCTATCGTACACACGCTGGGCACGGGCGAGCTGCGCATCGATGAACCACTGCCGCCCAAGGCCGACGCACCGCCGGCCGAAGCCGCTCCGATGCCCGAAGCGGCGCCCATGCCGCCCCCGGAAAAACGTTTGAGCCAATTAGAGAAACTGCGGTTGGAACGACAGCAAGCCAAAGCCGCCAGGAATGCGGGAGAAGCGAAATGACACGGACCACACTTTCGGCACTCACGCTGGTTGCACTCTTGGGCGGAAGCCTGATCGCCGATGAGGCGCCGCTAAAGCTAGACGTGTATCCGCCGGACATTGATCTGACGACCAGTCGCGACTCGCAGTCGTTCATTGCGGTCGTCACGCGTCCGGACGGAGTCACGCTCGACGTGACCGCCGAAGCCAAGGCTACGTTGGCCGACGGCGCTTTGGCGCGCGTCGAAGGCAATCGAGTCTTTCCCGTGGCCGACGGCACGACCACGCTGGCGGTGGAATACCAGGGCCAGACGGCCAGCCTGCCGGTGAGCGTGAAGGACGCCGCCACCGACCGGCCGATCAGCTTCCGCCTGGATGTCATGCCGGTGTTCATGCGGTCGGGCTGCAACACGGGCAGTTGCCATGGCGCCGCACGCGGCAAGGACGGGTTCAATCTGTCGCTGTTCGGCTTCGACCCGGCTGGCGACCATCATCGCATCACGCACGAAATCGGCTTTCGCCGGATAAATCTGGCACTGCCCCGCGAAAGTCTTCTGATGCAGAAGGCCGCCGGCCAAGTACCACACACCGGTGGAAAGCGATTCGACGAGAGCAGTCCGTACTATCAAACGATCCTCCGCTGGCTCGAAGCCGGAGTGCCCAACGACCCGGCTGAAATCGCCACGGTCGACGCCCTGGAGGTCTTTCCGCCGAAGGCGGTGCTCGAAGGCGAAGGCGCGACGCAGCAATTCATCGCCCGGGCGAAATACTCCGACGGAACGGACCGCGACGTGACCGACTTGGCCGTGTTCTTGTCAAACAACGACAACTCGGCCCCGATCGATGCCAATGGGTTGGTCACCGCCGGCGCGCGGGGTGAGGCATTTGTGATGTCGCGCTTCGCCACGCACACGGTCGGCAGCCAGGTGCTCGTGCTGCCCAAGGACCTGCAGTACACCCCGCCCGAGGAGCCGCCTGTCAACTACGTCGACGAACTGGTCAACGCGAAGCTCCAGAAGCTGCGCGTACTGCCCAGTGAGCTATGCAGCGACGAAGTGTTTTTGCGCCGAGTGACGGTCGACGTGACGGGCCTGCTGCCCACGCCGGAGGAATACGAACAGTTCATCGCCGACACCGATCCCGCAAAACGCGCGAAACTGATCGATCGACTCTTGGAGCGCAAGGAGTTCTCCGAAATCTGGGCGCTCAAGTGGGCCAACCTGCTGATGGTCAAGACGTCGAACCAGGTCAGCTACAAGTCGATGTTGCTGTACTCGAACTGGTTGACGAATCAGATTTCGAACAACGTGCCCATCGACAAGATGGTGCAGGACTTGCTGAGCGCCAGCGGCGGTACGTTTTCCAACGCGGCCACCAACTACTACCAGATCGAGAGCGACACGCTCAAGACGGCCGAGAACGTCGCCCAGGTGTTCATGGGCATTCGCACGCAATGCGCGCAGTGCCACAACCATCCGTTCGACCGTTGGACGATGGACGACTACTACAGTTTCGCGGCCTTCTTCTCCCAGATTGGCCGCAAACAGGGCCAGGACTATCGCGAAACGATCATCTTCAATTCCGGCGGTGGTGAGGTGAAGCACCCGGTGGGTGGGCGCGTCATGCCGCCGAAGTTTCTTGGCGGAGTCACGCCCGACGTCGCCGGCAAGGACCGACGCGCCGTGTTGGTCAAATGGTTGGCCTCGCCCGAAAATCCATACTTTGCCACGAGTATCGCCAATCGCGTCTGGGCCCATTTCTTTGGGATCGGAATCGTCGAACCGGTTGACGACATCCGCGTCAGCAATCCGGCGAGCAATCCCGAGTTGTTCGAGGCGCTCGGCGAAAAGCTGACCAGCTACAAGTACGATTTCAAGCAACTTGTCCGCGACATCTGCAACTCGAACACGTACCAACGGGCCAGCCAGGCGAACGAGAGCAACGAAACCGACCTGACGAATTTTTCGCACGCACGCATTCGCCGAATTCCTGCGGAGAGTCTGCTCGATTGCCTGACTCAGGTCACCGACGTGGCCGACAAGTTCCAAGGCTTGCCATTGGGCGCACGGGCCGTGCAAATCGCCGACGGCAACGCGAGCAACTATTTCCTCACCACGTTCGGTCGATCACGGCGTCAGACCGTTTGTGAGGCGGAGGCCAGCACAGAACCCACGCTGTCACAAGCGCTCCACATGCTCAACGGCGACACGACCAGTCGCAAGATTGGGCAAAGCACGCGTTTGCAGGCAATACTCGACGCTGGTAAATCGCCCAAGGAAGTTGTCGAGTGGATTTACGTAGCTTGCCTATCACGGAAGCCCACCGACGAAGAGTTGCAGAAGCTTGAGCCGATCCTCGCAGCCGAGTCGAATCCGCGCAACGCGGTCGACGACATCCTGTGGGCCGTGCTCAACTCACGCGAATACTTGTTCAACCATTAAACGCCCCAGAGGCTTATCGATGAATCGCATCGCAATCGCACGGACCGCAGGTTGGTTCGCCGCCATGGCGCTGGTCGTTTGCACCGCCGCGCCCGCATTGGCCGAAGAGGAGAAACCGGCCGATCCGGAGGCCAAGCCGAAGATCACCTACGACGAACACGTCAAGCCGATCCTGCGCGAACATTGCTTTAGCTGCCATAACCAGGACACCAAGAAAAGCGACCTGTCGCTGGCCACGTACACCTCCCTGATGGAGGGCGGCGCGGGTGGAGAGGTCGTCGAAGCGGGCGATCCAGATGTCTCGCGTCTTTGGGCGCTGGTCTCACACGAAGACGAACCGAAGATGCCTCCGGAGCAGGACAAATTGCCCGAAGAGAAATTAGCAACTATCCGCGATTGGATCCTCGGTGGTGCCTTGGAGAACAGCGGTTCGGTGGCCAAGGTTAAAAAGAGTACATCGATCGCGATGACCGCGCCCGCTGGCGCTGGCAAGCCCGAGGGTCCTCCCCCGATGCCCGAGAATCTCTCGCGACAACCGGTCGCGTACACGGCGCGCCCCGGCGCTGTCACGGCATTGGCGTGCAGTCCGTGGGCACCGCTGGCCGCGGTTGCGGGGCAAAAGCAAATCAGCCTTTACCATACCGAGACAGGCGCGCTGCTCGGCATCTTGCCGTATCCTGAAGGCATTCCGCACGTACTGCAATTCAGCCGGAGTGGCACGTTGCTGTTGGCCGGTGGCGGCATCGGCGCGAAGCTGGGCACGGTGGTCGTCTTCGACGTAAAGACAGGGAATCGCGTCTTTCAAGTGGGTGACGAGCTGGATGTTGTGCTGGCCGCCGATATTAACGAGGACCACACCCGGATTGCGCTGGGCGGCCCGGGCCGCGTTGTGCGGATCTTCTCGACCGAAGACGGTTCGTTGCTGCACGAAATCCGCAAGCACACCGAGTGGATCTATGAAGTCGAGTTCAGCCCTGACGGGGTCTTGCTGGTCACTGCCGACCGCAACGGCGGCATGTTCGTATGGGAGGCCGAAACGGCCCGCGAGTATCAGAACCTGGCCGGACACTCCGCCGCGATCACGGGCGTTAGCTGGCGGGCGGATTCCAACGTGTTGGCCAGCGCCAGCGAAGACGGCACGATCAAGCTTTGGGAAATGGAAGGCGGCAAACAGATCAAGAGTTGGAATGCACACGGCGGCGGCGCCACCGCGGTCGACTTCTCCCGCGACGGTAAACTTGTTTCGTCCGGCCGCGATCGACTGACGAAGGTCTGGGACGGCAACGGGAAAGGAATTCGCGACTTGCCGGCGCTATCCGACATCGCCATGGAAGCGGTCTTCGCACACGACTCGGCCCGCGTCATTGCCGGCAGTTGGCTTGGCGAAATCCGCATTTCGGAGATTACCGAAGGGAAACAGTTGGCCACGCTGGCCTCGAACCCGCCCACGCTTGAGATGCTGGTGAAGGAACAGACCGATCGGGTCAATGCCGCTGTGGCTGCCGCTGAGAAGGCGACCGCCGAACAGACAGCCGCTCAGGCGCAGGCGGATAAGCTTGCCGCCGACTTGGCCGCCGCACAGGCTGCGGCTGCCGAGAAGTCCAACGCGGCCAAGGCTGCCGCCGACGCTGCAGCGGCTGCTAAGACCGCGCTGGAAAGCCTGGCAGCCGAAAAAGCGGCCTTCGATCAAACACAATCCGCGCAAGCCGCGGTATCGAAGTAGAGTCTGGGCTTGAAGCCGGTTCGCATTATGGCATGCGGTCTGTCAAGTGTGCCGTGAATCCGCACGGACCTACGCGCACCGCGAGTCGCCTCGTCCGCGCGCGTCACCAAGACCGCGCAACAAAAAGGCACTGTCGGCCAGTTGGTCGACAGTGCGCGTCTGTTTTCCGTTGTGTCGGCCAATTGTCATCAGCCGACTCTCACGCGGACCTATTCGCGCGGTCGAACCGCGCCGGTCAACCCGCTGTAGTCGGGCCGATCTTCTGGGTGCCACAAGGGCTCGCCCCGCAACACGCGGTCGGCCAGCACGTCCAGCTTCTCCCGCGAACCGGCGGGCGCTTCGGTGGGAAAGAACTCATCATCGGCCGACGGCGCGAAGTCTTCGTCGTGTCCGTACTTCAAGATAGCCTCGAAAACGTTCCGCATTTGCCGCATCGACTTGTTTCCTCCAGCCTTGGTGGTCGGTCCTTTTGCTTGCGCATCGGGCTTGGCCGGGCGTGACTTTGCCGTGGCCGGTGCCTGCCGCACATTCTTCCGCTTGCGGTCGGTCTTTTGCCGGCCGCCTCGTTCTTGACTCATCGGTGATACCTCAACTCAGTTACGCGGTCCTGGTCGGCCATACGCCGGGGACCAATCAACTAGGATTCTCCAACGGCTCAACCATCCTGGCCGTGGCTTGCGAGATCGAATAGCTCGGACGCGGTGGGCTTGGGCGATCCGAATCAGGTGGGAGTCGTCACATCTCTCGTCGCTTCCGTGTAAACACTGCATTATCGTGCGTCTTCGCAGATTGTCAAGTAGCCGGGCCCAGACGGTTTGCACGCTTCCGGCCGTTCCGCTCCCCGTTGCCCCGGCAACGGCCGGCCGCGGCGTCGGGCCTTGGGAAGCGCTAAGAGGCACCGGCCGAGTGTCGCAAAAAAAGCGTCGAATTTCCCCATTTTCAGGGCCGCGCTCGACCTGGCTCGCGGAATGCCGCCTGCTGCCCCGCGTCGATTCGGCGGATGTGATAGCCTAGTCGCATCGGGCCGCCGTCTGCCCGAGGCGCAACGGACGGGGCTGCTGGATCGACTTGTACTGTGAAGCCGAGCCAGTGAGCCGCCGTGGCACCTACCAGTCGTACAACGCCGAAAACGAGGATCTATGGCCTGGCATCAGCACATCTTGTCGCTGCCTCCCCTGCCCCGCGGATTCCATTTGATTACGCAGCATGTTGTCGAGGCGCTGCCGGAACTGCCAGGTATTGAATCCGGATTGCTCCACGTGTTCATCCAACACACGTCCGCCTCAGTAACCATCAACGAGAACGCCGACCCGGACGTACTGGCCGACTTGGAAGCCTCGTTCAACGCGATCGCGCCGGAAGACTTTCCGTATACACATACGATTGAAGGCCCCGACGACATGCCGGCGCATGTCAAGGCGGCGATGTTGGGCTCGTCAGTGAGCGTGCCGATTGGCAACGGACGCCTGCTGCTAGGCACCTGGCAGGGCATCTATCTTTGCGAACACCGCAATCGGGCCGGCAGTCGGCGACTGGTTCTCACGTTGCACGGCGACTCGGGGAATTAGGCGCTCGCGTGCGGCGCACCGCACATCAGGCATCCCACTCCGCGACCGGCTGCCCCGACGCAACGATCTCAGCCAGATCATCGAGCCAACACCCGATCGACGTCGCTTGATGCGCGTTGCGGTCGACATGCCCCACGGCGGCCAGCGTGCGTTCGATGCACGCGGCGGTTGCGTCGGGCGAAGTGGTCGCTACCTGCTGGTGTTTCTCGACGGTGCGCACGAGCGGCGCGTCGCCGTCCGCTTCGAGTCCGTTTTGCACACGTAATACCTGGCGGTAGAAGTCGGCGGCAAAGGTCATGATCTGTCTAGTGCGAGCCCGGCGCAGCGCAGCTTCCTTGCCTGCCGCATCGACGAATTCGCAGCAGGCTTGCGTGAGCATGACGCTCGGGACAGCCGGCGCCGCCAGCGCGCTGAGAAGCCGCTCGCGAAACGTCCACAATTCTTCGTCGGCCAACGCGACGGCGCGGGCCACGCTTCCATCAGCCATCGAGGCCAACCGTTGCGCCTGGCTTGCGTCGGCGACCGTCCCGTCCGATTCCAGAATGCCTGCCAGATAGTCCCGGTCGAGCGGCCGAAATCTTACCACTTGGCACCGTGACCGAATCGTCGGCAGTTGGCGATCCGTGCTGTTGCCGATCAGGATCAACACCGAGCGAGGTGGCGGCTCTTCGAGCGTCTTCAGCAGCGCGTTGGCCCCCTCTTCATTCAAGTAGTCGGCGTCGTCGACGATGGCCACGCGGCGCCCGCCCATAAACGGCTTTAGCGCAATGTCGTGACACAAGCCCTCGCGCATGCGATGTTCCTTGTCGCCGACGAAGGCGTCCAGCGGGATAAAGCTCTTGTCGGCCGGTTTTTCGATGATTAGCAGGTCCGGGTGCGTTCGCGCTATGACCTGAGCGCAAGCGTCACACGTGCCGCACGGATTCAATGCCTCATCGGGCGAGCGCTGGCACAGCAACGACTGGGCCAACTTCTCGGCAAACATTCGTTTACCGACACCGCCGGGCCCAACGAACAAGAAGGTGCTGGCCAGGCGACCGCGCGCTAGCGCGCGTCGAAACGCGTCGACAACGTCATCGTGCCCTTCGATCGACTGCCAGGCCATGGCGCTCGCTTAGCAACTTCGTTGCCCGCGGAATCGGCGCTGCAACGTCGCCGCGCCGCCAGACCGCATCTTATCCGTCCGCACTTGTTGAGGTAAAGCCAGTCGCACCGTGCGGTCATCAACCGGGCAGCAACTTTTCGGCGGCACGGCGAATGTCGGCATGTACCGTGTTGACGTCACGTGTCGCGTCAACGACCACGATCCTTTGTGGTTCCTTGGCTGCCTCTGCCAAAAAGCCCTGTCGCAGCCGTTCGTCGTACTCCGCTCCCTGGCTTTCCATACGATCGCGCTGGCGATTGAGTCGGCCCGCGGCGGCCTCGGGTGACATGTCGAGGACGAACACCAGATCGGGCATGATACCGGCGGTCGCGGTCCGGCCCACCGCGCGCAACGTTTCGACGTCGAGCCCACCGGCATAGCCCTGATACACCAGGTTCGCCAGCAAGTACCGATCGGAAACGACGGTCTTCTTCTCCGCCAGGGCTGGCCGGATCACCTCATCGACCAACTGCGCCCGGGCCGCCATAAAAAGCAACATCTCGGCCGAGCGCGTGATTGGCACGTTATGACCCAACAGGATCGACCGAATCTGCTCGCCCAGCGGCGTACTTCCTGGGTCCTGACACCGCACGACTTCGTGCCCGCGCTGGCACAGCCAATCGCAAAAGAGATCCATCTGCGTGGACTTGCCGGTGCCGTCCAAACCGTCAAATGAAAAGAACATAGCGCCTCGAGCCATAAGATCGCGCGCCGCGACGACCGCCATTGGCGGCATCGACGCTCGCCGTTACGCGCGACCATTATACATCTCGACGATCCGACCGGCGCGCTTGGCGATCAATTGCTGGAGTCGTCCCGGTTTGATCACTTCCGCCTGGTCGCCATAGCCGAGAATCCACCAAGAGATCTCATTTAGGCCAGATACGCGGACCTGAAAATCGACTGATCCATCCTCGCGGTGGACCACCTTCTGGGTCTTGTGCCATACAACCTCGGCGACGTTGCGCGCCACCATCGGCGAGAATCGCACCACGACATCCTGATCGGGCCCCGATTCGGGAATCAGGTGCCAGGCATTGCGCAAATAGCGTTCCACCGAGAATCCGCGCGGCAGGAGGAATGGCTCGTCCAAAAGTTCCAGCTGTTCGATCCGGCCCACGTTAAACGTCCGCACTTCGCGGTGCAGCGACGACCGGCCAATCACATACCAGGAGTGGCGACTAAACAGCAGGCGATACGGACTCAGCTTGAGCCGAATGGGGCGCGAGTCGCTAATGCTGTCGTAGGTAATGCGCGCGGCCCGCCGTGTCGCCACACATCCCAACAACTGTTGGTAGACGGGCCGCTTTTCGTCGAGCCTGCTGCCGGGCTGCATGTTGATGTGGACTGCGCCGGTGGCTTCGCGCAATTGATCGCGCACACGTCCCGGAAGGCTGCTTTCCAGTTTGAGCGCGGCGCTCGACGCGGCTTCGTAGAACGGCAGCCGACGCCCACTGCCCAACTCGTAGCAGAGCACCAATACGGCCAACGCCTCTTCAGCCGTAAAGTTGGTCGGCGGCAGAAAATAGGTGTTCGGAATGCGGTAGACATCCGCTTCCTCGTCGAACAGCACAGGCACGCCGGCTTGCCGCAGCACGTCCAAGTCGCGAAAGATCGTGCGCCGGCTGACTTCACACGCATCGGCCAGCGCACCGGCGTTGTTGCCTTTACCGGCCTGCAGCAGCCCCAAGAGTTGGACCAGACGGCTGATTCTCGACAGATTCATGCTCGCGTGCCGTTTCCCATCGTTGATGCTTCGCGCGTTGCACGGATCCGTCCTTGTTGTTCGTCGTCGGCCCGGCCGGCGTCACGATACGAGAGGTCGTTTGCCGCTTGGCCGATGGAAGCGGCTTGGCGTCCGCCGAAGGCCCGCCCGCCGAAGTGTCGCTGGTTGCGGCTTGCAAGGCATTCGCCGGAGCGTTCGACGATCGAACGTCGGAATCGAGGCCCAACGCTCCCCAATCGAACCCCTTGGCACCGGCAGCCGGCGGCAACTCGGCCGGCGGGTTGCCGAAGTGCGTAATCGCGTCGGAGTCCGGACTGGCCGGCACCGGCGATGGAAGTTCCTCTTGGTTAGGCGCCGGTAGTTCTTCGCGGGGCGTAGCCTCGGTTGGTACGCCGCCACCTGGGAACTCGCCTTGGTTTTTGCCGGTGTAGTCAAACCCGTTGGTCCCCTGGTTGATCGGGCCCTGGCTGGAAACCGCCGGACGGGTAAAGCCGTAGTTGAAGTACCACGCGGCGTCACGCTTTCGAGCACGACGAACGGCGTCAAACTTCGCCTTGGCCGGCCACGGACCCTCGGTCAGGAAGACGTTATTATATTCCAACAGCGAGCCCTTGAAAAAGTGGACCGCGATAATTGCGCGTTGATAGTCGAGCAGCGTGCGGAAAAACGCGGCCTGCGACTCGGCACGTCGCCGTTGAGCTTCGAGCAATTGATCGAGCGTGACCGTTTCGGCTTCGAACGCGGCCTGAACTGCTTCGACCTGACGAACGGCCGCTAGCGTACGATTAAAATTGGTTTGCGTGAGCTGGTAGTTCAAGATGAGCTGCCGAATCGCGTCGCCGAGCTGATGCGAGAGCTCCAACTCGAGGTCTTGCAGCTTGGCGCGTTCCTTCGCCAATTGCAACTGATAGTGCCGTACCGTGACCAGCTCCTTGCGGAAGCCGATCGGCATCGTCATCTGCGCACCCAACTGCCACTCTTGGAACTGGCCTGTGGCGAGTGTTTGCAATGCGCTACTACCAGTCAAGGACAACGGATCCGTCGGGTTGAACGGCGTGCGATTGGCTCCGAACAGTGTGTCGCCTAAGCCTCTCCAACGGTAAGTACCGTTCACGTCCAAGCGCGGCATCAGCAGGTTCTTGGCGGCGATCAATTCCAGCTCGCGCTGTTTGATCCGCCATTTCTGACGGCGAAGGACGAGGTTCCGAGCCAAGGCCTCTTCGGTGATTTCGCACCAGTCGAACTTGACGCTGGCAACCGTCGGCGTGTCGATCGGACGAATCAGGCGACCATCGCTCACCGAAAGCCCCATGATGAATCGCAGCCGGTTTTCGGCCTGGAGCAACTCGTTGAGCAACGCCTGGGTTTGGCTCTTGAATTGGAAGTACTGCTCGCGGGCTTGGGCCTCTTGCGCGGCTTCGCCACCCTTCGTTCCGACCTGATACAGCAGGTAGGTCTTCTTCCAGGTCTGGCGAGCACTGGCCAACGCCGTGTTCGACGTCTCCAGGTTGCGCCACGCGAACGATAGCTCCCAATAGGCGTTCTCGACGTCGCTGACCAGTCTGCGCACGCCGTCCTCAAAATCCGCCAGGCTGATGTCCACGTTGATCCGTGCCAGCAGCACGCCGTCGAACGCCGGCGAAAGACCCGACAGGCCAGGAGCCGGCAGCACGTTGAACGGGTTGACCGGACCGGCAATGCGATTGAATTGAGCACCGGCACCAGCCAGCAACGGCTGATTGAAGGCCAATTCGTACTGCGCGTCCCAGTCCTTCGCGATTTGCCGCGTGGGATTGTTGTTGAAGTCGTAGATGATGTTGTTCCGCACGCTGAACTGACCACCCTGGGCCGTGATCTTGGTCAACTGCGTGTTAAACGTGCTGGTGTCTTGCAGAAAAACTTGGCGGAAAAAGTCGGTGATCGGAAACGTCGGCTGCACGTTTTGCTGCCGGTCATTTTTCTGATAGAGCAAGCTGGTGCTCCACTGCGCGTCGAATGCCGACAGGGCATATTCCACGCCAGAGAACGGCGTCGTTTCGACGATTGCCGGGTCGTAGACTGTTCGGGCGACGTCCGGGTTGAGCGTCAGGTTCGTCGGCGCGGCGCCGACCTGCGTTCGGTTGTTGAACGTGCTGGTGACGAATCCGCCTAACGACCGCATGACCTTCGAGTTGGCCAGCGACGTCTTGATCGCTTCCTCGAGCGTCAGATCCCAATAATGGCCGACCTTCAGATTGTCCAGCGTCAGCGGCGGAGTCGCATGAGTCACTTCGTCCAACGGCTTGGTGTGAACGTCCGGATACTCAATCTCGGTGGCCACATCGAGATAGTGCGACAGATCGCCGTCTTCGTGGAAGAAGAACGGCTGCTGCGGATGGCATCCCGTGGCTGCCATCATGGCGGACGTCAGGATCGCCCAGATAGTGTGGACTCGGCGGCTCATCAATCGACCTTTAGGGGGTTGCTGTCCCTGACTCGTTCGAAGTTGTCTGCATTCGCCTGCTAGCTGGCGGCTGCTTGTGACAACTCACAAAACTTTGGACGCCCCCCGTCCACACCGGAGTGCTCGTTGTTGGCAAGCGCATTTCGCGCATAGCCTCGAACGAGGACTCGGCAGACCAAGGTATCGACGGCGTAACCGTCAAACTTCTGAGATTCTTCCTGTAAATCAGACTCTGCTTAACAGGAAAAGCAGACCCATTTCTTCCAGTCTTCTGGGATTGCCTAAAACAACACGCAATCTTGCAAACTGCGAAGAAGACGAGAATCGGAGAAGATACGAAGTGCAACCGAATCGCCAGACATGCCCGCTGGCGAATGCTGCGCGGCGCTAGCGTGGCGCGCTAGAGATACATCCCGACGAAGCCGCCATGTTCGTCGCTTTCAGCTTGCAGCTTCTTGATGCGTTCGACGGTTTGGGCCAGATCACCGGCCGAGATATAGCGGTCGAACTCCACCTGAACGGCCCGACTGACCGTCTCGGCAAGCCAAGCCGAAGCCGGATCGGTCAGCCAGTCGCACGTTTCGGGGCCCAGCTCGATTCGCAGATCGCTGCTCTGCGTCTTCTGATCCGAGGAATCGGTAAGCACCGTCCCCTCGAAGTTGTACCGGATCATCCCGACGTCCGCGTGATTCGTCAGGTGAAAAGTGCAGTGTGCGTTGTACAAGAAGTAGCTGTTGTGGGAGCCGTGTTTCTCGATGGCCGATTTGATCGCCTCGCAGCGAGCCCGGTATGCCGGCGACGCGTCGATCGGAATGTCCATGCGCGTCACGCTGCGCAAGGGAAGGCAGTCAAACTCGATGGCGACGTGTTGGCTCATGGTGCACGTTTCCCAACGGTGGATCTCCTACCCAGCCGGCACGGCGTAGCGATTACGGTTCGTGCCGCGCCACTTTGTCCTTCGCCGCTGCATCGTCGGCCTTGGGTGACTCGTCTTCCTTGACCGGCTCACCGCTTTCCAGCCACGCGGCCGAGAGCCAGCCCTCTTTGCTCTGAAGTACTTTCAGATCCAGCCGACCGGCGTTCTTCCAATTTCCTGGCAATTCGAGTCCCTCGGATACGATCTCTGGTTCCAGCAAATCGCCGAAGCGGCGCTCGAGCAGCGTGCGCAACGTAATCTCCTGCGACGATAGCCGCGACTTGCCAGGCACGAATCCTGGTGGAAGGATTTCCAGATCGCCCTGCCGAACAAGTTTGGCTCCGTTACCACTGATTTCGGCTTTGTACTTGGCGGTGATGTTCATGGCGCGAAAATCGCGATCGCCCGACGTATATCGCTGTCCGCGAATGGTCAACTCGAAGCCGTCGTCGGCAAACGCAATCGTCACCGGCCGCGCCGAAGCAAACGTGATCGACCAGGGGTCCTTGTCCGGATCGCTCTTGAGCTTGTCGGGCAACTCGCCGCGCAGGTCGATCACCTGCTGCTGCACTTCCTCTTCCTTGAGCGTCACGCCGGCCAATAGCGCCGCAGCCATGTTATTGATCATCGATTCGTGGACACGCACGACAAGATCGTATTCGCCGTCGACCGAAGGTGGATCGTTCGGCGCTCCCAACTGCATGCGATTGGCCTTCATTCCGATAAGCAGCAGATGGGTGTCGGTGGTTTGAAACCGGAGCAACTCGGGAAACTCGCGACGGCGCAGCAGCGGCTCGCGAACTTTGGCGACGTAGTCGGCGTGGGCCTGACTCAACTGGCTACCCGCCTGGTCCTCGACGCGCTCTCGCACACGCTGGCCGGCATGATCCGAACCGATGCGTTCCGCCTGGGGCTTTTGCTGGGCGGCGCGGCGGCTGGCGATGCGCTCGACAAGTCGATGTCGCGCGCTAATCCCAGTGATTCGCGTATGCGCCTCGGCTTTGCCCTTGGCCGGATAGCTCTTGAATCCGGTGGCGTCGATGATGATGCGTTTGCTGCCCGAGATGTCGACGTTTCCATTGGTATAAATGGTCGCCGGTCCGTTGTAACCCACGGTGCGCGTTTGTGTGCGTCCGGCCAACATCACGTCGAGAACGGCGTTCTCCTCGCTGGGCACTAGCTTGAGCGTTACCCGGCCAGTGGTATGTCCCGTGCCGCGGATGCTGGTGCCCATGATGTAGTCGCTCACGGGACCGGTATCGTCCACGTCTTGTTCAATGCCGGCGGCAACCAGGCGGGCCGACGCGGCCACGAACAGGTTTGGATGCGAGTAGCGGCGGCGGACGGCTCGCACCAGGCCGCGCGCCTGGCGCATTCGCTGCAGCCAGCCGACCCGCGTACCGATCGTCGCCGCGAGCAATTCCGACTGCTCATCCGAGTATTTCTGAAGCGCGTCGGAAAGCGTCTTGAGTTGCTGGGCATACTGTTGTTTCAAGTCGTCGCGGTTCGCCGCCACGACACTGATGTACTTGTCAAGCGCGTCGCCGGCATTCGCGAAAACAGGCAACTCCAATCCGGGTTCGTCGGCCGTAAACTGCTGGTACGAGCGAGCCAGTGCGTCGAGTTCGGGCGAATCCGATTCCAGTTGCTCGCCCAATTCGTCCAGACCTAAGTAATCACGCCAACGTTGGCCGTTGTCGCCCGTCAGATAGTCATTCAATTTTGCGACCGCGGAGGCCAACTTTGCTTTTGTGGCTTCGGCGTATTCGGCCGTGGGCGGTTCGAACGATGATTCGGCATGCAGTGCGGCCTCTGGCAATCCTTCGGCTTGGGCAACCGCCAGATCGTCGAGCCACGTGGCAAGCGCCTCGCGCAACTTGCGAAAGCGCGCCATCTCCAGTCCCTTGGCAGAACTGTCGAGTTGTTGGATGACTTGCCCAACGACTTCCTGGTCAGCCTCGTCGCCCTTAGCCAGCTCGTCTTGGAGTGCGTCAAGGTGCAGATACTTCGCCCACGCCTTTCCGTTCGCGCCCGAACCGATCCACTGTTGCAGATCTTCGAGTGCCGCGGAGACCGGGGCGCTTGCTTCCGGGCTCGCTGCCAAAGCGCAATTTAAGCAGAGTATGGAAACGATTACCGCTGATGCGAGAGAGCGAAGATGGGGGCGCATGGCAATACTCCTTGGCGGAAAGATGGCTCCGTAACACTTCCCGGCCCATGTGATATCACAAAAAGCCTTTATCGACTATGGCTTTAAGTCGCAGGCGTTCCGGCCTCGGTCGACGGCGAATCGAGCCGTTTTCGGCACATATTCTCCAAACTATTCATTCTAATCTACTTTCCATATCCGGAGCCTTTGCGCCATCGTGAAAATGATCCCAGCCAGCCCATTGCACGTTGCTAGCTGTCATGGCACTATGTTCGGACATTTTCGCTGACCGACTTTGGCCCAGCCGGGCTCGTTTTGGCCGGCAAGCAGTTCGGTGCTGGCCTTTTGTAAGCCCAGCAGCAGGCGACAGGAAACTTTTGAGGAGAGGGATTCACTACCGTGCGACGTGCCGCATTGATGATTGTCGCCCTAGTCATGGGCTTTGTCGTTGCTACTGGAATTGATCGACAGCAGACTGATACCCGATCCCCCACGCAAGCCGATGCCGAGTCGTCCGAGACAGGTTTGAATGGCCAGGCCGCGTTGGATGCCGATGCCGGATCGCCCGATTCACCCGGTGCCGGCATCGAGGCTTCCGCCGACGCGTCGCACGAAGTTCGCACCGCCGAAGGAGTCACCGTTGGAGCAAAGTTCTCCGACGGCCAAGAGCCGGTTGATCCCAAGGCGATCGCCAAAGCCGCCGCGAAGACCGACAGCCCGGTCGTGTCTTCGGAGCCTGCTGCCGGACCGGATGCCGCGGTGGCCACCGCCGAAGCCGCTGGAGAGCCGGCCGCGCCGACGCTGCATCCGACTGCGGCCGTTCCGCACGAGCCGGTGCCGCAGACCGTCTTTACCGACTACAAGGCGGCCATGGACGAAGCAGCGGAAGACCGCAAGCTGCTATTTATCTATTTCCACGAATCGTGGCCGAACGCTGCGCAACGAGCATTCGAGACCCTGACGCTGGCGGATCTCGAAATCAAGGAAAAGCTGAAACGCTTCGTGCTGTTGCGGCTGCCGCGCAACGCCACGATTTCGCACGAAGGGAAACGGATTCGGCTGTTGTCGCACCCATCGTTTTCCGAAATGCACAACCGCCAGGGAATCGCCATCTTGGATCTGGCTCATGAACGGGCCGAGTACTACGGTCACGTAGTCAGCACGTTTCCGTTCACGCCGGGCAAGTACTACACGAAAGAAGCCCTGTCGATCATTCTCGACCTGCCACCCGGCACGCTGACTCAGCGCACGATGATTTACGCTGTGCGCATTCACCCGGAGGCGCCGGCCAGCACGCAGGGCATCTTCCACACGGCCTTAGCCGACGAAGCGCAGGAACACGCCGACTACCAGGCCTCGATTCTGGTGCAGGGTCACCACCAGTGGGACTCGCGGTTTCATCGAATCAACGCCAAGCTGCCCAGCGGTGTTGTTGCCCAGGAAGTAGTCGCCGAGAGTTGGCCCAACGAGGGTTTGGTCGAGGCCTGCGTCGACTGCGTTCACAGTTGGCGCCAGAGTCCGGGACATTGGCGTGCCGTGCGCGGCCGCCATCCCTTGTTCGGGTACGACATCCGCCGAGGCCGCAACGGCATCTGGTACGCCACCGGAATTTTCGGTCAGCGATTGTTCGGCCGCCGATAGCGACGCGCCAGAGAATCTCAATCGTTCGTCGTTGGAGCGCACCGTCGCCCATTCGCGCCATCATTCGCCGTGCGCAGTCGGCACGTCCGGCGCAGCCGTCTTGCTCCTGCCGGGCACAAACCGCTGGACGGGTCATGCATTTCGCGCGGCGCAAGCCGGGTCGGATTGCAACGATTTGGTCGGTCGTGTTGCCTCGGCAATCGCGGCGCGTGGCGAAATTGCATCGTGTTGCGAAAACTGCATGGTACGTTTTCTACGTACCCTCCCTGTTTTCCTGCCGATTGAGCGGTTGGCCGTATGCGCGTGCGCGCCGCATCCTCGCTTTGCCTCGCTGCTGCACGAATCACATCATTGTGGTCGATCGTCGTATGCGCGCTCTTGCTTGGCGGCTGTGCAACGTGGAACTTGCCGCGACTTGATCCCACGGGCGAACACATCCTTATTCCGGCCGGGTCGCCAACCCCTCCTTTCCCGCCCGGCGCACCGACACTCGCACCGCCGGTTGGCCCAACAACCGGACTGTCGGTCAATCCCAGTGCGCTGATCGCGCCAGTCGGCAGCCAGGTCGTGCTGATTGCCAGCGTGATTGGCGGTGAGGGCTACCTGCTCACCAATGAAGTCGTCGAATGGACGATCGATCCGACCGGAGTAGGGCAGTTTCTCAGCCCTGGAGAACGTCGCAGACTCGATCTGCTCAATTGGTGGCGCGGCCTGCCACGCAAAGTCGACAGCCGGTACGCGATCAATGCCACTTTGAAGTATCCGCTCACGCTCGATCGAGGCACCCCGTCGCCGTACGACGACATCTTTATTCAAACGGGCCAATCTTGGGTCACCGTCACCTCGCCGACCAAGGGCACCAGCCACGTCACGGCCTTCGCGCCCGGGGTCACCGGGTGGGACCTGCGCCAACAAACGTCGACGATCTACTGGATCGACGCCCAATGGCAATTCCCCGCGCCGGCCATTACCCAGGCCGGAGATCGCAACACGCTGGTGACCACCGTGACTCGCCAGACCGACGGGTTGCCGCTGGCCGGTTGGCAGGTACGGTACGAAATCGCCGGCGGGCCGCCGGCGGAGTTCTCACCCGGCGGCGCCACCACGGTCGAGTTGATCACCAACGAGGCAGGGCAGGCCGCTGCCGAAATCACCCAAAGTCAGCCCAGCGCAGGCACGAACCAGATCAACATCTCGCTGACCAGCCCGGCCGGCATCGACGGCCGCGATCGACCACTCACGGTCGGCGCCGGCTCGACGCTGCAAACCTGGGCGTCGAGCGCTACCACGCCACCCATTGTGGCACCGCAACCTGCGCCGGTGACTATGCCAGAGTCGCCTGCCGATGTCACTCGGCCTGCGACGCTCTCGCCCCCCACGACGGCGCAAGCGGAGCTCACGGTCGCTGTGACCGGACCGCAAACGGCGACGGTCGGGCAGGACGTCCAGTTTCAGATCGACGTGACCAACCGCGGTACGGCGCCGGCCAGCGGGTTGATCGTCACCAACCGTTTCGACGCCGGACTGGAACACGACCGCGCGGTTAACTCAATCGAACGCGACCTGATCGATCTTCAGCCTGGCGGCATTGCACAACTTATCGTCAACTTCCGCGTCACGCAGCCGGGCACATTGTGTCAGGCAATCGAAGTCACGGGGGCCGGCGGACTGTCGGCTTCGGCGCGTCATTGCATCACGGCCAGTGAACCTCCCATCGCACAGCCGACGCCGGGGGCCGAACGATGGGAGGGTGAGCCATCCGACGTAACGCCAACACCCCAGGTGCCTCCGGTCGAACAGCCCGCGCCGGTCGAGACTCCGGCTGACCAACCGGCTGCGCAAGCACCGTCGACGGCTGGTGCGTCGCTGAGCGTACGGAAGACTGGCCCCAACCGTCGCCGCGTCGGCGACGTGGCGCTGTTCACCATCGAGGTGACCAACAATGGCGATACGCCGCTGCAGGACGTCGTCATCGCCGACAATTTCGAAACGACCCTGGAACCGGGCCGGGCGACTGAAGGCAACGAGTGGCTGGAAGGCAACGCCCTGGGCTGGCGAATCGGGACGCTGGATCCCGGCCAAACCGTGCGACGCGACATCGAGCTGCGCTGCCTGCAGGCGACACCACGGGCTTGCAACCGCGCGACCGTCACTGCTCGCAACATGCAGCCGGTGGCCGATGAAGCCTGCCTCGAGATCGTCACAGATTCGCCCGAGCCGGCCGCGCCGAGCGAACCGGCGAAAAAGCCGTTGGGCGTCTCAGTGGCCGAAACGACCGATCCGCTGCGTGTCGGGAGCAAGACGACGTACTACATCCTGATCGAAAACAACGACGCCATCTCTTACTTCGATGTTCAAGTCAGCGCCAAGCTAAGCCCCGAATTGAAGCTGGACACCATTGCCAGCCCGGTCGGCACGCAGGGAGACACATCGGCCAATGCGGTTCGATTTGAGCCGGTGCGAGAATTCCGCGCCGGCGAGGCTCCACTTAGCTTCGAGTTACACGTCACGGCCGTACAGCCGGGTCAGGCCACCGTCCAGGTCGAAGTCAAAAGCCACGATCAAACTGCGCCGGTCAAGGCAAACCAGTCGACGCAAGTCATTCAATAGCCTTGGCTGAGCAGCGCTGGCGGCGAACTTGGCGGCGCGTTAGTTTGGCGAACGCAGTTTGTCCCGCCGACCATGTCGTCGATTCTGCGTACTACGACCATGCCGCGATTCGTTATTCTGCGCCATTTGATGCCCGCCGACGGGGACCGGCCGTCTCACTGGGATCTTATGTTTGAGCAGGATGCCGTGCTGCGCACGTGGGCCATGGCCGAACCACTCCGGGCGTCTGCCGTCGTCGAAGCGGAGCAACTGGCCGATCATCGATTGGCCTATCTCGAATACGAAGGACCGGTCTCGCGGAATCGCGGCACGGTCGAACGGTGGGACGCGGGCCAGTACCGGCTTGAATCGGCCGACGACGATCACTGGACGGCCACGCTAGACGGAGAGCGCATCTACGGGCTCGTCACGCTCAAGCGACGCGACTCGACTCACTCTTGGCGAGTATCTTTTTCGGCGGCCCCGACCAGCGGCTGACCGTCGGACGAATCCGACGACTCCGGTGATTTATCGGCAGTTGCCGCGATCTTGGCCATGCGGTCGCGCGCTGGGCCAGACATTTCTCCGGCAACAACGACCTCGCCCTTGCGCAGCTCAATCGTGCTGAGCGACACTGCCTTTGACTGCGAATCACCGGACGATGTGAAGGTGATCAGGGCCACTGGGTCGCCGTGCACCTTGCGCCATTCAAGGCGCAACTTGAGGTCGCGCGCGACTTGCGAAATCGCGTCGAGAACCTGAGCCAGCGGCACTGGCAGCGAGCCTGCACGAGCCCGACGAATCCGAACAGCGACAACGTGTGGGGCGTGCAAGTAGACGTCGACGGTCAGCGACATCACGGTCGAGATCGAGCCGTTCTGATAGCGGCAAGCGATCGTCGCTTCGCGGTCGTCCAATTCGACGCGCGGATCCTGCCACTCGCTTGAGAGCAGATCCGGGTAATTCTCGGCGAGTTCCAGCGCGAGCCAGGCGTTAATCTGGTCGGCAGTAAACACGTGATGCCAACGACCGGATTGGTGTATGTCGCTGGCCAAGGCTGTGGTCTCGGCGATGAACTCATCGCGCGCGACGCCCTGGTCTTGCGCATCTTCGGCGACTGCCTCGCGGTAGAAGTCGGGCACGCGCTGCGAGGCCTCGAACAACGAGACGGCAATCACGCCCAACGCGACGACGCCAACCAGCGCAACAAGCACCCCTATCTTGACCGATTTCTTCATCGCCGAGCGGCCCTCGGAAAGGCCCCCACTGCGAAACGGCGGGATACTAGGCGTCGCCGTAGCCCAAGTCAACGCGAGTCGCTTGTAAGAATGTAGGATCTACAATTTCACGGCGAAAGGGCCGCGGGACGGGTCGAATAAAACGGCACCAAGCGGCCGGGCCAGTGCCAACCGAAATGGAAGCGATGCACTTGTAAATCGCAAGAACCGGCGACCGGCACCGAGCGAATCGGACGACGCTGGAGTCGCGCGGCAACCGTACGAACCCGCCGAAACAACGGGACCGAAATCAGGGTATCACTTGATAGCGGTCGTTGAGTGAATCAGGGGACGACGAGTTTGACGCGGCGGCCGCAGAACAGCCCTGTATCCCCCCGACAGCGGCACGCGTCTGTTGCCACCCATTTGTGCGACGAAAGAAGCTCGCTTTTTGCGAGTGCGGCGGCTTGATGCCCTGATCTCGCCGAATCGTTCCGTTTGGAAGGCTTGTACGAAGGTTGATTGGTCGTGCCAGCATTGCGTGAAAAAATGCCGGCAGAATACAGCAAATCGTTTGCCAGCGGTAAGCAACTCGATAGAATAGCCGCTGGATCGAGTTACGCGTTTCGGGTGGTCGCTGATCATTTTTCCCCGTTCTGTGGGACGACCGCTTGGTTCGCATGCAGTGAGACATTTCCTCTCGGCTGTCGATTCGACGGAACAAGTTACTAATGCACGCAATGGCGGCGGTCTGCCGCGCAATTGTTGGCTGCTTTGGTTTCCGACTCGCTTTCGATTCCGGAGAGGGATTCGCTCCGACTGCTTAGCCTATCGCGAGGAAAACCATGGGGAACGTTGGCAGCCAGGACCCTGGCAACGGACGCCAGACCGACTCGACCGCCGAAGCATCCGTCGCAAGCCCGTTGTACGTCTCGGATGATCTGGTGGTGAATCTCGTCAAGTTGTTCAAACTTCTGTCCGACGACACGCGACTTCGAATCCTTTACTACTTAACGCAGCGCGAAGAGCTGCACGTGCGCGCTCTGTGCGAGCTGCTCGATGAGAGTCAACCAGCGGTAAGCCATCACCTGGCACTGCTCCGCGTGGCCGGGCTGATCGGACGCCGCCGGGAAGGCAAGCACAACTACTACGGTCTGAAGACGAAGCAGTTTTCGCGCATGCTCGACATGCTGTTTGCGAACATGCCCGAGGGCAGTAGTCGCATCCGGCTGGACGACTACATGCTGACCCGTGCGTAGCCGCGGCGAATCGCAGCGCCGCCTAGTCGCGACGCGCGACTACTCGCTCGGCGCAGCCTGGTCGCCGTCGTCGCCGGTGGGCTCGGGGTTCTTGGCGTCGTCGGGAGTCTCTGCCTCTACCGGCGATTCACTGGCCTCGGCGTCTGCGGGCTGTTCGGCGAGCAGTTCCTTGACCAGCGCCTTCACCTGCTCGTAGGTGAAAGTTTCTTCGGGGGTCTTGGCCTGTTCGTTGTCGAATCGCTTTCGCAACTTGCCCGCCTGGTCATACACGAACACGGCCGGGACCGCTGCCAGATCGAACTTGCGATAGAGCACATCCGATTCTTCGCTGGACAACAGGTTATCAAACGTCGCGTCCTGGCTTTCGAGAAACTGCCGTACGCGTGGGACCTGGTCTTCCGGTGAGTCGATTCCTTCGTAGTCGAAGCTAAGCGAAATGCACGCGACTTTCTCCGGTCCATGCTCATTGTGCAACTCGACCAGGTTGTGGAACTCTTTCATGCATGGCGGGCACGCGGTGCTCCAGGCATCCATCACGACGACTTTGCCGCGGTTGCCGGCGATACGTTCCATCACTCCCAGATAGTCGACAATGTCCAGCTTCACTGCCGGATCCGCTACCGCGTCGCCGCTGGAAGTTTGCTCGCCGGTCGACGTTGCCGTCGGCGACACATTGCCGACTTCGGCCGCTTCATCCGTCGGCTTTGCGCCGCAACCGCTCAAACCAAGTACAAGTACCAGCGCGATGGCCCGCTTCATGGCGATCGACTCCTCGTGAACTTCCGTAGTTGTTTTCGCTCGAACGGGCCGGTCGCTCGCCGGGCCGCGGTGACATCCAATGTAGTCGGCTAGACACGTGCAGGTCAAAAGCGCACCAGTTGCCCGACGACCGCATGCGGCAGCCGGCGAAATTGCACGAGGTGGCACGCGACCCTACGATGTGCACAGTTCGCTCGCCATTCTGCTGAAAGCGGCCAGGGATCCGCATGGCCAAGTTCGTTCACCAGCGTCACAAGCCGCCTGTCGGCCTGGACTACCCGCGGCCACTGGTTGTGGTCTGTGCACCGATGCGCAGCAACGTCAACTTGTCGCGAATCGTAAGGTCGGCCAGTTGTTCAGGCGTGACGCGACTCATCGCTTGCGGCACGGCCAAGGTAATTGGCAAGATTGCCCGCGACGGCGCCGACGCGATCCAGATTGAAGTGCATCGCACGTTGCCGCCGGTCTTAACGGCATTGCGAAAGTCGGGCTATCGAATCGTCGCCCTGGAACAAACGACAAACTCCGAGGACCTTCATAGGTTTGCGTTCGAACGAAACACGGCCCTGGTCGTGGGCAGCGAACGGGAAGGCCTCTCCGACGAGCTCTTGGAAATGGTCGATGCGGTCGTCGAAATCCCTGTCTATGGCCTGCCGTACAGCTACAACGTGGCTACGGCTGTTTCGATGGCGCTGTATGAATATTGCCGGCAGTTTCCGCGGGGCTGAACGGCGCGCGTTCGCGTCGCGAATTGTCGTGGGCGCATCCAACGCAGCGACCGCGAAATGCGTCACGCGACGTCGCACCTGCCGCCTTGACCGGTGCGGGCGACGGGGTTTAGACTGGGCGACTGGCCGGGGTCTTTTCGGCAACGGTCCGGCCGCGTCCAACTCGTCTTTCGCCCGCCGTTTCTCTTGCCCGCGAGGTTTCCAGCGTGCCCGTTTCGTGCGTCATCGGTCTGCAATGGGGAGACGAAGCCAAGGGGAAACTCGTCGACCTGCTGACCGACGAGCACGAAGTCGTGGTCCGGTATCAAGGCGGCAGCAACGCCGGACATACGGTAGTTACGTCGGGTCAAACGTACAAGCTTTCGCTCATTCCCAGCGGCATTCTCAGTCCAAGCGTTCAGTGCGTCGTCACTGGCGGCGTGGTGCTCAACCCGGCCAGCGTGCTCAAGGAAATTGACGGGCTCGTGGCCCGGGGTGTGAAAGTCGGCGACAACCTGATGATCAGCGATCGGGCGCACGTCGTATTCCCGTGGCACATTGCCGAAGACGGTATTCTCGACAAGAGTTGTTCCAGCGGCGAAAACATCGGCACGACCATGCGCGGCATCGGACCGTGCTACCGCGACAAGGTCGCACGTTCGTTCGCCGTGCGGCTCGGCGATTTGTACCGCCCCGACTTTCGGCAAAAGCTGCAATATATTGCCGAGGCGAAGAACAACACGGTGGGCGTGCTGATCGCACCCCATCCGTTCAATGCTGAGGAAATCGCCGACGAATACCTAGGCTATGCCGAGCGACTGCGCCCGTACGTCGGCGACAGCACGACCTTTTTGCTCGACGCGTTGGAAGAGGGCAAGCGCGTCCTGCTCGAGGGCGCGCAAGGTGCGCTGTTGGACGTCGACCACGGCACTTTTCCATTCGTCACCAGCAGTAACAGCTCCGGAGTGGGCGCTTCCAGTGGGTCGGGCATTCCAGGGCGATGGATTTCGAAGGTCACCGGCGTGGTAAAGGCCTATTCGACCCGGGTCGGTGGCGGTCCGTTCCCAACCGAACAGGATAACGACGTGGGCCAGCACATTCGCGACCGCGGAAACGAATACGGCACCGTGACGCGCCGCCCACGTCGTTGCGGTTGGTTCGACGCCGTCGCCGTGCGCTACACGGCCCGTTTGAGCGGAGTCGATGGGCTAGCGGTTATGCTATTGGACGTGCTGAGCGAATTGGAAGAACTCAAGATTTGCACGGCGTACGAGATCAATGGAAAACGGGTGACGAACTTCCCGAGCCACGTCGACGACCTGCGGCAAGCCGTACCTGTGTACGACACGCTGCCCGGCTGGCAAGCAGACATCACCACGGCCCGCACGATGAGCGACCTGCCCGCAGCCGCGCGGGGGTACCTGGATCGCATTAGCCAATTGATCGGCCGGCCCGTCGAAGTGGTCTCGGTGGGGCCGGACCGCGAACAAACGATCTTCGCCGATCGTACGAGTTGAGAGCCTTGCCGCCTGCGGCAAATCCGCGTTCCGCCGACTGATGGGTGAACCCGTGGCAGAGCCGTCCACGAAATCCGCCGACGAAGCCCTGCAAGTACCGCGCGACGCGCGCCCGAGGCACATTGCGATCATCATGGACGGCAACGGGCGTTGGGCACAGCGGCAGGGCCTTCCGCGGATCGAAGGGCATCGCCGCGGCGTGGCCAGCGTTCGCCGCATCACCGAGGAGTGTGCCCGGCTCGGGATCGAGCAACTCACGCTCTACTGCCTGTCCAGCGAAAACTGGAAGCGCCCGCCCCGAGAGCTCGAGTTTCTCATGCACCTGCTCGAGCAATACATGATCGAGGAACGCTCGACGATCATGGACCAGGACATTCGGGTGACGGTGATCGGGCGGCGACGCGACATCCCCGACGCAGTCCAAACCGAAATGCAGAAAACGATCGACATGAGCGCGTCGAACACGGGGATGCGACTCTGCCTGGCGATCAACTACGGGAGCCGGCTGGAAATGGTTGACGCAGTGCGCGAGATCGCGTCGCGCGCCGAATCCGGTCAGCTCGATCCGGCCAAGATCGATGAAGCAACCATCACGGACTCGCTGTACACGAAAGGGATGCCCGACCCCGATCTGCTCATTCGCACCGCGGGCGAAATGCGGATTAGCAACTTTCTGCTCTGGCAGATTAGCTACTCGGAAATCTGGGTCACCGATCATCTTTGGCCGGAGTTTCGCGAGAGCGACCTGCACCAGGCTATCCGCGATTTCGCGGCGCGCGATCGGCGTTTTGGCGGGCTG
The DNA here is from genome assembly GCA_937952415.1 of uncultured Planctomycetaceae bacterium. Taxonomy (GTDB): domain Bacteria; phylum Planctomycetota; class Planctomycetia; order Pirellulales; family PALSA-1355; genus CALFYT01. Next base: position 143,687 of record CALFYT010000038.1, on the reverse strand, counting down.
AGCGAATAACGCACGCCGTCCCATGCCGTGGCCAGCGCTTCCTAAATCGAATCAACGGATGCCGACTGTGCTTTCCACGGGTGGGCTCCTTCTTGTATCGTTGTGCAGGAGAATCGTACTCGCGATTGGGAGCGTGCGACTTTGCTACAGTGGCGCCTGCTGTTCGGTGCGGTGTTTATCGGGGCATTGGTGGGGTTGGTGCGTCTGGATTTGGCCGCCACGCCCGGCACGTGGTTGCTGCCGCTGGCCATGGTCGTCGCCCTAGGTGCTGCTCACGAAGTGTTCACGCTGCTGAGCCATGCCGGTTTTCGGCCATTGGCCGGCGTGGTTTACGGCGGCAGCCTGCTGGTCGTTGCGAGCAACGCGATTCCGCTATTTCTATTCAGCTCGAGCGACGATCGCCCCAGTGTGACGCTTGGTTGGCCGCTGCTGGCCTTCGGATTGGTCCTGGTGGCGGCGTTCGTCGGCGAGATGAGCCGGTATCGTCGCCCCGGCGGAGTGACGGTTCAGGTGGCGCTTTCGATCTTCGCCGTGGCCTACGTTGGACTGTTGCTCAGCTTCGTTGTGCAGTTGCGAACGCTCGGCGGACCGGTGGCGGGCATGATGCACCTGCTTGCGCTGATCGTCGTGGTGAAAATGTCCGACACCGGCGCGTATATCGTTGGACGGCTCATCGGAAGCCGAAAAATGGCACCCGTGCTCAGCCCTGGCAAGACCATCGAAGGTGGAATCGGAGCACTTGTTTTTGCTTGCTTCGGTGCCTGGCTGTCCTACACGTACCTGCCGCTCTGGTTAGAGTGCAATCGCCCGGACCATCCCTGGGGCTGGCTGCTGTTCGGTCTGGCAGTCGGCCTCGCCGGGATCCTGGGCGACCTTGCCGAGTCGCTCTTGAAGCGCGACTTGGGCGCGAAGGACTCGAGCACGTGGATGCCGGGGTTCGGCGGCGTGCTCGACCTGGTCGATTCGATCATCTTCGCCGCGCCGGTGGCCTATTTATGCGCCGTGCTGCAAAGCACGTAGGACTCGAGCGCGCGGCAAGACACTTGGGGTGATTGACTATGGACTGAATCACGGATAGTATTTCGCTATTTGGCGAAATACCGAAACGATCGCCCGTGAACGAAGTCTTCCAGGCATTGGCCGATCCCACGCGTCGCGAGATCCTGCGGATGCTGCGCAAAGGCGACCTGACGGCTGGTGAAATCGCCGACCAGTTTTCGTTGGCGCGCTCCACATTGTCAGGGCACTTCAGCGTATTGAAACACGCTGGGCTGATTGTTTCGGAGAAGAATGGCACGAGCGTCGTCTACAGTCTCAACGTGTCGGTTGTCGAGGAAACGCTTTCAACGATGATGAACTTGCTCGACGTCGGCAAGCGCGCGCGGAGGTCGAAGTCATGAAGTTCTCTTGGCGCTTAGAGCTGGTGCAGTGGCTGCTCGTCGCGGCGATGTTCGTGACCGCCGCAGCGGTCTGGACCAAGGTGCCCGAACGGATACCGATTCATTGGAACCTGCGCGGCGAAGTCGATGGCTACGGTAGTCGTTTCACCGGACTGCTGTTGCTGCCGTGCGTCGCACTGGGGATGTACTTGCTGCTAGTGTTCATACCCCGGTTCGATCCGGGGCGGGCCAACTACCCATCGTTCGCCACGGCCTACACCGTGATCCGCGTTTGCCTACTACTGTTCATGGCGGCATTTTACGGCGCAACGGTTGCGTCGGCGCTTGGCTATCGGATCGACATCGCGGCGTTTGTTGGCATTGCCGTCGGGATACTGTTCGTTGTGCTTGGCAATTTCATGGGCAAGATACGCCCCAACTGGTTCGTCGGCGTGCGGACGCCCTGGACCCTTTCGAGCAAGCGCTCGTGGACCAAAACGCACCGTCTGGCGGGTTGGGTGTTCGTACTGCTTGGGCTGGCAATTGCTACCTGCGGTGTCGTCGCGGCCCGTTGGCTATGGATCGCGACTGCGACCATCGCCACCGGGGCGTTTGCCTGGATCGTTGTCTATTCCTACTTGGTTTACCGCTCCGACCCGGATCGGATTTCGCCGGCCGGCACGTCGCCGGATGCCCCATGACCGTGTGGGGCACGGCCAGGCTGAGCGGTGTCGGCAGGGCCCGCATAACCAGAACCTGGCCGTCTGGCCCCAAGCTCCTATTGGCCAACCGCTTACGGCCGCGAGGCCTAATTGCCTATCGCCCAGCTTTGGGCTTCCGATATAGTTAACTATATCGACGCGTCCCCTGTCTCTCGGGGCGAGCGGTCCGATGTGCCGCCGCTTTGCTTGATGTCGGAAGCTACCATCCCGCTGGTCGACTCTCAGTCGCTACTGGCGTTGTTCGGAACACGCGATCAGCATCTTCGCAAGATACGCGACTCGCTTGGCGTGACGGTGTCTAGCCGCGACGAGGGCATCCTCATCGAAGGTCAGGACCAAGCCGTTGCCCACGCTACCGAGGTGTTCGAGCAACTCAAGGAGCGCGCGACGCGCTACGGAGCGGTTTCGCCCGACGAAGTTTCGGAGACACTATCACGCGTCACCGGCAAGACCCACGAAGTCGCGCTCCCGCCGATCGACTTGCAGCACGCCGGGCGGCCGATTAGGCCCCGCACGCCGGGCCAGGCACGCTACGTCGAGGCAATCGCGAAGAACGACCTGGTTTTCTGTGTCGGTCCGGCAGGCACCGGCAAGACGTATTTGGCCGTGGCCATGGCCGTGCAAGCATTGAAACAGGAGACAATCCGAAAAATCGTGCTCGTCCGGCCGGCCGTTGAGGCAGGCGAGAGCCTCGGCTATCTACCCGGCGACTTACAGGCCAAGATCAATCCGTACTTGCGGCCGCTACTAGACGCCTTGCGTGAAATGATGGATTACGATCAGATCCGTAGCTTCACCGAGCGAGACCTAATCGAAATGATTCCCCTGGCGTACATGCGCGGGAGAACATTAAACGACGCATTCGTCATCCTGGACGAAGCTCAAAATACGACTGTGGCGCAGATGAAGATGTTTTTGACGCGCATGGGTCTGGGAACCAAGATGGTTGTTTCCGGTGACACGACCCAGGTCGACTTGCCAGCGCACGCCCGCAGCGGCCTGATCGACGCGATCCACCGTCTGCGTGACATACGTGGCTTTTGCGAGGTCACGCTGGCCAACAAGGACATCGTGCGGCATCGTCTGGTTCAGGAGATAGTTCGGGCGTACGACGAACCGGGCCCCAAGAAACGGCGCTAATCACGCCCACGCGGATTGGATTCGATGTCAAACGGCGGTCAGAAACGAACGCGTCTGGAACGCGTGGCAGCCATCGAGCTGCCACCGGGTTCGCTGGAGCGCGCCTGGGACTACCTGAAACGGGGCGACGTGTTGGTGCGGTTGTGCATCTGCTTGCTCACCGTACTTGGACTGTGGCTGGTCACGGCTGCCTGGACGATGCCGCTGGGCTACCATCGCAACTTCACGCCCCAGCGTGACGTGGTGGCGAAGGTGCGTTTCCGGCGCGACGATCCGGAGCGCACTCGGCAGGCACAGGCCGCGGCCGCGCAACAGGTCCGCTACGTCTATGACAACGACCGGGCCCAGTTAACCAATCTCCGCGCCGCGTTGCAGAACACGCTGGTCAGCGTGGGTGGGGCGAAGTCGCTGGCCGAATTGAACAAGCTTGACGCCAAACTCTGGCCAGGCTTCTTCCCTGTGGCCCCGGCAGACGCTCCCAAGCCGACCACAGAGCAGCAAGAAGAACAGTTTCGCGCGTTTCACGACGCGCTGAACACGCAGGAAGCGCTGGCCAAGGTCGAGCAGGCAGTCAAAGACGCCATGGCCCCGTACGAACGCCGGGGGCTGATGGAGAAGCTGCCCCAGCAGCCCGACGAGGGCAACCAGCAGGAAATCGTCGTTCGCCAGTCTGGGCAACCGCAGGAATCCGAGGTCGTACAGGTGGCCGACGTATTGATCGGCGAAGCCGACGCGCTAAAGCAGGCGCTAGCCGAACGTCTGGAATCGCCCGTCGTCGCCGAGCGCGTGTTCACGTGGCTCCGTCGCCGGCTGCCCACCACCCTTTCGCTCAACTCCGCGGCGACGACCCAGGCCAAGGAAAAGGCGGTCGCCGACACTGAAAAGCAATACATCACGATCGCGCCCGGCGACGTCCTGGCTCCAGCCAGGCAGCCGATCAAGGACGACACGATGGACCTGCTGACCCTGGAGCACCAAGCGTATCTCAGCGAATTGGGGCTGCCACGCCGCGTCGCGCATTCGCTGGCTGTGCTTGGGATGTTTGTGGCCCTCTCAGTGCTGTGCGGCGTGTACGTTTGGCACTACGAGCCGAAGCTGCTGCACGATTGGCGCCAATTGGCGATCACGCTGACACTTGTGGTCGTCACCGTCGCGCTGGCCGTGGCTGCCTCGGCCGACAACGTGCGGGCCGAATTGGTGCCATTGGTCGTGATGGGCATGATCTTGTCGCTGGCGTTTCACCGCGAGTTGGCGCTGCTCTTCTCGGCTGCGGTGGCGCTGATCATCGTGGTCTCCACGGGACAGGGTCTAAGCCAATTTATGATCCTGAATGCGACCGTGGCTTCGGCGATTCTGCTGTTCGGAAATATCCGCAATCGCCGCAAGTTGATCTATGTCGGCATTGCTGTGGGCGCTGTCGCCGCGCTGACAACCATCGGCGTCGAAACACTCAGCGCGCAACCCTGGCAATCGATCTGGCCCGATGCAATGCGGTTCGGACTTTGGTCGCTGTTTGCCGGGCTGTTGATGCTCGGACTGTTGCCCTTCATCGAGAGCCTGTTCGGCGTGCAAACCGAGCTGAGCTTGCTCGAGTTGGGTGACGTGGCCCATCCGCTCTTGCAGGAGTTGGTTCGTCGGGCACCCGGCACTTACAACCACTCAATCAACGTTGCCTCGATCGCGGAGGCAGCCGCCGAATCGATTGGCGCACGGGGACTGCTGGTGCGTGTCGGCGCCTACTTCCACGATATCGGCAAGATGCTCAAGCCGGGCTACTTCGTCGAGAATCAGGGTCACGACTCGAATCGGCACGAATCGCTCGTACCGGCGATGAGCACGCTGATCATCATTGCCCACATTAAGGACGGCGCCGATTTGGCGCGGCAACATCGCCTGCCTCAGTCGATCATCGACTTCATCGAACAACACCACGGCACGACGTTGGTCGAGTACTTCTATCGGCGAGCCAGCGAACGCAAGGAAGCCGATCCAGACGGCGGCGAACTGGACGAAAGCGATTTTCGCTATCCGGGGCCGAAACCCCAGAGCAAGGAAGCCGCCGTGTTGATGCTGGCCGACGCCGTGGAAAGTGCTAGCCGGGCGTTGGTCGAGCCTACGCCGGCGCGGATTGAGAGCCTGGTTCACGAAATCGCCATGAAGCGGTTGCTGGACGGCCAGTTCGACGACTGCGGGCTTACGCTGCAAGAGTTGGCGACCGTCGAGGATACCCTGATCAAGTCGCTGACCGCCGTCTACCACGGCCGCATCAAGTATCCTGAACAGCGCACGGCATAGTCGGCTGTCCAGCGCAAATTCGGATGCGCCCGTGTTGGTTCGATTGGCTCGCGGACGCCGGCATCCTGTTCTCGTCCCCCGCCGAACGACGGGTCGCTGATGATCTCGATCGATATCTCAAACCAGCAGTCGATCGTCGCTGTCGACGAGGATCGCATGCGAAGCGTCGCTCACACCGTGCTCGCCGACGCCGGCATCCACGCCGCGCAAATTAGCATCGCGATTGTCGACGATCGGGCGATTCGGCCGCTGAATCGCAAGTACCTCGATCACGACTTCGCGACCGACGTGTTGAGCTTCGTTTTGGAGCAAAACGCAGACCACCTCGAAGGGGAAGTCGTCGCCAGCGCGGAAACGGCCGCCCGCGTTGCCGACGGCCTGGACTGGACGGCCGACGACGAGCTGCTACTGTACGTGGTCCATGGAGTGCTTCACCTGGTGGGCCACGACGACGCAACCGACCAACAGCGAGACGCGATGCGCGAACTCGAGCGGGAAATCCTCGATCGCTTTGGGCTCAAACGCCAAGACGATCCCTGCGCATGACCCCAGCGGCTGCCAATTCACCCCTGTCACCGACGAGCGTACCGAACGCGACGGCCGGTTTGGTTGCTAGCTATGTCGAGCGAAAAGGCAACGGCGCTGGTATTGCGGGTCGTCGAGTTCAGCGAGACCAGCATTGTCGCCACGCTGTTGACGCGCGAGCACGGCAAGATACGGGCTTTGGCCAAGGGGGCGAGAAGGCCCAAAGGGCCGTTCGAGTCTGCCCTTGACCTGCTGGCCCTGTGTCGCATAGTGTTCCTCCGCAAATCTTCCGACGCGTTGGACTTGTTGACCGAGGCAAAGTTAGAGCGGCGATTTCGACCGCCGCCGGGCGCGCTAGCAAATCTATACGCCGCCTACTATGTCGCGGAATTATTGAACAGCCTGACCGACGACTACGACCCCCATCCCGATCTCTTTGACGCGGCGTCGCAAACGCTTGCCGTGCTGCAGAGTGTGGATGGCGTCGCGCCGGTCCTGTTGCGTTTCGAAATGACGGCCCTTCGCTTGTTGGGACATTTGCCCTCGCTCGACACCTGCGCCGAGTGCGGAACGAAAGTAGATCAATCAGGTCGCACTCCCTTCAGCCAAAGGGCCGGAGGAGTGCTCTGCGAATCATGTCGCGTCGGACAAAAACAAGTCATTTCGATCAGCGCCGGAGCACTGGCGATGATGGTCCAGCTTGCCGAGGCATCGGCCGAACCGGATCCGGTTCCGCCGCTGGACGAACGTCACTACGGCGAGGTGCGCGCCGTGCTGAATCACTATTGGTCCCATCTCCTTGGTCGCGAGCCACGGATGCAGCGCTATTTGGGTTCCGCGACCAGATCGTAGTTCAATTCGGTGCAAACGGACGGCATGGCAGCTAGTGCGCGCTACATAATTGTTGCAGTTCTCTGTCTAACGACAGCCGTCAGTGGCTGCGCCGCGTTCAATCAGGGTTCGAAGCTGCCGCAGCGCGAACCACTCACGGCCGAACAGGCCGCGTGGTGGGAGGCCAACAAACACCGCAAGCGGTACGTGCCCGGGCGGGGCTACCAAATCATCGGCGAGCCGGGCTTCTTCGACGAGAGCGGTCGAAGAATTCCTGAATCGGCCTTCGACGAAGTCGTCCGCGACGAATCGGGTGAGGGCGATGGGCTACTCGACTCCGTTTCACCCAAGAAGGCGGCCGCCAAGTTCAAGAAGGCGATCGGCCAGGGCCCGAACGAATCCATCGCACGACAAGCGCTTGCCGAAGGCGACGCGCTATTTCGCCAACAAAGATACGGCGACGCGGCCAAGCAATTCGACAAGGCGGTCGACCGTTGGCCGGATTCGCCGCTGGAAGAAGAAGCCATGTTCAAGGCGGCCGAGGCGTATTTCTTTGCCGACCGTTACATGAAGGCCAACGACGCCTACGGCGCATTGACCAAGAAATACCCCTCAACACAGTACCTGAACCAGGTCGTTATCCGCCGATTTGCAATCGGTCGCTACTGGGAGCAACATCATCGAGCCCACCCGCATTGGCCCGTCACGCCAAACCTGATGGACAAGACGCGCCCGCTGTTCGATACGGCGGGTCATGCATTGAAGGTTTACGAGCGAATCCGCCTGGAAGACCCAACGGGTGCCCTGGCCGACGACAGCCTCATGGCCACGGCCAACGCCCACTTCATCAACGCGCGATGGGAAGAGGCCGACTACCACTACGGACTGATTCGCTCCGAGTATCCCAAGAGCGAGTTTCAGTACCAGGCTCACCTGCTGGGGCTGCGCTGCAAGCTCTTGATGTATCAAGGCTCGGACTACGACAGCACACCACTCGACCAGGCTCAGGAACTCGCCACGCAGTTGTTGACTCAGTTCTCAAGCGAATTGGGCGACGAACGCGAACGGATCGTTCAGGTTCGGGCCAGCATCAATGCCCAGCGCGCCAAACGTGAGTGGGACATGGCCGAGTACTATGCCAAGGGCAAGTACTACGGCGCCGCGGAGCACTTCTACACGAAGATCATCGAGGACTATCCCGAAACGCAGCTCGCCGCCGAATCGCGTGCCCGCCTCACGCAATACAAGGACGAACCGGCCAACCCACAGCAGCCGCTCGAGTGGCTGGTTGATCTGTTCCCCGAATCGAGTCGCGAGGGACCCGTGGTGCCGAAAACGGCCCCGGCGGTGGCCTCGGGCCAGAACAAGAATACGACGCAGCGCTAGCCAATCCGCGATGAACCACACCAGTGATCAACACCAACTGCGCGGCAGGCCGTGGCGTTTCGCGTCGCCGGTCGTCCGCCGAACGATTGCGCTATACATTTCCGTAGCGCTGCTGGCGATCACCTGCTCGGCCGGATGCGCGGCCTATCGCTTCGGCGCGGCGTCGCTCTATCCGCCCGATATTCAAACCGTGTACGTGCCGGTGTTCGAGTCCGATAGTTTCCGCCGCAACTTTGGCGAGTTGGTGACGGAGGCGGTCATCAAGGAAATCGAACGAGTCACGCCGTACAAGGTTGTCGGCACACCCGACGCGGACAGCGTGCTGACAGCCAAGATCACCAGCGACACTAAGCGTGTCTTAATCGAAGATCCATTCGATCAACCGCGCGAGACAGAGATCAATCTTGCGATCGAAGTACGCTGGGTCAACCGTCGCGGCGACCTGATCGACAAGGCGACGACCGTGCCGGCGCCGGAAGACGCGGCGCTATTGACGTCGCCCGGCACGCTGGTGCCCGAATTCGGCCAGTCAGTCAGCACGGCCCAATTGCAGGCGATCCAGCGCGTGGCGACGAAGGTCGTAGCCATGATGGAAGTACCGTGGTAGACTCACGGCATGAAGGGTTCGGATCGATCCGCGCCCGCGCCTTCCGCCGACCAAAGCGACGAACGCCGGGCAACACATTGGCAGGTTCGCCAGCGCCGTTTGCCACTCGCCGGCCGTCCGCTGTTGATGGGCATTCTGAACGTAACGCCCGACAGCTTTTCCGACGGCGGTCGTTTTTCAGACGTGGCGGCTGCGGTTGATCACGCCGCGCACCTCGTTGCCGTCGGTGCCGACATCCTGGATATCGGCGGGGAAAGTACGCGCCCGTACTCCGATCCCGTCGGCGCGCAGGAAGAACTCGATCGCGTCATGCCAGTGTTGGAACGGCTCGCGCCACGATTGGACGTTGCTTTTTCGATTGACACGTCGAAGGCCCTCGTAGCTCGCGCCGCGATCGGCGCCGGAGCTTCGATCATCAATGACGTGACCGGGTTGCAGGGCGACGCCGAAATGATCGCCACGGCGTGCGACACGGGCGCGGGCGTGTGCGTCATGCACATGCAAGGCACTCCGCAAACCATGCAAGACGACCCGACATACCACGACGTCGTACAAGATGTGTTCGAGTTTTTGCAAGCCCGGCGAGACGAGCTCGTATCCGCTGGCATCGACCAGGGTCGAATTGCCTTGGATCCCGGAATCGGATTCGGCAAGGGGCGGGAACACAACTTGAGCCTGCTGCGCAATTGTTACCGCCTGCACGAGCTTGGATGTCCTCTGCTGGTAGGCCACTCGCGGAAAGGCTTCATCGGCAAAGTCACCGGCGATGAATCTGCCGAAGGGGCGATCGCCGGAACGATTGGCGTAGCGATTGCCTTGGCCAATCAGGGTGTGCAGATTCTTCGCGTTCACGACGTGGCCGCGGTGCGGCAGGCCCTGTTGCTCTACGAAGCCACCAGGCGGCAGTTGCCCACGGCGAATCGACGCAAGTAACGACGCCGCTTGGAAATAACGCCGTTGACTGGACGCCAGTTTTGGTGGATACTTGCGGGGTGACAGCGGCCGCGATTCGTCCCATCTGATTGGCCGCCTGACCATCGCTCTTCTTCGCTTGCACCGCGCTTCGAAACCGCCATGGCTGTCGTCGACTCGATTGATCTCGAAAGGTACTGCCGCGAAACGGCCGAACGTGCCCGTGCCGCCAGCACGGCGTTGGCACGCACCAGCGGCGCGATCAAGAACGCCTGGCTGGCGCGTGCCGCGGAGTTGCTGCGCTCGAACCAGGCAGCGCTGACCGAGGCCAACGCGAAGGATCTGGCGGCGGCTCCCGAGTTTGGCCTGACCGATGCGCAAACCGACCGGTTAAGATTGACCCCAAAGGTTGTCGAGTCGATGGCGATCGGCCTGGAGGAAATCGCCGCGCTGGCGGAACCGATTGGCGAAGTGATCGAGTCAACCATCCGGCCCAACGGACTCGAAGTGCTGAAAGTTCGCGTGCCGTTGGGGGTTGCGTTTTTCATTTACGAGTCCCGACCGAACGTGACGGCCGATGCCGCGGCTCTGTGTGTCAAGAGCGGCAACGCCGTGATCCTGCGCGGAGGCAAAGAAGCCATCCACTCGAATCGGGCTATCGCGTCCCTGCTGGATCAGGCGGGCACCGACGTCGGACTTCCTGCCGGCGCGGTTCAATTGGTCAACACGGCGGATCGCGACGCGGTGGGTCACTTTCTAAGCCTGAGTGAGTTGATCGACGTGGCCATTCCGCGCGGTGGCGAGGGCCTGATTCGTCGCGTGGCGGCTGAAGCCAGAATGCCCGTGATAAAACATTTCGCCGGCAACTGCCACGTTTACGTCGATCGGGCAGCCGACTTGGAAATGGCCGAATCGATCACGATCAACTCGAAGTGCCAGCGCTTGGGCGTTTGTAACACGACCGAATCGGTCGTCGTTCACCAAGACGTCGCCGAGTCGTTCCTGCCACGCGTTGCCAAGTCGCTGATCGAACACGGAATTGAGATTCGGGGCGACGAGCACGTGCGCAGTCTAGTGGCCGACGCCAAGCGAGCAACCGAGGACGACTTTGCCGCGGAGTATTTGGCGCCGATCGTGTCGGTGTGCGTTGTCGGTTCACTCGACGACGCGATCGCGCACATCAATCGATACGGTTCGCACCACACCGACGCGATCGTCACATCCGACCTGCACGCGGCCCGGCGCTTTGCTACCGAGGTGGACAGCTCGGCTGTGATGGTCAACGCGAGCACGCGATTCAACGACGGGGGACAATTCGGACTGGGTGCCGAGATCGGCATCAGCACCGACAAGTTCCACGCCCGGGGACCCTGTGGCATCAAAGAACTGACAAGCTACAAGTACGTCGTGTACGGTAGCGGCCAGACAAGGCAGTGAGCCTGAACTGGTTGCCGCGAGTCGTGGCCGACGTGATCAGCGGGGCCACGCGGTTGCACCCGACGACCTTTTTCGAGTGCATGGAGGCCAAGGATGGCTGACGATGTGCTGAGTTCGGCGGAAGTCGAGCTATTGTTGCGCGCTGCTCGAACGGATGACTCGGCCGCAGAGGGCACGCCGCATCGTCGATCCAGCGCACGGCAAGAGCCGGCTCGATCCGCCACGCCGCGGCCACCTCGGGCTGCCGTGCCGTTCGGTAAAAAGCCGCAGCGCATCATCGACGAAGTTCAACGGCAAACGCTATGGAAGCTTCACAGTCAGTTTGCTGCGGCCGTATCCGAAGCGCTGGCGGCGATGATGCGATGCCGCGTCGATGTCCAACTTAAATCGGTTGATCAGGTTTCGTTCGGTGAGTTCCTGCGCGGCGTGGAGAGTCCAACGTGCGTTAGCGTGTTGCGCTGTGCCTGCCTGCCGGCCGAGCTAGCGCTCGACGTCAGTTTTTCGATCTTGTTTCCGGTCATCGATCGGATGCTCGGCGGGGGTCGCGAGCCGAGTCCCACGGTTCGCCGCCCATTAACGGCGATCGAAACGCGCCTGGCCTCGCGGTTCAGCGGCATGCTCGCAACGGAACTGAGCCGTGCCTGGCGCGGGATCATCGAAACGGATCTGCAGGTCGATCGTGTCGAATGCGATCCGTACGCGGTCCAAGTCGCTTCGCTGACCGACGGCGTTGTGCGCATCCGGTTCGATTTGTCGGTTCCCTCGGCGCGTGGCCCGATGACGTTGTGCATTCCCAGCTTGGCGCTCCGCCCGATCCTCGAACGACTGTCGTCGACGGGTGAGAAAGTTGTCGATGCCCAAGGCAATCTCGCCGATGCCACGACGACCGACGCCGCGGCGCAATGCGTCCAACTCGTCGCGCAACTCGCGACAACGCAGGTCACGTCACAAGAATTGGCCGAGCTGCGCGTCGGCGACATCGTCGCGACGGGTCATCCAGTCAATGGCCCTATCGAAGTCCGCACCGACACGGGAGCCAGGTTTTCCGCGCGGCCCGGCGTGCTCCACGGCCACAAGGCGATCCAAATCGAGGCCGCGATCGAGCCCGGCGACGACATCGCACCGTCGCCGTAGCATCTGCGCCGCGGCGATCTCCCAGTCGCGTGCGTCCGGCGGCACGCGTGGCATAGACGCTTTCGTCGTGTCCTCTATAATTCTCGTTTGTCGATGTGGCACGGTCGGCATGTGTGCCGAACGGGCATGCACCTTAGCACTCCGAGAGGTCTCGCGTGGCAATGGAAAACGTGGTCATCATCGGGAGCGGTCCGGCAGCCTGGTCGGCCGCAATCTATGCATCGCGGGCGGAACTCAAACCGCTTGTGTTCGAGGGCGCGATTAGCGAAGAGAACCGGCTTGCCGGAACGCTGCCCTTGGGACAGTTGAATCTAACGACCGAAGTCGAAAACTATGCCGGCTTTCCCGCGGGGAATCTGGAAGCCTATCTGGACAGCGCGATCGAACAAGACGTTCGCCAGACCATGGCGCCGCATTCCGGTGAAGGTGTCAGCGGACCGGAGCTGATGGAGTTGATGCGGCAGCAAGCCAAGAATTTTGGGACGCGGATCGTCACCGACGACATCACCAAAGTCGCACTCGGCAAGCATCCGTTCGTGCTGACCGCTTCGAGCGGCGAAAACACCGAAGCGCAAACCGTCATGGTGCGAACCGTGGCGCGGGCCAAATACCTCGTACTGGCGTCGGAAGAGGCTTACAAGAATCGGGGGGTCAGCGCGTGTGCCGTGTGCGACGGGGCCTTACCCCGGTTTCGCAATAAACCGCTGGTCGTGGTGGGTGGCGGCGATTCGGCGGTCGAGGAAGCGTCGTACTTGACCAAGTTCGCCAGCCGCGTCTACATGGTTCACCGTCGCGACAAGTTGCGCGCCTCTAAAATCATGGCCCAACGCGCCGAGCGCAACGAAAAGATCGAGATCGTCTGGAATCATGTGCTCAGCGAAGTCCTGGGCGACGACGAACACGGCGTGACCGGTGCCGTGCTGGCCGCGACCGACAGCAACAAGACGCGGCAGGTCGAGTCCGGTGGCGTATTTTTGGCCATTGGCCACACGCCCAACACGGCCTTTCTCGAAGGGCAATTGGAATTGACCGACAAGAAGTACATCGTTTGGACTACCGCCAGTCGGACGTACACCAGCGTTGACGGTGTGTTTGCCGCTGGTGACGTAGCCGACGACTACTACCGTCAGGCGATTACCGCGGCAGGCAGCGGGTGCATGGCGGCGCTTGATGCCGAACGTTGGCTCGCCGCCCGCGAGTGATTCGGCGTGTGGCAGGCCGCGCGCCGTTGTGCCGCGAAGGGATTCGACGGATGAGCCGACCTCATCAGCGGGGACGTTAAGCATGCGAAAGATGAGCGTGGCCGAAGCGCGCCGCGAAGAATCGGCCGGCCAAAACGTTCGATTGCAAGGCTGGATTCGCACGCGACGCGACTCGAAGGGCGGCTTCAGCTTTCTCGAGTTGAACGATGGCTCGTCTATGGCCAACCTGCAAATCGTGGCCGAGGGCGGCCTGCCGAACTACGACGACGAGATCAAGCACCTCACGGCGGGTTGCAGCGTCACGGTAGACGGCGAGGTCAAGGCCTCGCCCGCAAAGGGTCAGGTCACGGAACTGCACGCTACGTCCGTCGCTGTCCATGGATGGGCCGATCCGGAAAAGTACGTGCTGCAAAAGAAGCGCCACTCGTTCGAGTTTCTGCGGACCATCGCGCACTTGCGAACCCGCACAAACACGTTCGGAGCGGTCGCCCGTGTGCGGAACTGCATCTGCCGTTCGATCCACGACTTCTTTCAGGAAGAAAACTTCCTGTATATTCACGCGCCGATTATCACAGCCAGCGACTGTGAAGGCGCCGGCGAAATGTTCAAGGTCACGACGCTCGATCTGGGCCAGGTCCCCAAGCAAGGGCCCCACGTCGATTACACGCAGGATTTCTTCGATCGGCCCACGTTTCTAACCGTCAGCGGACAGCTCGAAGCCGAGATCTTCGCCTGTTCGCTGGGAAAGGTCTACACGTTTGGGCCGACGTTTCGTGCAGAGAACTCGAACACGTCGCGGCACCTGGCCGAGTTCTGGATGGTCGAGCCTGAGATGGCATTCTTCGACCTGACCGACAACATGGACCTGGCAGAACGGTTCTTGAAGCGCATCGTCGGCGACGTGTTGTCGAAGTGTGCCGACGACATGCAGTTCTTCAACGAGCGGATCGAGCCCGGAGTGATCGACACGTTGGAGGGAATCGTCGCCAGCGAATTCGAGCGTCTGCCGTATACCGAAGCGATCGAGATTCTGGAACGCTCCGGCGAGGGCTTCGAGTTTCCCGTCGCCTGGGGAAACGACTTACAGGCCGAACACGAGCGCTTTCTAACCGAGAAGCACTGCCGGCGGCCGGTCATCCTGTTCGACTATCCACGAACGATCAAACCGTTCTACATGCGGGTCAACGACGACGGTCGCACGGTGCGGGCAATGGACGTGCTGGTGGCCAAGGTCGGCGAGATCATCGGCGGCAGCCAGCGCGAGGAACGGCTCGACGTGCTCGAGAGCCGCATGCGCGAGCAGGAACTCGATCCCGAGGCGTACTGGTGGTACTTGGATCTGCGCCGGTACGGAACGGTGCCCCACGCCGGATTCGGATTGGGACTGGAGCGGATCGTGCAGTTTGCCACCGGAATGGCGAATATCCGCGACGTCATTCCGTTTCCGCGCGTGCCCGGCAGCGCGGATTTCTGACGCGAGCGGCGGCGATTTAAGTGGCGATTGAGCGGGTGCGAAATGGGCACCCGGCTGATGGCAGACTAGCTTCGTCCGCCGAGAATCATGCAGAAAGCGATCATGCTGATCGCGGTGCCGGCCAGAACCAGCCAGTCGTCGGGAGTGACGTAAATCGGCATTGGGAAAACCCTTTCTTTCACCCCCAATGTAGGTTAGCCGCCGGTCCGAAATGCCCCGCCGAGTCGCCGAGGAATAGTTTTTCAGGGTCGGCTCGAATCAGTTATTGCGCGCCGGCCGATATTGTGGGTGGATCCCGACACGCCCGACGGCGCAAACCGCTTGATTTTGCCTAGACAACCGAATAGCTTGGAATCAGGACCGCCCCGCGCACGGATGCAGTCGCATTTTCTTGGGGTGCTCGGCGGCACGGTTCCACCGCGTGGACTGTGTGCGCACTTCTGACTTCGGAACAATCCATGTTGCGGGCTCGTAGCACTCCAAACGTTGTGCATAGCGCAACCGGTAGCGTCGGCACAAGCCGCGGAACTTTCCGCCGGACTGCAGCCCCGCTGCGCGTGATCGCGCTGATCCTGTTCATCGGCGCGACGTTTGTCCCACTTGGCAGCCGAACCCACGCAGGAACGCTGGTCAGCTACGAATTCACCGGGTTCGGGACCGTGCTGGTCGATTTGTTCGACGACCTGACGCCGATCACCGTCGCCAATCACCTGCAGTACATCAACAACAACGTGTATGATGACAGCATCATCCACCGCGTCGACACCGGTTTGGGTGTGATTCAAGGCGGCGGGTTTTTTGTCAACGAGAACGAGTTGATAGCACCGGTGTCCCCCAAATTCGGTCAGATCGTGAACGAGTACTCGCGGGCCAATACGCGTGGCACAATCTCCATGGCGCGCTCGACCGGCATTAATAGCGCAGAGAGTCAGTGGTTCTTCAATACTGACGACAACTCCGAGTCACTCGGGCAATCAAACGGCGGCGGATATGCCGTATTTGGCTGGGTTGTCGGTGGCGGCATGAGCGTAATCGACGCCATTGCGGCTGTTCCAGTGTTCAACTACGGCGCACCAGTATCACAACTTCCAGTTCAGAATTTCACGCAGGAGAATTATACGGGCGGCGACAGCCCGATTCCGCATTTGGTCGAACTAGCCAACGTTTCAGTCGTGTCAACGCACGCTTCTTTTCAGAATCCCGTCTGGGGTGTCGACGTCAACAACTCTAACTCGCTCGAGCCGCTTGACGCGCTGATTGTCATCAACAAGCTCATCGAGAACGGCAGCCAGATCGGCGCGGTGGATGATACCTTCGACGGCAGCCACTACATCGACGTCACGGGCAACGGGTTCATCGAACCGCTCGACGCGCTGCGCATAATCAACGCGTTGATCTTGCAGGATTCGGCCAACGACGGCGCAGCGCCCCAAGCGGCACCCCAAGCGCTCGGCAGCGCCGTCGCTATCGTGCCCGAGCCATCAGCGCTTGTTCTGGCAGGTATTGGGATGGCAGCGCTCGTTGGGTGCGCACTTTTCAGCCGGCGAAATCACGGTCGAGCCCGGCACAGCTAGGCTCATGTTCGCAGTAGTCGGCGTTCGGCATGCTGCCGAAGTTGGCACCGGGATGTTTCCTCGCCTGGTCTCCGCGATTACAATCGATGGCGTTGCCCCAGCGTCGTTCAGACGATCGCAACCGCCTGACGGCCCACACCAAAGTCGCTCGCCGCGGTTGGATCGCCGGTCGCGCGAACGCCCAAGCGTGCCGGCCGTTTGGGCCACCGCATGCCCCATGCGGCCTGCCAAGTCGTGATTCGCACCCGCACCGCACAATCAAGCCAGACGCTATCGCACTACCGCCGCATTCCGATTGGCCGACCGAGAAAGGCATTCCACGTCTGACTTATTCGGCCAACGCATCTGCGGTCTCCGCCCGACATCGAAACCCCAAAAAGGCACACACCGATGACGAACCGTGTCGCCAGCATAATGGCCGCCAGTTTCATCCTGTTATTTGGAGTGCTGGCGCCTGCTGCGGTTGCCGCCGATAACACGCCCCCGGCGGGATACATTGCGTTGTTCAACGGCAAGGATTTGTCGGGCTGGAAGGGGCTGGTTGCAAGTCCCCCGGCTCGCGCCGCTATGTCGGCCGAGGAACTGGCCGAAAAACAAAAGGCCGCGGATGAAACCATGCGGCAACATTGGAAGGTACAAGACGGTGTACTGACGTACGACGGCAAGGGGCAGAGTCTGTGCACCGCCAAGGACTACGGCGATTTCGAACTGCTGGTCGATTGGAAAATCCTCAAAGATGGTGACAGCGGCATCTATCTGCGTGGCAGCCCGCAGGTGCAAATCTGGGACCCCGACGTTTCGGTGCCGGAAAAAGGAATCGGCTCCGGAGGGCTGTTCAACAACCAGAAGAACCCCTCGCGCCCCTCCGCCAGTGCGGACAATCCAGTGGGCCAGTGGAACACGTTCAAGATTCGGATGGTCGGCGACAAGGTGAGTGTCTGGCTGAACGACAAGCTCGTGGTCGACAACGTCGTTCTGGAAAACTACTGGGAGCGCGACAAGCCGATTTATCCCACCGGGCAGATCGAGTTGCAGCATCATGGTAACACGCTGTTTTTCAAAAACGTTTACTTGAAAGAACTGTCTCGCTAGCAGGCCGGAAACATCCGGCCGACAAAATCGCGGCAATGCCGGGCCGACTTGTCCGCTCGTGGGCGATCTCGCTTGACACTTGGCCGCCCGGATCATTAATTGGACGTTAGGTACTTTTCGAAGGCAAAGTGCGGGGCAGGGTGCGGCTGATGCACATCAAGTATCGCTTGGAAGTCCGTTGCCCTCCGGACCAGGTATGGCCGCTGATCGACGATATCGAGCGGCAGAGGCAGTGGATGACGACGCTGGTTGACATCACGTCGACCAGCGAGCTTCCGCGTGCCGTGGGGTCCACGTTCGACATGCGCGTCCGCGAAGGTCGGCGCATCTCGCACTACGAAGGCCGCATCAATGCCTACGATCCGCCGCGCCATTTGGGCGTTTCGTTCTGGGGCGGCCGCTTTGCGCCGGGCATGGTCATGCGCGTCGACTATCGGCTGGCCAATCAGGGCGAAACCACGCGACTCGAATACTACGCCGAGATCGACACCGAGGCGCTGCCGGCGCAGGTCAAACTTGCCATGCCCCTCGCCCGCGTATTCACGTTCTTTCAGGTGCGCTACTTCATGCGCAACCTGAAACGCGTGGCCGAGGCTTCCGCGCGGAATACAACGCGCCAGTTGGAGTCCGCGGGTCGCGCGCATTAGCGTATCGCGGCCCATGGCCACGAAGTGATGCCAGCGCGGCATCCTCTTCCACGCCGACGACAATGGTCAGCGCGCCGCTGCGCGACACGACGGTGGAAACCTGCCCCGGTTGCGAGTGCCGGGCAAGTTCGTTGACACGCGCCAAAATGGCCCGCTAGAATCCGGGCTTCGGTGTTTCGGCGCAACTGGAATTCGGGCACGACGCACTAGGAGGCCCAGGCAATCATGGCAAAAGAGACTGGCGGACAAGTTGACACGGTGATGCAAGAAACGCGGGTATTCCCGCCGACCGCCGAATTCGCCGCGCGGGCAACTGTCAACTCGATGAAGGCCTACGAGAAGCTCTGGAACGAAGCCGCCGCCGACACCGAAGCATTCTGGGACAAACTGGCCAAAGAACTGCACTGGTTCCGGCCCTACGACAAAGTGCTCGAGTGGAATGAACCGGACGCCAAGTGGTTCGTCGGTGGCCAGACGAACATCTCGTACAACTGCCTCGACGCGCATCTCGACACCTGGCGGGCCAACAAGGCCGCCCTGATTTGGGAAGGCGAGCCGGGCGACACCCGCACGCTCACGTACCGCCAGTTGCATCGCGAAGTGTGCCAGTTCGCCAACGTGTTGAAGAAGCTCGGGATCAAGCAGGGCGACGTAGTGTCGATGTACATGCCGATGGTTCCCGAATTGGCCATCGCAATGCTGGCCTGTGCCCGAATCGGCGCGATCCACTCGATCATTTTTGCCGGCTTCTCGGCCGAGGCGATCGCCGACCGCAATAACGACGCACAAGCGGTCCTCCAACTGACGGCCGACTACGGCTGGCGGCGCGGCCAGGAACTGCCGCTGAAAAAGACCGTCGACGAAGCGCTGGCAAAGTCGCCCACGGTCAAGCAGTGCATTGTGCTCAAACGAGTTGGCAACCCGATCCACATGGAAGAAGGTCGGGACCACTGGTGGCACGACTTGATCGCCGAGGCCCCGGCCGATTGTCCGGCCGAACCACTCGACAGCGAGAACCCGCTGTTCATCCTCTATACAAGCGGCTCGACGGGCAAGCCAAAAGGCATCAAGCACACGACGGCCGGATACAACCTGTACACGAAGAAGACGTTCGAATGGGTCTTTGATCATCGCGACGAAGACGTGTTTTGGTGTACGGCCGACATCGGTTGGGTGACCGGCCACAGCTACGTCGTTTACGGCCCGCTGGCTGCTGGAGCCACCGCACTCATGTACGAGGGTGCCCCCAATTGGCCGGACGAAGGGCGGTTTTGGCAATTGGTCGAGAAGTATGGTGTCACCATCTTTTACACGGCGCCGACCGCGATTCGCGCATTCATCAAATGGGGCGATGCGTGGATCGACAAGTACGACCTGTCGAGCCTACGACTGTTGGGAACCGTGGGCGAAGGAATCAATCCCGAAGCCTGGATGTGGTATCACCGCAAGATCGGCGGCGAGCGTTGCCCGATCGTCGACACTTGGTGGCAAACCGAGACAGGTGGCATCATGATGAGCCCCTTGCCCGGTGCCATTCCGACCAAGCCGGGAAGCTGCACCAAGCCGTTGCCGGGCATCATCCCCGCGATCGTCGATTCCGACGGCAAGCCGGTCACCAAAGGCCAAGGTGGTTGGCTGGTGATCACGAAGCCGTGGCCGTCGATGCTTCGCGGAATCTGGGGCGACCACGACCGCTATCGCGAACAGTATTGGTCCAAGGTGCCCAACAACTACCTCGCCGGTGACAACGCACGTTGCGACGCGGACGGATACTACTGGATCATGGGCCGCATCGACGACGTTCTAAACGTGGCCGGGCACCGGCTCAGCACGATCGAAATCGAAAGCGCGTTGGTCAGCCACCCCAAAGTAGCCGAAGCCGCCGCCGTCGGTCGCCCTGACGAAATCAAAGGCGAAGCAGTCGCTGTGTTTGTCACTGTCACGATCGATCGTCCGGACGAAGACTTGCGTAAGGAATTACGGATGCACGTGCGCAAGGAGATCGGAGCGTTGGCTCAGCCGGACGATATTCGTTTCACCAACGCGCTACCCAAGACGCGCAGCGGCAAGATCATGCGCCGGCTGCTGAAGGACATTGCCAGCGGCAAGGAAACGGTTGGCGACACCACCACGCTTGAAGACTACAGCGTGCTGGCGAAGCTGCGCGGCGACGAGGAGTAGCTCGACGCGATATGTGCCACGCCGATGGCGCGCACACGACGTTGTAACGAAAACGCCCTCGCGCATGAGTCGTGCGCGAGGGCGCTCGATGCTATCGGTAGCGATCAGCGATCGCTCATTCGGGAAACAGCTTAGTCGACAAGTAGCGCTCGCCAAGGTCGGGCAGCACTACGACGATCAGCTTGCCGGCGTTTTCCGGCCGCTTGGCAACTTGCAAGGCCGCCCAGGCGGCCGCCCCGCAACTAATGCCACACATGAACCCTTCGAGCGACGCCATCTGGCGCGAAGTCTCCATCGCGTCTTCGTCGGCGACCTGTACGACGTCGTCGATGATATCCACGTTGAGCACGTCGGGAATGAAGCCCGCGCCGATTCCTTGAATCGTGTGCTTGCCGGGCTTTATTTCGTGGTTAGACCGCTTCTGCGAGATCACCGGGCTATTGGCCGGCTCGACCGCCACGACCTGCACGTCCGGCTTGCGGTTCTTGAGCACTTCGCCCACGCCAGTGATCGTGCCGCCGGTGCCGACGCCGGCGACGAAGATATCGACCTTGCCGTCGGTGTCGCGCCAGATTTCTTCGGCCGTGGTTTGGCGATGGATCTCCGGATTGGCCGGGTTCTTGAACTGCTGCGGCATGAACCAGTTCTTATTTTCGGCCAATAGTTCATCCGCCTTGCGCATGGCGCCCGGCATACCCTCGGCCGCCGGCGTCAGGATGACTTCGGCACCGAACGCTTTGAGCAATCGGCGCCGCTCCAAGCTCATGCTTTCGGGCATGGTTACTTTCAGCTCGTACCCGCGCGCAGCGCAAACATATGCCAGCGCGATGCCCGTGTTTCCGCTGGTTGGCTCGATGATCACCGTGCCTTTGCCGATCTTTCCGTCGCGTTCCGCGGCGTCGATCATTGCCCGACCGATCCGATCCTTCACACTCCACAGCGGGTTAAAGTTTTCTAGCTTGCCAACCACTGTGGCACCACAGCCTTGGGTAATTCGGCGCAGCCGCACCAAGGGCGTATTGCCGATGCAGCGCGTAATGTCGTCCTGAATTCCGGTTTCGACTGTGGTGGCCATGGCATGTCCTCACAAATGAGATACGGCTGGATGTTGCTCGGCGCGCGGTCGGGGACATTGTGGAAGGCGACGAGAACGCCGATGTCCGCTCTACTGACCGTCCGGATTATACCCGTCGCGGAAAAAGCAGGTCAACGCCGCCTGTTAGGACACGTTGCGTGGGTCGAGCCACCGCTGATCCTACGATTTCCGCTGCGCGAACATCCACGGCACCACACCCGCCGAATCGGTGTACGCCTGCGTCCAGCAGTCGTGCCCTACGCCCGCGAGTTCGGTGTATTTCGGATCGCCACCGGCCTGGCGTATCGCGTTGATCATTCGCCGCGATCGTTCAACTGGCACGATGTCGTCGTCCGCGCCGTGCCAGGCCCAAACCGGCACGTCGACCAACCGATCGGCGTACATCTCGTCGCCGCCGCCGCAGATCGGCGCAACCGCGGCCCAACGCTCGGCCAAGCGCGTCCCAAGATCCCACGTGCCAAATCCTCCCATCGACAAGCCGGTCAGATACATGCGTGCTGCGTCGATCGGAAACGCGCCTACGACGTCTTCCAACGTGTCGAGCACGATTTGCATTTGCGGCCCTGGATCGGCCCTCGGCGCGTCACGACTTTCTGCGCGCCGCGTTTCCACCCAATAGCGATCTGGCAGGCACTGCGGCGCAATCAAATAGCAGGGGTACTTCTCGGAATACTCGGCGCCAGCCATCCACTTGGGCAGAAATCGCAACTGCGAGGTGTTGTCCGTTCCGCGCTCCCCACGACCGTGAAGGTACAGGACGAGCGGGTACGTTTGGCCGGCGTCGATCGTCAACGGTTCGAGCAAGCGATAGCTGAACTGGCGACCGGCCAGCTCCGCGCCGTAAAACCTGATCGTGCGCGTTTGGAATCGACCGAGGACGTCGGATGCCATCTTTCGCCTCCACACGGGTTGCTGCATGCCCCGGTCCGGGCGGTCACAGCGCTGGTGGCGGTACGACACGGGCGCGTGGCCTAGCGCATCGTGCCCGACACCACCCATCGGACAGCCGGCATTGGGCGCACCGGCCAGACCGGCAGGTGGTCAGTTTTTCCCGGTAGTTCGTATCGCGTCAAGTCGCGCGCAGCCAACCAACCGCGTCATTCAATTGAGCAGCCAATAAACGGTGGCTGTAGCCGGCGGTTTTCCCTGTTTTCTAGGGGCGCTGGCTGATAGACATGCCGGGGACGGCGGTGCTAAACTTGATCTGAACATCATTCCGTGGAGGCACCCATGTCCATCACTTCCTGCCCGCAATGTGGCAAGCAGGTCACGATCCCGGCTGGCGTCGATACGAGCGTGAAAGTGCGTTGCCCCTTGTGTCACTCGCAGTACACATTGGCCGATGCGCTGGTCAACATGCCACCGCACCTGGAGCTTGTCGACGAGACGCTGGACATTGCCCCCGCGGAGCCGGACTCGGAGAGTACCGACGACGCGAATCTTGCCGCCGCCATGCCGACGAGCGTTGAGCCAGTTGCGGACGAGCTGCCCGGTCTTGCGGATTTGGACGAGCCGACTTCCGAAGACGACGTGTTGCCACCGCTCGACCTCGAATCGTCGAGCGATGAAGAAGAATTCGAGGATCTCACCGTCGAGGAGAAGGATACCGACGTGGAGATTCCGGGCGAAGGTCCGGTCGTGCAAGAGGTTGAGGCCGAAGCCGATCCATTGGATCTGGCCGATTCGGTTGAAGACGCGGCGCTCGATTTCGAGGACGCGATCAGTGGCGAGGCTGCGACCGAGGACGAATTGATCGAACCGCCAGCTAGCGAAGCGACCATTGAATTCGCCGCCGAAGCAAGCCCTGACGACGAAACAATCCAATTCGAAGACGAGTTGGCGCCGGTCTCGGCCGAAGACGGCGAGGAGCTCTCTTTCGACGTTGAAGACCCGTTGACCGCCGGCAACGGTGGGTCGGCATTGGACTCGGCCGAAGAAGGCGTGCTTGAGGCCAGCGCCGGCGACGACGAGCTCGGGATCGATTTCGGCGAAGCCGACGACGCACAAGCTGAGGTGGTCGCAGTCACCCCGGTCGAGATCCCCGCCGAAGACGCCGCGGATGAAGTGACGGACGAGGACGACCCAAAAGCAAAGAAGCGCAAGAAGAAGGAAAAGAAACAGAAGAAGCCAAAACCGGCGAAGTCGGCCGATGGCAAGTCGCGCCGTCCGCTGAGCACCGTGCTAAGTATCTTGTTGGGCGCGGTGGTTGCCTTGCCATTGACGCTGTACGGCATGCTCTGGATCGGTCCGGACTACGACTTCCTTGGGCTGGGAAAAATACTGCCTTCGGCCATGGTACCCAGCTCGTCCAAGCAGTCGACGTACGTGGCAGCGAAACCGACGATCGACCTTTCGCAGCTCGCGCCGCAACAGCCGGAAGATGACACCGGGGACGCGACTTTGCCAGCCGACGATCCGACCGCGACCGACGATGATCCAGCGGCCGAGCCGCCTAGCGACGCGCCGACGATCGAGCCCGACGACGCTCCGGCAGCAGACGACCCGGCGGATGAGACGATGCCGGCTGAAGAATCTGCTCCGACTGACGAATCATTGTCGCCGCCCTTGGACGAATCGGCCGAGATGCCGGCCGACGCGCCGGATTTGCCTGGCGAGGATGCTGGAGAACCGGGGCTAGCCGCCGAACCGGCACCGAGTGACGACCCACTTGCTGATCTGCCGGCTGACGATCCGGCTGATCCACCGTCTGATGCACCAGTGGACATGCCTGCCGATGCGCCGGCGGATGCGCCAGGCGAAGATCTTTTCGCGCCTGACGCGGCCATGCCGGCGGATGAGCCGGCAGCCGACCCGCTGGCCGACGAACCCGCCGCGGAACCGACCGACGATCCTTTTGCTCCCGACGCCGCCCCGGCGCCAGCCGAAATGCCCGAGGATCAGTCACCGCTCGAGCAACCGGCCGATCCGCTGGCTGATCCGGCGGCGGATCCGTTCGCGCCCGGCGACGCGCCCGAGCTGCCAAGTGAGGAGATGCCCGAAGAACCGACGTCTCCGCCGGTGGCCGACCCGCTGACCGATCCGTTACCAGACGCACCGAATGAAATCCCTGAGTCGCCGGCAGTGCCTCCCGATTCGCCTCCGGCAGATACGGAAACGCCCGCGACTGATGACGATCCGTTCGGCGGCGCGACGCCGGAGCCGGAAATGCCCAGCGAGCCGAACGAATTGCCCAGTCCGCTTGACAGCCCAGCCCCGGACAACGAACTGCCGGCTCCGAGCGAACCTTCGTTGGGACCGGTCAATGCCGCCACGGTAACGCCAGACACATTGGCGCAAGCCGTGCAGACCGCGCGAACGGCCGACCAGCAGATCGTCGCGGGGCGCGACACCGCGTCCGAGAACGAGTACAAGCGACTTCGCAGCAATCTCTATCTCAGCTTCTTCCGCCTGGCCGATGCGGCTACCTTCGCCGAAGACGAATCTGGAAGTGGCCAACTCGATGCCACGCGGCAGCAGCTCGAGCAGTTTGTTCGTGAGTTTGCGGCCGACGCCGAGCGGGTGCACGCCCTGAAGTTCAACGCCGGTCGATGGCTCGACTTCCCACGACGCACGACCCACGGTGTCATGTTGCCGGGCACGGTGCACAGCACGCAGGCTGTGGGCCAGTTGCACGCGGTGACCCTGAACATCGGGCTGAATGCCGCAGCGCAGCAGGGGCCGACCGTCGTGGTCCTGTCCGACAAGGACCCGGGCTTGAGCGAAGGCGACGAGGCAATCGTGCTGGGGAGGATCATTGATGACCCCGGCACCCAACTGGCCGGCTACGAAGGGACCGAGGCGAAAGTGGTCTGGAACGGCATGCTGCTCAAGCTGACTCCGCGTCAATGACCGGGCACAGTGGGCAGGCCCGCATGGACCCCAGGCGTTACGAAGCCTCCGACGTTGCTGGAATACCGGTCACCCCGTGAGCTGCATAGTGCGTTGCCTCGGCAGAGGTTTGCCCAGGACCGCTCGCGCGAACCTGCCCGCCAATTGCAAGCCAGGGCGCAGCAGCGTACAATCATCCTTCTGAGAATGAGTCTCAATAACATTGCGAGCGGCTCTGGCGTGCATGACCTGATTCCCATTCATTTGCTGGCTCCGGGCCAATCGGCGCAAGTCGGCCATGTGGCTGGCCGGCCCGAGGAAATCCAGCGTCTCGAGGAGCTGGGGTTTCGCGGCGGTGCGGCGATCGAGATGGTGCAAAGCGGCAGCCCCTGCATCATTCGGCTGGCGGGTCAAAAGCTGTGCTTTCGAGCTGACGAATTGCTCAACGTGCTGGTGCGCCGCGGAGCTACGATGTGAGCGTGTTGGCTGACTTGCCCATAGGTACCCGGGCCCGGGTTACTTCGATCGATGGCGCCGACGAGTTGGCGATGCGATTGCTCGAAATGGGACTCACGCCGGGCATCGAAGTGCGACTCGTCGGCGTAGCGCCGCTGGGCGACCCGTTGGAATTGGAGCTTCGCGGATACCGGTTGAGCGTTCGGCGAAGTGAGGCGGCGCGAATTGCAGTCGATCAACTATAACCGAACAAGCAGGCCGGCTGGCGCCGCGGGCACACCGGACGGCCTGCAAACCGACCCGTTTTAATGGCGCAACGTCCCACCTATACCATCGCCCTGATTGGAAATCCGAACACGGGCAAGAGTACGCTGTTCACCGCGCTGGCCGGCGTGCGGCAGCGGGTTGGAAACTATCCGGGCGTCACGGTTGAAAAGAAGCTTGGCCGGCTCGACCTGGAGGGTCAGCCTTGTCAGCTCGTCGATCTGCCGGGCACGTACAGCTTGGCACCGCGCTCACCCGACGAGATGGTCGCCGTCGACGTCTTGCTCGGTCGGCAGGCAGATGTGGGCGCGATCGACGCCGTGCTTTCGATTGTCGACGCCGGCAACCTCGAGCGCAATCTGTACCTGCTTAGCCAGGTACTTGAGTTGGGTGTGCCGGTCGTCGTCGCGCTGAACATGGGCGACATCGCGCGATCCAAGGGCATGCAATTGGATGCGGCCCGGCTTCGAAAACAATTGGGCGTTCCAGTCGTGGAAGTTCAGGCGAACCGCCGCCTGGGCGTTGCCCAGCTCAAATCAGCGTTGGCCGCGGCCGTTCAGTCGAACGACCAACCCGCCAAACAGCAAAGCCCTTTCCCCGAGGCGTTTCAGCGCGAGGTGAACGACTTGCAACGCGCGCTTTCGGCGCATGCGATCGGGGTTGCGAATCGTAGCAATGGTCAGCCGTCGGTCGCAACCGACGATGCGCTGCCGCGATATCTTGTCGAACGTCTATTGCTGGACACGACCGGATACGTGCAAACTGCGTTGCACGCCGATGGCCGTGCGGGCGGCTCCGACGACGTTGAGCCGGTGGCCGAGGCATTGAATGCAGCCCGACAACGGCTTGCCGACGCCGGAATCGGCGTCCCTGCGATCGAAGCGCAATCCCGCTACGCTTGGGTCGCCACGGTCACGGACGGTGTGGTAAGGCATCCGGACAATCCGGTTGTTACCCGCAGCGACCAGATCGATCGCTTGCTGACGCACAAGGTGTGGGGCACCGCGGTCTTCGCCCTGACGATGATGATCGTTTTCAGTTCTGTGTTCGTCGCGGCCGATCCGCTGATGGGTTTCGTGGACGACGTCATTGGCGCGATGGGTGCAGCGGTCGAATCGGTACTAGCACCCGGGCCGTTTCAGTCGTTGGTTGTCGATGGCATGATCGGCGGCGTCGGCAGCGTGCTGATTTTCCTGCCTCAGATTCTGATCTTGTTCTTTTTCTTGTCCGTGTTGGAAGACTGTGGATACATGGCCCGTGCGGCCTATCTGATGGACAAGCTCATGGTGCGCGTGGGATTGAGCGGCAAGTCGTTTATTCCGCTGCTGTCATCGTTTGCCTGCGCCATTCCCGGCGTCATGGCGGCGCGCGTCATCGAAAACCGGCGCGATCGACTGACCACGATTTTGGTCGCGCCGCTAATGAGTTGCAGTGCCCGGTTGCCGGTCTATGTGATCCTGATCGGTGCGTTTATACCGGCGCAAGCCTACCTGGGCGGGCTCGTTCAATTGCAAGGGCTCACTTTGTTTGCGATGTACCTGCTGGGGATCGTTGCCGCGGCCGTGGTGGCGCTAGTGCTGAAACGCACGTTGCTCCGCGGGCCAACCCCGCCGTTCGTGATGGAGTTGCCCGCGTACAAGTGGCCCTCGCCGACGAACGTGGTGCTCCGCATGGCCGACCGCGGTTGGGCGTTCGTTTACCGGGCGGGTACGCTGATCATGGCGGTCTCGATTCTCGTCTGGGCCGCCTCGTACTATCCGCACAACTCGACAGTCGTGCGCGATACGTTGCAACCGCGGGCCGACGCGCTGACCGCCCAAATCGATGCACTCGGCGCCGACACGCCGGATCGCGACGACCTCGTCCAACAGCGCGACGAAGTCGAGCACGCCATTGCCGCAGAGTATCAGCGCGACAGCATTCTCGGCAGGCTCGGCCACTTGATCGAGCCGGCTGTTCGGCCGCTCGGTTGGGACTGGCGAATCGGGTGCGCGGCGATCGCGTCTTTTCCAGCGCGCGAGGTCGTGATGGGTGCGCTGGGTGTAATCTACAACTTGGGCTCCGACATCGACGTCGGCGATGAATCAGATCAGGAGCGACTCGCAGCCCAGATGCGCGCTGCCCGATGGGATGACTCGGGAGAGCCGGTCTATAATGTTCCAGTGGCCTTGTCGATCATGGTGTTTTTCGCGTTGTGTGCACAATGCGCTTCGACGCTGGTCATTATTCGTCGAGAAACCAATAGCTGGGGTTGGCCGGTCTTTACGTTTGTCTACATGACCTCGCTGGCCTACCTAATGGCGATGGCCACGTATCAAATTGGGATCCGGCTACCGACCATTTAGGTCCAACCTGATTGTGGAGGCCTGTTGCTGATGCAAC
This sequence comes from uncultured Planctomycetaceae bacterium, assembly GCA_937952415.1. Lineage (GTDB taxonomy): Bacteria > Planctomycetota > Planctomycetia > Pirellulales > PALSA-1355 > CALFYT01. Next base: position 115,123 of record CALFYT010000038.1, on the reverse strand, counting down.
TCGATTGGCAGTCACTCGCCGTCGTCGTCTTGGTAGTCGCTTCGATCGGCTACTTGGCACGCGTCGCCTGGCGTTCCGTCAATCGCAGACAGGCCGCCGCTTGCGGCGGCTGCGCGCAATGTCCGGTCGACGACGAGAGCACGCCAGTGGTCGAGCTCGAATCGCTCACCAAGGCAGGCAGTGCGCTGCACGAGACACAGCCTGGCGAGCCGGCATCGCCGCAGCATCGATAGCGCATTTGTCGGGACCTGCGCTGCGATCAAGCGCCGCTTGCCCGTCGCGGCCGGCGGCATCAACCGCCAAAGAGTCGCAGCTACGGCTTGACGATCTCGGCGAACGCCGTAAAGGCCTGCACGACGTTGTCGCCCTGATCGGTCATGATGCTGATCTTCTGAGCGATGCGCCCTGGGTCGTCGCCAGCGGTGAATACGACCGGAATCAGGTGCACCGCGCGGGCTTCCTTGGGAGGTTCGATCTCGAACGACTTATCGGCGCACTGGACGTCGACGATTCGAAACGGCTTCTTACCCCGCACGACGAGCTTCTTCGTCACCTTTTGTCCGGGCTGCACCACGCCAATGAACAGTTGGCTGGGGCTGATCGTGATGTCGGAGACGACGCGCCCTTCCAAATCGACCGGCAACTCCGCTGCCCGCGGGTTGTTGGTCACCAGGATCAATTGGTCCTTGATGTAGCCCACCGGCGCGTCGGGAGTAAGCCGCACGGTCAGTTCGTACGACGTTTTTTGCGGCGTCCGCGGCAGCTCGGTGATCTCGACCTCGAAGTGCGGATCGAGCGTCTTGACGTCCACGATTCGCCAGTTTTCATTTCCCAAGTAGTCGACGCGCAGTTTTTGCTCCACCGACTTGCCGACGTCGACCGTGCCCAGGTGCAGCGCGCCGGGCTGCAAGACGACGTCGCTTTGGATCGTTCCGGCAACCTGGAGCTGCACTTCGGCTGGGAACGGCTTGTCGAACGTCACGGTGATCGTCGCTGTCTTGTGGCCTAAGAAGTCGCGCGTATTGAAATCGGCAACCACTTCGCCCGTTTCGAAAGTCTTCAGATCGGGCCGGGTGACGCTGGCCGTCGTGCAGCCGCAGCTCGATCGCACGCTCGAAATATGCGCATCTTCTTCGTATATGTTCTTCACCTGGAACCGGAATTGGGCCGTCGAGCCGCGGGCCACCGTTCCGAATTCGTGCGATGTCGTGTTGAACATCTTGACGGCCCATTGCTGCGCGCACGCGACGCCACTGGACAGCAACAAGCAAGCGACGGAAGCAAGTACGGTGCGTACCACGAGAGCGTTCTCCGGATACCGGCCAAGGACAAAGCTGGCAATCCAAGTCTTTCGACGTGACTCGATCGCGCGGGAATCGTTCGCCGGTCGCAGCATGAACGGCGGGAAAGGCGTGCTGTTCCGAGGACGATGCTGCTGCCAGCGTGGGACTGTCAACTTCGATCGAAGCCACATGTAACGGTTATTACGATTCTTTCGGACCATGTTGCATCCCGACAAAAGCTTTTTTCGGCGTTCGCCGGGCAAAAACTGCTGGCACATACCGGTTGACAGCACCGCCGCGCGGCGGCCGCTGCCCGAAATGTCGCATCTCGATCTTTCCACAGACCAGGTGTCGCAGTCGCACCACGATCGGTGCCGTGCCGATCGCCCATCTCCGCCAGTGGTTTGGCCTTCGGACTGGCGATCCTTTGAAGGCGACCGAACGTTAAGATAGTATAGGCGGGCCGAGTCCGGCTGGACCACCTGCTGTCAATCTCGTGCATGGGGAGCCTGCGATGCCGATTCCGTCGATTGCTAGACAGTCTCTGACAAGCCGCCTGGTCTTCGGAACCGGCGCGCTGGTACTAGCAATGGGGGGCATCTGGGCAGTGACGTCGCTGGCCGAACAGCCCCCCGCCGGGGCGCCGGCAAGCCAGAGTCAGTCCTCCCAAGATCCGGCGGCCAAGCCGGCCCCAACGACCAAGGACGATCATCCGTTTCCCCGACACATCCGCGCTCCGGCACTCGACGGCGGGACCGGATGGATCAACACGGCAGGGCCCATCGAGCTTAAGCAGTTGCGCGGCAAGTTCGTGCTGCTCGACTTCTGGACCTACTGTTGCATCAATTGCATGCACATCCTCCCCGAATTGAAGAAACTCGAGCACGCGTATCCCAACGAGATCGTGGTCATCGGGGTCCATTCGGCCAAATTCGAGACCGAGCAGGACGCGAACAACATCAAGGAAGCGGTCTTGCGCTACGAGATCGAGCATCCAGTCGTCAATGACGCCAATCATGAGATTTGGAACCAATACGGCGTCAGCAGTTGGCCCACGCTTTGCGTCATCGATCCCGAGGGCAACCTGATTGCCCGCAATAGCGGCGAGATCGACTTCAAGACGCTCGACGCGTTCTTTAAGCGAGCATTGCCGTACTATCGACGCAACGGCCTGGTCGACGAGACGCCGCTCCGATTCGAACTGGCGGCGTACTCAGCCCCGGAAACTCCGCTCCGTTTCCCCGGAAAGGTGTTGGCCGACGAGGCGACCGACCGGTTGTACATCGCCGACAGCAACCACAACCGGATCGTTGTGACCCGGCTGGACGGTACGCTGGTCGACATCATCGGCTCGGGCGAAATCGGAGACGATGATGGATCGTACACCAAGGCCAGGTTCAACCATCCGCAAGGCATGGCCCTGGACAACGACGCGCTATACGTCGCCGACACCGAGAATCATCTGATCCGCCGAGTGGACCTGAAGCGGAAGCGAGTTCGTACGATCGCAGGCACCGGTGCGCAGGGTCACGGTTGGCCCGGCATGGAGGCGTTTGTCGACGGGCTAGGCGCACGTGAGTCGAAACACCGCTGGCTTGGTCCGCCGCGAAAGACGGCCATCAACAGCCCCTGGGCCTTGTGGGTTCACAATCGCGATTTGTACATCGCGATGGCCGGCCCGCACCAGATTTGGAAGATGCCGCTGTCGCGTGGTGGGCAGATCGGCCCGTATGCCGGAAACGGTCGCGAAGACATCGTGGACGGCCCGCTACTGCCCGACAAACCCTACGATGTCGGTTATAGCTCGTTCGCGCAGCCCAGCGGACTGGCGTCCGACGGCACGGTTCTTTACGTGGCCGATAGCGAAGGCAGTTCGATCCGCGCCGTTCCGTTCGATCCCAAGGGCCGCGTGACGACGGTCGTCGGCACCTCGTACTTGCCGGGCGGACGACTCTTCGCATTCGGAGACGTCGACGGCCAGGGCGAAGAAGTGCGCCTGCAACATGCACTGGGTGTCGTGTTTCACGACGAAGTGCTGTACATCGCCGACACATACAACAACAAGATCAAGATGATTGATCCGCGCTCGGCAACCAGCCAAACACTGGTCGGCACGCGCAAGCCCGGCGCTGGCGATTCGCCGCCGCAATTCGACGAACCGGCAGGCATCAGCTACGCGGCCGGCAAGCTCTTCGTGGCCGACACGAACAACCACCTGATCCGCACGATCGATCTCGACAATGAGAATCGCGTCGCGACGCTCGAGATCAAGGGACTTGAGCCGCCTGCTCCGCCGAAGGTCGACAAGAAGCCGTCGTTCCCCGGCGCGGCGAAGGAGACGGTCGGGCCGACGAGCGTTCGGCCAACTGATGGCAAGATCCGCGTGCAGGTCGATTTGACGCTGCCTGAAGGCTACAAGATCAACACGGCGGCTCCATTGCGCTACTTGGTCGAAACCACAACGCCCGAAGGCCCGGTCTCCCGCGAGTCGGTCGGTACGCTGGTCGACGCTCCCCAGCGCGCCGCAAAGTTCGAGTTCGACCTGCCGATCACCAAGAACCAAGGGAGCGACAAGCTGCGCATCTCGTTGGCGTACTACTATTGCCAAGAGGGTGCCGAAGGCATCTGCAAGGCGGGCAGCGTGGTTTGGAGCGTTCCGGTTGCGATCTCTCAGGATGCGGCCGACGAAATCGTGAAGCTTGAGCACGCCGTCGAGTAGTCGCCGCGGGATCGCAAAGTTGTGCTGTGGATCAATCCAGCGCGGCGTCGTGCCAGATTCCACGCCGTCCTAGTAGCTGACGCCAAGCACCGAGTACCCGCCGTCACGCAGATCGCGCTCGGGTACCCCGGGCGGAGCCGCAAGTTCAAATCGCGACGCGGGGATCTCGACGTTGAATTCGATGCTCTTCACATCGATCTGCGTCGTCGAGCGCTCCACCAGCGAACCGTCGGGAAGCCGGCCCATGTAGTAACGCAGCATGGCTTGGGCGGGAAACCAGATCCGATTGCCCGCTCCGTCGTCGTACGGCCGGAATTGAGAGAAGTCCCACCGGGCGTAGACGGTTGGTTCGTCGTCATCCAACTGCAAGAATGGCGAGGTGCGGGTCAAAATGATGTCGCGCCGCACGAGCCGGCGCTTCTCGTCGTAGACCATTTGCAGGACCAGTCGATCGTCGGTCGGATGGTGGGCTGTGATGATGCAACTCCCGCGATCGCGAAAACGGTGCCGCACCACCTGCCGCTGAGGCGAGCGACGCAGCAGGACCGCGTGTCGCGAACTGCGGTACTCAAACGCCATTGCAAACGGCTGAACGCGGCTCATGTGCGTCCAGTGTGTCTCGGGCGAGGCCAGATACAAGCAGGTGCGACCGGGCGTGCCGTCCAACGTCTTGACGACATGGCCGTTGAATACGGTCGTTTCGACGATCGCGGGACGCGTGATATGCGTCTTCTGCGTTCGCTCTTTCGCGCCGTCACGCCACCATTCGGAATAGTAGTCGCGTCGCTTCGCGCGCCGCTCGGACACGAAGTACCCTTCGGCCCGATGCTCGTGATCGCGGTAGCGGCAAAGGGCCGTGATGCGGTCTTTTTGATCGCGCGACGTGGGAAGGTGGCGCACAGTAAAGGTGCCCCGCGCGCTCGTGACCAGGTTGGATTGATGCTCGATCCAGATAATCGGATCCAGGATGGACTCGGGCTCGATGGATCTGGCCCAAACGAGGTCTGAATGCACCAAAACGCCGGCTCCGAGCAAGCCGGCACAAAGCGCCAGTCGAAGACGCTGCAACCATGCCTTCACTGCCACACCCTCCTGCAGTGCGATTGGCCGCTCGAGTCGGGCGGTCCAATCAGGTGACGTGGGACGTCCTGGTCCTGCGCTCAGTCTAGCAGCCGCGATTTGCCAGGCAACCGCCTGCCTGCGGATTCAGGCGACGATCCGCGGCCGAGATCGGGCTGCAAACGCGGCAGTGCGATGCCGGACGCGCCGCATCGTAATTGCCCACTTCGAACAATAGGGTTATAATCCTCGATTCGTCCCTGAATCCCAGGTTGCTTTCCCGTGGTGGAAGCGGGCAGGGGCATCACCCTCTTGCAAGGTCGCACCCCGAAGCCGGCGGCAACGCTACGGCAAGTCATCAGGGCCGCGCGGGGAACGGCTGGAAAAACAACGAATCAATCATGGTAAACCGAAACCTAATTCGCAGCCTCGATCCAAAGCCGGAAGAGTGGGAACAGGAACTCGCTGCCGCCATGGGCGGCACGGCCACGGAAGAACTCGATTGGGGCGGGGCGGAACTGGCCGTCAACAAGATTATCGACGGCAAGATTTTGCGGATCGACAAGGAATTCGTCCTCGTCGACGTCGGCTATAAAAGCGAAGGCATTATCCCGGTCAATGAATGGGAAGAGGGAGAAGAAGCGCCTGAAGTAGGGCAAACCGTCAAAGTGCTCGTCGAAGAGGTCGAAGATGTTTTCGGCCGCCACGACGACTCACGCGGCATGATCAGCTTGAGCAAGCGGAAGGCCGAGAAGATCGAGGCCTGGCTCAAGGTGATGGAGACCGTACACGAAGGAGACATCGTCACCGGCACCGTCACCCGAAAGATCAAGGGCGGCATGCTGGTCGACATCGGTGTCAACGTCTTCCTGCCAGCCAGCCAGGTCGACATCCGCCGGCCCGCCGACATCGGCGATTACATCGGCAAGACCATTCAGTGCCTTGTCCTGAAAATCGACGACACGCGGCGCAACATCGTCGTCAGCCGTCGCGCACTGATCGAAGCCGAACGCGCGGAGAAGAAATCCCAGTTGCTCTCGACCCTCGAACCGGGACAGTTGCGAAAAGGCGTGGTCAAGAACATCGCCGAGTTCGGCGCGTTTGTCGATCTTGGCGGCATCGACGGTCTGCTGCACATCACCGACATGAGTTGGGGGCGCATTGGCCATCCGTCCGAGATGGTCTCGATCGATCAAGAGATCGAAGTTCAAATCCTCAACGTCGATCGCGAAAAGGAAAAGATTGCGCTCGGCCTGAAGCAAAAGACGCCCAGCCCGTGGGAGTCGGTCGAAGAGAAGTATCCGGTGGGTTCCACCGTCCGCGGCACGGTCGTCAACGTCATGAGTTATGGTGCCTTCGTCAAGCTCGAAGAAGGCATCGAGGGGCTGGTGCATATCAGCGAAATGTCGTGGACTAAGCGGATTAGCCACCCCAACGAGTTGGTCCATATCGACGACGAGATCGACGTCGTTGTGCTCAACATCGACCAGAACAAGCAAGAGATTTCGTTGGGAATGAAGCAAACACAGGCGAATCCATGGGACAAAGTTGCCGAGCGCTACCCGCCGGGCACATTGGTCTCTGGCACCGTCCGCAACCTGACCAACTACGGTGCCTTCATCGAAATCGAAGAGGGCATCGACGGGCTGCTGCACGTCAGCGACATGTCGTGGACGCGCAAGATCAGCCATCCCAGCGAAGTGGTCGAGAAAGGGCAGACCGTCGAGTGCAAAGTGCTTTCGGTGGACCAGCAACGCCGCCGCATCGCGCTGGGACTCAAGCAGCTCGAAGAAGATCCTTGGGCCACCGACATCCCCAGCAAATACCAGCCGGGCCAGTTGGTGACCGGTACCGTGACAAAGATTACGAACTTCGGCGTATTCGTCGGGCTCGAGAACGGCCTCGAGGGCCTGCTCCATATTTCCGAGCTGGCCGACCACAAGGTGGAGAACGCCGAAGAGATCGTCAAGGTGGGCGATCAGATCGAAGTCAAGGTGCTTCGCGTCGATGCCGCCGAACGCAAAATCGGACTTTCGCGAAAGCGGGTCGAGTGGGCGCACGACAAAGAGGCCGAAGAGGCCGCGGCCGAATCCGAATCGAGCACGCCCAGCACGCCGCCCCAAGATCTCAAGGGCGGTGTCGGCGGCGACACCGGTCCACTTATCAAGCCGCAGGGCTAAGGCCGGCACTCAACACCAATGGCCAATGGCTCGCCCGTCGCGCCGTCATCGCATGGCCGTGCGGGATCGGAGTTCTTGCGCGTGGAACCTCGTTGCCGGGCCGCGCGCTGAACGGCCGGTTCATGCTTTGGAACGATCCGGAGTCGTCGAATCTGTTGCCGAAAGATTTAGCGCCGTATTGATCAGACCCAAGTGGGAGAAGGCCTGCGGGAAGTTGCCTAGTTGGCGCCCGATCGCCGGGTCGTACTCTTCGGACAGCAGCCCGACGTCGTTGCGTACCGCCAGGACGCGCTCCATGACTTGCTCGGCTTCATCGTGGTTTCCCTGGTGGAAAAGGTTGTCCGCCAGCCAGAAAGTACAGGGCAAGAACGCCCCCTCGCCTTGCGGCAAGCCGTCGACTTCTGCCTCGCAGTTGTAACGCGCGACGAATCCGTCGCGCATCAGTTCGCGCCGAATGGCCTCCACCGTCCCAATCATCCGCGGATCTTTCGCCGGCAAGAATCCGACTAACGGAATCATCAGCACGCTGGCATCCAGCGCTTCGGCGCCGTAGTACTGCACGAACGTATTTCGGTTGGAGTCGAAACCCTTCTCACAGACCTCCTTGTGGATCGTGTCGCGGACTTTTCGCCAGCGCTGCACCGGGCCATCCAAGCCGCAGTTTTCCACGGCCCGAACCATCCGATCGGCCGCGACCCAGGCCATGACCTTGGAGTGAGTAAAGTGGCGACGCGGCCCGCGAACTTCCCAAATGCCCTCGTCCGGCTCTTTCCAGGCGGTTTCCAGAAACTCCATCAACACCCGTTGTACGTGCCACGCCGACTCCTCCGGCGGCAGCCCTTCGCGCCGGGCCAGATGCAGCGTGTCCATCAGTTCGCCGAACACGTCGAGCTGAAATTGCTTGTGCGCGGCGTTTCCCACCCGCACCGGTTCGGATCCCTCGTACCCGCGTAACCAGTCGAGTTCCCACTCCGGCAGCCGGCGTTCCCCCGCCACGCCGTACATGATGTTCATCTGGCCCGGATTGCCGGCCACCGCCCGCAGCAACCACTCACGCCATTCCCGGGCTTCGTCGATATAGCCGTTGCGCAGCAAAGAATAGAGCGTGAACGTCGCGTCGCGAACCCAGCAGTAGCGATAGTCCCAATTGCGCACGCCACCCAGCCGCTCGGGCAGCGAAGTGGTCGGCGCCGCAACGATTCCGCCGGTCGGTGCATAGATCAGCCCCTTCAGCGTGATGAGCGACCGCAGCACGGCGTCCCGCCAGGGCCCTTCGTAGGTACATTTGTCCGACCACTGTCGCCACCAGGTCTCGGTGGCAGTCACATTCGTCAGACAGTTCATCGTCGGCGGCGGTTCCTCCCACGAAGGGTGCCACATAAACACGAACGGGATTTCTTGGCCGGCGGAAACGTCGAATTCCGCCAGGGTCGTGAGATTCTCGCCGCGCAAGGGCACGGGCGTGTCGAGCAGAAAACTATCCGGCCCGGCCACAGCCCAGATGCCGCGGTCGGTGGCGCGGACCCACGGCACGGCCGATCCGTAGTCGGATCGAATGACCAGCCGCATCTGCATCGGAACCTTGCCCTTGCGACCGATCACGACGCGCATCAAGTCAGGTTCCTTGGTGCGCACCGTCATGCAATCCACGAGCGTGACGGCCCCCTGATCGGTCTCGAAATCGGTTTCGAGAATCAATGATCCGTCACGATACCGGCGGTTCGTGGACTTGACCTTCCCGCGGGGTGCGATCTGCCAATGCCCGTTATCTTCGGTTCCCAGCAGCGAAGCGAAGCAGGCTCCCGAATCAAACCGAGGCAGACAAAGCCAATCGATCGATCCGTTGATGCCCACCAACGCAGCCGTCTGGCAGTCGCTGATCATGGCATAGTCTTCGATCCGTAGAGACATAGGCAACTTTCGCGGTGGTGATTGTTCCTGGTGGTGTGGCGATCCAGCGCGTTCCCTATCGTAGCAGAACCGCGCGGCGCGGTGACCTGGTTCCTTGCAACGTGCGACACGGACTGCTGTCGACCGCCGGCTAAGAGTCCGCAATGAGTTATGTGGGTCGGTGCGGCACAACGGGCCCGCGCGGTCGCGAAGCGGACCTTGCGAAAAACCGGTACATCGGTCGCAGGCAGTCGCTGAATTACGCCCGTTCGTCCCGCAAGATACGCACAGTTAGGCCCGATCGCAACGACTGTCCCGGTCCTGACCGGCCGCTCCGGCTTGATCGATAGGCGCCGAACGGACGTCACATTCGCGCTACTGCGCCCAGTCTCTGCTTGTTTGCAGAAACGCTCTGCGCACGTCGATAGTTGTGTTGTCCCGTGAGCGATCCTCAACGGCCCGCCAAGGTCCGATTGTGAGGCTGCGTGACGATTGTGCGGATGGCGCTCTAGCCGCGCCACGGCCGCGCGACACACGGCTAGACCATCCCGATCCTGATCCTAGGCATCCCGAAACGGCACCTGATACAAGCATGACCACGACTCGATACCGCAGCTCAAGCGCCGTCCAATCTCCGCTGGAAACGTACCTTCGCGAGATCAACGAGACCGCGCTCCTTACCGCCAGCGACGAGCAGGAACTGGCCACGGCGATCGGACAGGGCGACTCCCGAGCCCGCGACCGCATGGTGCGCGCCAACCTGCGTCTGGTCGTCAACATCGCCCGGGGATACACCGGCAAGGGCCTGAGCCTGCAAGACCTGATCGAGGAAGGCAACTTGGGATTGCTGCGGGCAGTTGAGGGTTTCGACCCGGGAGTCGGCACGCGATTTAGCACTTACGCGAGCTATTGGATCAAGCAGTCGATCAAGCGCGCCTTGATCAATACGGCCAAGACGATCCGCATTCCGGCGTATATGGTTGAGTTGCTCTCGAAGTGGCGTCGCGCGACTGCCCGATTGGCCGAGGAGTTGGGCCGCACGCCCACGCCGGAAGAAGTGGCGCGCGTGCTGGGGCTTCCTCGCAAGAAGCTGCCGATCATCAAAAAGGCCATCCGCATCTACAATTCGACACCACAGACGGATCAGACCGAAGCCGGATGGTCGTTGGGCGAGATGATCATGGACGAACGGCTCAAGAGCCCCGAAGAAGAGCTGGTCGACAACGACAATCTGGTCCATGTCATGCAAATGCTCGAAACGATGGACCATCGCGAGGCGACCGTCCTGAGGATGCGGTTCGGTCTGCACGACAACGAGCCTCGCACGCTGAAGGAGATCGGCGAGGCGCTCGGGCTGACGCGCGAACGCGTCCGGCAAATCGAGACCGAAGCGCTGGCCAAGTTGGCCGACAGCCTGCAAGGCACGGCTCGGTAAGACCCCAAGCTCGGTCATTACCGCCGTTTGCGCTTGATCAGACCCGGGCACTCCCTGCTAGAATGCGTCCTGCTTCAGGGCGTTGCTCCCTTGCGTTACGAGGACCGTTGCGCGCCCGGTTCGATGGCTCAGCCCGGGAGACTCGCAACGCCTCATGGATCTCAAGGAATACATTCGCGACGTGCCCGACTTTCCGAAGCCAGGCATTCTGTTTCGCGACATCACGCCTCTGCTGGCCAATCCGGCCGCGCTGCGCGAGACGGTGCACCAGATGGCCCAACCGTATCGTGACGCCGGCGTTCACGTGGTCGCCGCGGCCGAGGCTCGCGGGTTCATATTCGCCGCGCCGTTGGCGCTTGAGCTCGACGTTGGGTTCGTGCCGGTCCGCAAGCCCGGCAAGCTGCCATTCGACACGCACTCGTTTCACTACGAGCTGGAATACGGAACCGATACGCTGGAGGTCCATCGAGACGGGATCCAGTCGGACCAGAACGTGCTACTCGTTGACGACCTGCTGGCCACCGGAGGCACCATGGAAGCCTGCTGCCGGCTTGTCGAGACTTCGGGAGCCAACGTACTGGGCTGTGTGTTCCTGATCCAATTGAGCGGCCTGGGCGGCGCGAAACGTTTGGAACGATATCGCCCACACAGCCTGATCTCGTATCCGTAGCAACGCGGCGCCGTGCGGGCGTGCTGGACTGAGCCTGCCGATGGATGCATCACGCAGTCACCGTGGCTATCGACTGTAGCCGACGAAGAACTGTACTAGTTGGCGAATGTCGGTGTCTGCGTAGGCCACCGGTACCGCGAAGTCGACGGCGATCGGGGCCGGACCCAACGCCGGCAGCGAAATCCGCATGCCGATACCCGGCGCGACACGGAAGTTGTCCCAATCGATCGTTACGGTCTCCTCCACCGTACCGAAGTCGACGAACACGACGGCCCGCAGCATGTCGTCGGCCGTGACGGGGAACATATATTCGACGGAACTGAGGTTCTGGAAGTCGCCACCGACCTCCACGGTGTTGATCTGTGGCGAAGCACCGCGGAACTGGAAACCGCGTAGCGTCGAGAAACCGCCGGCAAAGAACCGCTCGTACATCGGCGTGTCGCTGCCGGTGATACCGAATTGGTTGTAAATGCTCAGCACGTGGCGGCCCGATCCGTCCGGCCGCTCGCGAAGCATAAAGAACCGGCGGTAGTCGACCGTGTACGTCGGAAATTGGAATGTTCCCATGGTGTAGGCCACGGCGAGCGACACGTATCGTCCCTGCGTCGGCAAAAACGTGCTGTCGCGCGTATCCCACGCGACCGTGCCCGTAAAGCCGTACATCTGCGTGTGGCCAAGAACTTCTTCCAACGGCGGAACCGTCGTGGGATCGACTCGGGGATTCGAAACCCGCACGTCTTCCGCACGAAACGCCAGGCTGCCGGACAAATCAGGCGTGAGCTGGTATCCCAAGCTCGTGCGGCCGCCGGCCCGTTGCTCCGTCCAATCGCGGTAAAAACGCTGGAAGTAGAACCCGCTCAGGCCGAAGCTGACCGGTGTGTCGAACAAGTACGGATCGGCGAAGTTGAACATGTAGCGGGAAACTTCGGTACCCGGCGCGGCTTCGAGGCGGAACCGTTGGCCAGCTCCACGAAACGCGCGACCACTGCGAAAGTCTTCCCAGCTAGTGGGGATCCGTCGCCAATCGAAGTTCTGCTCGTCCAGGATGATCGAACCGACTAGACCGGCGTTCGAGTTGACGCCGGCTCCGAACATGAATCGCCCAGTCTGTGCCTCGTTCAGGTAAATGTCCACGGGAATCCGCGGACGATCGTCGGGCAACGGAATGCCCTCGGGTGTCGGATTCGGCAGCAGGCTACCGCCGGGAAGGTCGGGCGGTCCGGCTCCAAAACCGGGCGGATACGATCCCTGTGCCGCGTACGGCGGCTGGCCAACCCCGTTCTGCTGGTAGTTAGGAGGATAAATCGAACCGGGCGGTGGTCCCGAAACGATCGGTGGCTGCGTCGAGCCATCATTGGGCACTTGCGAAAGATATGTGCCCGTGGGCGACGGCTGTCCGGCCGTTTGCGCCGCATAGCGGTTCACCGGCGCAGGCGACGTACCTGAGGCGGCAGCCGCATACGGATTGTTGGGCGGCGGCGGATACCCGTTGGGTGCGACAGTCTGGCTGTTGGTGGTCCCGGCTGGATACGTCGTCGTATTCGGCGCGGCGTAGGGGTTCGTTTGCTGCGGCGCGTAGCCACCAGGAGCAATCGGATTCACGGCTTGTCCGCCGTAGCCTGCGTCGGGGCTTTGGTATCGAACGCCGGATCGGGTGGCACGTGGCGGATCCGGGCTCTGTCCGCGCGTGGTGCGCGAATTGCCCCCGCCTTCGGCCACGCTGCTGCGCTCTTCGTCGGAATCAATGGCGGAATTGGGCGGCGACAGCACGATGCGCGGAATGTCACCCTTGCTGGGATCGACGTTGAATATTTGCGACCGCTTGAGTCGTGCCTCGCTGGCGCGAATCTTGCGAATGTCAACGACATCGCCCGGTCGCAGTCCGATGCGGTTGATGGCCGTCTTCAGCCGCGTGTGGGGGTTGTCGCCGGCAATGTGAACGTTGATATCGCCCACCAGACACTGTTCGCCTTCGGTCAACTTGTAGACGATGTCGAGCTGGCCCGGTTCCAGGTCGAAGAGCAACTCGCGATTGACGTCGGCAAACACGTAGCCGTTAGCCCCGTACACATCTTTGATATAGCCGATATCGTTGTTCGATTTCTCACGATTGAAGAAATCACCCGGGTGCAACTTCAACCCTTCAAAAAGTACCGAGTCGCCATAGATCTTGTTGCCCATGAACGAGACGTTCCGCACTTCGTACTGCGGACCCTCGTTGACGTAGAACGTCAACGTCATCCAGCTTTCGTCTTCATCCCAGGTGTAGTCGCGGCCGATCTGAGCCTTGAAAAAGCCCAACCCGCGGTAGTAGTCGATCAGCCGCTCGACGTCGGCATCGATCTTCTCGCGGTCGACGTAGCCCTTGAACAGCCAAAGCAACGGCGGCTTCGTTTCGATCTGTGTCTTGAGCCGGCCGTCGCTGGCGATGCTGTTGCCCTCGAATCGCACTTTCCAAATCTTCTGAACTTTGCCCTCGTTGATCAGAAAGACGGCGCCCCGATCGGTCGGTTTGTTGCCTTCCAGCACTTCGACTTTGACGTCGTTGAAGCCCTTCGTTTGGTAATAGGTTTCTAGCTTGCGAGCCGCGTCTTCCACGGCGAATGGGTCGAGCGAATCGCCTTTTTTGATCTCGGTTTGTTTGGCGAGCGTCTTGGGCTTGATCTTCTTCCAGCCCAGGTAGCGGACGTACTGCAGCGTCGGACGTTCAACGACACGGAGGTGAATCACGACGCCGCCGGGCACCTTCTCAACCGTCGGCTCGACGTGAACGAACCAGCTCTTGCCCACTAGCTTGCGCACGTCCGCGCTGAAGATCGCCTGATCGAACGGTTGGTTGATCCGCGTGCCAATGTTGGCCAGCACGCGGTCGCGCGTGATCGCGCGGTTGCCCGTCAGCCGCACGTCCAAGACGCGCGGATGCGCTTCAGGTGCCGGTTGGCTGGCGGGCGGAAGCGCAGAGATCGTCGCCGCCGGCGCTGGCGGTCCGGTCTGCGCGCGCAACGGCGCGCCAGACAACCATCCAGCAACGAACATCATCGCGGCGCCGATGCGCAGCAATAGACGATCGTGGCGACGAACGAAGGCCATGACCATTCGGTTCCGCACAGGTTGAAATCTATCGAGACGGGAGGATGGCAAGCCGGACCGCGCCGAACGCGCTAAAGGTCATTAGCCTGCATCCCGGGGCCGCGAAAGAAGATAAGCGAACGCTTTCCGCAATCACGGACCAATTTGAGCGGGCGTAGAGATACCCGAACCCCGCCGTGCGGACAAGGCGAGTTGGACATGAGTCCCACAAAAAGACGGCTTTTGGAAACGTGGGAAAACTGGGACTGCATCGGGGTGCATGCAGTGGGTATCGTACCTGGCAACCGGCCGGCGATAGCAAGGGCCGCTTCCGCCGCAAACCGCCCAGAAACCCGGAAGCAGAGCCCATCGCCGCTAGAAACAGGGCGGCGCCCATTCACCACTCGAAACTGGCGCGAAACGTGGAAGATCGGCAAGGCGGCCACGACCGGTGCGTTTGGAGAATGGCCGGCTCCCGATTCGGGCCCGCATGGGGGTGCCAACTTGGGCAGCGTCGTCGCGCAAGCGTCGTCGCGCAACGCAACGCCGCGATCTAAAACGTCTCGGCCGTGTTGAACTGCTCGAACTCATCGTAGCCGCGGCGTTCGACCGGCCGGAATCGTGTGAAGTCCTTGAACCAAAACAGCGGTACCACGCCGGTCGGACCGTTTCGCTGCTTGGCGATGATCAGCTCGGCCTCGCCCGCATTGTGTGGCCGATCGTGAGCCTCGACATTGTCGCCGCCGGCCTCCTCGCGGTGGATGAACATGACCACGTCGGCGTCCTGCTCAATCGCCCCACTTTCGCGCAGGTGGCCCAAGCGCGGTTTTGTGTCTTCGGCCTGGCGATTCAACTGTGCCAGACAAAGCACCGGCACATCCAGTTCCCGCGCCAGGCCCTTCAGGCGGCGCGCGATGCGAGCGACCTGTTCCTGACGCGGATCGCGCAGATTGTCAGGCTCTATGAGCTGTAAGTAGTCGATCACGATCAATTGCAAGCCCGACTTCCGCTTGACGCGCCGGGCTGTCGCGGCGATCTCGGTCATCGAACGGCTGGGCGTGTCGTCGACGAACAGCGGCGCCTGACTCAATTCGGCCATCTTTTCAACAAGCTTCGTTCGTTCGTCTCTTGAAATCTGATTGCTGCGCAGCCGCTGGCTGTTTACCTCGGCCAGCGCGCAGACCATACGATCGGCCAACTCGATCTTCGACATTTCCAGACTGACGAACAGCGTGGTGGCGTTCATCTTAAGCGTGACATGCTCGGCGATATTCAGCGCTAACGCGGTTTTTCCCATGCTGGGGCGCGCGGCAAGAATGGCCAATTCCGAGTTGTGCAGGCCGCCCGTCAGATGATCGAAGTCGCCGAAACCGGTCTCCAGACCGGTCATGCCCTGATCGTCCTTCATTCGGGCGTCGATCCGCGACATCGCCTCTTGCATGATGTCGTAAATACTCGCTACGGCCCCAGCATTGCGACTGTCGAGGATGCTGAAGATCCGCTGCTCGGCTTGGCTGAGCATCTCGCGCGTATCGCTTGCCTCGGAATAGGCATCTCGAAGAATCTCGGTACTGGCGAGGATCAACGAGCGAAGCGTACTCTTGCCCTTGACGATTTCAGCATAGTAGCTCGCGTTGGCCGCCGTCGGCACCGACTGAAGCACCTCGGACAGATAGACGGCGCCGCCGACCGATTCGAACTTCCCGGCGCTCTTGAGACGTTCGACAAGGAGCGTCGTATCGATCTGCCGTCCCTCGTCGTGCATAGCGCGCAATTCGGCATAGAGGGTCCGATTCGCATCGCTATAGAAATCTTCGGGCCGTAAGATAAGGGCGACGTCGTCGCAAACGACCGGTAGCAGCAGGATGCTGCCCAAGACACCTCGCTCGGCTTCGAGATTGCACGGTGGCTGCCGATCGAGCAATTCAGCGTTCGATTTCATAGCACCGGCCCTCCGTGCTGGCCTGGCGTCCTGGAGCAAGCAGGTCAATCTACATCCAACTCGCTCCGGTCGCGTCCGAGTTAGTTAGCCCCGCGTCCGAGTTAGTTAACCGTTGTCCGCGCTGTCAGCCTTCTTCGCGGTGGGCTCGTCCTCCGTCACGGTCGGCACGACCCAGACTTTCAATTCGCCCTCGACTTCGTGGCCCATGTGGATGTTGACCGTATAGAGCCCAAGCTCCTTGAGCGGTCCTTGCAGCCGAACCTGGTCGGCGGTGATCGTAATTTCGTTGCGCTTCAAGGCCGAAACGATTTCGGCAGCGCCCACCGAACCGTAGAGATGTCCTTCGTCGTTGGCATTGGCCTCAATGGTGACACTCTGTCGGCCCAGTTCGTCGGCGATCTTGCGCAGACCGGCCATCCGGGCGTTCTGGATCTCCTGCAAGCGGGCTTTGTGCTTTTCGACCATCCGCTTGTGGTGGTCGGTCGCGATCGTGGCCAATCCCTGCGGGAGCAGGTAGTTCATCGCGTACCCGCGCTTCACCTCGACGACGTCCCCCTGCGAGCCGACGTGATCCACTGATTGGATCAACAGCAACTCGACTCCCCGGTGCTCGCCGCGCGGCAATCGTTTCGTACGAACGCGTTTCTTGGTCGACTTGGCTTTGGGCATCACGCTTCCTCGAGTGGTTCAGTATTCGCTGGTTCAAACAGCCGCCAGGCGTCGGCCGCAGTTGGCGGCTCGCGTCGCTCGGTCGACTTAGAACGGAATGTCGTCGTCGGGCGGAGCTTGCGAGTGATCAGAATCGGCGGTTTGCCCGGCTGGCTGTGCTGAGCCGCGCGGTCCGCCGCCTCCTCCGCCGCCACCGCCGCGACCACCCAGCATTTGCATGCGTTCGCCGACGACGCGCAACTTGGAGTTCTTTTTGCCGTCCTTTTCCCAGGTATCGAGCTTCAACCGGCCTTCGATCAACACGCTCGAACCTTTGCTCAGGTACTCACTGGCCACTTCGGCCTGCCGGGCCCAAAGCGTCACGTCGACAAACGTCGTCTCGTCGACCCATTCGCCGCTGCTATTCTTTCGGCGATCGTTGACGGCCAGTCCGATGTCGGTCACCGCCGTGCCACTTGCGATGTAGCGCAGCTCGACATCCCGCGTCAGGTTTCCGACCAGTATGACACGATTGTAGCTGGCCATCGTCGACTCCTTGATCTGTCAATTCGATCGCGGGTGTAGTAGTTCGAAAGCTCTACTTGGAGGCCGCATCTTGCGAAGCCGACCCTTCCTCCGATGACGCTGCGGCCGCTGCTTTGGCCGGATCGGCCAGGGCGTGGCTGACCAGCGCGTCGGCGATTCGCGAGTCGACCTTTAGGAACAACGTCCGCAGGATGCTGTCGCTGAGCCGGCATTGGCGCGTCAGCCCGGCCAGCTCGCCTGAATCGAGCTTAAAGTACGTCAGCCAATACGCGCCCTTGCGTTGGCCGTTGATGGGATAAGCAAGTCGTCGCTCTTCCCACAATCGGCTGGCAAGCAATTCGCCGCCCGCCTTCTCGATCAATTCCGGAATCTGGCCCGACACCGCGTCCGCGTCGCGCGCGTAGCGGTTCGAGTCGAGAATAAACATCCCTTCGTATACGTTGACAGCCACGAAAGCGCTCCTCGTCAAGGATCTTAATTGTATCGATTCATTGCGACGTCCATCCCTTCTCGGGTCCACAGCTCGACCGCGTCGGCCGCCCGGGCGATGGCTACGTCGATTTCCTGCTTATCATCGCCTGCAAAACGTCCCAACACCCATCCGGCGGCGTCTCGCCCCGCCGGCGGCGATCCAATTCCGATCCGCAACCGCGGCACCTCGTCGGTGCCCAAGCGACGAATGACGTCGGCCAAACCTCGCTGCCCTCCGGACGACCCGCGCGGACGGAACCGCAATTTCGCGATCGGCAGATTAAAATCGTCCGCCACGATGAGCAGGTCTTCCGGCGGTATCTTGTAAAAATCCCGCGCCGCCAACACGCTGCCCCCGCTGCGGTTCATCAGCGTGTGTGGGCACAACAGCAACACTTTCTGGGTGTCAACGAACGCTTCGACATACTCTCCTTGAAACGCCTGCTTCGGTTTATCGCGGCCGTGGCGGTTTGCCAGTTCGGCCATCACACGAAACCCAACGTTATGCCTTGTTCCCTCGTACTTGCGACCCGGATTCCCCAGTCCAATAACGAGCTTCATGGCCCACGATCAATTCTCAGTCACCTGGCAGCAATTGAATTCCACATGGCTCGATTCGCCGAGCGTCGAAACATTAGCCCGGTGCGCGGCCAGTTTCGCCATTTCAAATCGCTAATCGCCTTCCGTTGATTCTTCATCCTCGGGTTTGCGCCCAATCACTTCCGGCTCCGCGGATGCAGCGGCCGGTTCTTCTTCCTCTTCTTCCTCGCGAGATTCGACACACTGCACTACGACTGATTCCGCGTCCGAAATCAACTTCGCACCGCCGGGCAGTGGCAGATCGGCGGCTGTCAATTGCTCGCCGACGTGCAGATCGTTGATGTTCAATTCCAGCTTCTCGGGAATCGCCACTGCTTCGCAGTCGATGTCCACCTCGTGAACAAGGTGCTCGACGATGCCGCCCTCTTTCGCACCTGCTGCCTGTCCGCGCAACTCGATGCTCACCTTGACCTCAACACGCTCATGCGCAGAGACACGCGTGAAGTCAACGTGCAAGACATCGACGCCGTAGGTGTCCCATTGCAACTCCCGGATAAACGCCTTTTCTTTGACAGCCCCGCTCAGGTCGACGACGCGTCCGCCGTGGCGCACGACCGCGGCGATTTCATCGGCATCGACAGTCAGGTTCTTGTTTGCTTCGCCGTGTCCGTAGAGCACGGCCGGTACCGACCCGGCACGCCGTAGCCGCCGCGCGGTGCGCTTGCCACCCGGCTCTCGCTCTTCAACTTTGAGTACTTCAGCCATTCGGTAACCTCAATCCGATGGTTTGATTTCCGCTAATCGGGCCACTTCAGGCGATGGCCATCGCCATGCCCCCTCACACAGGCTTCCCCGCATGGGCAACCTTCCGTTGCCACGCCGGTGCCGGCGGATCGCCACTGGGCAAACCAGTCATTGTCGCCGAAAACGGCCGGCTTTCAAGCCCAGGCGCCCCCTGCCCTCCCCCATCAAATTCCCAAGCCAAAGTGCGTGGATATGGTCCTGGCGTGGCCGAGGCAATTCACCCGGTCCAGGCAACTAATTCGGCCAAGATGCCTGCCCAACTCAGGTCGCCCGCTGACGATTGCCGGTTGCCTGGCCAGTCGCCGAATACGCATGCCGCCAGACTGTTGCCACGCCGCCGGTCGGCGAATAACCAACGCCGGGCTGGCGAAGTGACGCAGCCCCTAATCGAATAGCCGGCTGACCGACTCATTGCGGTGAATCCGCTTGATCGCTTCTCCGAGCAGAGGGGCCACGCTGAGCACTTTGATCTTGGGCAAGATCTGTTCCGGCCGGAGCGGAATCGTGTCGGTGATTACCAGCTCGTGAATCGGCGAGGTCTCCAGCCGCTCGACAGCCGGGCCACACAGCACGCCGTGGGTCGCCGCAACGTAAATCTCTGTCGCTCCATGTTCGTTCAGAATCTGGGCCGCACCGCAAATCGAGCCCGCCGTGCTGATCATGTCGTCGAACATCAGCGCAATCTTGCCCTCGACTGGCGAGCCGATGATGTTTTCCTGCGACGTGTGTTCGGCGTCAGCTCGGCGCTTGTCGACGATCGCCAGCTTGGCGCCCAACCGCTCGGCGTGGCCAAGCGCGCGCTTGATGCTTCCTTCATCCGGGCTGACGACCACGATGTTCTTGCGGTCGAACCCACGGCTCAGGAAGTGTTCGGTCAAGACCGGCGCGGCGTACAAGTGATCGACCGGAACATCGAAAAACCCCTGAATTTGTGCGGCGTGCAAGTCCATCGCCAACACGCGATCCGCGCCGGCTCGCGTGATGATGTTGGCCACCAGCTTCGCGGTAATTGGAACGCGCCCCTCGTCTTTTCGATCCTGGCGAGCGTAGCCGAAGTAGGGAATGACGGTCGTGATTCGTTCAGCGCTGGCCCTTTTGCAGCTCTCGATCATGATCAAGAGCTCCATCAAGTTTTCATTGACCGGCGGGCAAGTTGACTGAACGAGGAATACGTCACGACCGCGAATGTCTTCGTCCACCTTGCAGCTAATCTCGCCGTCGGGAAAGTTCCCGATCGAGATTCCGCCCATCGGCAGACCGAGATAGTCGCAGATGCGCTTTGAGAGTTCGGGATTTCCCCGGCCGCTAAAAATCTTGAGATCGTTCATAGCGTGGTCATTGAGCGGACCGATCCATGCCCATCTCGCGCATTGTGGATTCGACGACAGCCAGTTGCGCCATGTTATTAATGCTGAGCGCCTCGCACGGTTGCAGGATGTTCAGCGCTCGCACGTCGCGTCCGGCGGCCAACAGCACGCCTGGACAGTCGGTCAGGTAGTATTCTCCTTGCGCATTGTCGGGCCGAATCCGCTCGAGCGCGTCGAGCAAATCCGGGATGCGGAAGACGTAACAACTAAGATTGACCTCTTTGATCCGTTTTTGTTCGTCGGTGGCGTCCTTTTCCTCGACAATTGCGGCGAATCGCCCTTCCCGGTCGCGTACCACCCGCCCCAAACCGGCCGGATCCTCCTTGGTGCCCGTTCCCAGGAGGCAGGCTGGCTCAGACTGGCGAAACTCATCCAAAAGGCTCCGAATCGATGCCGGTTGCATCATCGGCGAGTCGCCGGCCACCACCAGCACCGGGCCATCCTTGCCTCGCAGGTGTTCGCGGGCGCACATCACCGCATGGCCGGTTCCGCGTTGCTCGGCCTGCACGGCGTATTCGATTCCGGTGCGACCGGATAACGCCTGCCGCACGTCCTGTTCACGATAACCAACGATCACGATCACTCGCTCGACTCCGGCGGTGACCAGCGCATCGAGCACGTAGTCGATCATCGGTCGACCACACACAGGCACCAGCACCTTGGGCAACTCCGACTCCATGCGGGTGCCCTTGCCGGCTGCCATTACGATCGCAGTGCTTGCCGTCACCTCGGGCCTCGAGCTGGATTCATTCGGAAACGGCTATCTTCGCACGTTCCGCTGTGCCATTCCAGAGGGCGGCGGTTGTTTCGGCCAACCGGTGGGCCCTGTCACGCGCGATTTCGGCGCGTTGACACCGTTTAGAGGTGTCATAAAATCAAAGGTTTCGTTCGCACCCGTAGCGGGGTGCCTTTCTCGCCGTTCGCCACGCATGGTGGCGGTTGCGTCCTCGTTTGGAGCACGCGCCCTTGCTGACACCCACCGAAAAGGCCGCCGTACTGATCGAGGCCCTGGGCTGGATTCGCAAGTTTCGCGACAGCGTCACCGTCATCAAGCTCGGCGGCAGCCTGATGGACGATGTTGACGCGCTGCGCCACTTGCTGATCGATATCGTGTTCATGGAAACCGTCGGCATGCGTCCGGTGGTCGTACACGGCGGCGGACCGGCGATCAATCGGGCGATGGACGCGGCGGGCCTCAAACCCCGCTTTATCCAGGGACGCCGATACACGGATCAGCAAACACTGGGCATCGTCGAGAAGACGCTGGCCTACGAAACCAACGAACACATTGCCGAGCGGATCGAGGCCTTCGGCGGCCGCGCCGCGCCATTGAATTTTCGGACGACCAACGTCCTCTGGGGCGAACCGCTCCAGCTCGACGATCAAAACGGCAAACCGATCGACCTGGGCGCCGTTGGGACCATCACGCGGGTCGATCGCGGTACGATCAGCAATCTTTGCTTTGCCGGCACCGTCCCAGTGATCCCGTCCATGTGTCTCGGCCCTGACGATGAGAAACTCAACGTGAACGCCGACACGGCCGCAACTGCCGTTGCCCAGGCGCTGGGTGCCGAAAAACTGATCTACATGAGCGACGTCAACGGCGTGCGCCGGGACAAGGACGACCCCAACTCGCTCATCAATTCGCTAACCGCCACCCAGGCCCGCGAGCTGATCGAAACCGGATCGATCGAGTCGGGCATGATCCCCAAGGTCGAAGCCTGCCTGGAAACGCTGGGGCGGGGCATCCGCAAGATTCACATTATCGACGGCCGCGAACGCCACGGGCTATTGCTTGAAATCTATACGAACAAAGGCGTTGGCACGGAAATCGTCCGAGATTCCGAGCCTGCGGCACCGGCCAGTTCGCCGGCCGACGCTTGAACCTTCAACCGTGCAAGCATGTCCTTGCCAAATTCGGGGCCCCGCATTGGCGCGACGAATCACGAACGGAACCAGCGACTAAGGAGAACCACCCATGGCAACCGCCGAGGCCAGCAAGAACACGGCCGAGATCCTCGAGTTGTTCCAGCGCTACGTGGTGCCCAACTACGGTCGCTACCCGGTGGCTCTGACGCGCGGCGAGGGCTCCTACGTTTGGGATAGCGATGGCAATCGCTATCTCGACTTCTTTCCCGGCTGGGGTTGCGATCTGTTGGGGCATTGCCCCGAGCCGGTCGTGAAGGCCGTCCAGGAGCAAGCGGCCACGCTGATCCACGTGCCCAACACCTGGTACACCGAAGCCCAGGGGCGTTGGGCAAAGCTCCTTTCGGAGCGAAGCTTCGGCGGGCAGGCCTTCTTCTGCAATTCCGGGGCGGAAGCCAACGAGGCGGCCATCAAACTCGCCCGTCTCCATGCGTCGCCAGGACGGTACAAGATCATTACGTTCGAGGGTGGATTTCACGGACGAACGCTTGCCGCCACGACCGCGACCGCCCAGCCGAAGTATCACGAAGGGCTCGGGCCGCTGATGGCCGGTTTTGTCTACGCGCCGTACGGCGACCTGGACGCGGTCACACGGCTGGTCGACGACGAAACGGCGGCGATCCTGGTCGAACCGGTCCAGGGCGAAGGAGGCATCAATGTTCCGCCCGAAGGGTTTCTCGCTGGACTGCGCCGTCTGGCCGACGACCAGGGCTTGCTGCTGATGTTCGACGAAGTGCAAACCGGCTGCGGGCGCACCGGACAATGGTTCGCCTACCAGCACTTCGGCGTGACTCCCGACGTGATGACTCTAGCCAAGGCGCTTTGCGGTGGCGTCGCTGGCGGGGCGCTGCTGACAACGGCCGAAATTGCGCCCAGCTTGCGTCCCGGCATGCACGCGGCCACGTTTGGCGGCAATCCGATCGCTGCCCGCGCCGGAATCGCTGCGATTGAAATGATCGAGAGTCAGAACCTGCTGGAGAACGCCAATCAAATCAGCGAGCTGTTCCGACAACGGCTGAACGACCTGAAAGCTCAATGCGAGCTGATCAAAGAAGTGCGCATCTTGGGACTGATGATCGGAATCGAACTGTCAATCGAAGGCGCGCCCGTCGTACAAGGATGCATGGAGCAAAACCTGCTGGTCAATTGTACGCAGGGGACGGTCATCCGTTTGTTGCCAGCCATGAACCTGTCTGAGCAGCAAGTTCACGACGGTTGCGACATCTTGGCCAAAGTAATCAAACAACAGACCGGCTAGCCTGGGCCAGCCCGAGTGACTTGATGCGAAACCTGTTGACCGTTTCTGATTTGCAGTCTGGCGAGATCGAAAGGATCTTCGCCATCACGCAGGACCTCAAGACGAAGTACGAGCAGGGACTGCGCGAAGCGCTGCTGCCCGGCCGCGTGATGGGCATGCTGTTCGAAAAACCGTCGCTGCGCACGCGGGTCAGCTTCGAAGCCGGAATGATCAACTTGGGCGGGAGCGCCCTGTTTCTGGGAGATGAGGTCGGCTTCGGCTCACGCGAAAGCGTGGCCGATTTCGGCCGTGTGCTTAGCCAATACGTCGACATCGTGGTGGTTCGCGCGTTTCGTCATCGAACGGCCGTCGACCTGGCCCGCTATTGCACTTGTTCGGTGATCAACGGATTGACCGACTTTGCGCACCCCTGCCAGGCATTGGCCGATTTGTACACACTCAAAGAACTGACCGGTGGATTGAAGGGCCACACGCTGGCGTATGTCGGCGATGGCAACAACGTGGCCCATAGCCTGGCCGAAGGTTGCGGCAAGATGGGGATGCGGTTCGTGGTCGCCTCTCCGCCCGGTTATGAGTTCAAAGCGTCGTTTCTCAAACACGTCGAAAAGGAGGTTCCTGAGCTGGACCTTCATGTCACCAAGGATCCGTCCGAAGCGGTCCGCGAAGCGTCGGCCGTGTATACCGACGTTTGGACCAGCATGGGTCAGGAGAAGGAATCGAGCAAGCGACGGCAGGACTTTGCCGCATATCAAGTCAACGCGGACTTGTTGGCCAAGGCGCCTGATGGCGCGTACTTTATGCATTGCCTGCCGGCGCATCGCGGTGAAGAAGTGACCGATGAGGTGATCGACGGGCCGCAGAGCATCGTCGTCCAACAGGCCGCCAATCGATTGCACGTACAAAAAGGCATCTTGGCCTGGATGCTTGGAGCCCAGTGCTAACCGACGGCGGGTCAGCCGCGGGCAGGCGGCGGCTCGAATCCGCGCTTTCATCCCAGACCAGGAAACGGACTCGACCATGCGTCACGACGGCCGCACGAATAGCGCCCTCCGCCCGATCACGCTCAAACGCCAATTCACCCGACCTGCCGCAGGCAGCGTGCTTATCACCTCCGGTCGCACCACGGTTCTGTGTACTGCGAGTGTCGACGAGCAGGTTCCGCCCTGGATGACCGGTCAAGGGCGCGGTTGGGTGACCGCCGAGTACAGCATGTTGCCCGGTAGCACGAGTCCGCGCAAGCGTCGCGACGTCGGCAAGACGGACGGCCGCACGACCGAAATCCAACGTTTGATCGGCCGCAGCTTACGGGCCGTGGTCGATTTGGACGCGCTGGGCGAACGATCGGTGTTTGTTGATTGCGACGTGCTCGAGGCTGACGGCGGCACGCGGACGGCGAGCATTACCGGTGCGATGGTCGCGCTGGTCGACGCGATCCACACGATCGACGACCTGCCTCGCCAGCCGCTGCGTGACAGCGTCGCGGCTATCAGTGTCGGCATCGTCGAGGGCCAACCACTGTTAGACCTTGACTATCGCGAGGACGTGGCAGCAGCGGTCGACATGAACGTCGTCATGACCGGCAGCGGACGGTTTGTCGAAGTACAGGGCACCGGTGAGGAAGCCACGTTCAGCCGCGAGGAGCTGGACGCGCTGCTTGCCCTGGCCGGCGAAGGACTGGCCGAGATCCGCCAACTCCAGCGGCAGGCGCTCGGCGAGGCCTGGCCGTTTGACTGAGCAAGCCACGACGACAGACAGCTCGAATGTCTCGTGCAGCGCGCCAACCGGCCGCCTCTCCACCGTTGCTGGCACAGTGCCGCGCTGTCACGCCTAGCTGAACATTTGCCCGTGGCCGACTGCCTCGAAGGCATTCTTGATATGCTCGATCGAGGGGCGGCGCGCGTCGGCCGGCCAGGTAATGGCCAACACATCGAACCGAGCCGGATGTTCGAGCAAGTCGTTGCGTTTCAGAAACGCCAGCGCCATCCGTGTGAGCCGTTTCTGCTTGGTAAGATCGACGGCTTCGGCCGGCTCGCCAGCCTCATGCGTGCGGCGGGTCTTAACTTCCACAAAGACGACCGTCCTGCCATCGACGGCCACCAGGTCCAATTCGCCAAACGTGTCGCGCTCGCGCCTCGCCACCACGTAGTAACCCTTGCGGCGCAGATAGCGCGCGGCGGCCCGCTCTCCGCGCTGGGCCAACGAACGATACCGCCGCCAGGCCGAACGCACGCGCGCCAATTGCCGTTGCCAGCGCATCCGGACGTCTCCGGCAGTCCGTGGACAACACGGGCATCACTGTCCGCGCTGCTCGTTCGAGTTCGCCCGCCAGGCCGCCTACTTCTTGTCGCCCGCGTCGTCGCGGCGCTGTTTGAGGCGAACGGCCTTACCGACGCGGTCACGCAGGAAGTACAGCTTCGCCCGGCGAACCACGCCGCGGCGTTTGACCTCGACCTGCGCGATCTTCGGCGAATGGAGCGGAAACTTGCGCTCGACGCCGCCTCCGGCGACGACGCGCCGGACTACGAACATCTCGCGCGTTCCCGACCCGCTACGGGCGATGACCACACCGTTGAAGATTTGAATACGTTCCTTCTCGCCTTCCAGAATCCGCGTGTGCACGTCGACCGTATCGCCGATCTCGAATTCTGGAATGTCGGTTTTCAACGAGGCCTTTTCGACCAGTTCCAACGTTTGCTGACTCATAATCGCCGACCTTTCCCGTTACTCGCTAGGGGTGTTCTCTCGTGAATCGGTTTGACGGGCCCACAAATCGGCCCGTTGTTGTTTGGTTCGCTCTTCGCTCTGTCGCTGGCGCCAGGCCGCGATCTCGGCATGGTCGCCGCTGATGAGCACTTCCGGCACGCTCAGTCCCCGGTACTCGCGCGGGCGTGTGTACTGCGCGAATTCCAACAGCCGCCGCTCGCCGGAAAACGAGTCTTGTTTGTTGCTCTGTTCGTCTCCCAAAACGCCCGGCACGAGCCGTGCCACGGCGTCGATAATCACCATCGCCGCGACTTCGCCTCCGCCGAGCACATAGTCGCCGATCGAAATCTCGTCCGGCTTGAGTATCTGTCGCACCCGTTCGTCGAATCCCTCGTACCGTCCGCACAACAACACGAGCCGTCGTCGCGTCGCCAGTTGTTCGACGACGCCCTGGTCGAGCCGACGTCCGTGCGGCGTCAGCATGACCAAATGCCCGGCCGGTTCGGCCATCGCCTGTACCGCCTCGGCACACTCGACGACCGGCTCCACCTTCAGCACCATACCAGGGCCGCCGCCGTACGGGCGATCGTCCACCACGTGGTGCTTGTCGCGTGCCCAATTGCGAATGTCGTGCAACTGGACCTCGATCAACCCGCGTTCGATGGCCAGCTTCAGCAGGCTCTGACCCAGATAACTCGGGAACATGCCCGGAAACAAGGTCAACACATCGAACCGCATGTCGCATTGCTCGTTGCACACCAGGCTGCCGCTGGCTGTAGATTTCGCAGCCGTTTGGCCTCCCGCACCTCAGTTGGTTGCCTACTCTTTCGGCTTATCTTCTGTCTCGCCTTCTTCAGCCGCTGCTGTTTCGGCCGTTTCGGCTGGCTTGGCTTCCGCTTCGGTCGATTCCTCGGCCGCAGGCGCTTCAGCGGCGGCTTCGGCAGCCGGGGCCGATTCCGCAGCTTTGGCCTCAGCCGCTTCGGCCGATTCGGCCGGAGGTACATACGCCGGCTCGCCTGCGTCCGGCACCACCTTGGGCATCGCCAGTTTTTCCCGCGTGGCCTGCTGTTGGTCCACGTGCGTTCCGTTGGTGCCGTACTTCTTGATCAGAATCCGAACCTTGTCCGACGGCTGCGCGCCGACGCTCAGCCAATAGTCGATCCGCTCACCCTTGAGCAGGGCCCGAGCGTCCGTCTCGCCGACCATCGGATCGTACGTGCCCAGCTCCTCCAACACACGGCCGTCCCGGGGCTTCCGCCCGTCCACGGCACAAATGCGAAAGAACGGGCGATGTTTCTTGCCCATCTTCTTCATGCGAATTCTAACTGCCACGCGTTTCTCCTCAGGATGTGTTTGGTTTCGACGATTGGGTCGTAGATCAGAAGCGATTTCCCTCAACCGCTATTGCGGCTTTCGCGCCTGCGGCGGCGCATTTCTTTCTCGCGCTGTTTTCGCAGCTTGGCACGTTCCTGCGACGTCAGTCGCTTTCCGGTGCTCAACTTTTTCTTTTTCAGTTGCGCGTTGGGATTGGTGAACGATTGCTGCAACTGTTGCACTTTTTTCATCCGGTCGCGCATGCCCAGCCCGGCCATCTCTTTCATCATGGCGGCCATGCCGTCGAACTGCTTGACCAGTTCGTTCACTTCGTGCGGCTCGACGCCGGCTCCAGCGGCAATCCGGCGGCGGCGGCTTTGATCGATGATCCGCGACGGGTTGCGGCGCTCCGACGGCGTCATCGAGTTGATGATGCCGCCCAGCCGCGTCATGTCACTTTCGGCGTCCACGCCGTCCAGCGCGTCCTTCATGCCGCCCATGCCAGGCAACATGCCCATGATCTTGTTGATAGGCCCTAGCTTGCGGGTCTGGCCCAGCATCTTGTGGAAGTCTTCGAGCGTGAATTCGCCCTTGCGAAGCCGCTCTTCCTGCTTGGCCATCTCATCCTGGTCGAACTTTTGCTGCGCCTGCTCGACCAGGGTCAGCACGTCGCCCATGCCCAGGATGCGCTGCGCCATCCGATCGGGATGGAACTCTTGCAAAGCATCCAGGTGCTCGCCGGTGCCGATAAACTTAACCGGCACACCGGTCACTTCCTTCACGCTCAGCACGGCGCCGCCGCGAGCATCGCCGTCGAGCTTGGTCAGGATGCAGCCGTCCAATTCCAGCGCGTCGTTGAACGCCTTGGCACTGTTGACCGCGTCTTGGCCCGTCATTCCGTCGACGACCAGGTAAACCTGCTGCGGCTCGACACGACGGTCGATTTCCTTGAGCTGGCTCATCAACTCGTCGTCGATGTGCAATCGGCCGGCCGTGTCCAGGATGACCACGCTAGCTTCGAGGCTCTTGGCCTGCTTGACCGCGTTGCGACAAACGGCGACCGGATCCTTGGCGCCTTTCTCCGAATAGACCGGCAGGCCGAGCTGTTCGCCAATGACGTGCAACTGATCAATGGCCGCGGGCCGTTGCAAGTCGGCAGCCACCAACAGCGGCTTGCGCCCTCGCTCGTTGATCAACCGGCCGAGCTTGCCGCACGTCGTCGTCTTGCCAGAACCCTGCAAGCCGCAGAGCATCAGCACAGTGACACCGGGTTGCAAGTGCAGCGAATGGTCGACCGGCCCCATCAGGTCCACAAGCTGCTCGTGAACGATGCCCACGACCTGTTGGCTCGGATCGAGCGACGCCAACACGCGTTCGCCAAGCGCCTTTTCGCTGACGCGGTCGATGAACGACTTGACGACCGGATAGCTGACGTCGGCTTCGAGCAGGGCGTTCTGCACCAGCCCCAGCCCTTCGCGCATGTTCGCCTCGGTCATCTTGCCCTTGCCGCGCAGCGTCTTGAGCGCGCCGGACAGACCTTCTTGGAGCGAGTCGAACATGGTCGTGGTTACCGATCGAAAACCGTGGCAGCTTCGTCACTTCGGGCGAGTGGCACAGGCCCAGCACGGCCGGCAATTTGTGGCCGGCGGCGGTTGGGTGCCCCTGGCAGCGCGCATACCCCGCCCGAGGGAAACTCGCATTGTATCGAAACGCCCGGCCGTTTGGCAATCCGTGCGTGGGCAAGGCTTTGGGCACCCTCGTCCTCACTGCGATTCGACCGACGCGTCGCCGGACTCGGCCGAAGAGCCCGGCATGCGGTAGACCTCGAATTCGCAGTCGGGCAAAAGCGACTTGGCCCGCGCAAGCAACTCCTCATCGCCCATCGCCTGGTTGCACAGCAGCCGCGTCGCCCAATCGTGCCTCGCTCCCAGGTAACGTTGTATGGTAGGAATCTTGCTCTTATCGCAACGGATGACCCAGCACGGGTTCGGGGAATTCTGGTGCTCCAGGCTCCACAAGTACTCGATCAGCGCGTTGCGCTCGCGGACCTGATTCACGTGCCAACCGACCCAGCCCGCCGCGACGGCAACCAGCGCCACGGCCACCAGTAGCGTCCGTAGGCTGAATCGCGGCCAGCGGTTGAAGCGGAACAGTCGCATGGCAGCTCGACGACTAGAGTAAACGTCGCAGGGACACTGATTGCTGCGTCACTTCGGAACGGCGACGGACACGCTGCACGACGTCAAGAATCGTCCACGCTGCGAGACCGAGAAACAGTGCAGCCGCGCCGTAGGACACGAAGGACCAAATCGTCGCATAAGAACGGGCCAATTCACGATGCGCTTCATCGTCTCCTGCCGTCGCAACCCACGCAAAGAAGAAGTTGGCGTAGAGCGCGTAGCCAGAGACTAGCAAGCAAGCCAATGCGGCGGCGATTCGCAACAAGAACCATCGGCGCCGTGCGACAATTCTCCTCATTGCGGCATTCTACCCGAGCGGCCAAAACAAACGATTGGCCGAAGTAGCGGCTCGCCCGCATTTTCCGCACGATTCCGAGAATCGGCGGAATAAACCCGGGGGGTAACCTACTCTTCAGAGGGTGAGCCGTCGGTACGACCGCTCACAGGAATCCACACCTCCCCGTTTTCGAGCAAGGGGACCTTGCATGCTCCGACTCATTCGATTGCAGACGTTGTGCGCGCTTGGCGCGCTGTTGCTGGTTGCCGGCTGCGGACAACAGATTTATCGGGCCGATACGACCGTGGCTGCCGACGGACGCGTCACGCGCGCCATCTATCAACCGGCCGACGAAACGCCCGCCGACGCCTTCAACCGCGATCTCTGGACCGGCGTGACGTACGCGCCGGAAATACCCGATGAAAAGTGGACGGGCCCGATCCGCGATCTTCCACCAGCCGCCGCGGACAAGGATCGCCCGTACTTCGCCGCGTGGGGCCAGTTCGCGTCGCCCGACAAACTGCCGCAGACCTATTTGAAACGCGCGCCGCAGGGCCTGCCCGACGGAAAGCTGGAAGTGCGCTTCGATCGCAACGACTTCATCTTCGTGGTGGAAGCGTCCTGGACCGAGACGCTCACCGACGTCGTCACGCTGGAAGGAATGCACCGCAGCCGGAGCCAGTTCCTGGCCATCGCGATTCCGCTGGTCGACCGCTGTTTGCAAGAAGCGCTCGGGCCGCAGTACGAGGTCGATCACCTGACCGAATGGTTCCGCACGACAGGTTCGAGCTGGTTCGTCGAGCTGACCGACGCTTTCTTCGAAGCCGGGCTGCGAGGCGAGTTGCCCCCGAACAACGGCTGGAAGCAGTCCATCGCCGACGTCTGCGCGCGGTACGATCTCGACCTGCGCGACAAGAACGGCCGGCTTTTGGACGACGAGCAGGCACGAAAGCGGATGGCTGAATTCGCCGCCGGCTTGTTGCACAACCGGCTCAAACGGCGCGACGGCCGGGACGTTTCGCAACAGACGATCGACGACCTGCTCGAATTGGTCAACCTCAAGGACCCGCCGGCCAAGACCAATCCGCGGCTGCCGCGGCTCGACAGCGTGGCCACCCGCGTGATCACCGAGGAATACGGTAGCCAACAGAACTTCGAAGACCTGGTTGCGCCGCTGGCCGGGCGAATGCTGGGACTGTATCGCTCCGAGATTCTAGGACCGCCGCGTCGCTTCCACTACGCCCTGGAAATGCCTGGCTCAATCGTCAAAACCAACGGCGTGCTCACGTCTGGCAATCGCGTGGAATGGGATTTTGAGGCGGTGCAGGCCTATCCCTACGGCTACGCGATGGAGTGTCGCGCCCTGGTGCCGCAAGTCGAGCGCATGCGCGAAGTCCTTGGTCGCGCGCCGCTGGCCGACCGCGACGATATGCTGACATTCGTTTCCGCCGTGCAGAGCGACTTCACGGTGGCGGCAACGCTACGAAACTGCTTGAAGCAGCAATCGCCCGAGCCGCTGTACACCGCTCGGGACCAGATCGCGTCGGAAAACGGCGACACGCGGCCGTACGACACCGTGTTGCGCGTGCTCAAGCTTCCACCCAAGGCGGAAGCTCCGTAGCGCTGCCCTGCCCTTCGATCGGATTCACGTGAGCATCCTCACGACGGCACCGTTGCGGCCCATCGCCCGCAGCCGGCTTTGTCGCGCGGCAGCGTGACAAGCGTTGACGCGCCGCTGAACTTCGGCAACCAACTGTCGGTCGTCGAGCTGCTCGATCATGTGCGGCGCGATCGGCTCTCCCCAGTGGATGTGGACGACGGACGTGCGCGGGAGCCGCCTTTCGCGCGGCCAGGCGTCGAAAGCGCCGTCGATCGCCACCGGAATCAGCGGGACTTTGGCCCGGCGGGCAATGGCGCAAAAGCCCGGCTTGATCTCGTGCACCTCGCCGTCGGGTGTCCGCGTGCCCTCGGGAAACAAGAGCACCATCTCGCCCCGCTTGATGCGCTTGAGCGTCTCCTTGAGCCCTGTCACACCGCCCCGCTCCCGATCGATCGGAATCGCATCCAGCGCGGCGACCATCCAGCGAAAGACGCGCGACCGAAACAACGTAGTCCGGGCGACGTAGTTCAGCCGCCGTTCGCACGCCAACCCGACGAGCACCGGATCGAAGTGGCTTTGATGGTTCGACAGCACCAGTCCGCCGCCTGTCCGCGGGACCCGCTCTCGCCCGAACACGCGTACTTTCATGCCGTAAACCGCGGCCAGCCGGCAGGTAAACTTCAGCCAGGTTTGCCACGCGCGATTGGGCATCGATCGCTGCACGGGCGGGGTCATGGCGTCATCTTCTCTCGAACCAAGGCCTCCAGCCGATCCAGCACTTCGTCGGGCGTCAGCCCGTCAGTCGGCACGTTGATCGCGTCCGGCGCCGCGGTGAGCGGACCGACGCTCCGGCCGGCGTCGCTCGCGTCGCGCCGATTCTGCTCTTCGAGCACGGTCTCGACTGCGACGTGTTGCCCACGGGCCTCCAATTCCCTGGCCCGCCGCCGTGCCCGCTCCAACGGACTGGCCGTCAGAAAGACCTTGCACTCGGCATCCGGAAAGACGACGGTTCCTTGATCGCGCCCGTCGGTCACGATGTCGTCATTGCCGGCGGCTTCGCGCTGTCGCTCAACGAGTATTTCGCGCACGCCCGGATTGTTCGCCGTGTAGCGCGTCACAGCGGTAACTTCCGGCAATCGGATCTTCTCGGTCACGTCCCGGCCGTCGACGAGGACGCAGTCTTCCGTCACTCGCACATCGAGGTTTCGGGTAAGCGTCACAAGCTGCTGGGGCTCGTTCCAATCCAGCCCCTGTTCGGCCGCCGCCAGCGCCACGGCACGGTACATCGCCCCAGTGTCCAAGAACCGAAATCCCAGCCGCTCGGCGAGACGGCGGGCGATCGTGCTCTTGCCGGCGCCTGCCGGTCCGTCGATCGTGACGATCATGGTTGGAACCTGTACGCGTGGATGGCGATGTCTCGCCCCGATTCTATTTTTCGCCGTTGCTTCGGACCAGCCGCGCCACTCTTGTGGCCGTTACGTGTATCGGCCGTTTCAACGCAAGTCAGCGATGGACCTCAATCGCCCGGCAGCGCTAGTCGGCCCATCTGGCCTCCACTTGAATCCACTCATACGCGGCGAAATCAAGCTTCACCTGGTCGCCTTCTACCGCCGCTTCGACCAGGGTTTGCCCAAGAAAGTCGGTCTGCCGCGCACGTGCCAGAGCACGAAACGAGTGCAAGCCAACCCGCCCCGCCCGGCCCGCAGTTTCCATCAGGCGCACTCGAAATCCAACCACCCGTGTTTTGACATTCTCGGCTCCGCTGACTTCGGATGGATCGTCCCAAATCGGTTCCCAGTGCGTCGCCACGACGTTTTTGGCGTCGACATGAAAGAACCATCCGCTATCGGCCGTGCCGGGCTGGGTTGCCGAGCGGAGTACGGTCGCCGGGGTCAGCAATTCAAGCGCCGCCGCGGCCGGCTGTGGCAAGTCGACACCAATGCCCATGCGAAATCGTCTCGCGGATTCACCTCGCACGACTAACAGACTGTCGAGCATGCGGTCGCCAGCGCGGCGATGATAGGGGTGGCCGCCGGTCAAGATCGTCATGTGCCCGCCCGGTGCCTCGATGTCGACGTACTCCGGCGCTTCGAGCCGGACGGCGTCGGTCCGGTGCCGACCCAATCCGACGCCGCGCCACAATTGGGCGGTAGCGTCTGGCCAGGCGAATCGGACCGCGAAGTAGGAGTTCCACGGATCGGCGCGCGGATCGACGAGCTCGTCCAGCTCAATCTCCACCGTGATCACGCGGCTTGCTGCCCAGACCTGCGTGCGTTGCACGAATGCAGCCAGACAGCGGTCCTCATTGTCGACCAATCGTCCGCGGCTCGTAATCTCACCGAACACGGAACTGGCCGCCGTGACTTCGACCGAGTCGGCACGCATCGTGGAGTATTGGGCGTCGTCATTCGGATCGTGCCATGCGGTGCCCGGCTCGGGGGCGGCGGCGGGCAGTCGAAACGCGATTTGCTGCGAAAGCTGGTTGCCCCGATGGCCGTAGTCGTAGATCGACTGAATCCCGCCCGTCTTGCGGCTCACCGACAAGTCGAAGAACTCGTTGCTGAGCTTGTTGTCAACGGCGATCGGCTTGTCGCGGGAAGGCGCCGCTGCGGCGGCACCCGGCTCGAACCAGGCAAACCCCACGGCCGGCACCTCGACCATGGCAAAACCCTGACTGCCCGACGTTCCCGCGGCCACGACCGGACCGGTGATCGCCGGCGGTGGGTCATTCTCGGCGAGCCGCAAGCCAACTTGCCGTTTGAAGCTCAACGGGTTGACGACCAGGTAGCGCGTCGCGACTTGGCCATCCGACTGCGGTAGCGCCGAAGCCAGCCGCTCGACCGCATCGCCGATCGTTTCGTCGTGAGGCGGGTATGTTCCGCCGCCTGGTTCTGCGGACATCACACTGCCGTGCCGTGCCGGCGGCCCACACCCCATCAAGTCGCCCAACATACCGACAGCTTCCACTGCGGCCGTTTCCGCGCGGTTGGTGTGCTCGCGCACGAACGCCGAAATCGCGTCTCGGTGCCCGCGGACGATCGCTTGTTTGAGGTATGGCGTGCGATACTGATCCGGTTCGAACTTCGACAACCGGCCCGGCATGTCGGTATGCGCAAAGAAATCATCCAACAACATGAACTTGCCGAGCACAGGACTCAGCCGGGCAACGCGGCGCAGTACGTCGTACCACGGACTTACCGTGCCCGGCCAATGTGCAAATGCCACAGTGGCCACGTGGTCGTTGTCCATCGAGTCAGCCATCTTGCGCGACAAACCGAGCAGCGTCTCTGGCTTGGCCGCGTCGGACGGCACCTGGCAATAGGCATCGATCGTGCTCGAGTCGAGACCTTCCCAGCGGGTTTTCGATTGCACGTCCAGCGGAAACCGTCCGTCGTCCAGCGCGAAATGCAGCGCGCCCTGATATCCAAGCTTGACAAGCATTTGTGGGAGACCTGGCCAAAGGCCGGCGCGACGCCGCGCGTAGACATGCGGCAAGCGGCCCAGCAAGGCCTCGTACTTTGCGACGCCCGCCGACAGCGATCGCAGCGCGATCTCGGGCGGCAACAGCGGCAGAGCCCGCTCGGTAATCTCGCCGCCAACCACGCAAGCTTCTGCCCGATCGATCGCCGCCGTCAGGTTCGCCCAAAGATCCGCTTGTTCGTCAGCCAACGTCGCCCATTCGTTCTGTGTGCCAAGCAAGTTTGTCGGCGTTGCCTCGGCCAATTCCCTCCGGAGCGCCGAAACGTCCGTCGGCTGTGCCACCAGCGCCAGGTCAACCAAGTAGACGTCGACAGGATAGAAACGCGTCCGCGCCTCGTAGAGCGTTTCGAAGCATTCGGAAAGATGCTGGCGCGCCGTTTCGGCTTGGCCGGCCACCGCAGCCGATGCCGCGGCGATCGACGTGGTTTGAAAGTGCGCCTCGTCGATGTTCACCGAGTATCGCATTTGCCGGGTCAGCAGTTCGATTTGCAACCGGCAAAACCCCAACGCCACGAAGTCGGCGGTCAATTCCGCATCGACACGGGCCGCGTCGGGCAGGCTGGATTCGGCGGCCTCGACCGCCTCATCACAACGCGTGTGCCGCAATAGCCCAGCCGACTCACTCTCGGCCCGAGCGACAAACCCGGCAGGCAAGCGGTCGACGCAAAACGGTGGAACCGTCATCAACATGCCTTCGAGCAACTCGGGCGGAACGTCGACGCGATGAAACTGTGGCAGGCTTCCGGCCGCCGCCAGCAGGGCTGGATGCCACAGAGCGCACCAGGCGGTCAGCAATTCGTCGGCCTCGGTTCCGTCGTGGTAGACTGGAAAATCTTCGAGACTGTGGCACGGCAAAAGGACCGCAAGTTCTGTGAGCTTCATCGCCGCACGGGCCAGGCAGGATCAAATTGCAGGACGCCGGCGCCGATTTACGGCGCTGGACAAAACCACCATAGCCATCGACTGTTGGCAAGTCGAGGCGGCACACGGCACGTGACGGCGCGACGGGTTGGCGAACAAACCGCGACCGTGCGTGGTACTTCGCTTCGATGATGAATCGGGGCCGCTTGCCGATCCGCAGCGGCCGCCACCAAGCATTCCCGGCGGTTCGTCGCGCCAACCGCGGATATACCGGAGATCATGCCGGATGCTCCGCGACCGGGACGGTTTCAGACGGTTTTTGCCGGACTTCGCGAGCTCGAAGTCCGCTGTTTTATTGACATTTGCTGCCCCGCGGGTCTAAATTGAATGATTAAGAGGAATTAGCAACCCTGCCGCACTCACCTCGAAGTAACCTATTCACTGGCACAGGGTTGGGGGGCGGGACGCCGGCCCAAACCGCCTGCGGTGCGCAGACTGGGAACAGGGACTGCACGATGGCGAAATCAAACGCCTTTTGGGGGATCGATATCGGTCAATGTGCGCTGAAAGCCATGCGCTGCCGGCTCGGGGACGAGCCAGGCACGCTGCTGGCCGATGCGTTCGACTATATCGAATATCCCAAGATCCTCAGCCAGCCAGACGCGGACCCCGTTGAATTGGTGCGCGAGGCGCTCGAGTTGTTCACTTCGCGCAATAGCGTGAAGGGCGACGGCGTCGCGATTTCGGTCTCGGGGCAGAGCGGGTTGGCGCGGTTCATCAAACTGCCGCCGGTCGAATCCAAGAAGATTCCCGACATTGTCAAGTACGAAGCCCGCCAGCAAATCCCATTCGCGTTGGAAGACGTCGTCTGGGACTATCAGCAAATGGCCGGCGGAAGCGAAGAGGACGGTTTCGCGCTGGAGACCGAAGTCGGCCTGTTCGCGATGAAGCGCGATCAGGTCTTTCGCGCGCTGAAGCCGTTTGAAGAGGCAGGCATCGAAGTCGATGTTGTCCAGCTTACGCCACTGACGATCTACAACTTCACGGTCTTCGACCAGATGCAGGAGCTGCCGCCTGCCGACCAGTACGATCCAGACGATCCGCCGGAGTCAGTCGTCGTATTGTCGCTCGGCACCGACACGACCGATCTGGTCATCACCAACGGCTACCGCGTCTGGCAGCGGAGCATCCCGCTCGGCGGCAGCCACTTCACCAAAGCGCTAACCAAAGAGCTGCGGCTGACGTTCGCCAAGGCCGAGCACCTGAAAAAGCACGCCCAACAGGCCGAAGACCCCAAGGCGGTTTATCAGGCCATGCGGCCGGTCTTCAACGATCTGGTAACAGAAATCCAGCGATCGATCGGCTACTTCACCAGTATTGATCGCGGGGCAAAGATCGGTCGCGTCGTCGCATTGGGCAACGCGATGAAGTTGCCCGGGCTGCAAAAGTATCTCTCACAGAATCTGGGCCATCCGGTGGCCGAGGTGAAGGCGTATCGCGGCATTGCGGGTGATTCGGTTGCCGAAGAGCCCGCCTTCAAGGAAAACTTGCTCAGCTATGCGGTGTGCTACGGGCTGGTTCTGCAAGGGCTCGGCGAATCCGCCCTGTCGACCAACTTGCTGCCGCGCGAAATCGTTACCGATCGGCTGATCCGCGACAAGAAGCCGTGGGCCGTGGCGATGGTTGCGACGCTGTTGTTGGGTTGCACGGTGAGCTTCTTCGGACATTGGCGCGCGTGGAATTCCGTTGCCGCCGAGCGATTCGCCGATGCCGAGAATAGCGCCGGCCAGGTCGAATCCGAGGCCGGCACCAAACGATCGGCCTATGAAACCAGCGTCACCCAATTCACTGCCACCAAGCAGACGGGCGAGTCGCTCATCGGCAATGTCGATGGCCGCTTGCTATGGCTTGAGCTGTACAAGGCGTTGAGCCAGTGCCTGCCGCATGATCCGCCGGACCAGCGGCCCGAGAACATCGCCGATCGAAACGAGCTCCACCTGGAGTCGCTCGAGTGCGAGTACTTCGCGGAGTTGGGCACCTGGTACAACCGCGGGATCCAACCCTTGATCGACAGCCAGAAAGGCAGCAAGTCGCTTGAGCCGCCCGCGGCGCCCGAGGCTCCTGGGGCCGAGGGCGTGGCAGCCGACGATCCGAACGCCGTGCCACCGGAAGAGGACCCAAATGCAGTCGATCCCAATGCGGCAGGTTCCGCCGCGCCCGCACCGCCACCACCGCCGGCCGGACCGGGCTGGGTGATCCAGTTGACTGGATATCACTACCACAACGACCAACTGGAAATGTCCGGATCGGTGTTCGTGATTGATACGTTGATCGAGAATCTCCGGCACGGAAAGGTTACGCTGCCGGGCAAAGATGGCCAGCCGACCGAGATGGCCATCACCGATTTGGGAATCTCCCATCCAGTGATCGTTTCCGAAATCGCCACGCCGCGCACGGTCGAGCTCGAGGACCCCAACGCCGAACCAGTCAAGGATTCGAGTGGAAATGCCAAACCGCCTACGATCGAAGTGAAGCGATTCGACTTTACGGTGCAGTTCGCTTGGGTTCCGACACCCTTGAGCAAGCGGATTGAGATCCAAGAGCAGAAGGCGCAGCAGCAAGGCAACGCGCTGGCCGGCAGCGGCCCATTGGTGGAGGGCAACTGAAATGGATCAACTCAAAGTCGTCCTGCAGCACGTCCAGAAACACCATTTCTGGATCCTGTGCGTTCTTTGCCTGGGTGCGGGACTGTACGCATGGAACTCCGCCTCGGGCACGCTGTCGAAGGACTTTGACAGCCGCAAAGGCACGATCAACAGCAAGTTTTCCGGAATGGATGCGATTCTGCAAGAGCCCAACTTTCCCAACGAACGTTGGGAAGAGGCCGTCAAGAATCTCAATGACGAGCAGAAGAAGCGCGTGAAAACGGCCTGGCAAAAGGTCTACGACGAGCAGGCGCCGTTCTTCAAATGGCCCGAAAACCTGCAAGAGGACGGCGGCACGCCGATGACGGAGAAGCAGCGCGGCTCGGACTTGTCGTCGCGATACTTGCAACTCTACCAACGATTGGCGAAGGCCGAGTTTCCGAAACTGTTAGCCATCGTGGGTGCAACGAGTCACCGTGATCAAAAATCGACCGCCTCCGTCGGCGACAATTCCGCGAACATGCAGGCTCAGGTTCTGTGGGAATCGGCAAATCAAGCGGCAATCGACGAATCGCTTCAGTTCGCGGCCAAGCCGCCGACGTCCCAGGAGGTTTGGCTCACGCAAGAAAACCTCTGGGTCTACCAGGTGCTGTTGACCATCATTCAAAAAGTCAACGCCGACCGGTACGTGCCCGCAGTTTCCCGAATCGATGAAATCCTGATCGCGCAACAAGCGGCCGACGCGTTCGCGGCCGGACTGTCCCCGGGCAGAATCGCGATGCCCAAGAGCGACGGCCAGGTAACACCGGGCACAGTTTCCGCGCCGCGACCGGCTGCGCGGGGCCAAGGCCCCGGCGGGGGAACCGAAGTTCTTCAGGCACTCGACACAGGGCGTTACGTCGACGCGACGGGCAATCCCCTGCAAGTGGCGCCAGGTCCGCAAGAACCGTTCAAACGTATGCCCGTGTTCATGAAATTGGAGATTGACCAGCGCGAGATCGGAAACCTCTTGGCCGAATGTGCCAATTCGCCGTTGCCGGTGGAAGTCCGTCAGTTGCGCATTGACCCGTCGAAAAGCGATTCCGGTTCGGGCAATTCGAATCGCGCTAGCTCACAAACAAGCACCACCGTCAAGGCTAGTAGCTCTTACTACGTTCCGATTGAAATCGGCGGAATCATCTACCTGTACAATCCACCCAACACGCAGCTCCTGGGCACGGGTGAGGAAAACGCCGATCCCGGGGCCGTACCTGGCGGCTGACACGGTGACGAAATACGACAAGCCGGCAGACTCACCAACCGTGCGAAACGCGGACTCAGCGCGCTAGCAACCGCGAAGGCGAATAGGACCCAGTAACGCGATGAAATCCAAAATGAAGTTGGACGTCGGCGCTATCAAGGACATCGCGCTCGAGCATGGCGAAAAAGCCGCCTTCGGCATCGTCGCCGTCGTCTTCCTGATGCTCGTCTATTCGGCCATTCAACGAGAAAGTCTCGATGCAAGCAAGCAACCTGAGCGGCTGCAAGAAAAGGTGAGCCAGGTCCGGACGCATCTCACGCAAGCTGAGTTCGACCCAACCGCCGCCGGGCTGGCGGTCGTCAACTATGAGGATCGGGCCAAGATTGAGCCGATCGACCCGGGCGATTATACGCTCGAGTTTCCCGTGAATCCCCCCGTCGCCGACAAGAAGGCGCAGCGCGAGATGCCCAAAATGTTCCCGATCGAGCAATTGCGCGCGGTCGGCGGATTCGGCGTGTTTGCAGTTACCGGTGGTAGCGCGCCGCCTCCGGCGGCCGCGGGCGATGCGGGCGTGCGACGTGCTCCCAAAAACATTGGTGGGGAAGAGAATCGGTATCGCCCAAAACCCGATTCAGCGCTGGCCGACCGGGCCTACGTGGTGATCACCGGTCTGGTGCCAATTCGCAAGGAAGTGCAAGCGTACTCACGCGCGTTCGACGGCGCGATGGGCGAAGATAAGGACCGCGACCAACCGGTATACGAAAAGCTGATCGTGCAACGAGCCGAAGTCAATCCAGCACAGCCCGACAAGCTCGATTGGGCGGATCTGCCGGCCAACGATGAGTTCGTATCCAAGTGGGAAGGCGAAATGAAGGAGATCGTCAACTCGGCGTTGGTCGAGCCGGCACTGACCGAGCCCTTGGGACCGTTGGTCACCGGCCGTTGGGATTCCGCGATTACCCATCCGAATCTCCATGCAGGCATCGAGAGCGCCGCCCTGGCTGCCGACGATGCCGATGCCGACAAGAAACGCGATCGCGCGGCCCGCGCGAGAAAC
Organism: uncultured Planctomycetaceae bacterium; assembly: GCA_937952415.1. Lineage (GTDB taxonomy): Bacteria > Planctomycetota > Planctomycetia > Pirellulales > PALSA-1355 > CALFYT01. The sequence goes on along the minus strand of CALFYT010000038.1, from coordinate 73,959 downwards.
ATTGGCAAGCCGGATGGCAGCAAGTCGGCCAGTACCGGCCCAGTGGTTGGCGATTACCGACTCTGTCGGGCCTTCGACTTCTCCGCTGAATCCGGCAAGAAGTATCGCTACCGGGCCAAGATAGTTTTGCGCAACCCCAACCATAACGTGCCGCCGCAATTCCTGGCGAAACCCGAAACGAGCGCCTCGGAAACGGTCGAAACGGAGTGGAGCAATTCCACCGCCACACTCGGCGTGCCCGACCGGTTCGGCGTACTCACCGCGGGCGTCGGCGAGAAAACCCGCTCCTACGAACCCAGTGCGGCCGTGCTGGCCACGGCCATCGTACCGGGCCAAGGCATCGAAGCGGCAACCGAGATCGAGGTGTGGCGCGGCTCGGTCGTCAATACGGCGGGCGAAAACGTCGAAGCCATCGATCCGCGCAATGACACGATCGTCACGCTCGACAACGTCGACTTCAAGACCGGCATCGTCGTGGTCGACGTCTATGGCGGTAAACCGTTGACGCGAAGGCTCCTCTCTGGGCTCACAGGGCCGGTCGAGATCCTGATCATGGATCCACAGGGCAATCTCCTAGTGCGAAACGAGTTCGCCGACCGCAATGGCGTCGCGGCTCGGAAGACCGAGGAGGTGCCGGAAAAGCGCGAAACGCCGGTTAAGGACCCGATTCCTCGGGCAACTCCAGCGCGTTCAAGATAGCCGTGCTGTCTCGTTGCAAATCCAATGGCACGCGGGCCGTACACGTGCCGTCTGCCCATCGAGCGGGCACCGGCATGAGGCCGCTGGCTGCGTGACCATGCATCGCTTCTCGCGGCTCAGGTGAGCCCCTTCGACTTCTTCTCCTGCTAGCAATCGCACGTGCGGGCACGTCGCACGTGAGGCTATTCGATGGCTGGCCAACGTGATACTGCCCGGTGCAGGCACGTGGGCAAACCACTCGGGTAACTGCCCTTGACCGGGTGGTGCCCTCTCCGCTATTTATCCCGCCCTCTTCTCGGATCAAGTCTTGAAAGCGTCATGAAGTTGCACGATCACGGCTACCGCCACGACGACGTGTCGGCGGCCGCCCAATCACGTGAAATGAAACCCTAGGCCGCCGCAGCGCAGAGGAAAAATGCGCGGCGCTGCCCATTGCAACACGAGGGAATCAACGCCCGCCGTTGTCGACCATGGTGTCAACGGCAGGCGCGTGTGGCACAAGGAGAATCGTTTTGAATACGTTGAGATGGCTCTCAATTCCGCTTGCTTTGGTCCTGGGCCATTCGACTCCGTCGAACCTGATGGCGGCAAGTCAGCACGCCGTGTGGACATTGGTTTCGAGCCAGGTCCTGGGGCAAGCGCCCACGTCCAAAGCGGCCGCACGCCAAGAAGTTGACCAGCTAATGGCCCGCGCACGCCAGGCGCTCAAGCAAGGCGACCTTCAAACCGCCGATCAATTGATCAGCGCAGCGGAAGAGCTCGGCGTGTCGTACAGCGTATTTCATTTCGGCGACACACCCAAAAAGCTCCGCGGCCAGTACAACAGTGCTCTGCGCAAACAGAAGGGCCGCGAAGCGACGAAACGCCCGAGCCAACGCTTCGACGCGGAACTTCCCGATCCGACCAAGGTCCAGCCGCACGCGGATCCCTTCGCGAAGGAGCACGTGGGCGAGTTGCCGGCCGAGGTAGTCGATCCGAATGCCGAGGCACCGCTGACGCTGCCAGAGAGCGGCGGACGCATGCAGAGATTGTTGGGGCCGCAGCGCGTAGTCACCTCACCCGACGAAGAAGCTCCGTTGCAAACAGGCGTCCCCAGCCCTGCCGCGGAGCCTTCCCAGCCGAGCAACACCGCTTCCAAGTCGAATCCGCACCTGCTGATGGCGCGCAAGGCGTTGGCCGTAGGCGATGTACGCCGCGCGTCGGCGGCCCTCGAGTCGGCCAAGCAAGTCCGCATGGACTACGGCCGCCACGATGATACGCCAGCCAAGGTCGAGTCTTCCATCCGCGATTACCGTCACGTAATGGAGTTGCTCAACGCGGATCCGGATAGCCCTGCCGCTCGCCGGCAATTGGCCGACGTGCTGATGGACCAAACCCATCAACTCATCCGCTGGCGCGAGTTTGACGAAGCAGAACGCCTGACGCACAGCATCAAGTCGTTGGGCGTGCAGTATGGCCCGTTCGACGTCAAGCCGGATGCCATGCTGGAAAAGATCGCCGCGGCTCGCACACAACGGACCGACCCCGGTGCCGACAACGAACCAGACAGCCGCTCGGTTGCGGCCAGCGATTCGCCCGCCGGACACTCCGCAAGTCGCGCGGACTACGACCCCACGAAAGACAAGACGCGCAACCGTACGGTTGCCGCGCAAGAATCGCCCTCGGGCCTGACCGACCAGACCATCGACCCGTCGGCCCCAGTCGAAAGCTTGCCGCAACCCGCCCCGGGCGCCCAACCTCTCCAACGACCGGGAGGCACTTCCGGGAACAACGGAGCCATGGAGTTGTTCCGCGCCGGTGAACAGGCCCTGCGCGAGCGTAACTTGGAAAAGGCGATGGAATACTTTCGTGAAGCGTACGACGCGCGCGATCAGCTCGACCCGCAAGCCGCACAACGACTCCAGGACCACATGCAGATGCTCGCAGCTCCGCGCGGCAAAGCCCCAGCGGAAAAGATTGACTCGCTGCTGGACAGCACCGCCGACGAGCAGAAGCTGTTGGCCAAACAACTGCTGGCCGAAATCGCGCAAAAACAGGTCACGTCGAACAAGATTCGCGAGCAAGATCCCAAGCGCGCCATGGAGTTATTGGCAGAAGCCCGCGCGAAGGTGGAATCTTCAGGTGCCGACCCACAAGTCCGCGGACCCCTGTTGCGCCGAATCGATCGCAGCATTGAGGAGCTCGACAAATACATCGTCGCCAACCGCGCACAGATCGAGCTGGACGAAGCGAACCGCGAAGTGCTCGACGAAGTGCGACGCCGCCAACAAGCGAAAATCGAGGTCGACGAAAAACTCGCCAAGCTTGTCGAGCAATTCAACAAGCTGATGGACGAAGAGCGGTACGCCGAGGCGGAAGTCCTGGCGAAGCGGGCCCGCGAACTCGACCCCGAGAACCCGCTGGTGCGCCAATTGATGTGGAACAGCCGGTTCGTGATTCGCAACCAGCGCAATCAAGACCTGATCGACAATCGCGAAAACGGTGTTTGGAGCGCCTTGGACAGCGTCGAGACGTCGTCCATTCCGTTCGACGACCGCGAACCGTACGTCATGCCCGACGCCAAACGCTGGGAAGACCTGACCAAGAGCCGATCGCGACTGATGGCCGAAGGCCGCTCTCGATTGACCGAGCGCGAGCTCGAAATCCAAAAGAAGCTTAGGACTCCCGTGTTGCTCCAGTTCCGCGAAACGCCGCTGAGCGAAGTGCTGGACCACCTCGCGAAGCTGGCCGCGGTGAACCTGCACCTGGACGAAAAGGGCCTCGAGGAAGAAGGCGTCTCGAGTGACACCCCGGTCACCATCGACCTGACGCAGGAAATCTCGCTCAAGAGCGCGCTCAACCTGATTCTCGAGCCAAAGCATCTGAGCTACGTCATCCGCGACGAAGTGCTAAAAATCACCAGCGAACAGCTTCGCGACGGAGAAACATATCAGCGCGTTTACAACGTGGCCGATCTGGTCACGCCGATCCCGAACTTCGTGCCAAATGGCCGCACCGGCCTGTCCGGCGCGCTGAGCGAGGCCTACAACCTGACCGGCGGCGCCTGGGGCGGTATGGGCGGCGTCAACGGGGTTGGCGCCGGCTACTTGGCCAGCCAGGACGGATCGCAGGCCATGGGAGTCATCGACCCCAAGGTACTGGCCCAGATCAATGAACTGATGCCGACCAATACGGGCGCCGGTTTGGGCGCCGGCGGCGCGCGGTCCAACTCGTTTGGCCCCGGCGGCATGGGCGGCGGCGCGCAGGCCGACTTCGATACGCTGATCGAATTGATCACCACCACCGTCAAGCCGCAAACGTGGGACGAGGTGGGCGGACCCGGCTCGATTTCCGAATTCCCAAACAACCTGAGCCTGGTGATCAGCCAGACGCAGGACGTTCACGAGGACATCGTCGACCTGCTCGAACAGTTGCGCAGAAACCAGGACCTCCAAGTCACGATCGAAGTCCGCTTCATTACGCTGTCGGATAATTTCTTCGAGCAGATTGGCGTCGACTTTCAAGCAAACATCGTCAACACGACCGCGACCGACGATCCAACCAATCCCGGTGTCAAGAACGAGATCGTCGGTCTGCTCGAGCCGGCCGCAGGAGCACCGTTCCCGAACTTTACGACGAACCTGGAGATTCCATTCCGGCAGAACAGCTTCAACCTGGCAACGCCCCAGTTTGGCACGCCGGTCAACGTGGCCAACTTCGGCTTCGCCATCTTGAGCGATCTGGAGGCCTATCTGCTGGTCAACGCATCCCAGGGTGACCGTCGCTCGAACGTGCTGCAAGCGCCCAAGGTGACCATGTTCAACGGGCAGGCGGCGTCGGTCTTCGACCAAACGCAGCAGCCGTTTTTGATCAGCGTGATTCCTGTCGTCGGTGATTTTGCCGCGGCCTATCAACCTGTGATCACCGTACTGTCCGAAGGTACGGCGCTCACCGTTCAGTCGGTGGTCTCGGCCGATCGTCGCTTCGTCCGGCTGACCGTTGTGCCCTTCTTCAGTCAGATCGGCGACGTCAGCGAGTTCACGTTCTCGGGCAGCAGCAGCACGACCTCGCGAACGTCGAGTGAATCGTCGACCGGCGGAACGACCGGCGACTCGACTGCCTCGAGCGATGACGAGGTCACGACAACCGACGGCGTCACGATTCAGCTACCAAGCTTCTCCTTTGTCTCGGTGACAACGACTGTGAGCGTACCCGACGGCGGTACGGTCTTGTTGGGCGGCATCAAGCGCCTCAGCGAGGGTCGCAATGAATTCGGCGTGCCAATTCTGAGCAAACTGCCCTACATCAACCGCTTGTTCAAGAACGTCGGTATTGGCCGCGAGACACAAAGCCTCATGATGATGGTCACGCCACGGATCATCATCCAAGAAGAGGAAGAGGCCCGTTTGGGAATTCAAGCGGCTCCGTAGCAGAACCAGCGCGACCGATTACTTGCCCCCCAAGACTGCGCCCGTGCGGCTGGCCCGTACGGGCGTTTGTCTTTGCGCGCCCGGTCGTCGGGCATGCCCTGGCACTAGCGCGATGCGCGGCTACAATGCGGTCGGAGAGGTTGGTACAAGCGGATCGCGAACCGATGAATTCTGCCCGATTCTGGATAGCCCTGGGTGCTCTCTCGGCCAGCATTGCGGTGGCGGCTGGTGCCATTGGCACGCACGTTCTCAAGGAGTCCCTCGAGCTGCCGGAAAGCGAACTGGCCACCTACGACCTGGCCGTCCGCTATCAGATGACGCATTCGCTCGGTCTGATTCTGGCCGGACTGCTCATGACACGATGTGCTTCGCGTCTGCTCACGTTCGCTGCCGCAGCAATGGTGCTAGGCATCGTGTTGTTTTCCGGCGGCCTTTATGGTTGGCTGTTCACCGGCCAGACGCCATTCGTACACGTGGTGCCGGTGGGCGGATCAGCATGGATCCTGGCTTGGCTGATGTTGGCGGCCGGCGCGATTTGGGGCCGTTGGCAGTCGGGCGCGGCGCCCTCCGAAGCTTAAGCGGTCACTCCGTGGCCCGACGACTGGCCGGCGCGGAAACGCCGGCCAGCGCGTCAGACAGCCACGAGTTCTTCCAGTTCCTTTGCTAGTCGCTTACGCGCGACGTGCAAGCGTCGTTTGATCGTGCCAACCGGCGAGCTGAACTCTTCGCTCATCTCGACCAACGACTGCCCGTCGACGTAGAAGGCAACCAACGTATCGCGATCGAGCGTCCGCAAGCGTCCCAGACCTGCGTGCACTTGCGACGCGCGTTCGCGTGTCAAGGCCGCCGACAGGGGCGTCTCGGACTCGACGCACGCCGAGGCCAAGATCTCAGGGTCGCTGGTTGTCACCGACCGCTTGCGCACGGCGCGGTTGATCGCCATGCGGTTGGTCACGGCCTGCAGCCAGGCACCAAACGCTTCCGGATCGCGCAACTGCGAAATCTTCTGCATGGCGCGCACCAAGACTTCCTGGCACACTTCCTGCGCCTCAGCGTAGTTGCCCAGTCGACGCAGTGCGGTGGCAAACACGGCCCGCTCGTAGCGTTCGGCCAATTGGCCGAATGCTTCGCGGTCTCCGTGTTGCGCGGCGACGACCAGGCTGGATTCGCTCGGTTCAACAGTGGCTTCCTGAAAACTCATGTCTCGATCCCCCGAAAAAGGCAATCAGCAAAGGCGCCGATTGCGTGGCACGTGAAACCCAAGGACAAATGGCGGCAAACCGGACCGGTTTGCCCCGTGCCCTCGGCCGGCTAGCAGGCTCGTCGAGTGTTCTAAAAGCAGTGACCTACGCGGTTTGCTTTAGACCCGGACGAGCACGGGCGACACCAGTCGCACCGGCTGCCGTTTCGGCCCGGTAATCGCCATGCACAAAAGCATGGCCATTCGGGCCGCGCCGGCCGTAACCGCCAGGCCGCTGTGCTTTAGCTCGCGCGACCAAATGCGGGCACGATTGCCGGCGTGCCACGGGGATAGATGCTGCGCAGCATGATCGCACGTCACATCGTTCCACGTAGCCACGACGCGGTCTTGGCCAAAACCAAAGACGGTGCGGTTCGCGACGTTGGTGTCGATGCTCGTACGCATGGGAATCTCCCTGTGCTGCGCGCGGGTTAAAAGAATTCGAGACTTTCGGGCTTTGTTGTCTGTTCGAGCGGAAATACTTTCCCGCTCCACAATGTACCGTCGCATGGCGCGGGCCACTCGTCAAGTGAAACTGCGGCCACCCAGACCGCACCTCCTACGCCGGCGACGTCCACTTAGACACATTATCGGTCCGGAGGTTCACACCAAAACCCGCGAAATCGCCAGGATCCTTTCCGATCGCGGCCAGCGCCGCGCTTTGAAACAGATTTCACCCGGAAAAACCGCGGCAGTCGCAGTCTGGAAGTGGTCCACCGCGCTTCCCCGGCCGCGTCGGTTGACGCATCGCCGCACAGGCTCTAACTTCTACTCTTCGCACTATTTACGGTCGGTGACAGCACTTCTCTTGCGAGCAACCTCATGGCGGGATACTTCAAACGTCTATTGGCCACCGAGAAACTGGTCCGGGTGTTTTGTGCCGGACGAATGTTGCACCCCGTTTCGATTCAGCTTTTCGGTCTGGCGGGGGGATACGATGGCTTTTGGCTCGACGCCGAGCACGCCGGGTTGTCAACCGAACAAATCGCCCTGGGTGCGTTGGCGGGCCGTGCCAGCGGGCTGGGCAGCTTCGTGCGGCTTCCGGTCACGACGTACGCCACCGTGACGCAGGCGCTTGAGTCCGGTGTCGACGGCGTCATGGCCGCGCAGGTCGGCTCGGCCGACGAAGCCGAAACGTTCCTGGAATGGGCGAAGTTCGCGCCGCGAGGAAAACGAGGACTCAACACGCAAGGTGCCGATGCCAATTTTACGCACAAGTCCCAAATCGAACTGACCCATGACGCCAATCGCGATCACTTCGTGGCAATCCAAATCGAAACTCTGGGGGCGCTGGAAGAAGTCGATCAAATCGCCGCGATCGATGGCGTCGATCTGCTGTTCATTGGGCCGGCCGATCTTTCCCAGGCGTTGGGCGTGCTGGGCCAGCCGGATCACGAACGAGTCTGGACCGCCATCCAGAAAGTGGCCGATGCGTGCCGGAATCATGGAAAGACTTGGGGAATCGTTCCCGCCAGTCCAGCGTTTGCTGATCGCTGCGTCGAGACCGGGTGCCGCATGTTGACGTTTGGCAGCGACGCGATGGCAATGCGGTTGGGCATCGACGCCGTCAAGTCGATGTATGCCAATCAGTTTGACGGCAAATCGTAGTCGATCCGCAAGCAGTTCGGCGAGCCGTGCACCCACCGAGAGTCGTCGCTTGCATGCCGCGGCCCGCGGCCCGCCGGCCGAATCCTACTTGTCGAGCTGCAGCGTCACGCGATTGACCGGCTCGGCCGCGATGCGACGGATGTCTTCGCGGGCCCGGAAAAACGCTTCGACGACCTTGGCATCCCATTGGCTTCCGGCCCCATCCCGGATGATCGCGTCGAGCTTTTCATCTGGCATGCCGGAACGGTAAGGCCGATCGCTGCTCATTGCGTCAAATGAATCGGCCACGGCCACGATCCGCGCCAACAACGGAATCTTGTCGGCTTTCAGCCCGCTCGGGTAGCCGTGTCCGTTCCACTGTTCATGATGGTGCAGCACGACCGGCAACACTTCGTCGAGCTGCTTGATGCCGACGAGAATCTTGTATCCGATTTCGGTGTGTGTCTTGATGTGCTCGTATTCGGCGTTGGTCAACTTGCCAGGCTTCCGGAGCACACCGTCGTCGATGCCGATCTTGCCGACATCGTGCAGCAGCCCAGAGAGGTAGACCGTTTCAATCTGTTCTCGCGAACACTCCAGTTCTTCGGCCAACCGCACCGCGACCCGAGCAACACGATCGCTATGACCGCAGGTGTACGGGTCTTTCGCGTCGATCGCCGACGACAGGGCTCGGACCGTGCTCGCGAAGAATTCGCGCTGCTGTTCGTACAGTTCCGCGTTGCCCCGATGGATGCCGAGGATGACGCCAATCGAGCCGAGCAGGCTGGCCTCGACCGATCCGAATTGCCCACGGTCGACATGGTTGAACGCGGCAAGCCAGCCGAAACAGTTGTCACCCTCGCTCAAGGGCACGATCACCAACTCGCTCACATCGGGCCACTTCCAATCGTCGGCATTGGTCGCCGGAGGGTTCAGAATCAGCGGCTTCCGGCCCGGTTGTAGTTCGAACCGCTCAACAATCTCCCGCAGGCCCTGTGCGTCGACAGGACAGGGTCCGTGCGTCAGCAACTCCGGAACGTCCTGGGCGTTGGTACCAACGCCCTCGCCACGGTCCGTGGGGTTCCACTGAATTGCCAACGATTCAGCCGGCACAACATCGGTCAGCCACTCAAGTGACCGCTGGGCCAGTTCCTGACCGTCGCTGGTCAGCTTGAGGTTCTGCGTCAGCCGATGCAGCAGGCTGATTTCTTCGTAAGTGACCGACAACTGCAACGAAACGTCGTGAACTTCTTCCTCAAGCGACTCCGCGCGACCATCGGCTGCCAGTCGCTCGACCGCCAGTTGCCCCATCGCAAGCACGGCAAACGGCGTCCACCGCGGCTGTTTGCTTATCCACTCGACTGTTTGTTCCAAAGATCCCCCGAACCGTCGGGCTGCTTGAGCGAGACCGTCCTTGGTCATTCCCATCGCTGACACGAACACCCCGACCGCGACGCGACAAGGTTGCTGAGGACCGGGAAAAGGAATGGCGAGAACGATCAGGGACTCATCGTCGTTGAGCAACTCGGCCCGACCGCGCTCGGCGACGACACGACAGAGCGGTCCCAGCTCAGACAGCTCGAACGAGCGCTGATTTGCAGCAGTCCGCAAGACGTCGCCGGTGCCACCATCGACAAGATGGAAGTCGGTGGCGAACCAAGTGCGGAGACTCGCCAATACGTCGAAATCCGATTTCGCCGTGGCGTGGCGGTCGCGCATGCCACCGGTCTGGTGGCCATCAGTTCTCAACGTGGATGAAGACATGCCGTCCTGAGAGTAGCGTTGAAGAATGGCCCTTCCTAACTCCTTGAAAACCTAGGTTATTGCGCTCATGGGGGGTCTGATCCCCGGTCGCCCAGCTCGATGCAACGGGGCCCTTGCGGCGCGAACTTGCCGGTTGTGCAAGTTGGCCGGAACGCACTGTGTCGGGGGCGCCGCCAGGCGCGTGCGTGCCCGCGCGAATGCCTCCCAAATTAGCGCGCTCGCGGCCGAACGTCACAAAAAGACAGTTCCAAAGTTGACTTTCGGCACGACGTTGCCGGCGACCGATGGGGCCCCGCGTGCGGCGTCAGCACGACGCCAGATCGCACCTACCAGACAAAACCTAGTGCTGGCGATTCCGATAGCGAGCGCTGACGCGTTCAAGAATTGCGCGTTCGCGGGCCGTCAACCCCTGCATGCCGGATTGATGCAGTCTGCTGAGAATCTCGTCGACTTCGCGCTCTTCCTCGCGCTCTTGAATCTCACGACGGCGTTCGCGCCGCTCGCGCCGATCGTTGATCCAGCGCTGCAGCGAGCCTTGGGGCCGCGGCCGAGGTTCGGAGCTTCGCTCCAAACTCGTATAGCCCTGAGAAAAGTCGTAGCTAAACAGCTCTTCGTTCCAGTCCGCCTGCTCCGTCCGGACGGATTCGGACGACGCGCTGAAAAAGACGAAGATCGCCAACATCACCAGCGGCAGCCAGCCGGGCATGGCGGCGTCTGCCGTGCCTCCTGCAAACCAGGCCCAAAGACACAGCCCCACGGCGGCCAATTTCGACGCCCGCACGGCCAACAGGCTCGCACCACGGTAGTCGAGCGCCGGCCAAAGAATCGCCCGAACCATCCGTGCGCCATCCAACGGGAATGCCGGCAGCAGATTCGCGATCAGCAGTAACCAGTTCATCCAGAAGGTGGTCTTTAGTGCCACCAACCACCATCCGCCTTCGGCCAGACCGACGGGCGTCAGCGGCGCCAAGAGTCCCGGCACACTGACACCGATCAGCACGAGCGCCGGAAGCGTCGCCAGCACGATCAACAAGTTGACGAATGGGCCGGCCAATACCGCGATGAGCTCGGCGTGGGGCTCTTGTTGCGGTTCGACGCCGCCCATCTCACCCAGCGGGCCTAGCACGATGGTTTCGACATTGCCACCGACTCGCGCGGCAGCCGCCACGTGACCAAACACGTGGGCTAAGACGCTGGCGAATAGCAAACCGGCGGTCAACGCGCCGTAGGCCGCTCCGCCTGCTTCTGAATCGCGAGCCGCCACGGAGAAAGCGAACACGGCGACGACGATCAGCAGCGCGTGAACGCGAATCTGAACGCGCCACCATCGCCCGAGCGGCACGGTCCAAGGGGGGTGTTCGCTCATGACATCCGCTGCGAAAACGGGCCTCTGCCCCAAAGCGACTTGGGAGAAATCCTGGTGAGAGTTATCTTAGCAGCGGGCATCACACTTCGCAACGAAATTGCACTGTCGCGCCGGCCATGTCGGAACAACCACAAGAGCTTCTCACAACGCGTAAATTTCGCGTGGTTCGCTACGTCGAAACCGGTCGCGACGGCAAGCCCCACGCCAAGGAAATCGTCGAACACCCGGGCGCCGTGGCGATCCTGCCGATTCTCGACGGCGACCGGGTCTGCTTGATTCGCAATCAACGCCGCGCTGCTGGAAAGGTGCTAGTCGAACTGCCGGCCGGAACGCTGGAACCCGGCGAAGATCCAGCGGATTGTGCCCGCCGCGAATTGGCCGAAGAGACTGGATACCGAGCCGACCACGTCGAAAAACTCATCGACTTCTACATGTCGCCCGGTATCCTCACCGAACGGATGCACGTGTACGTGGCCACGGGGCTGAACGCAGGCTCCACGACGCTTGAACCCGGAGAACAGATCGAGCCGTTGATAGTCTCTTGGGCGGACGCCATGGCGATGGCCCGCGACGGAACCATCGAAGATGCCAAGTCGCTCGTCGGTCTCTTGTACTACGACCGAACCCGGACCGATGCCTAGCGCGCACGATGCGGCCCGAACCCACCGTGATCGGGGCGGAGCGAGTTCGCGAGCGACTTACTCGCCGGGCAGATACAGCACGTCGACGTTCGCGCCGGGTGGATCAATCGACTGCAACGGCGCCTGCCATCGTGTGATCCGCGACATCGACGGCGGTCCATCGGCCGGCCCGGCAAACTCGACGTCGCTGCGCACCAATCCGGCAACCGCAAGATCGTCTTCCGCTAAGACTTGCGAGCTCTGGCCCGACGGGTACCACAGCGCGACCGCCGTCTTGGCCGTAATGAGCGAACCTTGGCCGCTCCACGCGATGGCGCGCAGCAGCTTGTCGGGACGTTGTTCGCCACGGAAGACGAGCAGTCCGCCGCGCGGATTGGTCACCAAGACGCTCTCGGCGACCGAGATGACAATCAGACCCGGCTGCGATGCTTGTGCGTCCGCTACGCAATCGAGTACTGCGCAATCGCCGCGCGTCGTCGTATGATCCAGCGAAATAGCGATCGTTTCGCCATTCCCCGGACCGGTTTCCGTACGCACGATCGGTCCGGCGGCTATACAAAGCGTGTTGGACAGTGCCACGGTAATGCCGGCATTGGCGCGACATTCGACAACCGCCGCCACGCCGCGAAACACGCAGTCCGTAAACGTCAATTCGCCATCTTCTTGCGGTGCCGCACTGCCCGACCCACGCCATCGGATCGCCGTGGGCGTCCCGCGCCCCTTGGTCGAAAACGAACAGCCGCGCATTTCGATTCCGCGGGCCGCGACAAGGATCATGGTCGATTTGGTCTCGGGCCGTCCAAGATTCCGCGCGTCTCCGTGCCAAACAAAATCGATCCCCTCGAATTGCACGTTGTCATACGCAACGCGCAGCGGGGATTCTGAAACGACGACCATCGGCCGCTGACCGGGCTGCCCGCGCACGCGCTGCCCCGCCTTGAGTCGTAGGTCGCTGGCGCGAATCGGCTTCGCAACATCAAGCACCAGATCGGGCACGCCGATCGAGTCAATCGACTCGCTCGCGCTTGCCGGGCGCACTGCGGGGTCGACGTGCGGCGCCGCGTCAGCATGTTGCAGCTGGGGCTCGCCGCTTTTCGCGTCAGCAGAACTCGCAAGCGTATCCGGCTCAGCGGATGCAACGTCGCGCGAATACGTATTGGCCTGAGCTACCGACTTTTCCGGCACTTCCGAGTCGCGACTGTGCCAGATCCATTGGCCTGCGACGAGCAGGCACGCTGCCGCAACCGCCGCAGCGGCCACGTTTCGGCGCCGCGCCCGCGACTTGCCAGCGCGTCGCACGCGATCTTCGGGTTGCCATGCCCAGGCCTGTTTGGCCAGGCAACGAGCCAAGATGGCCGGGCCGCCTCGCGACGTAGGTCCCAACACCTCAAGCACTTGGCTACTCGATTGCGGCCGCTCGGCCGGATCGCTCGCCAGACACAGTTCCATCGCCAGCGCCAGCACGTCCGGCACTTCTGGGCAGAGTTGGCGAATGTCGAGGATGCGACCGGCGTGGGCCGCTTTCAACTTCGCCAGACTGTTGCCGCCTGACAGCGGCGGTCGGCCGGCAAGCAAATGCCACCACAGACATCCGCAGGCATATAAGTCACTGGCGACGCTCGGCGGATCTCCGTCAGCGACGCGCTCCGGCGCCAGGTAGTCGTACGCTGCAGGCGGCAGGTCGTTGAAGCTGTAACCTTCGCTGGGGCGCACAATTCCGCGAAGTCCAGGCATCGGCAGCACTACGCGTCCAGAGCGTTCGACCACAAGCCCCCGAGCGCTGATATCTCCATGCACCGCATCCAACGACTCCAGTTCGTCCAATCGGACCAGCATTTCGCGCGCAATGTGCAGCACGACGTGCGCTGGAAATCGGCCGTTTTCAGCCATCCAATCTGCCGCGGTCGTTCCGTCGACGTCGGAGCAGGCAGCCCAAACGTCGTCGCCGATTATCCCCGCGTCGAAGGGAACGCACGTCGCCGGGCCGCGCAGCGGTCGCAACGATTCCACAAGTCGTTCGAGTTGACGCGCGGCGTCCGCCGCAACGACCTGCGGGCGACGCACACGATACAACCGAACCGTTCGACGGCTTTCGACGTGCCGCGCGGAATAACACTCCGCATAGTGGGGCGAGGCGACTTGCCGATAAACCACGTACGGACCGCAGAGCAGTGCGTCACCACGGCCGGCATTGATTTCAGACGCCTGATAGGGCGTCAGCAGCCGCGCCTGCTGCAGTGCATCGACCCACACCGACTCGAAGTCGGGCAACTCGCCGGCCAGTCGCCGCACCCGCGGCGCGACCTGGCAAACTTGCGCAGCCGAGGCAAGTTGCAGACGCTCGAGCAGGTTCACCAACCCGATCGGTGGCTGTTCGCGCATCGCCGGTGGTCCCCGGTCGGTGGGTCGAAGCGTCAGGCGAATCCAGTGCGTTTTGTCGCCCGAACGCGCTGGCCACGCATCGCACTACGCGATTGCGGTGACAAGGTGCGAGGCAAGCGGATTGTTGCTATCACATCGGGGCATCGCTCACAAGACCAACCGCATGCGCAGTGTCGTCCACGCTTCATATCGGCGTGTCTGCTAGCACGCGGCGAAGGCTTCCGGCAAAGTGCCCGCCGCGCGCTGGCGGCGCGCGACGCTCAACGCCCGACGTTCGCGCGGCGCAGTGGGTTGCGATACAACACGTCGGCCAAGAGCGCGGCGCTACCCGGCTCGTCGGACGAACGTTCGAAATGCCAGTCACGGTGGGTCGGCACCAAGGCCTTGTCAAACGGCCAGGCATGAAACGGCTGGTAGCCCAGCGCGCGAGAGAGTTTCGACGATTCCATCGACACGTTTCCGGCCCGAGGCGGAATCGGTCCGGCATCCAAGCGCGGACATCCCATCAAGTGGCGCGGATCATATCCGCCGACACGATTTACGATCTGCGCGATCTCGTAGAGGCTCAAGGCTCGCGGCCCGCCGGCGTGGTACAGACCGGCCAAATCGCTAGCCAGCACGTTTTCAGATAGCTGATTCAGACAGTCCGTATAGGTCGGCGTCCGGATCTCGTCGTAGTACAGCGTGGCGGGCTTCGACTTTCTGAAACGCGATTGAATCCAGTCGATGGCGCCGGCATGGCCGTTGAAGCTGATCCCCATCGGCAGCGAAATCCGCAATACGCACGCACCGGGCGCGGCCTCAGCGATGAGCCGTTCGGCAGCGACCATCGTCTTGCCATAGACTGTCACCGGATCGGTCGCGTCGTCCTCCACATGGTTGCCACCGCGGGTTCCGGAGAAGACCAGGTCGATCGAAAGATGGACCAACCGAACTTGCCGCTCGATGCACAAACCGAGCAGGTTTCGCACGCCGTCGACGTTGACCCGCCAAGCCAATGCCGGATCGAGTTCGCAGGCCCGCAGGGCACAGTTGCCGGCACAGTCTAAGACCGCCGCGAAACGGTATTCGTCGAACAGTGCGGCCAGGCCGCTCCGGTCTTCGGCGTCGCAGGCGACGATGCCGGGCCCGCTGAGCCGCCAATTGTCTCGCTGGCGGATCCCCATGACCTGGCCCGGATAGCGCTGTTGAAAGTACGCCAGCGCGTTGTAGCCGGCCACGCCCGCCACGCCGGTGATCAGCAACGGCAGCGGAGTTTGGGAAGGGCGATCAGGCTGGGCTTGCAAAAACATGCGGAAGGAAGAGCCCGTTGAGACCGTAGTCGGGGCGAGCGCAGGGCGGTAGCGTTCTTTCCCCGACCTAAGACTTGCTTGCGGCCAATAAATCCAGTCGGGGCGAGAGGATTCGAACCTCCGACCCCCTGCTCCCAAAGCAGGTGCGCTAGCCAGACTGCGCTACGCCCCGAATTGCTCGGCCCGATGCGCTAGACCATGCGTATCGCGGCCGGCGCCATCATCTTATCACCCGGCTCGCCACGCCGGCAAGACGATATATATACATATGTACACATATCCGCGCGTTCGTCAGCCGACCATGCTGTCCCGACCGTCCGCGCGGAGCAAGCCTCGGAGGCGCTCAAACTCTTCCGGGTTGGAGAAGTGAACAACGATCTGCCCTCGACCCGAGGCGCGCTGCCGAATGTCGACTTTCGTGCCCAGCGCGGCACGCAGCTCCTGCTCCAAGGCGGCGGTATGTTCGCTGGTGCGCCGTGTGGAGCGCGATCGGGGCGCGGTCGTCCCGACGACGGAAAGCGGCTCGCTGTCGGCATGATGGATGGCATCCTGCACAAGTTGCTCGGTCGCACGGACGCTGAGCGATTCATCGTTGATCCGTTTCGCGAATGCCACCTGCTCCCGTTCGTCGCCCAAGGGCAACAAGGCCCGCGCGTGACCTTGCGTAAGCGAACCGGCGCGGAGCGATTGCTGGATTGCCTCGGGCAGCTCGAGCAGCCGGATCAGGTTGGCGATCGTCGATCGGTCGATGTTCAGTCGCCCGGCCAACTCCTCTTGCGTGCAGCCATACCGTTCAAGGTACTGCTGAAACGAGGTGGCCTTTTCCAACGGGTTAAGATCCTTGCGCTGCAAGTTCTCGACGATCGCCACTTCGGACATCTGCCGATCGTCCGCCTCGCGGACCTGGCAGGGCACCGATTGCCAGCCCGCCTTGATCGCCGCGCGCAGTCGCCGCTCGCCGGCGATGAGTTGGTAGCGTTCGCCATTGCGGCGAACGACCAGCGGCTGAATCATGCCGTGTGCCTGCAAGCTCTCACACAGCTCGTCGATGGCCGCATCGTCGAAGTCGCGGCGCGGTTGGAACGGATTGTTCTCGATGTCGTACACATGGATTTGCGGCAGCGCGCCCTGGGCGGCGCCGTCGCTTGTGCCTTGCGCGGCGCTGCCAGCCGCGTCGTGATGTTCCTCCGGGGGTCGCCCGAGCAGGGCTTCGAGGCCGCGGCCGAGTCGTCGTTGCGTGTTCATCTTTCGAGCACCTCCATGCAAAGTTCAACGTAAGCCCGGGCGCCGTGCGCTCGCGGTGCATAGTCGATGACGGAACAGCCGTGGCTTGGCGCCTCGCTGACCGCCACGTCGCGGGGAATCACCGTGTGATACACGATCTCGCCGAAGAACTCGCGCACTTCGCGTTCGACCTCGCGCGTCAACTCGAGCGACTGATCGTACATCGTCAACAAGATACCTCCGAACTGCAGACGATTCGGTTCCTGCTGCATCACGCGCCGAATCACCTCAATCATCTGAGCCAGCCCTTCCATCGCAAAGTACTCACACTGAATCGGCATGAGCACTTCGGTCGAGCTGGCCAATGCGGTTTGCGTTAGTTGGCCCAGCGAGGGCGGACAGTCGATAAGCACGAAATCGTAACTCGACAGCCCGCTGGCCAAGTGCTGCCGGAGCGTGGCGGCGTGGCTCGATTCGCCGGCAGCCAGGACCTCGATGTCTTTGAACGTCCGCGAGCCAGGCAACAACTGCAAGCTCTCGCCGCCTTCGCAAAGCGACTCTCGAAGCGGTGCCTGGGATACGAGCGGATGACTTTCCGTGGGCCGGCATCCCAATCCGGTCGTCGCGTTGCATTGCGGATCGAGATCGACCAACAGCGTTCGTTGTCCGGCGTTGGCCAGACCGATCGCCAGATTGATAGCCGTGGTGGTCTTTCCCACGCCCCCTTTCTGATTCGCGACGCACAGAATCCGTCCCACAAAACACTCCCCCGGCCAAGTCATCTGGCCACACGAGCGACGGATTGTATCTGCGCGCCGGCGGCGCCAAAATGCCAATTCAAGTCCACGCCGTTGGTCGCCATGGTGCATGCGGTGGCGAGTTTCCGTGCTAGCACGGCGACGCGTTTCACGTGAAACTTTCCTAGCGAGGGGAAGCTTGCCGGATCGCCAGTCGGCGAAGGTTTCACGTGAAACTTCCGTGCGTGCCGGTCGCACCCGGCGGCAGTGCTGTGGTCCGCCGCGTGAAGATACCGACGCGAGGCAGGCGATTGGAGGCCCGGCATGGGCAGCCCGAGCACTTGGGGAAGTAGACGGCCAAGTCACTGAGCGAAACGCCCGAATCAATCCAGCGGATTGATTACCATCCCGCTGAGCAGCTTGGGGTAGAAGTAGGTGCTCTTGGCGGGCATCCGCTCGGCGTGCTCGCTGATCGTGCGGATGTGTTCGACGGTCGCTGGCATTACTAGCGCTGCTAGCGGAAACTCGCCGGTTCCCAGTCCCTCGACGACTTCATCCACCAGGTGCACGTAGCGCGGCTTGGGCCAGTTGCCGCCGTCGAGCAGGTGCTCGACCAGCAGGCGATGGAGGATCGCCACGCCAAGTCCCTGCCAGTCCGCGCTGTGCTCCGTCGCCAGTTTGGCCATCTGAGCGCGACCGGCATCGGTGATCGTCGCCAGCGTCCACCGCTGATCGGCCTGGGTGTAAAGCCCCAAGGTGCCTTGGTCGTCTGCCGCTTCGATCGACTGCCAAACGTCATGTGCCTGCTTGGCACCTTGCCCAGCGTCACGTGTTTGGAACGCATCGCCCAGCTTTGCCTCTAGTGCGTCGGCGGTCAGTTCCGGCGCGCCGCGGAACAGGCGATGGGTCGGCAGCACGGGCAGGCCCGGATCGCTCATGCCCACGCACATCATCAGCACGAAATTCGCTGGGTGCTCCGGGGGCAGTTCTCCCCGCTCGGCGATCACCGCATCGCGGTAGTTGCACGCCGTCTCGTAGCGATGGTGGCCGTCGGCGATGAACGTCGGCTTGGGGCCGATCAGACCGGCCACCTCCGAGATCGTTGCCGGATCGCTCACCGCCCACATGCGATGAACCACGCCCAAGTGGTCCACCGCCTCGACGGGCGTCGCGCCCTCGGTCGCCTGTTCCAAGCGGTCTTGCACCGTGCAGTCCGGGTCGGGGTAGAGGCCGAAGATTTGGCTCAGATTGGCTCGGCATGCTTTGGTCAGCATCAGGCGGTCCTGCTTGGGGCCGCTCATCGTCTCCTCGTGCGGATAGATGTTCCCCTCGCCAAACCGCTCAAGCCGCACTCGGGCCATGAACCCCCGCCGCGTGAACGTCTGGCCCAGGCTCTCAAAAGTCTGGTGATAGACGTAGATGGCTGCCTGGGGCTCCGAGAACAACACGCCCTCGTCGCGCCAATTCTTGAGAAACCGGGCCGCCCGCGTGTACCGGTTGTTCGAGTCGTCGTCACCTGGCTCGTCGCGGTTGAGAATCAGCCGCACCACGTTCGCGGGGTGCTGCTTGTACAGGGTGTCTTGCTGCTGGGGACTGATCACGTCGTAGGGGGGCGCGACAACGTCGCTCAGCGAGCCAACGTGGCCCAGGTCGTATCGTAGTCCGTGAAATGCGTGAATGTCGGGCATGAGTGAAGAGCGCGGAAATCGAGGACTCGGGTCTTGTCGGCACACGCGGCCCGTATCGGGGCGATCTGTCGGCCCGCCGGGCAATCGAGCGGCGACCAGAGGTGTTATCCCGAAGGCCCTCGGAATTGTCAAACCCCGCGACCGGCGTCGCGTTCGCGACCATTCTGCGCGCGACCAAACGAAAACAGCCCCGGGCAACTTACCCGAGGCTGGCTCGTTGTGAGTAAGGTTTCGTTGGCAGGACTAGTACCGGTAGTGATCCGGCTTGAACGGCCCCGCGACCGGTACGCCGTAGTACTCCGCTTGCTTCTCGGTCAGCTTCGTCAACTTCACGCCGAGTTGGTCCAGGTGTAGCCGGGCCACTTCTTCGTCGAGTTCCTTGGGCAGCACGTGTACGCCGAGCGGATACTTGTCCGCTTCCTGCCAGAGGGCGATTTGTGCTAGCACCTGGTTGCTAAACGAGTTGGACATGACGAACGACGGATGACCCGTCGCGCAACCCAGGTTCACCAATCGTCCCTCGGCCAGGACGATGATCGAATGGCCGTCGGGGAAAGTATAGCGATCGACCTGCGGCTTGATTTCGACCTTCTTGACGTTCTTTTGCCCGTCGAGCCAGGCCATGTCGATCTCGAGATCGAAGTGGCCAATGTTGCAGACGATCGCGTCGTTGGGCATGACCTTCATGTGCTGGCCCAGGATGATGTCGCGATTGCCCGTGGCGGTGACAAAGATGTTGCCACGCGGGGCGGCCTCTTCCATCGTGGTCACTTCGTAGCCTTCCATCGCGGCTTGTAGCGCGATGATCGGATCGATCTCGCAGATGATGACGCGGGCCCCCAGCGAGCGCATGGCGTGGGCACAGCCCTTGCCGACGTCGCCGTAGCCAGCTACCACGACGACCTTGCCAGCCACCATGACATCGGTGGCCCGCTTAATGCCGTCGGCCAGCGATTCGCGGCATCCGTACAGATTGTCGAACTTGCTCTTCGTGACCGAGTCGTTGACGTTGATGGCGGGCATCTTCAGCTCGCCCTTTTCATGCATGCGATACAGCCGGTTGACGCCGGTCGTGGTCTCTTCGGTCAGCCCGCGGATGCCTTCGACCAACTCCGGGTACTTCTGATGCACCATCGCGGTCAGGTCGCCACCGTCGTCGAGGATCATGTTCAGCGGCTCGCCGTCGGGGAAGAACAGCGACTGCTCGATGCACCAGTCGAACTCTTCCTCCGTCTCGCCCTTCCAGGCGTAGACCGGCACGCCCGCCTTGGCGATGGCCGCGGCAGCGTGGTCTTGAGTCGAGAAGATGTTGCAACTGCTCCAAGTGACGCGAGCGCCGAGCTCCTGGAGCGTTTCGATCAGCACGGCCGTCTGGATGGTCATGTGCAGGCAGCCGGCGATTCGCGCGCCTTCGAGCGGCTTGTCAGGGCCGTACTTCTTGCGGAGCGCCATCAGCCCGGGCATCTCGTTCTCAGCAAGTTCGATCTCCTTGCGTCCCCATTCGGCCAACGAGATATCCGCCACTTTGTAGGGCAAACGGGATTCTACCTGCGCCACGGTCACGCTCCTTGGCGGTTTTCCGCCTTAGTTTCTTGAGTTTTTCGGTCGGGCCCATTCACGGTTTGATGGGCCAGAACACCTATGATAAGGGCCGGTAGTCCGTACAGGCAACCCGGCAATTCTAGTCCCGATTCAGGCCCGGAAGGCTGCGTACGCCAATGCCGATGCGAAGGTCGACGACAACAGGCCGATAACCGTGGCCCCGAGCAATCCATAACGGCCGCGTCCGGAAGCCCACGTCAACGCAGCCAGCAGCAACAGCGTCGCGATCGCCATTGTGGCGAACTCCGGCGTGTCTCTCGGATGAAACAGTAGAAACCCCGGCACGAATCCTGGAAGGATCGCCCAAAGCCTCAGCCAGAGAAAGTGGTAGTCGTTCGTCCACGGCTTCAAGAACAGAACCCAACTGAAAGGCAAATACAGACAGAGCGCAACGTGAGCCAGCCGTCCGCCGACTACGGCGCGGCCCGCCGCCGCGCGGCGCCACTGCCAGATCATGCTCGATGCGACCAACGCCGCGGCTAGCGCCACCCAGCCGTAATTCTCCCGCAGTTCCTCGAACCGAGGAGCGATGGCCAGCACGATGCCCAGGCCGACGCCCAACACGGTCATGGAGACGAACAGGCTCAACAGGCTGAACTGCGTTGGTCGTTGGTCGGCCGATAGGTCGTTCATCATCCTGTCCGTCATAGCTTGGCAAGAGCTCGTTGGGCGGCAGCCACGAATTGCTCGACGAGCTTGCCCGACTTCTTTCCCGGATTGTCCTCCACGCCGCTGGCGGTATCAACGCCCCAGGGTCGCACTGCGTCGATCGCGTCGGCGACATTCTGCGGATTCAATCCTCCGGCCAGCACCAGCGGCAGTCCGACCAGGGCACGGCGATGTTCGGCCAGTGCCTTCCAGTCGACCGTCTCGCCCGTGCCGCCGAACTGCCCCGGGCGATGGGCATCGACCAGGAGCAGGCGGGGAACGCACATCAACCGATGACACGCACGCAAGTACGCGGTGATTTCATCGAAGTCGCCATCCAATCGAAACGCCTTCATCACCGGCAGCGGCCGCAGGGCTTGCAGGAACTCGGGCGGCTGGTCCCCGTGCAATTGAACCAGGTCCAGCCCGACCTGCCGGCAGATGCGGCGAATCTCGTCGGCCGTGCTATCAACAAACACGCCCACTTTCACGACATGGGGCGGGACAACCTGCGCGATCTTCACGGCGTCGTCGGCCGGACAACACCGCGGACTGCCGGCGTAGAAGTTCAAGCCGATCGCGTCCGCGCCAGCGTCGGCAACCCGCTGTGCATCGACGCGGTTGGTGATCCCGCAAATCTTCACGCGAAACATGGACTTCCCCGCATTCTCCCGCCGCTCGGTGCGGCGCCAGTATATCGTTTGACGCGTTTTGCGTCGGCCTGGTTCAAGCCAGGTGGCGGCAGATGACGATGACGAAGATGCGCTATTGCTTGCACGTTAGGCAAGCCGGCGGATGGGTCCTCGGCAC
Organism: uncultured Planctomycetaceae bacterium; assembly: GCA_937952415.1. Classification (GTDB taxonomy): domain Bacteria; phylum Planctomycetota; class Planctomycetia; order Pirellulales; family PALSA-1355; genus CALFYT01. The sequence continues at coordinate 51,870 of CALFYT010000038.1, read as the reverse complement.
CAGTTGCCAGAAAGCCGACGAATGATTCCTGCTGGTTCCATCAGACCACGTTTACTCCGTTGGGCGCTCGCGGTAGGCGCCTGCGTTGCGGTGCTTGGGTTGCCGCGTGCCGCAGCAGGCCAAACATTCGAGGCTCCGCCGGCACCAACTGGCAGCCCGGTCAAAGATTCCGACGCCACCGCTTGGAGTGGAGAACAGACCAACGGCACTGGTGCGAACGTGGTCTGGGACAACGCTGCCGAAGGCGACCCACGGGAACATGCCCAACGCCAATTGCAGGCGGCGCGGCAACGGGTTTTCGAGGCTCGTAGCGCCGCCAGCGAGGCAAAGGCGGAATTGGAGGCCGCGGCGAGGGCGACCAACGAGCGGCCAATTCAGCCACCAAGTGACTTGCAGCGATATCCGGCTGGCCGAGGCGACGGTCCGACTGATGCCACGGCACCGTCCTGGGGACCGCAAGGCGAACGCCCGGCCGCCAGCGGAGCCGTCAAAGAGGTGGAGTCGGTACGTCAAACCATCCTCGAACTGCGGGCCGAGCGCCGCGAGCTACTGACCAGCCTGACACCGGCGCATCCCCTTGTAATTCACGCCGACCTGCGGCTCCGGGAATACCAGGTACAGCTCGATGAACTGGAGCGAGCCGCAGCCGAGCAGCCCAGCGACTTCGTCGCCGCGGGTTCCCTGGTGGCACCACAATCGCATGCTTCGTCGGGCGATGAAGCCGCTGTCGCAGAACGGCTCGACTCGGCGCTGGAGCGATGGGAGAAAGCGCATCGCGCCCTGGAGTCAGCAATGCAAGCCGAATCGTCGGCCGTCGAGCGTCTCGCCACGATCGCCAACAGCACAACCGAAACGAAAACCGCCGACGTATCCGAATCACTGCCGACTGTGGCCGACGCTCGAGGCACATCCAATCCAGTCCGCAAGATGTCGCAGCCGATCGTTCTGGCCGCGCTGATGATCGCTCTGATTGTCGCCGCGATCGCCGCGGTCAAGCTGGCACGAGTCGCCGACGACACGCTGTTTGCCGATGCGGATGATGCCTCATCCGCCTTGTCTTTGCCGGTGGTCGGCGTGATTCCCGCCGCTGCGCCTGCGCTGGCACGACGCGGCTTTCTGGTCCGGCACCGCATGATCACGGTCGTGCTGCAACTGGCCGCAACTGTGCTGGTTTTTGCCGCGGTGGCTTTTTGCGTGCAGAATCCGGCCAGCGTCTGGCAGTTTCTCACCAACCCAGCGGAAGTGTTGTGGCCGTAGCGCTTGGGCGGCCCATTGCCTTGCTCGCTATTTTCTTGGCTGCCCCTGTCAGCGAGCGTCCTGGCATGGAACGTACGCTGCCGGCTTGCGCGCACTTCGCGGCGAACTGGTGAGTTTCGCGGGGAGATTATGGAGCGGACAACAGCGCCGTGCCGACCCTAATCAGAAGTGAGAGACTAGCGGGATCTGCGTGAAACCGAAGCGGTCAGTCAACTTAGGGTGCATGCACGATGTACGAAGCTTTTTTCGATTTGCACGGTCGCCCCTTTCAGCCGGCACCGCATGCCGATCGTTATGTCGCTGTCGGGGTCATCGAAGAGGCACGCCTGACGTTATCGCGGTGCATCCAACGGGGTGAAGGGCCGGGATTGTTGATCGGGCCGTCCGGCATCGGAAAGACGCTCTTGTGTCAGTTGCTCGCCCGCGAGTTTGCCGATTCGCTTTCGGTCGTCCAACTTGCTTGCGGACGCCTCGGTACGCGGACAGCGCTCCTTCAATCGATTCTCTACAAGCTCGGTAAGCCCTACCGCGCTATGGACGAAGGCGAATTGCGCCTGTCGCTGATCGATGCGCTTGAGCCGTCCGACGCGCACGACAGAGCCATGTTGCTGATCGTGGACGAGGGTCACACGCTGCCGCTTCGATTACTAGAAGAGATCCGCCTGCTGACCAACCTGGTCCGCGACGGCCAATCGCGCGTTCGTGTCGTATTGGCGGGCAGTCCGCGTTTGGAAGAGCGCTTCGCCAGCCCGAAACTTTCGTCCTTCGCCCAACGCCTGGCGGCCCGCTGCTACCTCGAACCGCTCAACGGTGCCGCCACGGGTCAGTACGTGCGCAGCCAACTCGAGATGGTCGGCGGAAGCGTATCGAAACTGCTCGACGATGACGTGCTACAAAGCATTTATCGCGCGTCGGACGGAATCCCGCGGCTGATCAACCAGATTTGCGACCACGCACTCCTGCTGGCGAGTCTCGGCGGGGCCCAGCGACTTACGTCCGCGGCCATCGAAGAGGCCTGGGCCGACCTGCAACAACTGCCGACGCCGTGGAGTGCTGGCAACGCCGAAACGTCGTCCGAAGGGGTTATCGAGTTTGGCCAGTTGGGCGACGTGGACGTGGCTGACGAGACACCCGACGCGATTCCATTCCGCTCCGCCGAGCCGCCCGCGCTGCACGTGGCCGAGACCGTCGAGCACGACGAGGATGCCGGCGACGACGCTCCAGCCGAGTTCGAGGCACCGCACGCCGCCAATTCGGAGCCGGAGGTCGAGCTCGATTTTCCGGAATTCCGTGACCCGCTCAACGAGCAATTCGCCGAGGAGGAAGTCGTTTTAGACCGCTATGCCGCCGACGCGATTGTCTTTGCCGGAGCGCCACGCGTATCGTGCTGGGAGAGCCGGCAGTTCGCCGCGATGCTCGAAGACGCGATTGTTGCGACCGCCGGTAACGACGTCGCGGCGCCGGAGCCGATCTCGCTCGAGGCGGTCTGCCCCGTGGACGATGCAGAGCCACAATCAAGCCCGACAAAAACCCGGATTGCCGACTCCACGGTCGACGAAATGCCCAACGCCGAAATTGCGTCCGCGATTGGCCCGCAGGACGTTGCCGCAAGTCACGTGGAAATACCGCCCCACGCGGTCGACGAAGTGGATCTGCTCAACGTGGTCACGGATCTGGCTGCCGTCACCGGGGCGGATTCATTCTGGGCCGATGCCAAAGCGGCCGCCGAAACGGGGGAATTCCTGATCATCGAAGACGAACCGGCGCGGCCCAAACGGCCGGCGCCGAAGCGCCAATACCGCCAACTGTTTGCCAAGCTGCGGCGCGGCTAGGACCCACGAGGGACACGCCATGACAAGAGTCCTGGATGCATTAAAGGCGCTGGAGCGCCGCCATCAGGAAGAAGCGCCGCCCGCACTGCGCCCGGCAGCTCCGCCTCGGGCCCAAGTGGCGCCGCCTAAACCGCAAGCCGCCCCGGCGCCGATTGCGCCGCGCCCAACTCCGCGCACGTCCGTCGAGCAATCGCCGATCGGGCGTGCGATGGAACCAGCCAAGCTCGAGGCCCGGGCACACGCGGTGGCGCACATGTGTCTGCTACCGACCGTGCCGGTCGTGGCCGACCACTACCACGAGTTGGCCGAGCGAGTGGGCGAACAACTTTCGACCAACTACTGCAACGTCATGCTCCTGGTCAGCCCGGATGCAGCGACGACAGACGGTTTTTCGATGACGCACCTGGCGCAAGCATTTTCTCTCCAGTCTTCCGGCGACGTGTTGCTTGTCGACGGTGATTTGCAACGCGGTCAGCTCTCGCAGTCGGTCAATCCCAAAGGCCCTGGCATTGCGGAGGCCATGCTGGGCACCGCGCGCTGGCCCGAGATCATCCACTCGACGACCACACCGCGGATCGACTTCGTCAGCCGTGGGGACGCGAAGGCTCCGGTCGCTGAGCCCGAGGACTTTGGCTGGGGGGCACTTCGCCCCAAATACCGCGCGGTGTTGATTGGTATTTCGGATACCGCCGCCCCGGAAACCGCCTGGCTGGCCGCTCATGCCGACGCGGTCTACGTGTTGGTATCGAGGCCGACGACCCAACGTGATACGGCCGTCGAGGCCGTCGAGGCCCTGCGTGCCGGCGGCGCGAATCTGATGGGCTGTATCGTCGTCAACGACTGACGCCATCCAGCGGCCGCGCCAGTTTCGCGCTGCGCCAGGGTCCTTGCAAGGTTGTGCTAGAATTCGGAAACTAGCGGTTTTTCACCTTGCAGAGTTTGCCATGCGTACGTTCTTGGTTACCGGCGGCGCCGGGTTCATCGGCTCGCACATCGTCGAAGGGTTGGTCGCGCGCGGCGATCGGGTTCGGGTTCTCGACAACCTGTCGACGGGCCACCGGGCCAATTTGGAACCCTTTGGCAACGACCTGGAACTCGTCGAAGGCGACGTCGCCGACGCGGCGACCGTCGCCGCGGCCGTCAAAGGCGTCGACTGCGTGTTTCACCAGGCCGCGCTGGCCTCGGTGCAGCGCAGCGTCGAACGGCCGCTCGACACCAACGCGGCGTGCGTCACCGGCACGCTCACCCTATTGGACGAAGCACGCAAGGCCGGAGTGCGACGGGTGGTTTACGCAGGCTCGAGCAGCGCGTACGGCAATCAGCCACGCTCGCCCAAACGAGAAACCGATCTACCGGCTCCCATCTCGCCCTACGGCGCGGCAAAAATGGCGGCGGAGCACTACTGCCACGCCGCGTGGACGACCTATGGGCTCGAAACCGTAACCATTCGTTACTTCAACGTGTTTGGCCCTCGGCAAGACCCGAACAGCCAATATTCGGCCGTGATTCCGCTGTTCATCACCGCGCTGTTGGCCGGCCGACAGCCGACCATTTTCGGTGACGGACACCAATCCAGAGACTTCACCTACGTCGCCAACGTGGTTCACGGCAACCTGCTGGCTGCCGACGCCGACGCGAAGCGCGTGGCGGGCAGAACGTTCAACGTGGCCAACGGCCGCAGTTCGAGCCTGCTCGAATTGCTCGAAATCCTCAACCGGCTATTGGGCACCGACATCGAACCGGTCTTTCAGCCGCCGCGTGCCGGTGACGTACGTGAGAGCCTGGCCGCTATCGACCAGGCCCGCGAGTGCCTGAAGTACGAACCGCAAGTCGCATTCGAGGAAGGCCTGCGGCGATCGATCGACTACTACCGGCAACTGGCCGCGAAGTAGTGGATCACATCGATTGTCAGCAGCGATCGGCCGATCCGCCGGAAGTGGCCGCTGGGTGCGTCGGCATGGTCACGCGTGCCACTGTTCGGCGGCATTGGCGCTACTTCTTCTTCTCGCACACGAAACCGACGTATCCTGGCGGAAACTGCGTCTTGCCATAGTCACTGACCGTGCTGACTTTAAAGCCGGCGCCACGCAGTTGCTTGGTCAACTCGGTCCGATCGAACAGTCGCAGACGGTGCGTTTCGGAGTCGCGGCGGTAAAGCTGGCCGACTTTGCGAAACGTGTTGATGCGGCGCGTGATCGTCCGCTTGTCGGAATCTTCTCTTGCCTCAAAGAGGCACACCCAATCGGCGCCCTCGCGGAACGAACGCGAATGTCCTTCGGGCACTCGTCCCGGCGTGGCCACGTCGAACACGAACAAGCCTCCCGGGCGCAGCACGTCGTGAACACGGGCGAAGAACTCTTCTAGCCGATCGGGCGTGTTTCTCCGGTCGAACAGGTAGTTGAACACCTCGCCAATCGCGGTCACCGCGATGCACGGTCGCAGTCGGGCCCGCAACAGCGGCCTGACTTGGAACTCACCGCGGGGCACCCGCTCTCGTGCCATCTCGATCATGGCTTCCGAAATGTCGCAGCCGAGCACGCCGTAATTGGCAACCGAAAGCTCGCGGGCCAAGATTCCGCTGCCACAGCCCAAGTCGATGACCAATCCGTCGATAAATCCGTGTGAGCGCAGCAAGTTGATCAGCCAGTGCGACGCACCCGCGGCGAAGTCGCCGAACCCTTTGTTGTGGATGTACGCAAGATCATCGCGATAGTAGCCCGTCGACGATTTCGCGGCCGGTTTAGTAGAACGAGAAACGCTTTTCGGCATGAGGCAGAAATTCCTGGATTGGTTATTTGCCGCGCGGCGAGAGTGCGTAGATCAATCCGCACAGAGTTACGCTGGCGGCCAAGACGAAAAAAGTTGTGGGATACGGAGGCAAACGGTTCGCCCGGCTCACTTGCACGAGTCCGCCCACCAGCGGCGCACCGACAAGAATGCCGAAGTCGAGCATCCCGAGCATGACGGTTGTGCCAAGCCCGCGATAACGATTCGGAAATGCCCAACTTCCCTGCGCCGTGACCGCGGGAAAGAGCACAGCGTGTGCCGTACCGGCGAACATCCCGGGCAGAATCAGCCCCCACTCATTCGTTACCGGCAGGTACATCAGCATGCTCATCGCCAACGCGGTCAGCCCCAGCAAGATCATGGGCCGTACGCCAATCAAATGCGGCAAACGCCGCGTGCCAAGGCGCACGACAAATCCTGTGACTGCGTAGACAATAAAGAACGGGCCGGTGCGAAGGATACCCAACTCTCGGGTGTACGTTGGCAGGAAAGTTGTGGGCAAGGTAAGTCCAACCCCGAGCACTGCGCCCAAGAGCAGGACAAACCCGGGGTGATATCGGCGGAGCAGCCAGAATAGGTGCGGGCGCTTGCGAGGACGCGGTCTTTGCTCGTTTCGCGTGGCAAGTTCCGCACAGACAAACGACACGGTACCCAACAACGCGGCGACGCCAAACATCGCGTTCAAGTCGCCGCGGGTGATGGTTTCACCCCCACAAAATAGGTCACCCAGTTGTGGGCCAAGTGCCATCCCGATGAAGCCCGACGTGCCCAACATGCCGATCACTTCGGCCATCCGAGGCAGCGGCAGACTGCGCGAGACGCTGGTGATCGACGCGCCGGCCGCACCGGCAAAGCTGGTCATGTACAGGACGCGTAGCAGATAAATCGCCGGCCCGTCGTCGCGCGTGATCGACAGATGCGCGAGCATGCTGATCACGAATCCGACCAACGACCACAGCCAGATGCGCCTCGCGCCGAATCGGTCGATGCCCTGCCCCTGGAAGATCCGCATGGTCACGCTCCCGACCATGCCCACGCCGACGATCCGCCCCAGCGTCCACTCACTACCGCCCAAGAAGCGCACGAAATCGGCGTACCGATACATCATCGAGAACGCTATCATCAGCGCCGTGTTGCCCACATAGGTACACCAAAACGCGCGACCGAAAACCACCGGTTCGCGGGCGGTAACGGTCGCCTCAGCCGGCACGCCAGAGTCCGGCTTGGCCACGGTGTCGGGTGGAGCACCCATGATCGGACATTCGGCGGGAGACGTTTTGGGCGGGCAGGAAAAGCTAGATTGTAGATGCAGTCCGCGGCCACCGATAGGCGCGACTAGCGCCCGAAGTCGAACCGCCCCGTTTCGGCCGAACAATCGGCACCTTTGCGTCGCCGCCGCGTGCCGAGCATTCCTGGTCCCCGCGTGAGTTTGCCATGCCCCCCGCTCACACCACCCTGGTCATGCTGGCCACGTATAACGAGATAGAAAATCTTCCCAGACTCGTTGATGAGATCCTGGAAACTACGCCCCAGGTAGACCTGCTGGTCGTCGACGACAACTCACCGGATGGCACCGGGCAATGGTGCGATCAGAAGGCATCAGAAGACCCACGGCTGCGTTGCTTGCACCGCGCGGGAAAGCAAGGGCTGGGTACCGCGACAATCGCCGGAATGAAGTACGCCATCGACAACGGCTACCGCTACGTGTTGAACATGGACGCCGACTTCAGCCATCATCCGCGCTACCTGCCAGAACTGATTGCCGGAATGGAAAACGAAGAACCGGGCGGCCGCGTCGACGTCATGATCGGGTCGCGGTACGTGCCGGGCGGAGGGGTGGAGGGGTGGCCACTGATTCGCCATGTAATGAGTCGCGGCGTGAATGCCTATGCGCGTCTGTTGCTCGGACTTCGCGCCAAGGATTGCAGCGGCGCGTTTCGGTGCTACCGCACGTCGCGCTTGGCGCAAGTTGATTTCGACGCGATTCGCTCCCGCGGTTATTCGTTTCAGGAAGAGATTCTTTGGCATTTGAAGCGGCTCGGGGCGCGGTTCGGCGAAACGCCGATCACCTTCGCTGATCGACGGTACGGCAACTCGAAGATCAACTCCAAGGAGGCCCGAGCGGCGCTCGGAATCATTTTGTTGCTTGGCCTGCGAAACTGGTTCACACGCGCCCCCGCGCTGCCGAACGAATGCTACTGACGGCGTCGCGTGGTACAATCGGTGCGACGGCCCGCGGTCGTGCCGCACAAGCGAGGGCTGTATTCCGGCCCTGAAACGCTCCAATCGGAATCGCGCATGAGCATCCTCGTGACCGGCGGCGCCGGCTTCATCGGCAGTCATTTCATCGAGCGATTGCTCGAGCGCGAAGCAGACGCCCGCGTAATCTGCCTGGATGACTTTAACGACTACTACAATCCCGCGCTCAAGCGGGCCAACATCGCCGGATTCGCTAGCGACGCGCGGGTCGAAATCGTCGAGCAGTCATTCTGCGACACCACCGGGCTCAATCGCTTGTGCACCGAGCAGCGAGTCCGCCGGATCGTCCATCTCGGGGCCTATGCCGGTGTGCGGGCCAGCGTCGCGCGGCCGGAAGTGTTCGTTGAAACCAACGTCGGCGGAACGCTTTCGGTCCTAGAGGCGGCACGCGCCGGCCGTGTCGAACGGCTCGTATTCGTTTCGTCGTCAACGGTTTATGGGTCGGGTGTGGCGGTGCCATTCACCGAGGATGGTCAGTTGGGCGTCCCGCTGAGCCCGTATGGCGTGACGAAACGGGCCGCGGAACTGATGTGCCTCTCCTACCACACAACCCACGCGCTGCCGGTCGTCTGCTTGCGGCCTTTTAGCGTCTATGGTCCGCGCATTCGCCCCGACCTGGCCATGTGGGTCTTTGCCGAATCGATTCTGGCGGCGCGTCCGATTCCGCTGTTGGGCGATGGCTCTCAACGGCGCGACTTCACGCACGTCAGCGATGTGTGCAACGGGATTCTCGCCGCGCTGAGTACCGATGCGGCCGTTGGCCAGTGCATCAACCTGGGACACGACGAGCCGGTGGCGATTCGCGATTTGGTCACGCTGCTGGAAGATGCACTGGAAACGCCGGCCACGATCGACCGGCGGCCCGCCTGCCCGGAGGATCTGCCGGTCACTCAAGCCGATCTGAGCAAAGCAACACGGTTGCTCGGCTATCGCCCCATGGTTTCCGTAGCGGACGGCGTTCGCGACTTCGCCCGGTGGTTTCGGCAAGTGCGCAAGCCGACGTAGGGTTGGTTCGCCCGGCGCTTTGGCTGCGTGGTGTGCGGCAGCGCATGCCCGTGTGCGATTACTTGTCGCCCATCAACTCGGCCACTTTCGGCTCGATGGCCGCGGCCCAAATCTCATAGCCCTTGGGGCTCAAGTGCAGGTAGTCGGGCATGATCTCCTTGGTCAACTCGCCATCGTCCGTCAGAAATTCGTCGCCGATGTCGAGATAGAAGACGTTTTTGTCGTCGGCCAGCTTCGAGGCAATCTCGCTGGCCTTGGCGTTCTTTTCGCGTTGGGGACTCGGCTTTGGGCCGCGGGGAAAGACAGCAAGAATCAGCACCTTGGTCTGCGGCAGCTTTTCGCGCAGGCTTTCGACGATCGCTTTGATGCCCGCGCCGATCTCCTCGGCCGTGTTGTCGTCGCGGTTCGAGTTGTTCGTGCCGATCATCAACACGGCCAACTTGGGCGCGATGCCGTCGACGTTGCCGTGTTCGAGCCGCCACAACACGTGCTGCGTGCGGTCGCCGCCGATGCCAAGATTCGTCGCGTTGCGCTCGCCATAGTACTTCGCCCAAACGTCCTTCCCATTGCCCTCCCAGCCTTGGGTGATCGAGTCACCGACGAAGATCAAATCGACGTTGCCTTGCTTGATTCGCTCATTGATTTTTTCGTGACGTGCCGCGTGGCGACCTTCGCGCGGAACGGGCTTCAGCGTCGAGGGCAATTCATCAGCGGCGTTGCTCGTCGCAGCGAGGATGCCGCAAACAATACCAAACACCATTGCCGCTCGGACGTTATTCAGACGGTTCATCGAGGTTGCTCCAGATTGGGGATTGCGCAGTTGCGATTGTCGTCATGCGTCCAATGCGGAATGCTGCGATCGCCGGCCGCGCTACGCGACGTCACGCGCATTCCGCGGACCGTCCGGACGGACCAAAGTGCAACCGAACAAACCGCTGACGGCGTGCGTCGAATCGGCGTTTCAGGGCCGATTGCCGCCCGTCAACGCGGACTTCGGCAGGTCTCCTCGGGACGCACTACAACGATAAGTGCCCGACGCGGGCGTGAAAAGCCGCGGCGCGGAATTTCCGTCGCTGCGCCCGCAGGTTGGGCCAATGCGACGGTACGAGGCCAGCGTCGGTCGATTGATTGCGGTTACGGCAAGAACGTCAGCCCGCGGAATGCGACGTAGGACACGTTGCCATTAAACGGAATGACGCCGTAAATCCCGCGCGTGAACACCAACTCGATGAAGTTCGTGGTGCGCAGCAGTCTGCTCTTGGGAACGATGATCAGATCCGCGTCCCCGATCCAGATTTCGCTGGCCGGACACGGGCTCCGCCCGAGTAGTGCGGCACGCAAGTCGAGCGTGGTGGCGACCAATCGCCAGTCGTCGACCCGACGAAAAACCACGATGTGCGTGATGTGGGCTCCGATTGTCCAGCTTCCCGCCATGGCGATGGCTTGCATCACCGTGGTCGGCTGCTCCAGGGTGTAACGGCCCGGGCGGGCGACTTCGCCGAGCACGTAGACATACCGCGGGGCACGCGCGCGGAGTACCGGAACCACTTCGATTCCCTCGATCGACTCGGAGAACCGTTCGGCCAGCTCGAACTCGAACTCGTCGATCGTCAGCCCTTGTGCCGGGACGCTGCCGACGGCGGGCAACTGCACCGTACCCTCGGGCGTAACGCGGGCAGGAAGCACTTGGCCGCCAAAGCCCGACCGGCCGCTAACCGTGAACCGCAAATCCTCGAGTTGCGTGTCGACCTTGACCGGGGTCACGGTGATGGAAGGCACCTTCATGAATTTCAGGTAGACGTCGTCCAAATGGCGGCGAAGCTGATCGACCGTCAGGCCGGCGGCATGCACAGCGCCGACCAGCGGCAGCATGACCGTTCCGTCGGGGAGCACAACCACCGTGCGTCGCAAGTCGCCGTCGGTCGTCGATTCGATCGACAGTTCGTCACCAACGTTCATCCGGTAGGGCTTGGGCGTTTCGTCACGCGTCACGCGAAAAACGAATTCGAGCTCGTCGTCGACCCGCAGCCGATACGTCGGCACGTGCGGAAGCCGAGCCCGACCTACGTATTCACCCTGTGCCCACTCCTGAAACTCCGGCGCCGGCCCCATCGCGTCCCAACCAAACGGACCCGGTGGCGGGCAGTCGTTCACGCAGTCGACGGCCGGAATCGGATTCGGATCGGCCGGCGTCAAGACCTGACAAAGTTGGACCATCGCAGCAGTCTGGCTCGCGCTGACATCCCTGCGTGCCTGCCCAACCGACAACGCCCGGGGTGCGCTCGACGGCAACGTCGGGGGACTTGCTTCGCTTGGTCTTACCGCCAAGGCAATCGGACGCGAAGTTCGCGGTTTTGTTGCGGCTGACGACTCCAAACTCGATTCTCGACCGACGGCCGCGATGAGCAGGACGCCCACTACGGCCGTAAGCGCGACCGTCGAACAACGCGTGGAGCGACGGGGACTAACCGGGGCATGATTCGTTGGCCGAATGTTTCGATCCGATTGGGAATTGGGTGCGATCATGGGTTTCTCGAGTCGAGGGATTACCGTCGCAATGACCGGCGAAATGAATCGAACGGTGGTTTGCGGGCCGAGTTGGCGGTTGGTTGGCGGGTCGCTTGTCCGGCGGCGGCCGGATTGGTTTGTGCGACAGGAACGGTTGCGAGCGTCGCGTCGGTCGCGCTATTGGTCTGGGAAAACGCTTGCGGATCGACCCATTCGACGGCAGGCGCGGAATTCGGCTTTTGGGCTGGTGGCAGCGACTCGGCCTGGGCTTTGGCCTGTTCGGCCAGGCGGACCTCGCCGAGTCGGGCGTGAACGGTCGACAGGTTGTGCCAGGTCGTGGCCTGGGGCGAGATCTTCACGCTGTGAATGAGCAGGTCTCGGGCCTCTTCAAGGTGACCGCGCTGGCTGATCAACACCGCCAATTCGTTGGCTGCACAAAAATTGGTAGGGTTGGCCACCAACGCGGCGCGGTACAGCGCCGCAGCCCGATCGATATGCTCGGAGCCGTGAATCCCTGGACCTGAGCTCGTCACTTGGGCCACCTTCGCCAATCCGAATAGCGCCAGCGAACCGACTGGTTCGCCCGCGGCGCACCCGGCAAGCTGTCCGACCGCAAACTCGCGATATCGTTGCGCGGCAGCTTCGTGACCGATGTCGTGCAGCTCGGAGCCGGCCAGAATCCGGGACTCGTGCGCCGCGGCAATCCGGGCAATCGGCAGTTCCGGATGGTCGGGTCCGCCACGCAGAAAGTCGCGCGATTCGCGTAGCGCCGCCAGCCCAGCGCTGAGCGACTGCGTAAAGCGTTGCGACTTTTGATCGGCGTCGTACGCCGCGGCGATGATTCGCAACGCTCCCACAAATTCGGCCCGGGCCGAGTAGTGGGCTCCGCGAGCAGCGCGATCGAATCCGGCCCGAACCCGGTCGTCGGCTCGACGAACGGCAGACATGACCGGCGTACTGCGCTGTTGTGCGTGCTGAACCGCGTTTGGACTGGGCGCCCGGCGCAGTTGGCCCGGCGTGTGTTGAGCGATCGCCTGTGCTGTCGGTGCGGGCGGTGGGCCCTCCGCTGCTGCCGTGGAGGCGCCGACAAGCATCCCGAGGCTCGGGAGAACCACAATCCCAGCGCAGGCAATTAGGGCAATTCGATCCATCGTTCTGCCAAGTCCGTTGTCGCTGCGCACGTCGAGACTCCGTACTCCACGCGCGTGGACTATTGAAGCGATCGACTGCGCACGCTGCGCGTCCGAAGCAAATACGACGCGAAGGGACCTCAGTCCCACAGGCCCACCCGACCAAATGTCACATTGCGCGCCAGCGGAACGGTGGCGTCGTCGTCGCCGGAAACGCCTGCCTGCACATGCGGGATTACGCCGGTGGAAGTTCCGTCAGAATCGGCACAATCGTACCGGGAACGGGCAAATCGGTTCCGGCGCACATTCGGGTGAAAACGCGACCTATTCGCCCGGCGACGGGGCTCGATCGAGCAGCTTCTCGGCGTGCAACGCCACGCAACCGGCCAACACGCCCGTGTTGTATCCGCCTTCCAACACGCTGACGATCTTGCCCCCGGCGAATTGGTCGGCGACGTCGAGCACGGCACTGGTCAACGGTCCGAAGTCTTCCGTTTCCAATTCGAGCGAGCCGACCGGATCGTCGCGATGAGCGTCGAAACCTGCACTGACGATCACCAACTCGGGCCGCATTTTCTTGGACAGCGTTTCCAACGCCGTGAGGAACCGCTCGCGATACTTGGACCGCGGCGTCCCGAACTCGATCGGCAAGTTCGCCTTGGTGCCCAACGCGTCGCCCGTGCCCGTCTCGTCGGTGCTGCCCGATCCTGGGTAGAACGGCCAACGATGGATCGAAAGGAATCCGACCTGAGGGTCGGTCCAAAACATGGCCTGCGTACCGTTGCCGTGGTGTACGTCCCAGTCGACGATCAGCACCCGGTTCACGCCTAAGGACTGCACAGCCAGCCGGGCCCCCACTGCGACGTTGCCAAACAGGCAAAAACCCATGGGCGCGTCGGCCAACGCATGGTGTCCGGGCGGGCGCACCAAGCACAACGCTTGCCGGTCCTGCCCCTGGACGACACGCGTCACCGCGTCGCACACCGCTCCGGCGGCCAACCGAGCGGCGTCATACGATCGCTCGCTGCAAACCGTGTCTTCTTCGATCCGGCCTCCTCCCTGGCGGGCGAACGCCTCGATCGCGGCGATGTGCTGGGGAGCATGAACCGTCGACAGTTGCTCGATCGTGGCAGGTTCCCACGTCGGGCGCTCAAAACGCCCCTCGAGGCCCGTCCGCTCCAGATGCCGCATGACCTGAACCAGTCGCTCGGCACGCTCGGGATGGGTGCCCGTGCGATGTTCGAGAAACAACGGATCGTAATAGAGCAGAGCCATGGGCAAGAATTGGGGCGTGTGAAGGTGAAGGAGGGCCGCTTCGCCAAGTTTCGGACGTTGTCACAGGGGGCTGCCGGCAGCGGGTCGGCGAACCAATCGCAAACCCAGTATTGTGCCCGACCTACGGGCTGTGTGGGCCGGCCGGGCAAGCCAATCGGTAGCTTGACAGATTCGAGCCGGCGGTGGTACGCTGAAGTGTGGGAATTCTCTGAAAACCCAAGTCCCCATTGAGGTTGCGAGCATCTGGGGCTTGGTCAATTCCAGGCTCCAATTCCGGAGCAGCAAAGGATGGGGATCGTGCAGGCACAATCGTTTAATTTGCGCTGGCGGGTCACAATCGCCCTCTGTTTGGGCGCTTCGCTCGTCTTGATCGTTCCGCACGCCGTCATGGCGCAGCGAGCCGGGCAGCATCCGTTGGCCAAGAAACGGGGCGACATCCAGCGCATGCTTCGCCGCGGCACGTTCGAAGGTAATGAGCAGGCGGAGTTCGACCAGTATTTCTCGCAGTACTTCATGCGGCTGTTCTCCACAAAGTCCCCGGATGCTCGGATATTGCCTTCCACCCGCCACCAATTGCGTCTCTTTCTTACCTACGGCAGGCAGGGAACGGTCTACAACCGGCTGGTCAAGATGTCGATGGACGAGATGAAGAAGATCGCCGTCGACAAGAACGCGCATCCAGCGAACCGGGTCAACGCGATTCTCGTGCTCGGGATGCTCAAGCAAAGCGAACCGAATGGAAAGCCGCTGAGCAGCACCTTTCCACTGCTGCAATACGTGGTCACGTCCGATCGCTTCCCCGACGACATGAAGATCGCCGCGATGGTCGGTCTCGTCGACATCGCGCAAGCCGAAGGCGGCATTCCAGCGAACAAACGGGACGAGTTTGCCGGACAGATGCTGGCGATTCTCAACCAGGCCGAAGCGCCTGCCGGACGCAGTCAGGGCGGCCACAATTGGATGCGGCGGTGCGCCGGACAAATTCTCGCGGAGATGGGAAGTCCGGGGCCGAAAAACGAAGTCCTGGCGGCTTTCCAAAAGATCATTGCCGATCCCTCCGCGGGAAACACGCTGCGATGCGAGCTGGCTGAGTGTGTGGGCAAACTCAAGTTTCCCGAGGGGGCCCAGGTTGACTTTGCAACGCTATCCAACTTGCTGGGACACCAGACGGTCGAGATCTGTCAACGCGAGCTTGACCAGATCACGATCCAACAGCCACCGTCGCGTAGGCTCGTCGTTTATGCCCTGGCCAGCGCGCTGAACGGCCTGCAAGGCCCCACCGGCCGCAGCGGGCTTGTTGAGGCCGCGGCCGGTTCGCCCGATGCTGATTTCGTCGGCACGATGCGCACCAAGATCAAGGACGCCTACTCCTTGGTGTCTGACGACGAGGAAGTGCCGGATGGCAGCTTGAAGGAAATGGTGGGCGACATGATCGCCGACTTGCGGTCGATCCTGCAACCCAAACCCGAGCCGGAAGCCGATGCAGTCGCTGCGGACAGTGACAAACCGGCCGCCGAAGAACCGGCCGAAGCGCGGGCAGCCGCCGATGGTGCTGCGACGCGTGGCGGCTAGGGCCTGATGGTGCCCTGCGCTAGTTCCGGTAGATCCCCGCGGCGAGACGCGCTTCCCTTCGGCTCCGCGCGGACGCCGGCGTGCCTATCATTCGAGATGCGTTCGTGCCCGAGCGCGCGACTAGTTCGCAACTAGCGCAGCTTGCTGGGCGGTCAATGGCGACGCAAATTTCGCCCAACGCAGGGCCAGTGCGTATGCTCCGAAAATCCCAGCCGAGAACAGCAGGTCGCCCGCCAGCGAGTTGACTAAGAACGGCAGGGCCGCGGTATAGCACGCAATCAATCCGTCCCAGCCGCGTGAATACCAGATGCCCGCGTACCACACCGCCGCATTGGTGGCCACGAAAAAGATCAGGCAAGACGCCACGGCGGTCAGGCCCACTCGGCCGGCAGTGAGTCGATTTCGCAGAAGAGTCCGCCAAGCAACTGGCAATGCCATCGCGGCATAGACCGTCAGCATCACTTCCCGCGCATAGCCACCGATGAACCAATCGCTGATCGACATCGCGGTCAGCGGCACGAGCACGGCCACGGCCCGATGACGAAAGTAGAACCCGGCGAACAGCGCCACCGCCGTGACCGCGTGGAAATTCGGCTTCAGCATGATCATGCGCGTCGCCACGGCCAGCCCGATCAAGCCACAAAACACGGCGATGTCCACGATTCTTC
Organism: uncultured Planctomycetaceae bacterium; assembly: GCA_937952415.1. Lineage (GTDB taxonomy): Bacteria > Planctomycetota > Planctomycetia > Pirellulales > PALSA-1355 > CALFYT01. The sequence continues at coordinate 35,577 of CALFYT010000038.1, read as the reverse complement.
GGCGATTCACGTTGTTGCTCCCAAGCAGAACTTCGACCGCGGCAATTTCACCAAGGACCCGCTCACCATCAGGTCCGCGCCACGCACTACGGATTGTAGTCGTAGACCTGGAACCTCCACAAGACAACGTCATTGGGCTTAAGCGACTGGGCGCCGGCGCCGATCTCTGCCTCTTGGCCGTTGACGTAGTACATCCAATTCTTCGCCTGGGCACCGCCCCCGCCGTTTTTGAGGTCGCCGATCTGCGTGACCAGCGCCGATCCGCCCGAGCCGCGCTGTTTGAACGCGACACCGCGCCGGTGTTTGGCCGCCGCGGCCAACGCATCGAGCACGGTCATGCCCTTGCGCCAGCCGAGCGCCTTGAAGTGCAGTTCCACGCCGTCGCCGTAGTCGATCACCAACCGGATCGACTCAGCGGACTTCTCGGCCGCGCCGGCGATGGCCACCGTCCGTGGTCCCAGCACTGCTGCCACCCCCAAAAGGGCCAAGCCCAGCCCAATGGCCCAACGACGATCTTCTGTGATTTGATCCGACATACGGCAGTCCTCCGCACGGCGTTCGCGGCTCTTCCGTGCGAGGTCGCACGGCCCGGTGGTCCAGGATAGCGCGCCGGGCGTGCCTGTCAAACCACCGGCACTCGCTGCGAACCGTTCCCCGGACGGTCCAAATCGGCTGCCCCGATCGGGCACGCGGCGGCCCTTGTGGAGCGCGTTGGGCGGGGGTATCAATACAGGTTGCCACGCGCTGGCGCGTGTTCCATCTTCTACCATTTCGCCGAGCGACGCGTGTTCTGCGTCCTGCCGGCTTTTCCGCAGTTGCGACCACGAAAGGTGAGCGAATCATGGCCGACCAAGGCTACTTCACGTTGAGCACCGAGGGCTCGGACATTGCGGTGCTGACGCTCGACGATCCGCGCGGCAGCGCGAACGTCTTTTCCCGCGCCGTGCTCGACGATCTCGACAAGCAACTCACGGCATTGGAAGGCCGCACTGATCTGGCCGGATTGGTCATCCGCTCGGGCAAGCCGGGCGTGTTCGTCGTCGGCGCCGACATTCGCGAGTTCGTCGAGAACATCGACATGCCGCACGAAAAAGTGGTCGAGATGTGTGCCGCCGGGCGGCAACTGTTCGCGCGGCTGTCCAAGGTGCCGTTTGTCACCGTCACGGCCATCGCCGGACAGTGTGTGGGCGGCGGCGCCGAACTGGCGCTCTGGTGCGATCGCCGCGTAATGGCCAGCGACGCCAAGTCGATGTATGGGTTCCCCGAGGTGAAGTTAGGCCTGCTTCCAGGATGGGGCGGCACGGTGCGGGCTCCGCGCGTGCTGGGATTGTACAACGCTATCGAGATGATTACCGCCGGAGAATCCATCGACGCCAAGACGGCCGCGCTGATGGGCCTGGTGTCCGACCTGGTTCCCGAAGCCAATCTGCTGGAAAGCGCGGTCAAAGTGATTCGCGCCGAGCAGGCGTCCGGTCAATGGAAGAAAGACCGTGAAGACTGGTCGAAGCCGATCAGAATGAGCGACACCGAGCTGGGGTTCTTGGGCGCGACCGCGTCGGCCGTAATCCAACAGCAGACCGGGGGCAATTATCCGGCGCCGGGCGCGGCGCTCGAATTGTTGCTCGAAGCCTCGGCCCTCGATGCTGATGCGGCCGGAGCCGCCGAATCAGAAGCGATGGCCGGCTTGTTCGGCTCGCCCGTAAATCGGTCGTTGATCAACATCTTTTTCCTTACGGACCGCAACAAAAAAGATACCGGGGTCGAGAACCGTAATGTCAAGCCGGCACCGATCAAGTCGGTCGGCGTGATCGGCTCGGGCATCATGGGACAAGGCATTTCCGCCGCCACGATCAAGCGCCGCATTCCGGTTACGCTCAACGACGCGGTCCGCGAGGCACTGTCCGGCGGCATCCAGAAGATTCTGGAGGAAGTGTCCTACGATCGTGAAACGAAGCGGCCCGATGCAACCAAAGCCATGCAAATGGCCTCTCTGGTCAACCCGGCGACGGTCGACGAGGAGCTGGCAAGCTGCGACCTGGTGATCGAGGCGATTGTCGAGAATCCGAGAGCCAAGCAAGAGCTCTACTCCAAGATCGAACCGCAATTGTCCGACAAGGCGTTTCTGGCGTCGAACACGTCGACCATACCGATCACGAAGCTAGCCGAAGGCCTCAAACGGCCCGATCGGTTTTGCGGCATTCACTTCTTCAATCCGGTGCGGCGCATGCCGCTGGTCGAAGTGATACGCGGCGAAAAGACCAGCGACGAGACCGTGGCCACGGCCGTCGCCTATGCCAAGACCATCGGCAAGTCGCCGATCGTGGTCAACGACGGGCCGGGCTTTCTGGTCAACCGGTTGCTGCTGCCCTATATGAACGAAGCGCTGGAACTGATCGCCGACGGCGCCAGCATCAAGTCGGTGGATCGCGCGGCCAAAGCGTTCGGCATGCCGATGGGACCCATCCAACTGTACGACGTGGTCGGGCTCGATACGGCGTACTTTGCCGGACAGGTTATGGCCGAGGCGTTTCCCGATCGAACGGCGGCTTCCCCAATTCTTCCCGCGCTGGTCGAGGCCAAACGCCTGGGGCAGAAAACGGGCGCCGGCTTCTTCGCCTACAAAGATCCCAAGGGCAAAGGCACACCGGATCCGGCCGTCGACGAATTGATCAAGCCGCACATCCGCAAGCAGGAAAAGCTCTCGCCCGAAGACATCACGGCGCGGCTGTTCCTGCCGATGGTTTTGGAGGCGACCCGCATCCTCGAAGCCAAAGTCGTGCGCGATGTCCGCGACGTCGACCTCGGTCTGATCTTCGGCACCGGCTTCCCGCCGTTCAAAGGCGGACTGCTCTTTTGGGCGGACACGCTCGGCGCCAAAAAGATCATCGAGATGCTCAAACCACTGGATAGCCTCGGAGCGCGGGCCGAGCCCACGCCAATGCTCCTCGAGCTGGCAAAGTCAGGCAAGAAGTTCTACGACCTCTAGGCGAGGCTAAAAATGGCCCAGGCTCGCCGCAAGTGACCTGGGCGGTACAATATGTACGAATCGACGAACCGGCTCGTTGCCGGGCAACACAGCGCCGACTGGGCGTGCTGCCAGGGCGAGTCACTCCAATCTTCGAACGACCGAGGGATTTCCCGATGAAACGCGCTGTGATCGTGGATTGCGTCCGCACACCGATTGGCCGGGCCCATAAGGACAAGGGCGTTTTTCGCGAAGTCCGTTCCGACGACCTGGCCGTCGAAGTCGTCGAAGCGCTGGTCGACCGCACCGGCATCGATCGCAACGAGATCGAAGACGTCGTGCTCGGCAACACGCAGCAGCAGGGCGAGCAGGGACTAAACGCTGCGCGCGTCGTCGGGCTCATGGCAGGACTTTCGACACGTACCGGCGGAACCACCGTCAACCGGCTCTGCGGCTCCAGCCTGCAAGCCATCAACCAGGCTTCGCACGCGATCATGGCCGGGTTTGAAGACGTCCAGATCGTTGGCGGACTGGAACACATGCAGCACATCCCGATGGACGCCGGGATCAACCTCAATCCCAAGCTGTTCCATTGCACGTCGAAAGGGGCGCTGGCCATGGGCGTGACGGCCGAGTTCCTTGCTCAGACGCAAGGGATCTCGCGCGAGGAGCAGGACGAGTTCGCGCTGCGCAGCCATCAACTGGCCGCCGCCGCACAGTCGAAGGGCGAGTTCAAGCTAGAAATGGTTCCGGTCTGGGGACGCGACGAATCCGGCGAACGCATCCTGGTGGACTTCGACCAGTGCGTCCGCGCCGAGTCCACGATCGAAACGCTCGCCGGACTCAAGCCGGCATTCATGCCAGGCATGGGCACCGTCACGGCGGGCAACAGTTCGCCGCTAAACGACGGTGCCGCGGCACTGTTGATCATGTCCGAGGAAAAGGCCAAGGAGCTGGGGCTCAAGCCGCTGGTGCGCGTGCTGGCAACGGCTGTCGTAGGTGTCGATCCCGCTGGGATGGGCACGGGCCCGGGTCGAGCGACCAAGAAAGCACTCAAACGAGCCGGCATGAAGCTCGAAGACATCGACGTCATCGAACTGAACGAGGCGTTCGCGTCTCAGGCGCTGGCCTGCATCCGCATGCTGGGCCTCGACGTTGACAAAGTCAACGTGCGGGGCGGCTCGATCGCCATCGGTCATCCGCTGGGAGCCAGCGGCGCGCGGATCACAACGACCTTGGTCAACAACATGATCGATCGTGGGGCCCAAACCGGCCTGGCCACGATGTGCATCGGCGTCGGCCAGGGCATTGCCACCGTGTTCGAGCGCGTGTAACGCGGCATGAACGCGCCCTAAGAGCCATCGCGGGCTAGGGCCGCGCTGCCGTGGCGCACGTGCCCGCTGGCTGGAGCTGAAAAATCCTCCCAATTCTGCCGCGGCGCTACCATCGCGCCTGCGCCAATGGTATGTTGGCAAACGGCCAATGGCCCCCATTTCCGCCGTGTTAGGCAGTTACCAATCGTTGGCTCGGCACAGGCATTCTCATGGTCGCTGATATCTTGCAAGACACGCTCGTGGCGATGTTCGATCGCCGGGTAAACGCGGACGGCGAAAAGCCGGCCATCCACTTCAAGCGCGACGGCAAGCCCGAGTTCGTCACCGCGACCTGGGACAAACTCGCCGAACACGCGCGGCGCACCGCGGCCGTGTTGGTCGAGTTGGGCGTGAAGCCGGGAGACCGCGTGATTCAGGTTTCGGAAAACCGCTACGAGTGGATCGTCTTCGACCTGGCCGTCCACATGGCCCAAGGCGTTCACGTGGCGGTGCATGCCACGCTGACTGGTCCGCAGATCGCCTTCCAGATCGAAAACAGCGGCGCTAAGGTGGTGGCCGTCTCGGGTCCGGAACAGGCGGAAAAGCTGTCCGGCGTCGCCGATCAACTTCCCAAGGGAATCAAGTACCTTTCGTTTGACGCCTGTTCGCAAAAGATCGGTGACCAGCCGATTACCCGGCTCTCTGAGTTGACCGAACAGGCAAGCGAGGAAACGGGAAAAAAGATCCAAAAGCGGGCCGTCTCCGAAACCAAGCCGGAGGACCTGGCGACCATCCTCTACACGTCCGGCACGACGGGTGACCCGAAAGGTGTGATGCTCAATCACCGCAACCTGGCGTCCAACTCGCGCGCCGTGTTGGAATGGTTTCAGGTTGAGCCCGGCGAAGTACGCCTTTCGTGGCTGCCCCTGTCGCACATTTTCGCCCGTACGTCGGATCATTATCTGTGGATTGCCGCCGGGGGCGAGCTAGCGTTGTCGCCGGATCGCGAATCGATCGTTGCCGATTGCCAGGTGATCAAGCCGCACTACCTCAACGGCGTGCCGTATTTCTTCGATAAGGTCATGCGTACCTTGCAAGAAAAAGGCGTCGCCGACCAGCCGGGCGTATTGGCCGCCACCTTTGGTGGGCGCATCAAGATGTGCTGCGCCGGCGGTGCCGCCCTGCCCGACTCGGTCAATGAGTTTTACTCCCGCAATGGCGTCACGCTGGTGCAAGGATATGGGCTGACCGAGAGTTCGCCGGTCATCAGCACGGGCACGCCCGACAACCACCGGATCGGAACAGTCGGCAAGCCGATCCCGGGCGTCGAAGTGAAAATCGCCGACGACGGCGAGATCCTGACGCGAGGTCCGCACGTGATGGTTGGCTACTGGAACTTGCCGGAAGCAACCGCCGAGACGATCCAAGACGGCTGGTTGCACACGGGCGATCTAGGCAGCCTGGATGATGGATTCCTGCGGATCACCGGCCGCAAGAAAGAACTGATCGTGACGGCCGGCGGCAAGAACATCGCTCCGGCCGTTCTGGAGGCCCTTCTGACCGAGGACCCGTTGATCCTGCAAGCGGTGGTGGTGGGCGACGACCGCAACTATCTGACGGCTCTGATCGTGCCGGATCCGGACAACTTGAAGGCCGAAATCATCAAGCGCCAGATTCCGGTGTTTACGCCGGCCCAGGCGCTGGCCCATGCCGACGTCAACGCCCTCTACAAGGACCACATCGACCAGCGGCTGTCCAATGTGTCTCACGCCGAGCAGGTCCAGAAGTTCACCCTGCTTTCCCGCGGGCTGACGCCCGAGACCGGCGAACTGACGTTCAAGTTGAGCCTGAAGCGGGATGTCGTGCTGCAGAACTTCGCCAAAGAAATCGAGGCAATGTACGCGAAATAGCCGTTGAGGACCCGGTGGGACGATCCCCCCGAAAGGACCACAGAAAAATATCTACCGACCGTTCGGCAGGTAGTGTATAACATTAGGGAACCCAATCCGTTAACCCCGACAAATTGAGTGACCCATGAACCCGCAGACTCAAACAGATCCGCACGCTCCGGTTGCTGACGAGAAGGACCAAGAGAACCAGGCATCCTTCGCGGAAACCGCTTTGAAGCTGGGCGGCAAGAGCGCCGACGAAGCCGGCCGCATGGGCGCCTTGGACAAGGCGGACGATCAAGTCGATCAACTGTTCGCGAAGAAGTACCAAACCACCAACAGCCCGGTCCACCGCGCCATCTGGGATCGCGAATTGCCGGTCGAGCTGTTCCAGAGCAACACAAAACCTGCGCCGCCCGAAGTTGAGCGCGTGATGCAAGACTCGCTGTCCGTCATGCGCAAGCACGTTCAGGCCGGCACGAACCTCGACGAGCATCGCAAAGTTCCGCAGAACGTGCTCAACGAATTGGGCGATGCGGGTTACTGGGGGCTGCTGGTCGACAAGCAGTACGGTGGCTCGGGTTCGCCTTTTGCCGCGTTTGCCAGCTTCCTGACCCAGATGGCCATCATCGATCCGACGGTCGCCGGCCTAGCGTCCGTTCACGGCTGCATTGGTGCGGTCGATCCGGTGCGCACGTTTGGCAACACAGAACAGAAAGAGCGCTTCCTGCCAGATCTGGCCAGCGGAAAGAAGCTTTCGGCCTTCGCGCTCACTGAGCCGTGTGCCGGTTCCGATCTGACGGCGCTGCGTACCCGAGCTGAACTGGACGGCGATCACTACGTGGTCAACGGCGAAAAGCTGTTTATCACCAACGTCGTGCCGGGCCGGACGATCGGTCTGGTGTGCCTTATCGAGAATCGCCCGGCGGTGTTAATCGTCGACCTGCCCGAGCAGGAAAACGAGCAATTCCAACTCCGCAAGTACGGCCTGTATGCCCTGAAGCACACGTACAACCAGGGCATCATCTTCAAGGACTTACGCGTGCCGGCCGAGAACCTGTTGAAGCCACAACGGGGTGACGGACTGACGATCGCCTATCACGGTTTGAATCTGGGTCGGATCTCGCTCTGTGCCAACGCGGCCGGAACGATGCGGCTGATGATGGCCAGCATGATCCCCTGGGCCGAATACCGCGTAACCTACGGCGCCGCGATCGCCACCCGAGAGCTCGTTCAGCGCCGGCTCGCTCGACTGGCCGGTTTGATCGTCGCCTGCGACTCGTTGGTGCAGTGGGGCGGCGGGCTGATCGACGAAGGCTACCGCGGCGAAATGGAATGCGTCATCGGGAAGATCTTCGGCAGCGAGGCCCAGAAAGAGGCCTCGATCGAATTGCTGATGAAGACCCACGGCGGTCGTTCGTTCTTGCACGGACATCCGTTTGGCGACAACGTCCACGAGTATCTGGCTCCTTGCATTTACGAGGGCGAGGGTGAAATGCTCGGCATGGCGTTCTTCAAGTCGTTGGTCAAGCACCACGGCACGCAGTATTTCGAGCCGGTCGGCAAGGCACTGCAGGCTTCGGGGATCAAGAAGCCGAACATGGCCAACCCGATGCACCTTTGGGCGCTGCGCAAGGCATTCGCGCCTTACGCCAAGTGGCTGGCCGGAGAAACCCTGCGGCCCAAGCCGCGTCCGCGGTTGCCGCGCATGCCCGCAGCCCTGCAACGCCACGCCGAGTTTGCATGCTCGCAGCTCCAACGGGCGCCGTACGAGATCTCGTACAAGACCATGAGCAAGCATCAACTGGGGCTGGCCGACCGGCAGTGCCGCATGTCGGAACTTTCCGCGCGACTGCAAGACATGGTCACGATCCTTTGCACGTCGCTATATGCCGCTGGCCGCGACGACGAAGTCGTCCATCAGGCGGCCGACATCATCTGTCAGGACCTGACTCGCAAGATCACCGGCGAACGTCCCAGCGACCGCTACTTCCGCTCGGCCACGCGGCTGGGCGAGGCGATCGTCGGAGGCGGATTCAAGTCGATTGCCGGAATCGACGCGGGAGAGATCATGATGCCGTACGACAAAAAGTAGCGAAGTGCGATCCGCGCGGCCAGACTTCACTCGGCCGCGCACGATTGCCCGCGCTTGCGAATATTGACGGGGACAACGGGCCAGCTCGTTGTCCCCGTTTCGCGTTGGCACCCGCGTGAGCGCCGCTTGACGTTGCCGGGCGAAATCGCGAAATTGAGCGGCGTTTACCGTTTGCCCTATTCCGCGGGAGTTGCGGTCGTGGCCAAATTTGCGGTCATCTTGCCAGCGGCTGGCGCCAGTAGCCGCTTTCGTGACAAGAACTACAAGAAGCCCTTTGCGCCGTTGGCCAACAAGGCGGTCTGGCTGCACTCGGCGGAAAAGTTCGTCAACCGCTCCGACGTGAAGCAGATGATCGTGGTCATCTCGCCGGACGACCGCGAGTATTTCCAGTTCAAGTTTGCCGCAAATACCGCGATCCTGGGCATCGACGTGGTCGACGGCGGGTCCGAACGGGCAGAGTCGGTGGCCAATGGGTTGGCACACGTCAAGTCCGACATTGACTTTGTTTGCATTCATGACGCGGCCCGTCCCTGTATTGCCAACGAATGGATCGACAAGATTTTCGAAGCCGGCGAGAAATCCGGCGCCGCCATCTTCGCCGTGCCCGTATCCAGCACGCTAAAACGCGTGGGCAGCGATCACAAAGTGGTCGAGACGATCTCGCGCGAGGGAGTTTGGGCGGCCCAGACACCGCAAGTCTTCGGCCGCCAATTGCTGCTCGACGCGCATGCCAAGCGCGGCTCGCTGGCGGCGACGGACGATGCACAGTTGGTCGAGCAATTGGGACACCCCGTCACGGTGATTCCCGGCTCGCCAGTCAACATGAAGATCGCCACGCGCGAAGATCTACGTCTGGCCGAACAGGCCCTGCGGGCACTGCCAAAGCCCAAGATCACCGGCACGGGTAATCCGTTTGCGGACGACGACATGTGGCGCTAGCGAGGAACGCGTGAGCGACATCATTGCTGAACTCCAGTGGCGCGGTCTCGTGCACCAGTCGACCGACGAGGCGCGCCTGCGAGAATTGCTCAACGCCGAATCGCGCACGCTCTACTGCGGATTCGATCCTTCGGCTGACAGTCTGCACGTTGGCAGCTTGATCCCGCTGCTCATGCTGCGCCGCTTCCAGCGAGCCGGCCATCGACCCATTGCGCTGGTCGGAGGCGCCACGGGCATGATCGGCGATCCCAGCGGCAAGAGTGAGGAACGCAATTTGCTATCCGAAGAAGTTTTGCGCGAGAACGTCGCGGGGCTCGAACAGCAGATGCGGCTGATCCTCGACTTCGACGACGCCGCCGCGCCCGCCGCACTGGTCAACAACTACGATTGGATGCGCGGCTGGAGCTATTTGGAGTTCTTGCGCGACGTCGGCAAGCACTTTCCGGTGAGCGTCATGATGGCCAAGGACTCAGTCAAGTCGCGGCTCGAACGTGACGATGCCGGAATCAGCTTTACCGAGTTCAGCTACATGCTGCTCCAGGCCTACGACTTCGCCCACTTGCACCGCGAGGATGGTTGCCTGCTGCAAATCGGCGCGAGCGACCAGTGGGGCAATATCACCGCTGGCATCGATCTAGCCCGGCGGATGTCGGGCGCGCAGCTCTACGGGCTGACTTGCCCGCTGCTGACCAAGAGCGACGGCAGCAAGATGGGCAAGACCGAATCCGGCACGGTGTGGCTATCGCCGCGGCGGACCAGTCCGTATGCGTTCTACCAGTATTGGATTAATGTCGACGACGCCGACACCGGAAACTGCTTGCGGATGCTGACCGAAGTCGAGCGCGACGAGATCGAAGCACTCGACGCGGCCCGGGCCGCCGATCCTGGCAAGCGCGAAAGCCAGAAACGCCTGGCCGAGGAACTGACCAGGCTCGTTCACGGCGAGGACGGCCTGCGGGCGGCACAGCGCGCAACCGAGATCTTCTTCGGTGCCGAGATTCGCGAATTCTCCGATGCCCAACTGGGCGAAATCTTCGCTGATGTGCCCAGTTGCGAGTTGCCGCGAGAGCGCCTCGCCGGCGACGGGCTGAATTTGGTCGACGCGCTGGTGGAAGCCGGCCTTGCCAAGAGCAAGGGCGAGGCCCGCCGCACCATCGGCCAGGGCGGTGCCTACGTCAACAACCGCCGTACCGAAGGGGTCGAGACGCAGCTCACCGCGTCGGACCTGGCCAGCGAGTCGGTGATGGTACTGCGCAGCGGCAAGAAGAAGTACGCGCTGCTGCGATTCGTGGACTGAACTACACGTCGTCCGTGTCGTCCGGCCCCGGCAGCGCATCGTGTGCCGTCGAAGCAAACGTGCCGCGCGCCGCCACCATGATCGCGCCGAACAAGAGCGAGCTGAACAACAGCGCGCCGGCGATCATCACCGCAAAATGATCTCGCAGCAGCACGAGTGCCGGAGGCTCGCCCGACGACGGTGGGCGCCGTTTTACGCCGCCCGCCTCTGTTTGGTTCGGCTCCGATTCGCGCCACGCCTGCCACTCCGCTTGGGCCGCCGGCGTGCTCATCGAGCGGATCGTGGCGCGCCGAATTCCGATCATCGAAACCACGACGATCCCCAGCATGACCACGTACGCAGCCAACCAGCTCCATTTGGCCCACGACCCGGCCGTCGTGCGACGTTTACCGTCCGAACCACCGAATTGCCGTGTCATTGGTTCGCGGGCATCAGGTGCAAAACGGCTTCGCACATCGCCGGAACGCCGGTTTGCAGCGCGAGTTCGGGGTCGGGAAAGTACTTCGCCGAGTGCAGCGAGGGCGGCTGCATGCCCCCACGGGTGAGTCCGGCCAAACGTTTGGGCTCGATCGTGCCGAGGCGGAACATGAAGATCGGAACGCCGTCCGCCGCGTAGCGGCTAAAGTCCTCGCCGCCCATCGCCTGCTGCGAAGCCACCACGTTGCCCTCACCCAGCAGCCTCTGAAAAACGGGCACGACGCGCTGGACAAGCTCCTCGTCATTGAAGAGGGCCGGTGTAAACTCCTCGAGCACGGTCACCGTGGGTGGCGGCGCGCCGGCTCCCTTGGCGACCGCATCGGCCTTGCGGCGAATTCCGTCCAGTATCTGCTTGCGGACCTCCGGGGTATAGCTGCGCACCGTGAGTTGCATCTTGCAACTGTCTGGCACGACGTTGTGCTTTGTGCCGCCGCGAATCGATCCAATCGTGACCACGCCCGGCGCGATGGGGTCCATCTCACGGCTGACGATCGTCTGCACCGACGTGATGAACTGCGCTGCCTGGACAATCGGATCAATCACCGTGTGGGGTGCCGCGCCGTGTCCGCCGCGGCCGTGCATGACGACGTCGACACTGTCGACGTTGGCCAGCGAGTAGCCGGCCCGATAGCCGATCTTGCCGGTTGCCAGCGCCCCGTCACAGTGCAGGGCGATTGCCATATCCGGCTTGGGAAACCGCTCGTACAGCCCGTCTTCGAGCATTCGCCGCGCCCCCTCGCCCCGCTCCTCTGAGGGCTGACCGATGAGCATCAGCGTGCCCGACCAGGCGTCTTTATGACTGGCCAGGAATCGAGCGACGCCGGTCAGATTGGTCATGTGCATGTCGTGGCCACAGGCGTGCATGACGCCCGTGTCGCTGCCGTCCTTGTTTTTGACCGTGACTTGCGACGCATAGACCAGGCCTGTGTTTTCGATGACCGGCAGGGCGTCCATGTCGGTTCGCAACATGACGGTCGGGCCCGCGCCGTTCTTCAGTATTCCGACAATGCCGTGGCCACCGATGCCAGTGTGTACTTCATACCCGGCTTGCTGCCACTCTTTGGCCAGGCGGGCCGCCGTTTGCTCTTCGTAGTTGGACAACTCGGGATGCTGATGGAACCACCGATAGAGTTCGATCAGGCTGCTCATGTTTTCGCCGACCCATTCGCTAGGTGGTTGGGCGCGCGCGATTCCAACAACTCCGGCGACGGCTAGAAGGAGTGACAGACTGGTGCGAACGATCATGGGTATCCTCTTTGGCGGGGCAATTGCGCGATGCGGCAGCCGGCGAGTACCGCTCTAGCGGCGGCCGGACTGCGTTCCATTCTAACGCACGCGGGCGCGTGCCGCGCCGAAAAAAGCGCACCGTCGAGCGTCAGTCCCACTGGCCCGTGTCGACCAATTCCATCAACTGCCCGATCATGTGCTCCGCGGCCCTAGCCCGGTGGCTGAGCACGCTCTTGACGACGTCGCCCAGCTCTCCGAATGTGTGGTGGAGTTCGACAATCTCGAACAGTGGATCGTACCCAAAGCCGGACGTTCCGGCCGGCTCGAAGCGAATCCGCCCGTGGCACTTCGCACAACTCTCGGCCCGCACGTTGCCGCCGGGATCGGCCAGTGCCATGTGACACACGTAGTGGGCGGTGCGTTTCTCCAGCGGCGTGTCGGCCAATTCTTCGAGCAGCAAGGAATTGTTCGACGCGTCGGTGGCGTTGGGCCCGGAGTAGCGGGCCGAATAGATCCCGGGCCGTCCACCCAGCGCGTCGACGACGATGCCGCTGTCCTCCCCCAGAACCCAGCGATTCAGGTGGCGCGCCTGCTCGGTCGCCTTGAGAATGGCATTGGCGGCAAACGTGTCGCCCGTCTCTTCGACCGACAGCGCGTCACCGTAGTCGGCCAACGTCTGGAGTTCTAAACCGACTTCGGCCAACAGATCGACCAGTTCGGCTGCCTTTTTGCGGTTGCCGGTGCCCAGCACCAGCGTGCGATTCGGTGCCATCGGGGTCGAAGCGGAGGGCGAAGGGTGGTGACGAATCAACGACGCGACAGTCGGCCGCGGCCGATTCGTTGTACCGCTTCGTCGGGCGGTTGGCTACCGTAGCGTGTGCGTCGGTGCCCGCGCGTATTCGGTCGAGATCGCCCGCCGTGGGACTTCGACCGGCAACGGCTGAACGTCGAACGGGATGCCGCCGAGCTTCTTCGCTTGGCCCACCTGCGGTTGCTTACCCGGCTCGATCTTGGTTTCGGCACCGAACGCGCGCATGATCTTGTGGATCTGCGGATTGATCTCGATCTTGCCGTCATTGCGACGCGAGCCCACCGAGTCGAAGCTGCCGACGGTCACGATGCTCGAATTGCGATCGTGAAACTCAAACGCCTCGTAGCCGCGCTTGCGCAGCGCTTCGGTCAGCAGGTGGGCGTTCTGAGCCGCATCCGCCAGGTAGCTCTTCGGTTCCTCGCCGCGTGCGATCGCCTTCTGCACATTTTCGTCCAGAATGATCGCGTGGCCGGTAAACGTGGCAACTTTCACGGTGAACTGCCCGGGGCAGTCGAGCAGACTGTGGGGCACCTGCGAGTTCATTTCCAGGACGAATCGGTCGACGCCCTTGGGCACGAAATATTCATTAGGCAACAGCGGATTGGTGATGATGAACGCATTGGCCATCGGTCCGCGCTTAAGTTCGTCGCTGTCCTCGGGCAGGGTCGCTTCCTTGATGCGACGTTGAAAAGCCCGCAGCGCCGCTAGCGACTGGCTGGTCGACTCACCCGATTTCTTCGTCAGACAAACCGGCCTGGCATATTTCAGCTTTTTGAGCACCTTTTGCGCCATAGGATCGTCGACGTTCTGATAGTCGCCCACGACGACGGCGATTTCGACGACGTCCGAGTCCTGGCGATAGCGCATCTTCGGGCGTTCGCCGCGCGGATTGAGCCCCTTGCCTTCAACCGGCTCGGAGTACTTGAATTCCTTCTCGTAGGTGTACGCCGCCAGTTTGTACTCGGAGCGCAGCTCGTGTACTAGCTCGCGGGCCTGATCCGCGGCGCCTTCTCCCGTGAATGTTGCCGCCATGATCATCCAGGGGCCGTTGTTTTCGTTGACGCGGTACATTTCGTGCGGATTGGCTTCCAGCCGCTTAAACACTCCCAACCTGTTCCAGGGAGCAGCAACAGCCGATGGCGAGCCGAAGCTGGCCACCGCCAATGTGGCCAACACCAACCAATGGCAACGACGTGTAACCATACCGACTCCTCGAAGTGCGACAGCGCAACACCATACAGGATGCGCGTCGTACGAGAGACCAAAATGAAAGGAAGAACTACCAGCGGCCGCCCGGGAATGTGGCGACCTGCAAGACGTGAACTCGGGCGGAAGACTAGCAAAACGGCTGCCGGCCGGCCAGACGGACTTGCCGGCCCCAAGGTGACGCTCGCGCCAGCACTCCACCAGAAGCCGCAAGCCGCGTCAGGTACCAACTTTGCGGCGAAAACGGCCTAGGCGGCCGGAACCGCTTGCAGCCGCCCATCGACGACCTGCCGAGCCCTTGCCCGCACGAATCGGCCCACTTGCGCCGCGTCGCCCGGCAGCTCGACCGGTGCGTACCGGCAGGCGGTACCTGCCAGCATCGATGTCGTTTCGCAGTGCGACTCCGCCAGAACCTCCAGCTCGCGACCAATCAGTGACCCGAAATATCGCTCACGCAGGCACCGTTCCAACTCAGCCAGCCGGCGGGCACGCTCCGCCTTGATTGGGGCCTCCACCTGGTCGGGCATGGTCGCCGCGGGCGTCGTCCGCCGTGGACTGAACGGGAAGATGTGTATCTTCGAGAAGCCAACCTGCTCGGCTACGCGACAGGTCGCGGCGAAGTCCTCCTCGGTCTCACCGGGAAAACCGACGATCACGTCGGTGGTTAGCGCCGGATTGTCGAGCGAGCGCCGTAGCAGTTCACACCGGTCGACGAAACGCCGGCTGCCCCAACGGCGACGCATTCTGCGCAACACTGCGTCCGAACCGCTTTGCATCGAGATGTGCAAATGGGGGCAGATCCGCCGGGGATGAGATGCCATGGCCTCGATCAACTCGCGCGTCACTTCGGTCGCTTCGATACTGCTCAGCCGCACACGGAACTCGCCCGGCAATTTGGCCAACCGTTCGAGCAGGTTAGCCAGCCGCGTCCACTCGCTCTTCGGTCGTCCGCGGCTCCATTCGACGCCGTAGTGGCCGAGATGAATGCCAGTCAGAACGACCTCGCGATATCCGTTCTCGACCAGCCGCCCAACTTCCTGAACCACCGCGTCGGGCGATCGACTAGCCAGGTAGGGACGCACCGCGGGAATGATACAGAAGCTGCAGTTGAGCATGCAGCCGTCCTGCACCTTCACGTACGCTCGACTCCGATCCCCGAAACCGGAGATTCCGTCGGGAACATCAACCACGCCGAACCGGCCGAGCAAATCCGGAAGCTCCCGCTTGTCGGTGACCACCTCGGCGACCGACGGCAATTCGGCCACTTCTTGCGGGGCACGCGTGGCGTAGCAGCCCATCACGACGATCCGCGTGCCGGGATTGCGGCGTGCGAGGCGGCGGATCGTTTGGCGGCTCTTGGAGTCGCCCTCGGACGTGACGGTACACGTATTGACGATGCACAGATCCGCCGGCTCTTGCTCGTCGGCGTCGCGATAGCCGGCAGTGACCAACGACTGGCGGACAAACTCCGTCTCGTATTGGTTGACCTTGCAGCCAAGGGTCACGGTTCGGAGCGTCGCCATGGGAAACCGCACGCTGGAAACCAGAATCGAAACGCACGCCTGCCGACACCGAGATAGGTGCGCCGCGTGTCACTCCGAACAGAGTAGCAGAGATCGCCAGGCGCGCTAAGGCAACGCCAGCCGCCGCAAGGCCTTATTCCGGCACCGGTTCGATGCTAGCCGACATCGAGCCGCTGCAGTTGCGAATCCCGGGATCCTTGCCGTACGCGTGAATCTGATCGCGCTTCAATTCCGCGTGCTCGCGGGTAGTCGTCAGCACGATTGCCCGCCCGCCGTCGTGCACCTGCTGGGCGATTTGAAACCCTTTTTCCACGGGGTATCCGAAGAGCTGTTGCATCATCGCGATCACGTATTCGTACGTGTGATCCTGATCGTCCCAGAGGATCACGTTGTATCGCGGTTGGCGCTTGGGTCGCTTGGCTTGTTTCGATCGCCGGCGCGGTACAACCTGCTCGGTCGGCTCTGCAACGCCCGAACGAGATTCGTCTGACACCATGCTGCCTCGCTGGAAAAGGAACGCCGCAATAGGCGAACAGCCCCACAGCCATTATATTGCACAGCCGTCAGCAAATCGAGCAAGTCGGACACGCTGGCGTGCGACCAACGGGGCGAAAACGGAGCAATTCGTAGGCTTACGGGGAATACGACGGCCATGCATGCAACCGGCGAGATCGACGCCTATCTGGACGCGGAGAAGGACCGTTTCGAGGCCGAACTCTGCGACTTGCTGCGGATTCCCAGCGTGAGCGCCGACAGTGCCTATCTGGCCGACGTGCGCCGAGCAGCCGAATGGGTCGCTGGGCAATTCAAGAAGCTGGATCTTTCGTGCGAGTTGTTCGATACGCCCGGCCATCCGATCGTGTACGCCGAATCGCCGCCCGTCGACGGTGCGCCCACGGTGCTGGTCTACGGACACTACGACGTGCAGCCGCCCGACCCGCTTTCGCAGTGGATCTCGCCGCCGTTTGAGCCGACCGTGCGCGACGGCAACCTCTACGCCCGCGGCGCAACCGACGACAAGGGCCAGATGTTCACCCACGTCAAGAGCGCCGAAGCGTTGCTGGCGACCGCCAAAACGTTGCCCGTCCAGTTAAAGTATCTGATCGAAGGCGAAGAGGAGGTGGGCAGCGCGAATTTGGAGCCGTTCATCGCCGAGCACGCCAAGCGCCTGGCGTGCGATTGTGTGGTCATCAGTGACACGTGTCAGTTCGCGCACGGTCAGCCGGCCATCACGTACGGGCTGCGCGGAATCAGTTACTACGAGCTCCGATTGAGCGGCCCGAAACAAGACTTGCATTCCGGCACCTTCGGCGGAGCGGTCACCAATCCGGCTAACGCCTTGTGCCGAATGTTGGCCGCGCTCATCAACGACAAGGGTCAGATTCAAGTTTCCGGCTTCTACGACGACGTCGTCGCGCTTTCGGACCGCGAACGCAGCCAGTGGGATCGGCTGGCGTTCAACGAAGGCCAGTTCATGGACCAGATCGGCGTGAAGGCGCTGTCGGGCGAGGAAGGCTTTACCACACTCGAACGCCGGTGGGCACGGCCGACGTTCGACGTCAGCGGGTTGGATAGCGGGTATCAGGGCGAGGGCGCCAAGACCGTGCTACCGGCCCGCGCCACCGCGAAATTCAGCTTTCGCCTGGTGCCGAATCAGGATCCGGCCAAGATCTCGGCCGCGCTCGAATCGATGTTACGCAAGTTGTGCCCGCCCGGTATTCAGATGGAGCTGATCGACTTTCACGGGGCGCCGGGCGTTGTCGTGCCGCTCGACAGTCCGTACATGGCCGCCGCGCAGCGCGCTATCGAGGCCGGATTCGGCCGGGCGCCGGTGCTGATCCGCGAAGGCGGCTCGATCCCGGTCGTCGCGACCTTTCACGATCTGCTGGGAGTGGATACGCTGCTGCTGGGATGGGGACAAAACGATGACAACACGCATAGCCCCAACGAGAAGTTCAGCGTGGCCGATTTCCACCGCGGAATCAAAGCCAGCGCGCATCTGTGGCAAGAATTAGGAAAGCTCAACTCGAAATAGTGCGGCGCGTGACGATCCGTGCGCTGGTTCGCGAATGTGGACTGGCGTTGTCCCCACAAGTGCCGCCGCGCGGCCAACCAACCATTCCCACAAACTCAACAACCCTCCATGCTTGATCGCCGATTTGTCGTCGAAAACGCCGAGCTGGTCGAACAAAACTGCCAACGACGCGGCGCACATGCCGACGTTCGGGCGTTTGTCGAATTGGAAAGCCGTCGCAAGACCCAGCAGTTCGAAGTCGACGAACTGAACCGCAAGGCAAACGCCGTTAGCAAGTCGATCGGCAAGACGAAAGACCCGCAAGAACGCGAAGCCCGCAAGGAAGAAGGCCGGGCCCTGCGCGAGGCGACGACCGCGGCACAGGCTGAATTGGACGCGATCGTCGCCGAGTCGGAAACGATCTTGCGGGTGATTCCCAATATGTCGCACCCCGAGGCGCCGGTCGGTGCCGACGACAAGGCGAACCTCGAATTACGCCGGGGCAAGCACGAACCGCCCACTTTCGAGGGCAAGCCGCTCGACCACGTCGAGTTGGGCGAGCGCCTCGACCTGATCGACTTCGAGGCGGGGGCCAAGGTGGCGGGTCACGGGTTTTACTTTCTAAAGAACGACGCCGTGTTGTTGGAGTTCGCGCTGCAGCGCTACGCGCTCGACCTGCTGCTCTCCGAAGGGTTCACACCGACTATCACGCCCGATCTGGCCCGCAACGAAATCCTACAGGGCACGGGCTACATTCCCCGCGGCCCGGAGACCCAGATTTATAGCATCGCGGAAACCGACCTAAGCCTCGTGGCGACCGCCGAGATCACGCTCGGCGGGCTCTATTCGGGCGAAATCCTCGACACGGCCAAACTGCCGATCAAGCTCTGCGGCATCAGCCATTGCTACCGCACGGAAGCCGGCGCCGGTGGCCGGGCGGCGCGCGGGCTTTATCGCGTCCATCAATTCACCAAAGTCGAGATGTTCGCCTATACGTTGCCCGACGACAGCGAGGCAATGCTCGACTATTTCTGCGAATTGGAATGCCGCCTGTTCGACGGATTGGGAATCGCCTACCGTGTCGTCGACACGGCGACCGGCGACCTGGGTGGGCCGGCCTATCGCAAGTTCGACCTCGAAGCTTGGATGCCCGGTCGTGGCGAGTCGGGCGAATACGGCGAGGTAACCAGCACGTCGAACTGCACGGACTATCAGGCCCGCCGCCTTGGAATTCGCTACAGGACCGGCGAAAAAGGCACGGCATTTGTCCACACGCTCAACGGCACGGCCATCGCCGTCAGCCGCGCGTTAATCGCGGTGCTGGAGAACTACCAACAGGCCGACGGCTCGGTGGTCGTGCCGGACGTGCTCCGCGCGTGGGTTGGCAAGGAGCGCATCGTTCCGGCAGGCGCATGACAAAACCGCGTCTGTCGTCCCGAAACGTCCGGGCGGCAAACGCGGAATTGCAGGTGCTGGTCTGTCGCCAACCGTCGAGCCGCATTAGCCACGTAGCAACGGTTTGCCGAAGCAGGACGGCTATGAGCCCAACGAATTGGCCATGTTGGTAAAGGTCGTTTTGGTGTTGGTGCCCAACGTTTGAATCGCGATCAGGCAGACGATGATGATCAGCGCCAACATCACGGCATATTCAACGGCTGTAGGCCCCTCCTCAGAAACGAGCAGGTGGCGCAGCTTCTTCACCAGAAACATTGGAATGCTCCTTTCGCACAAGAGCAGTTAGCTAAGTTGAGAAAGAACAGTTCCGCCGGTGCGCACCCGAGATAACGGACGCGAACTCACCATGCGGTTGCGCAGCCGGCTCCCTGGCGCCACAAGCGCCCGCTTTGGCCTCCGGCTGCCGCGCCCCTTGTTGCGGCGCGTTTGCTTCAATCGAGATTGCAGCGGCAAGCGACTCGTGGAGCCAGGCCGCGATCAATCTCTTGCCTGAATGACATGGTTCAAGTGCGGGAAGTGACCGGCCCGTTTCTGCCCGCCGTGCGGCGTAGAATCTTCGCACAAGGGCAAGAAACCGGCGGCTAAAATAAACCCTATCTCGCCGCCACCGGTTGTCAAAAATCCGATCGAAAGAATGTGGCTCACGCCGCGGGTCAAACCAGGCAAGTCCTCGCGGAATTCCGCTCATTTCTCGAGGTCGCTCGCCTTGCGAATTTTCGAGCGACCGCCGAACGCGAATCGCGATCTTGTCTAAATGGAACAGCAATACACGTCATCGCTCGCTACCGGGCGCCTGCGATGGCCGACTGGGCATCGCGGCACAGTCGTGCGGCCTCATCGGCGGTGCCGGCTTCGGCCACAGCCCGCACGATTGGTTCGGTGTTGCTGGCGCGCACCAGCAGCCATTTGCCTGGCCAGTCCAGCCGAACGCCGTCCATGCGGTCGATCTGCGCGTCGGCAAAATGGCGGGCGATCGCGTCCAGCGCCGTGGGGATTTTGTCGCGCGCGACGTTCATTTTTGTTTTCACAATTTCAAACTGCGGCAACTCGTCGGCCAACTGGGCGACCGCAAGGCCACGAGCAGCCATGGCGTCGAGAATCATGGCCATGCCCACGAAACTGTCACGCACCATGCCTACCCGCGGGTCAATCACGCCGCCGTTCCCCTCTCCTCCCAGCGCCGCGCCGGTGGCCAACATCTGGTCGACCACGTTGGCCTCGCCAACCGCTGTGCGGTGAAACGCCACGCCATATTTCTCGGCCAGGTCTTGTGACATCCGGCTCGTCGAACAGTTAGTCACGATCGGGCCCGGCGCGCGGCGCAGGCAGTGATCGACGCACATGGCAAGTGTATACTCTTCACCCAGGTATCTCCCCGATGCGTCGATGACCGCCAAGCGATCCGCGTCTGGATCCTGGCAGAATCCCACGTCGGCTCCGGCGCGCGGAACCGCCGCCAACACGCTGGCCAGGTTCTCCGCGGTCGGCTCGGGCGTATGCTCGAACGCGCCGTCAGCCTGTTCTCCTACGATCGTGAGCCTACACCCGAGCGATTCGAGGAGCGTGCGTCCCAGGTGCCCACCCGCTCCATGGTTGGCATCCAGCAGCACGTTGAAACGTGCGGCACGAATCCGCTCGACGTCGACCGTTTCTAGGATCAATTCAGCATGTAGTTGGACTGTTTCGTCGCATGTCTGCACGCTGCCGGGTTGCTGTGATGCACTGGGCTGCCAGGCGACGTCGCGGTAACGAGCCAGCACCTGCTCGCCGTCGCGCTGCGGAATGACGCGACCCTCGGCGGAAAACAGTTTCAAGCCGTTGTATTCCGCCGGATTGTGGCTCGCCGAGATTTGCACGCCGCCTGCCGCGTGCAATTGCCGCACCAACACGCCGGTGGTCGGCGTGGCGGCAACACCGGCATCGATCACCGTGTACCCGCTGCGTACCAAACCGGAACGCAGCCCGTCGGCCAATGCCGGTCCGTTGGCCCGACCGTCGCGCGTGATGACAACACTGCCGTCCGACAAGCCAGCGGCAAAAGCACAGGCATACCGTACGGCCACTTCCGGCGTCAGGCTGTCGCCGACGATGCCTCGAAGTCCCGACACGCTGATGATCGGCTCGCTCACGTTGGTTTCCTCACGCCGTGGTGTCGATTCGGCCGCGGCTCGGGGGGCCGTGTGCCGCTTCGCCCGTTGTACCGCAAGTCGCCGCGGTGGGCAGCACGAATTCGTCGCGCGACTGCGCCGGGCCGTGAATCAGCCGACCGCTCGGCCGACCTGCTCCGACCCCCGCGACGACCGGCGCCACTTGCCCTGGAGCGCAAAACGGGCAAAATTGGGCCCGAACGCTCGAACCAGATACGCCGTGACCGATGTCGCTCACCACATCGTTGGAGTTTTGGTCCCATGCCGTCGTCTTCCGCCGCGTTTGACGCAACCACCGCCCTTGCAAACCTGGATGCCGCCCTGGGCGAGAAGCTCCTCTCGGATTCCGCCGCGCAGAACATTCGCATCTGGTTGACCGAACCCCGTTATGCCGACTACGCGCCCCAGGTGGCACAGCACCTGGCCGAGCGGCGTTTCGACCAACTTGACGACGTCTTTTGGACGATCATCCCGTTCGGCACCGGCGGGCGACGGGGCAAGATGTACCCCGTCGGCTCGAATGCCATCAACGACCGAACCATCGGCGAGAGCGCTCAAGGGCTGGCCGACTACGTCAAAGGAATCGACCACGGCGAGCTATCCTGTGCCATCGCCTACGACACGCGCCATCGCTCGCGCGACTTCGCCGAGTTGTGTGCCGAAATCATGGTCGCCGCCGGCTTCAAGGTCTGGTTTCTTGACGGGTTCCGCTCGACGCCGGAATTGTCGTTTCTCGTCCGCTTCAAGCAGTGCTCGTGCGGGATCATGGTCACCGCCAGCCACAATCCGCCCAGCGACAACGCCGTGAAGGTTTACTGGTCCACCGGCGGCCAGTTGCTGCCGCCTCACGACAAGGGCGTCATCGACCGCGTGATGTCGGTCACGACTATCCATCGTTCGCCGTTTGCCGACGCGGTCGCCGACGGCAAGGTCGTGATGTGCGAAAAGGAAGTCGATCAGGCCTTTGTCACGGCTGTCCAGGCCCAAGGGTTTTCCGGGCCGCGCGGCATTAAGATCCTCTATTCGCCGCTGCACGGCGTGGGTGCTTCGGCGGTGGTTCCGGCCCTGGAAGCCGACGGTTTCAAAGACGTCGAAGTCTTCGCCGGCCACGCTGCGCCGGACGGCGACTTTCCCAACGTGCCTGGGCACGTGGCTAATCCGGAAAACAAGGCGGTCTTTGACACGATCATCGAACGTGCGCGGCAGTCGGGGGCCGATCTGGTACTGGCCAGCGATCCGGACTGTGATCGCATCGGACTTGCCGCGCCGACTACGACCGCGGCGGATTCCGCCTGGGCCACCATGACCGGCAATCAGATCGGGGCGCTGCTGACGGAGTATCTATTGGAACGTTGGCAAAAGGCCGGTCGCCTCACGCCCGAGCACTACATCGTCAAGACCCTGGTCACGACCGAGTTGGTCCGCCGGATTGCCGACGCCCATCAGGTGCGTACGTACGGCAACCTGCAAGTTGGTTTCAAGTACATCGGCGGCACAATCGACGAACGCGGGCCGGATAAGTTCATCCTGGGCATCGAAGAATCACACGGCTATCTGGCCGGAACGTACGCTCGCGACAAAGATGCGGTGGTGGCGGCGATGCTCTTGGCGGAACTCGCCGCAAACACCAAGGCGGCCAACCAGAGCCTGCACGAAAAGCTCGACGCGATCTATTGGCAGTATGGTTACCACGCCGAGTCGCAGATCGCCGTCAAGATGCCCGGCTCTCAGGGCATGCAACAAATGGCGGCACTGATGAAGCGATTCCGCCAGCAACCTCCCCGCCAACTCGCCGGACTGTCCGTTACCCGGGTGCGCGACTATTTGAATCTGGTCGAGCGTGCGCCGGAAGCCGATTCCAAACCATTCGATGGCCCGCGCGGCGACATGGTAATGATCGACCTGGACGCCCCGGGCACATACGTTGCCGTACGCCCCTCCGGCACGGAGCCCAAGGTCAAATACTACATGTTCACGTACGAGCCGGCTGAAATGCTCGCCAATCTAGACGACACCAAGTCGCAGCACTCCGCGCGGCTCGAGCAATTGGGCCGCGACCTGACGGCGTTTGCCCAGGGCGAGCACTAGGCTCTGTCCCGGCCGTGCGATCTGTCCGCCTGCTGGCTGCCCGACGGCGACGTGTGGTCAAAACGGCCAATCGCCGGCGGACTGCAACCGCCGTTCTGCCGCAGCAAGGTGCCGGGGTAGAATAGTGGGAGAGACGTCCTTTGATCGCACGACGCAATACCCGGGTCCGCTGAGAGCCGCCCGAGACAACCATGTTCGCTCACGACGATCCGCAATCCAAACGGCCGCCCGTCGACGAGCCTGCGTCGTCCGACTCGTCCGCGGATTCGACAGCCGACGACTGCTCGCCAGACGCCGAGCACGGTCCCGCTGCCAAAGTGCGCCAATTTCCGCAGTCGCCGGGCGTGTATCTGATGAAGGACGCCGCGGGTCGCGTGATCTACGTCGGCAAGGCCAAGAACTTGCGCTCCCGCGCCGGTAGCTATTTCTTGAAGGCCGCCGCCGAAGACCGCCGCACGGCCGATCTGGTGCGCGAAATTGCCGACATCGACTTCCTCGAAGCCGAAAGCGAGGTCGACGCCCTGCTGGCCGAAGCCCGGCTGATCAAGGATGTCCAGCCCAAGTTCAACCAGGATCTGAAAGACGACAAGTCGTTCCCGTATTTGGAGATCACCACGCGCGAAGACTTCCCGCGTGTCGAGTTCACGCGCGAACCCCAGACGCGCGGCACCAAGCTCTACGGCCCCTTTGCCGGCGCGGGCAGCCTCCGCGGTGCGATGCAGGTATTGCAGAAGATCTTCAAGTTCCGCACTTGCTCGCTCGACATCGACGAGAACGACGAAAAGTGGCGCTGGTATCGCCCTTGCCTGTTGGCTTCGATCGATCAATGTTCGGCGCCGTGCAACCTGCGGATCTCGAAAGACGACTATCGCCGCGACATCCAGCGGCTGCGAATGTTCCTGGAAGGCAAGAAAAAGAAGCTGCTCGACGAAATGAAGGCCGAGATGCACGCCGTGGCGGCCGCCCTGCAATTCGAGAAAGCGGCCCGGTTGCGCGATGAAATCCACATGCTCGAAACATTGGACGAACGCGGCGAACTGGATACCCACGTCCAGCCCGAAGTGTTCTTCGTCGACCCCAAGCGGGGCCTAACCGGCCTGCAGAAAGTACTCAAGCTGGACGACCCACCGCGCACGATCGAGGGAATCGACATCGCGCACCTCGGTGGCGGCGAAACAGTCGCCAGCCTGGTGCAGTTCATCGACGGGCTGCCGTTCAAGCCGCACTATCGCCGGTTCAAGATTCGCGACGTCGCGGGCGTGGACGACTTTGCCAGCATCCGCGAAGTCGTCGCCAGGCGCTTCCAGCGGTTGCACGACGATTCGCAGATGTTTCCGGATCTGCTGCTGATCGACGGAGGCAAGGGTCAGTTATCAAGCGCGCTGGCGGCGTTTCGCGAACTCCAAATTGAGCCGCCGACGGTCATTTCACTGGCCAAGCGCGAGGAGGAAATCTTCGTCGCCGGCGTCTCGGAACCGCGCCGGTTGTCGCGACATTCATTCGCGCTGCGGCTACTGCAGTACGTGCGCGACGAGGCCCATCGCTTCGCCCAGCACTATCACCACATCTTGCGT
This sequence comes from uncultured Planctomycetaceae bacterium, assembly GCA_937952415.1. GTDB lineage: Bacteria > Planctomycetota > Planctomycetia > Pirellulales > PALSA-1355 > CALFYT01. The sequence goes on along the minus strand of CALFYT010000038.1, from coordinate 10,557 downwards.
CGCAAGTCGATGTTGGGCGATTAGCGGCCGAACATCGCGGGCCTCTACGGACAAACGCGGTGGCTCATTCCGCGGCCGGCAGTGCGAAGGCCACGAACGCATCGCCCGGCTTGGTGCCCAACTTACCGCCGCCGCCGGCCGCGATCACGACGAACTGGCGACCGTCGATCATGTACGTGCAAGGCGTTGCGTAACCGCCGGCCGGCAGTTTCGCTTGCCAGAGCAACTCGCCGGTCGATTTGTCGAACGCGTGAAACCGCTCGTCCATCGTCCCGCCGATAAAGACCAACCCTCCGGCGGTGACGATCGTGCCGCCGAAATTCTCGGTGCCGGTCTGCGGAATCCCCTGTTTGGTCAACTCGGCAAATTCGCCGAGCGTCGCGCGCCACGCGAACTGGCCCGTGTTCAGATCAATGGCATTGAGCACGCCCCAGGGCGGCTTGATGGCTGGATATCCGTCCTGGTCCAGAAATCGGTGGTAGCCCAGATGGCCGTACCGTGCTGGCGACGACTCTGAAGTTGCGCGCAGCGTGACAATGTTCGGAACGTTGTTCGAGTTGACGTACAGGATCCCGGTCGCCGGATCGAACGACGCGCCCGACCAGGTTGCCCCGCCGTGAAAGCCCGGCACGACGATCGTGCCCTGCACGCTGGGCGGATTGAAGCTTGGCCCCCCGCGAAGCTTGCGAAAGCGATTGAGTACGAACTTATGGCTGGCCGGAGAGAGATTCGACAGATCGTCCTCAGTCATCCCCTGCCGCGAAAAGGGCGGCGGCTTCACCGGGATCGGCTGTGTCGGCCAGGCCGCTTCGCCCGGCACGTCGGACGAAGTCACCGGCCGCTCGACGATGTCGAACAACGGCTTGCCGCTATCGCGCTCGAACAAGTACACGTAACCGGTCTTCGTGACCTGCGCAACCGCATCGATCGCTTTGCCGTCGTGCGAGACACGGACGAGATTCGGGTAGGTGGGAATGTCGTGATCCCACAAGTCGTGGTGCAGCGTCTGGAAGTGCCAGCGGCGTTGGCCGGTCATCGCGTCGAGCGCCAGCGTGCAGTTGGCAAACAGGTTCTTGCCCTTGCGATCGCCGCCGTAGAAGTCGAAAGTGGCCGATCCGGTCCCGCAGTAGACGATGCCCCGCTGCTGGTCGACGCTGAATCCGCCCCAGGCATTGGCGCCGCCGCGGTCCCTCCAGGAGTCGCCTTCCCAGGTGTCGTGGCCCAACTCGCCCGGCCGTGGCACGGTGTGAAACCGCCAGCGCTGCTTGCCGGTACGGACGTCAAACCCGCGCACGTCGCCCGGAGCGGCCGGACCCGGCCCCTCGTCGCACGAAACTCCGACGATCACGACGTCGCGATAGACAGCCGGCGGCGAAGTCGGCCCGTAATTCAGCTTCGCAATATTGCGCTGCAGATCCTCGCGCAGGTCCTTCGCGCCTTGCTCGCCGAAGCTTGGATCGAGCTTTCCGGTACGCGCATCGATCGAGTAGAGGTTGCCGTCGGCGGTGCCCAGCAGGATGCGTCGCTCGCCGTCGGGCTGGCCGTCCGACCAATAGGCGACTCCGCGGTTCACGCCGCCAGAAGCCAACGGGCCCGTGCGATTGCGCGTTGCGAACGGGTCGAACGACCATAACTCCTCGCCGGTCGCACCGGCGAGCGCCACGACGCGCGACTCGGCCGTGGTCAGGTACATCACGCCGTCGACGACAACCGGCGTACACTCGATCGGAACCTTTTTCTCGCCAGTGCGGTACGTCCAGGCAACTTCCAGCTTGGCGACGTTGGCCCGATTGATCTGATCCAAGGGCGAGTGCCGCATGCAGCCGGGATCGCCGCCAACGCACGGCCAGTCGACACGATCGGTAACCCGTTCGTCGGCCCAACCATTCGCGCCGCACGCGACTACGACCGCGACAAGCAGGCAACCGATTCGGGTCCAGGCGCGCCGAGCCGGTAGAGAAATGTACGTGATGTTCCTCAACACGGGGAATGACTCAGCCATGGGGTGCTCGGAGGGGCTTGCTTGCGTCGCCTGCGCGATAGGGCACGCGATAGTGATCCGCCCACGTGGCCAAGAATAGCCTCACGAAGCACGGCGTGCCAGCATTTTCCTGATGCGGCTGAGCATCGTCCGAGACTGGCGTGCTTTAGTCGGAGTGCGATGTGGCAGAGCCCGTCAGGCTCGCAAGAGGCTGCGATAGTACTTTACGCGCCAGGGATTCCACGCGACGGCCTTGCGAAAGCAGTACGCGGCCTCACGGCTCGCGTTTCGGTCCACAAGCTCACGGCCGGCCTGGTACCAGGCCCGCGCAAGCATCTTGTGGCACCCGGCCTGAGTGAGCAACTCTTGGCCTTTTCCGCGCACGAAGAAAAGCTCGTACTGGGTGGCCCAGATTCGGCGATTGTCCTTGTAACGAAAACTCAAGTTGCCTTCCTCGCCGATGTGCGCCGCTTCGCCGTGCCGATACTGAACCGCCTCGCCTGGCGCGTGCAGCCAGGCGCCCTCCAGACTCAACGGCATGAACAGCGCGCTGTCCTCGCCAGTGCGCAATCGCTCGTCGAAGCCGCCCTGTTGCTTGATCGGTCCCGATCGAAAGAGCGTACACGATGCGAGGTTCGCTCCGTGCTCGAGCATCCAGAGTGCCGCGCAATGTTCGATGCCGGACGAGTCGTGCAACCGCTCGGGGGAACCATCGGCAAAGACGAATCGCCGGTCGCAGCTCACTGCCACCGCCGTCGGATCGTCCGACAAGCGGCTCGACATCCGTTCCAGAAAGTCGGTCGGCCACACATCATCCGAATCGAGGAACGCGATGAAGTCATCGTCGCCGGCATGCGCTAAGGCCCGATTTCGCGCTGCCGAGACGCCCGCGTTGCCTTGTACGATCAATTGCCAGCCGGCCGGATCGCCGTGCGAACTGATCCATGCACGCACGACCTCACTGCCGCCGTCGGTCGAGCCGTCATCCACGACGATGAGCCGATCTGTCGGCTTGGTCTGCGCCGCCACGCTGGCCAACGCCGCCAGAACGGTCCGCCGGCGATTGTAGAACGGTATGACGGTCACCAGGTTCGTGTGGTTCATCGCTAGCTTCCCAACGTCACGCGCAAAGGGAATTGCGCGCGACTCTGTTCGATTAGGCGCTCTTGCGGTGCAGGTAGTTCGCCCGCGTGAACCGGCGGCCGACCAAGGCCGCAATTCGCGCTCGATGCGAAAGCGGCACGACGTTGAACGTTTTGGGCTGCATGCTGATGAGGCATCCCGGGACCGCGACCCCAGTACGCGACGCGGCGGCTGCAAGCTCGTCGGCAAGCGGTACATGCCCGGCCGCATGCCCGGCGCGCACCAGGCATTCGACCCACTCCTCGTTGGTCGTTTCGTCGACCAATCGCTTTCTGGGCGCATAGGTCATGCCGTTGTCCACATGGTCTTCCAGCGCGTCAGCCAGCTTGATTCGCAGCACCTGGTGTTCCACGGGCGTCAACCGCGCGGCGCGAGCCTCGAGCTTTTTTAAATCGGCGACGCCCCAACGTGTCTCCGTGTACGCATGCACGATGCTCTCACCGACTTCGCCGATGGCGCGGCGAACTTGCTCCTGCTTACCCGGGTAGACACCGCGCGAGCCGTCGCCGAATTCTCCTAACGTGTAGACTGAGTGCAACAGGCCCGCGAGCACGACTTCCGTGGGCTGCTCGTGCGCCGCCAGGATGCCGGCCACGCCAACCAGATGCGCGACAAATGGCTTGCCGTTGGCGCGAAACTGACCCGCGAATGCGCGCAGCGCAAGTTCATAGGCGTCGCGCGCGTGCCGCAGATCCTCGGGTAATCGTCCGGAGGCGATCATTTGGTTGTAGAGCTGCAGGTTGGTCTGCGCGACCACGCGGCTCGCGTAAGATTCACTCGATTGGTCGGCACGGAGCGCCGATGCCGCAGCGCGACTGCGGTGGGTCATCACGTGCGGGAAGCGTCGGCGATTGAGATATCGCTCCAGCGGTGCGATCGCATGGTTCTGCAACCATCGCGCGGGGGTCCCACCCAGGAGCCGCGCCGCGGCGTTTACTCGGTGCCAGGCCAGTTGCCGGTGTTTGGCTAGCCAGCCAGACAGAAACGCAAGCGACGGATCGTCGCCGGTCAGGTTCCACTTGGCACGGAAGTGCTCCACCGACGCCACGTTCCAGGCATCGCTCCAACGTAACGCGAAGTATTCGCGGTCCGATCGCGCTAGTGGCGGAGGAGGCACGTACGTGACCACGCTGTCGGGCTCGAGAAAGACTTCCCCACCAGCCTCGCGCACCGCGAGGCACAAGTCGGTGTGCTCCGCCGCGCTCCACAACTGTTCGTCCAAGGGGCCCAGCCGGTCAAACACCTCGCGCCGCACCAGTGCGCAATGGAACTCGATCTGCTCGGTCGGCTCACGCTTCAGTTGCGGGCGGACTTCGGCCAACGGCTTGCCGAAGTGCCGGTGCGATTCGTGCAAAACCCGCCGGCCATCGGTCTCGCTAAGCCGCGCATCGCCGCCGGCCATGTGAATCCGCGTGGCGGCCGGCAGTCCCTCGCAGTAGATCGGGCCAACCACCCAGGCTCCGGTCTGTTCGGCACACTGGACCAAGGCCTCCAACCAGCCGGGCGAGACCAGCACGTCGTTGTCGACGAACACGATGTACTTGGTCCGTGCGTGCTGCACGGCCAGATTCCGCGCCTGGTTGGGGCTCAGGTACTCTTCGCGGCGAACCACGCGAAACGCGTTCGCCTCTGCCTGGCATGCAACGTAATCGCGGACCTCGGGTGGAGAGTTGCCATCGATGTAGACCAGATCACAATCGCTGGTCGTCGTCGCTAGCACGTTGTCTAGCGATGTGTTGGCGTAGCTGAAACGTTCGCGGGGCACGATCGCCACAGTCACCAGCGGCGTACGCATGACGGGACCTCCTGAGTCTGAAAATCGCGGGGACCGATGGCAGCTATGGGGTGAGCGGAAGCCGCGCGCGCGTGGGCGCGAACCGGCCTCCCATTCGGGGGCGGAGGATCATAGTGGCGGTTCGCCGTTTCCGCCAATGGCATTCCAGCCGGGCAAGACCCGCTCGACGGCAAGCAGGCCGCTCCGTTGACCGACGCTAGCAAGCGCCGTAGCTCACAGCCGGACCAATGGCCGCGTGCAGACAAGCGGAGATTACGCGTGAACGCGATTCTGTGATCGGAGCAGTGCCCCAGACAAGCGGCCGGGCATCGCCAGAGCACATCGGATTCACTGCCGCGCGAATGACAAAGAAACGAATAGGCCCGGCAGGACTCGAACCTGCGACCAAGGGATTATGAGTCCCCTGCTCTAACCAACTGAGCTACGGGCCCGCGCGAAACCGAGATACGGCTCCGGTCAGAACTAGATCTTACCTGTTTAACTTTTCGAGAGGCGATCACCGCCAATCCCCGTACTTACAATAGACCGTGCGCCGACTTGGGTCTAACGTGTTTGTCGTTTAGTTCAATTCCAATCGTGCGAGATATCGTCCCCTTGACCCAACGATACTCATCGATCGACGAAAAAACGAGTGCGGTACTGAGGCACTGCGTGCTGCCATAGTACTCCAGCAGCCAAGACTTCGCAGGCACAGACTTCAGCGGCTCTGGAGAATTCCAGCAGTGCACCTCGTGCATTTGTACCAGCAACAATGACACGGGCATTGCCGTCTTGGGTGTCGCGGCAATCACGTCCAAACAAACACCAAACTCTTCTTCTGAAAGTTGACGATCCTGCGCTGCGTCTTGCGGCGCGCCGATTTCTTGATGCAACTGCTCCACTACGTTTCGTGCTTGAACATCCAATCCAGCATGTATGCCTGGAATCGTCAGTATGCGCTGGTTCGTCTCGAATTGAGTCGTCGCCACGCTCAAGAACTCCGCCACTCTCCGCCGAAATTCTCCCGGTGCCAATCTTCGTGTCGAATGGCCCCACACGCTTGACTTGGGAGGATTGTAGCTGATAACGTTGATCCGCTTGCTCATGGTCCGTCTCTACTGTGATCACCACGTCGCAAATTACTGAATCCCTCCGGTATGTTTGTGCCTAGTCGGGGGACCGTTCCTGTAACGTCTCCGGTCGTCTACCGAAACAATTGTAGACAATCCGGTACCGTTGCGAAGCCGGCGATCTGATGCGCAAGATGGTCATAGCATCTCGGCGACGAGGTTAGTCAATAAGCAACGTCAGCTATGAGAACCCTGGCTTAGTCAAACAAGCGTTGCTCATGCGTCGGGACCGGCTGAACCCTGGTGAATTGAAACGGCCTATCCGTCGACGGGGCATTGCCGGGGTCGAGCCAGGCTGACTGGATCACACGGCACCGGGCCGGTAGTTCGTCTGCGAATTTGTCGCAACAGTGCCCCATACAGCGCGGAGTTTTCATAGAAACCCCTGACCGCCAAGCAATGTTCCTATTCGCTCAATCTGGACTTCTGCAGCATGCGTACCATGCTCGGCAGGGACCGCTTGAAATGCGGCACGTAGTGCTGTTTGCCGTGATGATTTCCGTTGCCGCACTTCCCGGGCTGGTCGCAATTCTTTGGCAACTCGTGGTGGCACCGCCGGTCCAAGATCGTTTACGTCAACTATGGCGACGACATCGCCGTCTGTGCATCGCGCTGCCAATTGCCATCGTGATTTCGATCACGATTGCCGCCTACTACTACAAGTATTGGTACAACGTTGGCGCGGCGCCGCCAACTGACCCGCCAATACATCCGCTTGCCGTGCTTCTTTCGTCATGCTTCTTGGCAATCTCATCGCTGCCAGCCTGGGCAGTGAGTCTCGTCGTTGGATTGTGGCTACAGAAGCGGCGGTCGATCCCTGGGTACTTGAAAACGTGGACACCGTTGCTGATTGCTACGCTGATCTGGTCGAATCTAGCGGTAGTCGATCTGCTCACTTGGCCCAGCCTCGGGAGCACGCCCGGAGTGGGCGGACCGTTTTTCGAAATCATGCTCGTGCGAGCGCCGATTTGGTTTCTCGTTCTCGCTCCAGGCGTGGCCCTGCTCACAACGACGCTAGCCACTTTTCCGAAAAGTGAGTCACACGCCGACTGAGAACGTCGATGCACGTCGCTAAGCTGGAAACGGCAGATGTGCTCCCGCAGGACCTGGCACATCAGTGGCACGATCAGGCGGTCCCGCTCAGAACCTGCTTGTCCACAAACGCCCGCCCTACTCCACCGTCACGCTCTTGGCCAGGTTGCGCGGCTTGTCGACATCGCAGCCGCGGAGCACGGCGATGTGATAGGCCAAGAGCTGCAAGGGAATGATCGTGACGATCGGCTGCAAGAAGTCGTCGACGCTGGGCACTTCGATCACATCGTCGGCCAGGTCGGCCACCCGCGTGTCGCCTTCGCACACGACCGCGATTACCGGCCCGCCGCGGGCCTTGATCTCTTCCAGGTTAGACATGACCTTGTCGTACACCGAGCCCTGCGGAATCAGGAAGACGCTCGGCGTGTTTTCGTCGACCAGGGCGATCGGGCCATGCTTCATCTCCGCCGCAGGGTAACCTTCGGCGTGAATGTAGCTGATCTCCTTGAGCTTCAGGGCCCCTTCCAGCGCGGTCGGAAAGTTGTATTGCCGGCCCAAGTACAGGAAGTTGTTGCACTCGCAATACTTGGCCGCGATCCGCTGCACCACGTCGTTGGTCTTGAGCGCTTTGGCCACCTGGTCGGGCAGCGCGTGCAACCGTTCGATGATTCGGGTGCCCGCGTCGAAGCTGAGATTGCGCAACCGTCCGAAGTAGAGCGAGAGCATTGCCAGGATGACGCACTGCGACGTGAAGGCTTTGGTCGAGGCGACGCCGATTTCTGGCCCGGCGTGCAAGTAGATGCCGCCGTCGGCCGCCTGCGCGATCGAACTGCCAACCACGTTGCAGATGGCCAGCGTCGGGTGGCCCTTGCGCTTCATTTCGCGGAGCGCCGCCAGTGTGTCGGCCGTTTCGCCGCTCTGCGTGATCGCGAACAGCAGCGTCTTGTGATCCAGGGGCGGATTGCGATAACGCAGCTCACTGGCGTATTCGACCTCCACCGGAATCTGGGCCATTTCTTCGATCATGTACTCGCCGGCCAGGGCCGCGTGCCAACTCGTGCCGCAAGCGGTCAGCAGAAATCGATTGACGCTGCGCAACTGCTGCGGTGACAAGTTCAAGCCGCCAAACACGGCCGTGGCCTCGTCCAAACTCAAGCGGCCGCGCATCGCGTTGCGGATCGTTTCCGGCTGCTCGAAGATCTCCTTGAGCATGTAGTGCGGAAAGCCGTCGAGCCCGACGTCGTCGGCCACTATCTCGAGCGGTCGCACCGTGTGCAAGACGTGACCCTGATCGCGATCGATGACGTTGAGCGCATCGGCCGTGACGACCGCCACTTGGTGGTCGGCCAGGTAGACGATCTTGTCGGTGTGTCCAGCCAGTGGCGACGCGTCGCTGGCCACCATGTGTTCGCCGTCGCCCACGCCCACGACCAACGGGCTGCCCAGCCGTGCAGCAATCATCAGGTCGGGATGATCGCGAAACACGACGACCAGGCCGTACGTACCTTGCAACTGCGCGACCGCGCGGCGCACGGCCTCGACCAGAGGCCGGTGTTCGGGTGCAAGGGCGCCGTAGGGATCGACGTCGCCCGGCGCCCCATTCGCGGCGCTGGACGACGCGGCCGATGTCTGTTCGCGCAGGCACTCGGCGATCAGGTGCGCTATCACCTCGCTGTCGGTCGCCGAATGAAACTCGTATCCGGCGGCCTCCAGTTGTGACTTGATCGTGCGGAAGTTCTCGATGACGCCGTTGTGCGCTACGGCGATCAGGTGGTCGCCGCCAAAGTGCGGATGCGCGTTCGTATCGGTCGCCGGTCCGTGCGTGGCCCACCGCGTGTGTCCGATGCCGACATGGCCCGCGGCCGGCGCATCATGAAGCGCCCGGGCCAGGTTGTCGAGCCGCCCGGCACATTTCGTGATGACCAGATTCCCGTGGTCGATTGTCGCCACGCCGGCGCTATCGTAACCCCGATACTCCAAGCGCCGCAGGCCAGCCAGTAGGTAGGGCGCGGCGTCATGCGGCCCGATGTAGCCAATGATTCCACACATAGCAGCCGTACTCCGGCAGAGGGCAACGTGACCGATGGCGGGGCAACCGCGCGGGGGGCGATCCGCGCACGCGGCGCGTTTGCCGGCCTAGTCAAGAAACAAGGTACCGGGACCTGCCAGGCACGTCCGGCCCACAACGATCCCTCAATCCTAGCATACGCGCAGCGGTGGACCGCTACCAGTTTCAGGGGAAGAAGCTGCGGCAGCACGGCCGGCGCGAATCGTCGCAAACGGCATGGCCGGAACCCGGAAATCGGCCTTTCAACCGACGGGCCCCTTCGGATACAAGACGTGCCGCCCCCGGCCGTTGCCAGCATTCCCGCCCGAGGTATTCTGCCATGACGTCGCACGCTGCCCCGCGGCTCCGTGTCCATTCGACAAGCTACGTCGTGATCCCTGCCCGGCTGGAATCCACGCGGCTGCCGCGAAAACTGCTGCTGTGCGAGACCGGAAAACCGCTCGTGCAGCACACGTACGAAGCTTCGCGCCGGGCCGCCAAACCGTTGGGCGTGTACGTCGCGGCAGACCACGAATCAATCGCCACCGCTGTCCGCGGCTTTGGCGGCGACGTCGTGATGACCAGTCCGGACTGTGCCAGCGGGACGGATCGCGTGGCGGAAGTGGCGCGGCGGCTGAGCGACGCCGACATCCTGGTCAATGTGCAAGGCGACGAACCGGAGTTGCCCGGCTCGTCGATCGATCGCGTAATCGAGTTACTCGAGGAGAACCCGCGTGCCGTGATGTCGACGCTGGCCACGCCGATTCGTACCAAAGAGCGACTCAACGATCCGTCGGCCGTGAAAGTGGTGTTCGACGGGCGTGGTCGGGCGCTGTATTTCAGCCGCAGCCCGATTCCCTACGCGCGCACCTGGGACGACGAGCTGCTGCACGCCAACCCACCGCATTTCTATCTGCACATCGGCTTGTACGCCTATCGGCGCGACTTTCTGTTGCGGCTGGCCGCCCTGCCGGGAACGCCGATGGAGAAGCTCGAAAGCCTGGAGCAGTTGCGCGTGTTGGAAAACGGCTACTCGATTGCCGTCGGCGTGGTCGACGATCCGACCGTGGGCATCGATACGCCCGAGGATTACCGGGCGTTTGTCAGCCGGACGATGTCGCGCTAAGCGGACCGATTGTCAGTCCGGCGCCGTCGCGATATGATGAGGTTCCAGGGATCAGCAGCCCTGGCCCCGCCTGGCATGGCCGACTTCGCGGCCGTCCGCATCCGTTCGTCGCGCCGCTTTCGTTGCATGGATTGCGCGAGCGCCCAACGGCTTCCGGACGCGCTATGACCCCACAGGACCCGCTTGAATGACCAAGCACATATTCGTAACCGGCGGCGTTGTTAGTTCATTGGGTAAGGGATTGACCAGCGCCTCGATCGGCATGTTGCTCGAACAGCGCGGGCCCAGCGGGCGGATCCAGAAGCTCGATACGTCCATCAAGGT
>CALFYT010000037.1 GCA_937952415.1 uncultured Planctomycetaceae bacterium | reverse complement strand
GGAGCGGAGTCGGTAGGATCGGCAGGGCGCGCATCGTCAGGCATCTCGGCCGGATCGCCATCCGGTTTTGGCGCCGGTGGGGCATCGGGATCGACGATCGTCGCCGGCTCCGGCCGTGCCAGTTCGGTGTCTGCCGGCACGTCGGTCGCAGCAGGTTCTGGCTCGGTCGGCGTCTCGGCCGGAGGTTCGACATCCGGCTCGGGCTCCGTCGTCGGTTCGCTGGCCGACGCCGGATCAGGCTGCGCTGCGTCGGTCGCGGCATCGGCCGGCTGGTCGGTCGATTCGGCAGCCGGTTCCTCGACAGGTGCAATCCCGACAAGTCGATTGCCCCACTCGGCCGGTCCCAGCATGATCAACAGGGCGAACGTAATCAGAGCGCCGATCAACACGGCCGCGGCGACCGGCCAGTAGCCGGTGCGCGACTCGCGCAAGTATTCCGGCACTTCCGGCTTTGGGCGTCGCGGTGGAGCCGGCGGCGTGACCGTACCCCGTGCTGCCGATACGTCGACTTGTTCGGCCGGAGCCACCGAATCTGTTTGCACGGGCGGAGCGTCGACTTGCGCGGCGATCTGATACATCCGGGTGCGCGACGCCGGATCGATTTCTGCCGGCTCGCCCAGCACCAACGTCAAAATCTGGTGGCACGAAGCGACTTCGGCCAGGTAGACGTCCGACTCGAGGCAGATCTTCTCGAACTCGCCCACGCGATCGGCCGACAACGTGTTGTCTAGATACTCGGCCACCGTGTTCGGGTCGGAACCCAGGCCCTTTCCTTCTGCCGGTGGCACGCCCAGACGCAAGCGCCGCATGCAATCGCGCGTACGATGCACCAACTCGGTGGCAAACTCGCTCTCTTCGATCTTCTGGGCGATGTCCTCGGAGTCCTGCGGGTCCAGGATGTCGTCCAAGTAGGCCAGCAAGGTGCGCAATGTGAGTCGCATGCGATTCCCCGGTTGGAATGGTCGTCTGCCGATCAGCCGCTGGGCTCGACGCTGCCCGACACACGGCCTTTTCCATTAATAGTGGGAAGCGCGCGGCAAATCCGTACAGACAAATCGCCGAAAGAATCTCAAGCCGTTGACTCCAAACGGGTTTTGGCTTGGAAAGAATAGTCGGCCGGCGGCATGACGTGGCGAAGCACCTACCGGTCGAACGGCAGCCTACATGGCGGCGACGCCGTTGGGCTCGACGTCGGCGGCGCCGTGTGGCCGGCGATCGGAGAACCTGCCGGACCGGCAGGTCGAGACGGTGAAGGTGACCGTTGCCGCGATGCTGGCAAACGCGATGGCGATGGCCAGCGCCTGTTGGCTGTCGCGGCACGCGGGCAACATCGATGACGCGCCGTAGCGGTGCAGCTGCGATGGCTGATCAACTGCCGGGCAGTTACTCGCCAGCGCCGCGCGCCGAGGAATCGTCGCCGCGCCGACGAAGGACAACGCGGCCACGCACAATGCCGTGAGCGAAGCACTCCACACGGCTACTCGAAATTGAATGTGCGGTCGAAACATCGGAAACACTCGATGGGAATCGCCCTCGGGTGGTCGCAGGGCGGGTGGGTCTGTCCGTGGCTCGATTGCCTTACACGTGCATTTCGCGGGCCAACGGGCAAGCGCTGGGCAGAGTCGATCATCCGTGCCCGTTTCTCGGCGCCAAAACTGTCCGAATCGAGCGTTGCGTCCTGGCACCGCGTTGACTTGCGGCAACACGCGGCCCAGCCGGTGTCGCCCAGAAGCAGCACACCATCTGTCCGGATCTGGCTGGTCATCGTGATTGCGAGGCCTCGGTCATCGAAGCGAGGTTTGCCGGGCGTGCGAATGGAATGCCGCAAGCGACAGCCCGGTGGCTGATCAGATTCGACGCAGAAGCGCCCGCCGGGGGTGGGGCAGCTCCGCGCTGAACGCCGGCCCAATGTGGCACGATGTGCGGCAGCCCGCCGTGGCCGGCGTTGCGGCGCCGACACGAGTGTCGCCTGCGGCAGCGCCGCCGCGCAGTTCGCTTTGGCCGCGGGGTCAGGCGGCTTTTTTTGCCCGGCAGTTTTCGCGCGCACCGTTTCGCGTGTAGAATTGCGGTAGACGCTTGTCGCCCACTTCACTTCCGAGCCACTTCATGGGCACTGTCGACCGCATCCGCCGTCAACGCATTGAGACGCAGGCCGAGGGCTATCTCGAACTGGGAATGCCGTCGCACGCGCTCGAAGCGTTGCGGTGCGCCGGTCCGCCGGAGAGATTATCGAACCACGGTTTGTACCTGCAAGGCGAAGCGCTGCGCTCGTTGAACCGGTTTCGCGACGCGCTCGAACCGCTAAAGTTGGTGGCTGAGCGCGATCCGTACAACATTCACGTCTGGCTGGCGTTGGGCTGGTGCTACAAACGCAGCAAGCGGATCGATCTGGCCATCGAATCGCTCGAAGAAGCGCTCGCCGTCGACCCGGACGACGCGCTGGTCAACTACAATCTGGCCTGCTACTGGGCCTTGGCGAACAGCCGGCGGCAAGCGCTGGCCTTTCTGAGCCGGGCCTTCGACCTGGACGACGAATATCGGCTGTTGGTTGCCGACGAGTCAGATTTCGACTCGCTCCGTTCGGACCCGGGCTTTCAGTCGCTGGTGCGCGTCACCGTTTAGGGGGCGCAATTCCCCGTCGCGCGATTCCCGCCGCGCATGCACAGCGACGCTCTGCCACAACGCAAAAAAGTCCCCGACCCGCCACGTCGGCGAATCGAGGACTTTTATTGCATCCTGGCGAAAGCTGCCGAGGTCCGCGATGGTAGGCGGCAATCGGTTGTGAAACGCCGATTGCACTCGCGATCCCAGCGGTTTCGTTCGGTTGCACTCAAGTGCATCACCCCGCAAACGCTGAGGCTTTCCCGCTCCCCGTTTCGAGTGACGACAAAGTTGTGTCTGCTAAGTGCGGTCTCGCGTCGTGCGGCCCTTTGGCCGACGAGCCACTTACGAGACGCAATCTAGTGCAGGAACGACAGTCCGAAAGTTGCACCGTGCAGGATCAGGCTGCCGCTCTGCTTGACCTCCGTCGCGCTAACGTCGTCGCCCAACGCTGGACCGAATTGGTTGTCGCCCAGCGCGACGTTTGACACTCCCACGATTCGGTACCCGATGTAGGCGAACACGTTCGGTCGAATCATGTAGTTGATGCCCGTGTCGATCTGGCCGAGAAACGAAACGTCGGACTTATAGGCCGAGATCGTCGGATTGCTGATTCCGTCGTCGCGGTAAATCAGCCGGCGGACGACCATCTGGTTGCCGTAAACGCCGGCCTTGGGCGTGATGTACAGGCTGCACCGCGGCGTCAGCGAGTAGTTGAGAATGCCTCCGACCTGGCCGCCATAGAGATTGTTGAACGCCCGATAGCTCAGAAACGCTTCGTCGGTTCCGGCGAAATTCGTCGAGCCAAAGGTCAGCACTTCGGTGAACCGGAAGTAGCGAAAGCCGGCCAATCCAATGATCTGCAACCGACCCGTATCGGCGATCGCACCCTGGAGCAGGTTGCCCTCGAAGCTGTTGATGTTGTCCGTGCGCCAAAGCCGTTGCCGTGACGCGCCCTCGAAGAAGTTCGAGGCGGGATCGCCGCCGATCGTCACGCCGGCGACGTTGAACTCCGAGTTTAGCGCGGTGCCGGCAACCCCGGTCGTGTCGGTGACGCTGGAAAACCCGGTCATCTCGCCGGTGCCCCACCACGTGAACACCAGTCCCGGGTTGCCGCAAACTCCGCAGGCGCCGTAGGGACCGGCCCAGTTGGTGCCGCCAAACGCGTAGCCGAACGACACTTCGCCGCCGCCGGTCCAGCCCGCCCCGGCGTCTTGCGTATTCATCAGCGCGTTGGTCGGATCACCGTTCTGGACGGTTGTGATCACCGCGTTGGCCCGAGCGCGGGTCATCACGAGGCCACCCACCGATGCGAAGAATCCTGGGCCGCAGCCGCAGTCGTCGAGGCAGCATGCGTCGCCATAACAATCGCCGCCGTAGCTGTCGCCCGTCTCGCACGTGTCGCAATCTTCCCAACCGGTGCTGCGCAGCTTGTGTTCGTAGTCGGACCAGGGCGATGCCGATTCCGGCTGGTTGGCAGGTTGCGTGGAATCCGACGACGCGTGCGACGGGCTGGCGTCGTCGTGGGCTTGGCTTCCGGTAGTGAAACTCGACTGGAACTTCTCGGGCGGACGGGGCTTCGGGGCCGGCTCGGCCAGCGTCGGCATCGTCGCCGCGTCCGTGGCGTCGGCCGGAGCATCGTAGTAGCGATACGAGTAACCCGCCGGCACCAACTGCGACGTCGCCGGATCGACCGGCGGGAGCGGCAGAATGGCGTGACGCGCGGGATAGTTGCCCGTCTGGGCGTGGGCCGAAGCGGCCGCATGCGCGAGGCACACAAGCAGCGCAGCAGTGCGCAGCGGTTTCATCACGGTCGACTCCTTTCCACTTGGCGACAATCCGTTCTTGCGCAGCGTGGGGCGCGACAGCGCAAGTGTCTTCCGGCGAGGCCTTCACAAAGGGCGGATAGCGCCCTTCGATGCGTGGATCTCCCTTCCACCCAATCCTCGATCCATCGAGGTCACTACAACCATCGTCATCCGATCCAGTGACTAATCGTGGGATTGCGGCAGGATGTCTGATTTTCTGGCGAAGCGCGCCGCGCATTTCGGACCGACCAGCGCGACTGGAATATCAGGCTCGCCAGCATTTCCCGCGAGCCGCTGCCCAGACGATAGAGTTTGATGGCGCAGCCGGCAGGACCGGTACCACGCGCCCGCGGGGACGCAGGGCAGGGCACCGTAGCGCCGGCATCTGGCTGCCGCGGACGGGCCGGACGCACTGCGGCGACGAAGCGCTCGCCGGTCTGGTTGTGCCGGTCTGGTAATGTTTGGCAGCGGCAGCGCCCGGCTGCCGGCTACTGGCCCGAGACCTCGCGTGCCAACTGCTCGTAGTCGGCGGCGCCGTTCGAGCTGGGTGCGTAGTGAAAGATCGACTGGCCGAAGCTGGGCGCCTCGGCGAGCCGGATGTTGCGGCGAATCCGCGTCGAGAACGAGCGGGCGTCGGCCCAGGGGGTGGCCTGTTGCCGCGACTGGCTGAAGAACTGGTCGACGTCGTTGGTTACTTCAGCGGCCAGCTTGGTGCCCGAATCGTACATGCAGTAGACAACCCCGCTCAGCTTCAGGCGATCGTTGAGGCGTTTGGCCACCAGGTCGATCGTTTCCAGGAGCTTGCTCAGACCGTGCAGGGCAAGGAAGTGCGGCTGCATCGGCAGAAACACCTCGTCAACGGCGGCCAGGGCATTGAGCGTCAGAATGCCCAACGACGGCGGGCAATCGACCAACACGAAGTCGAATTGGTCGCGGCACTTGGCCAGCTTGTCGCGGAGGATCACTTCCCGGCCTACCACGCCCACCAGCTCGACTTCCGCCGCGGCCAGATCGATGTGCGAGCCGGCCGTCCAGAGATTCTCGCCGACCTGGTGAATGATGTCCGCCAATTCGGCGCCGCCGGTCATCACGTCGTACATCGTCTGCACGTCGCCGGTCGGCTGCAGCCCGACGTGGAGCGTGGCGTGAGCCTGGGGATCGAGATCGATCAGCAGCACGCGCTGTCCGGTGGCTGCCAGCGCGGCGCTCAGGTTGACGGCGGTCGTGGTTTTGCCCACGCCCCCTTTTTGATTGATGATGGCGATGGAACGCATCACGCGCGGAACTCCGTTTCCCGGTTCGATCACGCTCGGACGATTATAGCCAAGCGGCGACGACAGCGACTAGGCCGTGACACTATGCCGGGTTTGCCTCACGCACGCGTCGTGCGCCGCGCCCGTCGAGTCACCGCCGCATCGCGCCGGCAGCTAATGGATGCGGCAGTTGGCCAGACCGCGCTTCTCCAAGTATTGCTGGTGGTAGTCCTCGGCCGGATAAAACTTGTCGGCCGGAACGATTTGAGTCACGATCGGCTTCGCGTGCGTTCGACTTTCCGTCAATTGATCCATCGAGTCGACCGCCGCCGAGTGCTGCTCGGGCGTGTGATAAAACACAGCCGAGCGATACTGCGAACCAGCATCCGGTCCCTGCCGGTTGAGCTGCGTCGGATCGTGCGTTGCCCAGAACACGCCGAGCAATTGTTCGTAGGTGATGACGTTCGGGTCGAATTCGACTTCGACCGCCTCGGCGTGTCCGGTGCGGTCGGTACAGACTTGTTCGTAGGTCGGGTTTTCGGTTTGTCCGCCGATGTAGCCGACCCGCGTCTGCCGGACGCCTTCGAGCTGTCGAAAGGCGGCTTCGACTCCCCAGAAACAACCCGCGGCAAACGTGGCTTTTTCCATGACGTGCTCCGTCGAAACTATCGTCTGGTGTGCTTGGCGCTCGTGCGTTTGGCTTCCGACGGCGGCCGGCTATTGGCCAGCGCGTCGATCTTGCTCGCCAGCTTCGCGAGCTCCTTCCATTCCTTTTTACAGAAATCGGAGACGTCGTTGAACTTGATATGGCGAATCTTTTCGCCCGTACCGGCCAGAATTTTGCGAGGATCGGCCAGTTTGGCGCCTTGGCGCACGCCCAGGCCGAGCTGACGGGCCGTCGCCCCGACCCACTGGCGGGCCGCCTGTTGCCGGGCGCTGGACTTCGATTTGCGGCTGCCGCGGCCGAGCGACTTGGTCGAGGGATTGGCGACCAGCTTGCGCAAGGCAGCGGTGCAGTCCTCGCACCAGGCATCCACGACGGCCCCGGCTTTTTGGGCCCGGCCAGGTGTCTCGGCCGCGCGACGACGGGTCGATCGCGCGCTGCCTGCGCGATTGGCCGTCTTGCTGCTGCGCGCGACGCCGGTTCGCTTCTTGGTGCTCCGCGTGGCGGCGCCTCGGCGGGTGGCGGATGATTTTTTGGCCGCTCCTCGCGGCGTGGCCTTCTTTGCGGCGGTCTTCTTCTTGGCGGACCGGCCCGCGGCGGCGGTCGCTTTGGGCTTGGTTTTTCGGGCGCCCGATTTTGTCGACTGGCGCGGTTTGGCTTGCTGTGTGGATTTGCGTTGGGTCGATTTGGCTACCGCGGATCGCGACGAGCGTGTTTTCTTGGCCATGATGGCTCCTCAAGCGGAACAGTTGCGGCGAGGGGATCTCCGGCAGAAAAGTATAGGTCGCCCCACGGGCCGTTTCGCCGTGGTGCGCTGCGCGATGGCGGCGCGGCGGGTATCCGAAGCGCAAGAAAAAAAGCCCGAGGAGGCCAGTTCGACCTCCCCGAGCTTTGGTGTTACGACGTGGCGCGTGGTTCGCGCGCCGGTTTAGCGAACGGCTTCGTTGAGCATCTTCGCGTTCGGGATGCTACGACGGTTCAGCAGTCCGTCCTCTTCGGTCTCGATGATGGTCGACACCGGGCCGACTTCGCGGACCGTGCCTTCCAGCGTACCAACGCTGACGTGGTCGCCGGCGTGGAGCCGTTGGCGGACGTAGTAGCCGGACAGGATGCCCGCCATCACGTCGCGCCCGCCCAAGCCGAACGCCAGGCCGAAGCCAACCGCCAGGGCACCGGCGGCGATCAGGATCAACTGTTCGAGCAACTCGAACTGCAGTCCCAATTGGTTGAACGCCGCGATGAAGGTCAGCAGGGCGAACACGTAGTAGCAGCCGTTTGCCAGGTACTCGGCATACGACAACCCAACGCGATCCGCACTGGTCGCGACCACGCCCCGCAGGAACGTGGCAACCAGCAAGCCGACGACGATCACCACGGTGGCGACCAGCAGCTTGGGAATGTAGGCCACGATCGCCTGCATGGCTTCGCTAACGGCCTCCAGGCCGAGGATGTTGAACGCGGCCATCAAGAACACGCTCATCAACAGCCAGAATACGATCGTTCCGACGATTGTGGGCACGCTGCGCGGCAAACCGACGCGGTGCATCGATTCGGCCAGACCGCTCTGATCGGCTGCGGTTTGCAAGCCGACCTTTTGAGCCAGCGTAGTAATCGCCTTGGCCACGAACTTGGCCACGACGTAGCCCAGCACGATAACCACGATCATCGCCACGACTTGCGGGGCGATGCCGATGGTCTGATGCCAGGCGTCGGTAAAGCTCTGCGTCACGGCATCCCACGACGTGCCCACCGTGGTGGTCACGGTTGCGGCGGCCTGCTCGGCCACGTTGGTGGCCTGATCGGTCATGTTGTTTGTGGCTCCTGCCGTGGTGTCGACCGCGTCGGTCGCGGCCGGGTCAGCAAATGCTAACAGGTTCATGTTTGGTCCCTTTCGAAAAACGTGTGTTGCCTGGTCCCCGGGCACGTGCCGGGGCGTCAATCAGGAGGTTTTCAGGATCGAGCTTCCGTTCACTCCGTTCAGTCCGTTGTGTCCATTCCTATTTGGCGTAGCTATCGCAAAGCCGCCAAATTAGCGGCGTCGACGTTTAGATGCTGGTCCGTACCGCCCGGTCACACTAAATGCCAAGAGCCCCAAGAAAGCCCTGAAAAAATGCACCAAGGCCCAGGGCAGGGCGACGACAAACAGATCGATGAACTGGGTAATTACCAGCCCACGATTCACCTTGTCGTGCAGTTGGTTGTCGAACTGGCTGGGCGGCGGGGGAACTTCCACCTCGGCCAATTTGTCGAACAAGTCGGGAGCCATCGAACGCACCTAGGGGTTGCTGGGAGACACTGGAATCTGGTCGGGGAACCGTTTTTGGATCTTCTCGCGTGCCCGCGAGAGCCGCATTTTGCAGGCGCTCACCGACAGGTCGAAGACCTCGGACAATTCTTCGTAGCTATAGTTTTCCGCGTACTTGAGGATCAGCATGGCGCGGTCCTCTTCGTCGAGGATCTCGAGCATCTGCATCAAGTCGAGCGACAGGCCCTCGGTCGATGGCGCGACGGTCGGGTGGGCCCGTTCCCAGAGCTCGGAACTGACGGTCTCTTCGTGCTTCTGGCGCCGGCCGCGACCGCGGCGAATCGTCAGACAGGTTCGCACCGCGATCGCATGGACCCAGGTGGCATACTTCGAGCGGCCCTCGAACCGGGCGCGATGAGTAAACAACCGTACAAACACTTCCTGGGCCGCGTCGTTGGCGTCTTGTTCGTTGCTCAGCAAGCGAAAACAAATCCGCCATACGCGTTGGCGAAATCGCTCCACCAGCGCAACAAAAGCGACACCGTCGGAGCCCTCGCGGGCAGCCTCGGCGGCCAATTGCTCGTCGGTCCGTTCGGTCAGTTCCAACACCTGCACCCCGCCACAAGCATGGCACGCTCGCTGGCCACGTCCGTGCGTCCTCCAATGGGTTGGTTGCCGGAAGGTGCCCACCAGGTCACGGGATTTCGCCCGGATCTGGCCCATCCAAGCGGCATCGGCGGTGCGGAACATGCGGGCAGTGCCGACATTGACGGCCGAGGCAACCGACCAGATGCAGCGCCATGGGTCAACGCCGGTTTTGGCGGCCGTCTCCGCGCCGCCGCCACCAACCTTTGGCGACTCTCGGGCGAATGAGCGGGATTGGCGTGGCGGAGCTTTGGTCCGACGTGGCCTACCGGCCGGTACCCGGCGACGTGCCTATAATGACAGCATGCCGAATCGCGAAGCCAAACCACGCCGGTTTCGATATAGTCTGCGGGCCCTGATGTTGGCGATTGCCGTGGTCGCCATCGTGGGCGCCTGGGTGCAGCGGGCACAGCAGCAGCGGGTGGCCGTCAAGGCCCTGGTGGCGTCAAACCCGAACGCCCTTGTCGCGTACGAACTCGGAGCTTGCGTGACGCCGGCATTGGTCCCGGATTGGAACACCTGGATCGACGAGCGCTTGGGGATCGACTACTTCCAACCGGTCATGGCCATCGCATTGACGTATCCCACCGATGCCGACTTGGAATTTGTTGCCCGGCTTCCGAGCGTCCGCCAATTGCACCTGCGGCGGGCGATCGATCTGACCGACGCCGGCCTGGCGCAGCTAGCCGAGCTTGAGCGGCTTGAGTCGTTGACGTTGGACGATGCCGGGCAACTTACGGATCGCGGGCTGCGGCAACTGGGCCGGATCGCCACGCTACGCGAGCTGAACATCGATCTGGGGCGGCGCGTGGTCAGTCGCGAAGTGCTCGATGCGCTACGCGCGGCACTGCCGAAATGCCGGATTCGCGCGCAAGGATCCGAAAGCACCGCCGAACCCATCGCGCGGCACACGGGCGTCGGCCGTCGTGGTGCTTGAGCCGACGGTTCACCACTTCAGGCCGAAGCGTTCGCCCGTCGGCGGTCCGCCAATACCGCCGCGCAGCGGGGTCTTGCGTTTCTTGGGCGGCGGGGGCGGGGTGTCGGGCTCGTCGTCCGCCTCATCGGTGGCCTGCTGCTTTTCGGAGGACGGGGTAGCTTCCAGCGCCTTTAGCGACAGGCTGATTCGCTGCGCCTCGGTGTCGACCGACAGAACTTGAACTTCGACTTCTTGGTCCTCGCTGACGACGTCCGAGACGCGCATCACGCGGCGATGGGCCAATTCCGAAATATGAATCAGGCCCTCTACGCCCGGTCCCAGACGCACGAACGCGCCAAAATCCATCAGCCGGGTGACGCGCCCTTTCACGCGGCTGGCCACGGGGTAGTCGGCCTCGGCGGTAGACCAGGGGCTTTCGGACAAGTCGCGGAAGGCCAGCCCGATCTTGCCCGTGTCGGGATCGATCTTCTGGATCTTGACGCGGACCTTTTGGTCGACTTCGAGCACTTCATTGGGATGTTTGATCCGGTCCCAACTGAGTTGGCTGATGTGGATCAATCCGTCGACGCCGCCGATATCGACGAACGCACCGAAGTTCTGCAGGCTGCGCACCGTGCCCTCGTGGATCTGGCCGACTTGCAGCGACGCCATGAGTTGTTCCTTGGCCTCGGCCTTTTCGCGCTCCATGATCGCGCGGCGACTGAGCACCAGATTGCGCTTCTCTGGGTTGGCCTCGGTGACGACGCACTTGTAGATTTCGCCGACGCACGTCGATAGATCGTCCACGCGGTACATTGAGACCTGGCTGGCTGGAATGAAGCCGCGCAACTGGCTCACTTCGCACTCCAGCCCGCCCTTGTTGTGGCCGGTGATTCGCGCTTCGACGATCATTCCTTCGGCCACCTCGGACCAGTCGCCGACGTCGACAGCCGCGCCTGGCAAGATCAATTCGTAGATCCCATCGGCCGCGTTGAACCGGCTGACCACGACGTCGACCACCGCGCCGACTTCCGGCGGTTCGGAGAAGCTCTTCAGCGGCACCATCCCTTGCTGCCGGCCGATTTCCACGAACACGTCCTCCCGATGAACCGAGATGACCTTGCCTTGATGACGCGACTCGGGCTCGAGCTCGGCGGTGGCGGCGCCCGCTTCCGCGTCGATGATGTCGTCGATCGATTGCCCGCCCAAGGCTTCGAGGTATTCCATTTCCAGCTCGGGCGAGAGCTGATCGCGAATGTTCGGCGGCGGATACTTGCGCGGCGGTTGCTCGTTGAGCGGCCGTTCGGCTCGGCTTTTGTTGCCGGGTTTCTTCTTCGCGGTACCGGCGGCGGTTGCGTTGTCCGGGCCAGTGCTGGCGGTATCAGAGTCCTCGTCGCCCGATGTGCTCGGCGATTGCTTGCCGACGTCGCTGGCTTGCGCGGCATCGTCGGCGTGGCGCGCCGATGGCGGCGGAGCCAATACCGGATGGGCCACGGCCTTGGGCGCTGGGGTGCCGTAGCGCTGCGTGCCGATCTTGATCCGCTGCGTGCGCGGCGCAGCCGATTTGTCGGGCGCAGTGGCCGATTCCGCCGGAGCCGTTTGTTCGTCCGTCGGCTCGGCCGCCGACGGCGCCGCGGACTTGGTCGCTTTGTTTTCGTCCGTCGGCGCGCCGCTTTCGGGTGATGACGTTTCGGAAGTTTGCGGCGCGCGGGTCGCGTCGTCGGACGAGGAGGGGTCGGGTGCGCTACTCATCGATACTGCGGGAGGATGAACGTTGGTCACCGGCCAGTGCATGGCCCGTGTGGGTGAAGTCGAGTTCCGATTTTAACCATCGCCGCCGGGACTGTACAATGTGCGCGGGTGGTCGGAATGTGGGCCGCCCAGTCCTTGATCCTCGCCGCGGGTCCGCCATGTCGTCCGACAGGCACGTCTATTCGCACGTCGTCGCCGATTTGCTCGAAGACGATCGGCTCAATGAGCTTGGGCCGGGGACGCCCGACGAAGCGCGGCGCGATCTGCTCGAGTCGCTCACGCCCGAGTCGATCGTTGCGCCGGCAAAGCTGCGCGATCGAGACATGGCCCTGGCCTGCCTGGCCGGGTTGTGGCTGCGGTTCGACTTTTTGGACCAGTCGCACACGATCAGCCAGCAGATCCACTCGCCCAGCGGCAGTTATTGGCACGGCATCATGCATCGGCGCGAGCCGGACTTTGGCAACGCGAAGTACTGGTTTCGCCAGGTCGGACGGCATCCGGTCTTCGAGCCGTTGTGCGCTGCTGCCGGCGAACTCGCGGCCGAATCCGATGCCGGTTCTGCCTTCTCATGGCTGGCGGAACAGACCGAGTGGAATCCATCCGACTTTGTCGATGCATGTCAGGGAACCATCGACGAGTCGTCGCCGTCCAACACGCTATGTCGCCGCATCCAACAGGCCGAATGGAGATTGCTGTTCGAGTATTGTCACGCGGCGGCTTGCGGGCATTGAGCTCCCGCAGGACCCGTCCATTGGCCACGGGGCGCTGGCGCAACACGGTCCGCCAGCGCTCGATGCGGCGACTGCGCGGCGGGGGGAATCGCGCTGTTTATGAAACATCGCCTCCCGCCTGCCATGCGATTATTTCAATCCCCTCATATTGACCATATCTTCTAGAAGCGATACGAACGTCGTGTTGGACCGTCAGGAGACGATCGAGGCTGGGCCATGACATTTCAGTTTCTTTGCCCGCAGGGTCACCTGCTCGAAGGCGAAGAGTCTCACATGGGGATGCAGTGCGAGTGTCCGCAATGCGGCACCGCCTTCATCATTCCCACGATCGATTCCGGTGGTCAGCCCGTCGCCGAGTCGCAAGAACCGGTTGCGCCGCAGGCGGAACCGACGTCCGAGATCGAGATTGAGCCGCCGCCGCCATTCGACACCCTGCAAGAACTGGAAGACGCCGCCAAGGGCGTAGCGCCGATCTCGGTCGGCGACGCGGACGAACTGGGTTCCACGCCGCTCGCTGACAGCGGTCTCGACGACGAAGTGCTGCTGCACATTCCATGTCCCAACGGTCACGAGCTGGAAACGCCCGTAGAGATGATCGGCCAGCGGGCGAAATGTCCGCATTGCGGCGCCGAGTTTCGGCTGCGCCGCGAAAAGAGCATCGAGTATCTGCGGCACGAAGAGATGCTGGAAAGGCGCCAGGCAAAATTCTGGTTCCAACTGGCGATCATCGCCGCCAGCTTCGTGGGCGTCGTCATCCTGGCCATGATTATCATGATGGCCATGTCGTAGTTCGCCGCGGCATCGGCGATCTTATCGCTCATCGCGACGGCCGATCAGGTCCGGCACCGTGCGGTTCGGCCGCGGCGGGTTGCTCGGACGGGGCAGGGCATTGCGGGCAGGCCGAATGGCTCGGACAATGGCGACGACCGCACTTTCGCTTAGCCGCCACCCGACGAGTTGCCCAGCCCCACGTGACTGCTGCCGACGACACTCCGCCCACCGACGCTACGGCAACTTCTCAGTCCGCTTCGAGCGGCGCTGCCAATCCGGTCGACGCGGGCGGCGTGGGCGGACGCGTGGTGGCAGGCCGCCTTTGTGTCGTGGCCGCCGCCGTGATGTGGAGCTCGAGCGGGCTGTTTGCCAAAGCGCCCTTGTTCGACGACTGGCCCGTCGAGTCGCGCGGCCTGTTGCTGGCATTCTGGCGGGCCGTGTTTGCCGGTGTGCTGCTCTTGCCCGCGGTACGCCGCCCCCGGTGGGACTTTCGGCTGGTGCCGCTGTGCTTCGCCTTTACGGTGATGAACGTCTCGTACCTGACGTCCATGACGTTGACCACCGCCGCCAACGCGATTTGGTTGCAGAGTACGGCGCCGTGGTGGGTTTTCCTGGTGGGCGTCGTCGTGCTGCGTGAGCCGTTCGCGCGGGCGGAACGGTTTCCGTTGATGGTTGGCGGCGTCGGGCTGGCCATCATCCTGTGGTTTCAAGCCGCGGGACAGGACCGCGCCGGACTGTTGTTCGGGCTCGTCTCGGGCTTTGCGTATTCTGGCGTGGTGTTGTCGCTGCGCGCCCTGCGCGAGCATGACGCAGTTTGGCTGGTGGCGATTTGTCACCTGGCCGCCGCGGTCGCGCTGTTGCCGTATGTGGCTTACGTGGGCGTGTGGCCCGACCGCTGGCAGCTACCCGTGCTGGCCGGGTTCGGCTTGTTTCAGATGGCGCTGCCGTACGTGCTGTTTGCTCGGGGCTTGCGTTCGATCACGTCGCAGGAGGCCACCGGCATCGGACTGCTCGAGCCGTTACTTTTGCCTGTTTGGGTTTGGCTGGCTTGGGACGAAGTGCCATCCGGTTCAACGCTCGTCGGCGGCAGCTTGATCTTGGCCGGATTGACGCTGCGCTATGTCGTGCCGATCGTGCGGCGACGCGAAGCGGCGAAACGGCGCGGCGCGTGATCCGCGGCCGCACTAATCGACGAAGCACCCCGATCCACGAAGTACACGGTGTCGACCGCCATGCGATGCACTACGGCCGCACGATCCGATTTCCGCCCAGGCGTCGTACCAGGCGTCGCATTTCCAAGACGCTGATCGTCGAGAGCACTTGCGGCGTGGCCAGTCCACTGGCCGCAACGACCGCGTCGATCGTCGTCGGCTCGTTGGTCACCGCGGCGAGCACGGTTTGTTCGACGTCGTTGAGCCGCAATTCCGCCGGATGGTGTACGGTCGTTCCATCGACCGATGCGGCCGGCGCCACCAGCGGCCCGAGCTCCTCCAGCACGTCGTCGACCGACTCGACCAACCGCGCCCCGTCGCGAATCAAACGATGACATCCGTGCGACAATCGGCTGTCGATTCGTCCGGGCACGGCAAACACTTCGCGGCCCTGTTCCATTGCGTGCCGGGCGGTGATCAGCGCACCAGAGTTGGTCGACGCCTCGATCACGAGCACGCCCAACGAAAGCCCGCTGATCAAACGATTGCGCTGCGGAAACGCGCCGCTTGAGGGTGGACTGAGCGGCGGCATCTCACTGAGCACGGCGCCGTGCCGGGCCACCTCGTCGGCCAGTTCGCGGTGCTCGGGCGGATACATTTTCAACAACCCGCTGCCCAGCACGGCCAGCGTGCGCCCCTCGGCGGCCAAAGCGCCCCGATGCGCGGCGGCATCGATGCCGCGGGCCAGACCGCTGACAATCGTTATGCCCGCTCGGGCCAGGCTGCCAGCGAGTCGTTCGGCTTGCGACACGCCGTAGTGCGTCGCGTGCCGCGCGCCGACAATCGCGATCGCCAGCGCATCCTGTGGTTGGATCTCGCCCCGCACGTACAAAATGCCCGGCGGGTCGTAGATTTCGCGCAATACGCGCGGATAGGCGGAGTCGGCGTCGGTCAGAATCGTGATCCCTTGCTCGGCACAGCGGGCCAACTCGGCTTGGACGTCGATCTCGTCGCAGGCGACGGCGATTCGCCGCGCCAATTGATTGCCAATGCCCGGCACGCGCAACAAGTCGCTCGGCGCGGCGTGCAGCACAGCATGCGGCGTGCCGAACGCCTCCAACAACGCCTTGCGCAGCCGCGGTCCGACGCCGGCAATCATCGACAGCCGCACGGCATCGGCCAGGCTTTCGGGTGTCGTGGATGGCACCGAGGCGTTCACGGCGTGGTGGGCTCGCGGCGGAATCGACGTGGGGTCACCGTCTGGTCCCGCGATTGTAACCGATCTTATTGATGCCGAGGCAGACAATGGGCATGTGGTCGACCCCAATTCGACCGCGTTTGGTGGGCTTCCGTTGGTCGCCCTCGAACATTGGCTAGCTAGAACTCAATTGCCGGCCAGGGCGGCACGCACGTCCTGCTCGTCGACGTCCGAGACCAACTCGACGTGTCCCATGCGGCTGGGCAACACGAATCGCAACTTGCCGTGTTCGACCTTTTTATCGCGGGCCATCGCCGCCACCAGCGGCTCGTGATCGATCTTTGGGCATTCGACCGGCAATTGCAACGCGGCCAGCAATTTGCCCTGCCGCTCTGTAAACGCGCGATCGACGCGGCCCATTCGTTCGGCCAGCCGCGACGCGCAGAGCATGCCGATCGAGACGGCCTCGCCGTGCAGGAACTGGTTGTAGCCGGTGACGGATTCCAGGGCGTGACAGAAGGTGTGCCCGTAGTTGAGCACGGCCCGCAGTCCGGTTTCTTCGCGCTCATCGGCCTCGACGACGTCGGCCTTAAGCCGGCAACAGCGCGTGACGACGTGTTCCAGGATGGCGTCGTCGCGCGCGTCGAGCTCGCCGACGTGCTTCTCCAGATAGTTGAAAAAGTCGGCGTCCAGAATCACGCCATACTTGACCACTTCGGCCAGGCCGGCGCGGTACTGCCGATCGGGCAACGTGGCCAATACGGCCGTATCGATCAGCACACCGGCCGGCTGCCAGAACGCGCCAACCATGTTCTTGGCGCCTTCCAGGTTGATCCCGACTTTTCCGCCCACCGAGCTATCGACTTGGGCCAAGAGCGTGGTGGGCACTTGGACAAACGCCAGCCCGCGGGCGAAGGATGCCGCGACGAATCCGGCCAGGTCGCCGACCACCCCGCCACCGACAGCGACGACGATCGACTTGCGATCCGCGCCGACAGCCAGCAATTGATCCCACAGGCCGGCTGCCGCTTCGACCGACTTTGTCTCTTCCCCGGCTTCGACGACGAGCACGTCGACCTTCGCGCCGGCCTCGAACAGGCTTTCGGCAGCGTGATGCGCGTGCGGTTTTTCCACGTTCTGATCGGTGATCAAAACGGCGTGGGAGCATTTGCGCCATGCGGCGACGCGTGGGCCCAATTCGCGCAGGTTGCCCGTGCCGATTTCGATCGAGTAGCTGCGGGGGCCGAGGTTGACTTCGACGATGCTCACGCGCGTACGTTCCTGCTTGAGGGACCAAGTGCGATGCGCCGGCATCGCGGCGGCGCTTTGCAGTCGTCGCTACGATGCCTGCTGGCCGATGCGTTCGATGTCTTCGGCCGTGACGGTGATTTGCCGCTGAAAGCCCGTATGGATGCGGAAATAGGCCAACTCGGCGGCGCTGGCCGGATCGGCGTGCAGGGCCCTGTCGACCCGTTGACGTTCGGCATCTTCCCAATCGTCGTATTCTTCGGGCCAGATCGTGATGGCTTCCACGACCAGCGCTTCGCGGTATGGATCAAACTCGTTGGACATCGGAGGATCTTTTTCGAACGGAGGACCGCTGGACAATCGCCGTCGGGCGTGCTCTCAGTATACTGCTCCAGAGGCCTTGGACTAGGGCCCGCCGATGCTGCCGGCAGAGAGACCGTCGATGAAGTGGAATCCGGGAAAAGTCGTCATCGGGCTGATCTTCGCCGTGGCGTTATCGGCCACGGTGTTCAGTCTGTGGTACCACCAGCGCAACAGCCGTCGCGCGCTGGCCTATTGGGGCACCAGTGCCGGCACCTTGATCGCCGGTGCGCCCGAGATCGAAGTCCTGGCGCTGGGGACGGGCGAATCGTCGCGCCAGTTCCAAGTCGATGGCCAAAAATACACGGTGACCGCCGCGGCCGATGCGTCGCAGGCCCCCGGCGTCAGCAACATTCGCCGTGCGATGGTCTTGGACGTGCCGTTTCGTTGGGACGCGCCTCCTCCGGAGCAACCACCCGCCTGGCAATACGCCATGCTGTTTTCCGACGGCGAGGAGTCGACCATCGTGCTATTTGACTTCGACAGTGGGCACATCGGCACGCCTGGCGGGAGCAAAGCTCTGGCGCTGCGCCCCGAAGCGATCGACGACTGGCGATTGTTCTTTCACGAGCAGTTCGAGCCGGACTGACCTGCGGCGGAACGAGCCGGGGCAAGCGCCAAAGCGCCGCGCTATTTTTTCGGCTGGCACGTCCGGCGCTTAGCTGCGTGTCCTGCCGAGTTGCCCGGCCTTTAGATCGGCCTGCAACCGTTCCACTTCCCGGTAGTAGTCGCGCCGTTCGAGCAGCCGGGCGGCTTCCTCGTCCAAAATGGCGATCACGTCACGGTGCAATTGCAAGGCCGAGGCGGTGACTTGTGCCGTGATCGGGCCTTCGATCGTGTCGCGGATGGCTTTGGCTTTGCTGTCGCCGCAGGCCAACAGCAGGCATTGCCGTGATTCGAGGATCGTTCCCACGCCGACCGTGATCGCCAATCGCGGCACTTCTTCCTCGCTGCCGAAGAACCGCGCATTGTCGCGCACCGTTTCCGAGGTCAGCGTCTTGAGCCGGGTGCGGCTGCCAAGCGACGAGCCGGGCTCGTTGAAGGCGATGTGCCCGTCGCCGCCGATGCCCAGAATCTGCAAGTCGACGCCGCCCTCCTCGACGATCATTCGTTCGTACTGCTCGCAGTAGGCTTCGAAGTCGAGCGCCCGGCCGTCTGGCACGTGCGTGTCGCGCGGGTCGACGTTGATGTGATCAAAGAAGTTTTGCTGCATGAACGAGCGATAACTATGTGCGTCACCGGCGCCCAATCCGACGTACTCGTCCAGGTTGAAGGTCACGACGCGCGAAAAGTCGAGCCCTTCTTCGCGATGCATGCGAATCAATTCGGCATACGTCCCCAACGGTGTGCTGCCGGTTGCCAGACCGAGCACGCAGGTCGGTTTTTGCGTGACCAACTCGGCCACGAACTGTGCGGCTCGACGGCTCACGCCGTCACGATTCTGTTCCACAATCACACGCATCGAATTCAGACTCCGCAGATGGTCGTACTTCGCCAGGGATCGCACACGGTCGGCCGCGAGCAAGCGCCGCATCGAAGTCGGCACGGTCAGGATCGGCGGCACTGGCCCAAAAAAACGAGACACAACCTAGTTTTAGCCCAACGGTTCGCCGTCTGCGAGTGGCCTAGGTTCGTTCGTAGCGGATCGTTACAATCCCTCCGCGTTTTTCGCGGATCCGCGACGCTTGATGCCGAAGTTCAGGAAGGAGTCTGCATGCGGCGCACGACGGGCGGATGGCTGGCGGGATTGGTTCGCGGAGTCATGTTTTGGGTCGGCTTGGCGGGTGCTTCGGAGACCGCGGCCGACGATGCGCTGCGGCAGCGGCCGATGTGCGCCGACGCGCAGTTGAACGATCTGTCGTTTGTTGACGATCAACACGGTTGGGCCGTGGGCGACCGCGGCACCATCTGGCACACCGAAGACGCGGGCCGCCACTGGCAGTTGCAGCAGTCCGGCGTCGACGATCGGCTTTCGTCGGTCGTGTTCTTGGACCAAAACGTGGGGTGGGCCGCCGGAGGACACACCGAACCCTACACGCACGTTTCGCGCGGCGTCGTGCTGCACACGCGCGACGGCGGCCGAAGTTGGAACGTCGATCGGAAGCTGTCGCTGCCCGCCGTCCAGCAGATGGGCTTCTTCGACGCGCAGCGCGGATGGGCAATCGGACAACGGTCGGCACTGTTCCCCTCGGGCGTGTTCGCCACGAGCGACGGCGGACAGTCATGGTCGGCGTTGCCGGCGGTGGCCAGCGACGATTGGCTCACCGGCGGATTCGTCGATCCGCACACCGGCGCGCTGGCGGGCCGGCAAAGCGCGCTGGCCGTGATCCGGCGCCGCGCCGTGGAGCCGCAGTCGCCCAACTTCGGCCTGCGGGCGTTGCGCCAGATGCGTTTGATCGCGCCGGCCAAGGGTTGGCTCGTCGGCGATGGCGGGCTGGTTTTGCAAACGCACGATTTGGGTAGGTCGTGGCAGGTGCCCGAGGGAAGCTTTCCGCCCGGCATGCGAGACCACTTCGATTTCCGCGCGCTGGCGGTCCGCGGGCCGGCCTGTTGGGTTGCGGGCACACCCGGCACGCGCGTCTTTCGCACGGCGGATGGCGGCGTTACCTGGTCGGCCGGAGACACCGGCCAGACGCTGCCGATCCGCGCGTTGGAGTTTGTCGACGCGCGCACCGGTTGGGCCGCCGGCGATTTGGGAATCATCCTGATCACGACCGACGGCGGACAGACCTGGCAGCGGCAACGCGGAGGAGGCACGCGGGCGGCGTTCGTCGGATTCTATGGCCATGCGGACCACGTGCCGTTGGAACTGCTCGCCCGGCTTTCGGCCGACGAAGGTTACCTCGGCACGATCGAGCTGCTGGGACGGCAGGACGTCGAGGGCCGTCCGCCCGACGCACCGGACGAGGAACAACGGGCCCACGAAGCGGTCGTTCGCGCTGGCGCTAGCGCGGCCGCCAGCGCGTGGCGATTCCCGATGCGACAGTCGGGTTTGCGGCTTTCGGCTGCGCAACTGGTCGACGGCTGGAACCGGGCCAACGATGCCGAAGCACTGCCGAAGCTCGAGGCCCATGTCGTGGCCCGCATCCGCATGTGGCAGCCGAGCGTGGTGTTTACGTCGTCGACCGATGCGGCCGGCGAAGACCCATTGGCCCATCTGGTGAACCAGTTGGTGCTACGCTCGGTGGCGGCAGCCGCCGATCCCGCGCAGTATCCCGAGCAACGCACCCAGGCCGGTCTGCCCGCCTGGCAAGTGCAAAAGATCTATTCCCAGTTGCCGCCGGGCGCAAGCGGAACCACGACCGTCGACCCCTCGGCGCTCAGTGCGCGGTATGGCAAAACAGTCGGCGAAATCGCGGTGCCGGCCCGCGGGATCGTGCAGAGCGAGCTCGCCGCGCCCTCGTCGCTGCTGGTGTTCCGGCTGCTGGTCGATCGCATCCCGCAGGAACTGGGGCGTCGCGACTTTTTCAGCGGCATTTCACTTTCGCCGGGCGTCGAAGCGCGGCGGCTGTTCGAAGCCGTGGCCGACTCGGATCTGGAGTCCCTGCACCGCGAGGCCCAACGACGGCGCAACCTGCAAGCAATTCTCGCCCAGGCCGACGAAGACGATCCGCACGGTGGGCGCTTCCTGGCCGGAATCGGCCAGCAGACGCGCACCATGGGCGACGACCGGGCCGTGGAAACCTTGCTCCAACTGGGCGAGCGATACGTCCGCAACGGGCGCTGGCCGCTGGCGGTGGAGTGCTACGCGCTGGTCGTGGACCGGTATCCGAAACACGTCCTGGCCGGCGTGGCCCTGCAGTGGTTGATCCAGTATCACGCCAGCGGCGAAACCGCCTGGCGCGAGCGGCGCTCCGAAGGGCTGGCCGCACAAAGCGTCAACTTGCTTGCGCCGCGCGGCAAGACACCGCGTGTGCAACCGACCGAAGGCGCCGGCGTGCGCGTGGCGGCCGCGTTGGGTCCGGGTGCCGGCGTGCAACAGGCTGGCGGATTGGCACGCGACCTGCGCGCCAGCCCCAACGAGCGCTTCACCCGCGTCGACAACTACGCCAAGCAATTGTCGCAGCTTCAGCCGGACGTGTTGGCCCAGCCGTCGGTTCGATTTCCGCTGGCGGTGGCGCACCGTGAGTTGGGCCTGCCGCGGCAGGCGGAGCGCTACTTCCTCGGACTGCGTCACAATCGACCGGACGACGCCTGGCGCGCCTGCGCGGAAACCGAGCTGTGGCTCAACGACCCGAAGCGGGAACCGCCCAAGTCGCGGCTGCCGTGCCCGCCGGCGAAAATCAAACCACGACTGGACGGACAGCTCGACGAGCCGATGTGGAACGCCGGCAACGTGGTCGAGCTGCGCAGCGCGCTGGGCGACGATGCCCAGTGGCCGGCCGTCGCCATGCTGGCCTACGACGACGAGTACCTATACGTCGGGCTGAGCTGCCAGCGCGCCGAGTCGTTTCGCTACGAACCGTCCGACGCGCCGCGCACGCACGACGCGCCGATCGACCGCCACGATCGGGTCGAATTGTTGATCGACGTCGACCGCGATTTCGTGACGCACTACCGCTTGGTGATCGACTATCGCGGTTGGCCGGCCGAGGACTGCTGGGGCGACACGTCGTGGGACCCCGCCTGGTACATCGCCAGCGGCCAGTCCGACGACGCCTGGACCGCCGAAGCCGCGATTCCGCTGACCGAGTTGAGCGGCGACGCGCCGATTGCCGGATCGGCGTGGGCCGTGGGCATCCAACGGATCGTGCCGGGCGTCGGCTTTCAGAGTTGGACGACTCCGGCGGCCGTCGCGGCAATCCCCGAAGGATTCGGGTATTTGCTGTTTCGCTGAGGCGAGCCGCGCGGACCGCGACGTTGATCTGGGCCACATCGGCCGGCCGCGCGATGGCTCGAAGCGTCGCGCTACCGCTTAGAGAACTGCGTGCCCTTGCGTGCCCCGCGCAGCCCGTAGTGCTTGCGTTCTTTCATCCGGCCGTCGCGCGTCAGCAGGTGGCTGTGGCGCAACGCGTCGAACGTCTCCGGGTCGTACTTGGCCAACGCCCGAGCAATTCCGAGCATGCACGCGCCCGATTGGCCGGTGATGCCGCCGCCGTACACACTGATGGTGACGTCGACCGAGCCCTGCTTTTCGCTTTTGACCAGCGGGGCCATGACGTTGCGGCGGTCTTGCTCGCTTTGAAAGTAATCGTCGAGCGATCGTTTGTTGATCGTGATCTTGCCCTCGCCGGGCCGAACGCGAACGCGCGCCACCGAGGTCTTGCGGCGGCCGGTGCCCAAGAAATCATTTGCCATCGAGGTCGTGGCGGTGTCTGCCATGCGAGGACCCTATCGTGATTCGTTTGTGCGGTGTCGGTTTGGCGTCGCGGCGACCGGATGAATGCTGGGCGCGTCCCGGCTTGGGCCGCGGCGTCGCGGCGACTACTTTTTCTTTTCGCTCTTTTGTTTCTTCGCGCCCAATTCCTTCGGCTGCGGATCCTGGGCCTGGTGCGGGTGCGCGTCGCCGGCATAGGGCTTCAACCGGGCGAGCATCTTGCGAGCCAGCTTGTTTTTCGGAAGCATGCGGCGGACCGCCTCGGTCAGCACCAACTCCGGATCGCGCTCGAACCGGTGTCGCGCCGACTCGCTCCGCAATCCGGGATAGCCCGTGTACCAGGTGTATTGCTTCTTTTCCAACTTGTTGCCGCTCACGACGATCTTGTCGACGTTGATCACCACGACATAGTCGCCGCAGTCGACGTGCGGGGTGTAGGTCGGCTGGTGCTTGCCCATCAGCACCATGGCAATGTCGCTGGCCAGCCGCCCTAGGATCTTGCCTTCGGCGTCGACGAGCCACCACTTCTGGTCGACCTTGCCCGGCTGGGCAACGTAGCTCTTTACGGTTGCGGTATTCATCACGAGTACTCTTGCGTCGCGGCCGAGTCAGACCGAAGTCGTCCCGGCAGGCTGGCGTCGGTTTTTGCGAAACTGCCAATTTACCGCCCGGGGGGCACCCTGGCAAGGCGTGTGCCGGGGGCGGGGTGGGTGCCGTTTGGGCGGCTCGTCGCGCGGAGGGCGGCGGCAATGGCTATAACCTGATGACTCCCAGTATTTCGACCAGTACTTCAAGCCACGCAAGCGTGTGATCGATGTACCAGCGCACGCTGCCGCTTCGCGCGCTCGAAACTGGCACGTTTGCCTGCGGTTCTTGCTCAGAAACGTAACGCCTGACAGTCATATCCGGCATTCTACCAGATCGGGCGAACAAAACGCCGCGGCGCTCTGTTGTGCAAACGGCTTTCGGAATGGGTGCTCGCGGGCCCGCTTGCGCCCTTCGGCGCCCCGAGTGAGTCGATTCGCTAGAATGGTCCCCATGGATGTTGCGCGCCCAAAACAATTAACGGATCGCGCGAAAGAGGTACTGCGGCAGGCACAGTACTACGCTCGTCGAGCGGGCGAGAGCGAAGCTCGGCCGGAGCACCTCCTGCTAGCGCTAATAGGGCAGGGCACAGGCGTCGCTCTCCACATCTTGCGAGATCGATGCGCAGTCGACATCGATCGCATGCTTGCGGCATTGGCCCAAGAGGAGTCCGATCGAACCGGTCAGGTGCGGCCCCGTGAAGATTCGCTAACTGCGGCGACTCAAGTGGTTGATTGCGCAAGAGACGAGGCTGACCGCTGCCAACACGAGTATGTCGGTACTGAACACCTCTTACTCGGCTTGCTCCGAACGCGAAAATCCGCCGCGTCAGTCCTGCTTGCCGATGCGCTCGGAATGAATCTCGACACGCTGCGCAAGGTAACACTGGACGAACTTGGGACGCCCCCAACATGACCCTGATCACTGACAGTACTTGCTTTTGACGTGTCGCGGCCACAAGGGGCCCATTGCAAGACCCGTCTGTCGACTCAGAGTGGCAGGAAATACGCTAGCAGTTCGAAGAAGTCCTGCACTTGATCGAGCCACCACTGACCGCTCCACTTCGGTGCTTCCGAACCGACATTGCGCTCGGGCACCCAGTTCTTTGACGGTCTGGTTGGGCGATACCAACTCATACACGCCATTTTAGCAAACGGGGCCAACAACGGGCCATGGCGCTCGGCCGTGCAAGTGGCTTTCGAAACGAGTGCCCGCCCGTTCGTTGCACCTGTTGTTGCCCGCAAGTAGAGTGGCCCCTGGCCTGCAAGCCCGCGCGAATCCCATCTCGAACGAGGCCCGCATGACAGCCCATCGCTGCCCGTCCGATGAACCGAATCAGCCCGCAGTCATCCGACGCAGGGCCGCGCTCAAGGCACTGGCTGCGCTGGGCATCGGCGGCGGCGCGTTTCAGCGTGCCCTGGCAGCCGCCGCGGACGACGGCGCCAAGGTCACGCCCGAGATGGTGCGGCAAGCCGAATGGATCGCCGGCATCGAGCTCTCGGACGACGAACGCGAGCGGGCGGCCCGCGGATTGAGCCGCGCCGTGCAGCGGTTCGACCTGCTACGGTCCGTCGACGTTGGCTACGACGTACCGCCGGCGCTGGCGTTTCACGTGGCCGAGCACGCGCGCGACCGTGACCGGCCCGCAGGCACTTCGGTCCGGATGATCGAATCGCATGCACCCCAGCGGCCAGCCTCCGACGATGACCTGGCGTTCTTGCCGGTGACGGAGTTGGCCGGACTGGTGCGGACCCGCCAGGTGTCGTCGGTCGAGCTGACGAAGCTGTACCTGGCGCGGCTGCGCCGTTACGACCCGGTGTTGCGTTGCGTGGTGACGTACACCGAGGAACTGGCGCTGCGCCAGGCCGAACAGGCCGACCGCGAGTTGGCTGCCGGGCGCTACCGCGGACCGTTGCACGGCATTCCGTGGGGCGCTAAGGACTTGATCGCGTATCCCGGCTACAAGACCGGTTGGGGCGCGACGCCGTTCGCCGATCAAGTAATCGACACCAAGGCCACCGTGGCGGCCCGGCTCGAAGAGGCCGGCGCTGTGCTCGTGGCCAAGCTTTCGTTGGGCGCGCTGGCTCAAGGCGATCTGTGGTTCGGCGGCCGAACCCGCAACCCTTGGAACCCCCGGCAGGGTTCGAGCGGTTCGTCGGCCGGTCCGGCGTCGGCCACCGCGGCCGGGCTGGTCGGGTTTTCGATTGGCAGTGAAACCTTGGGCAGCATCGTCTCGCCTTGCCGTCGCTGCGGGGTCACGGGATTGCGGCCGACGTTCGGGCGTGTCAGCCGGCATGGCTGCATGACCTTATCGTGGTCGATGGACAAGATCGGCCCGATCGCTCGTTCGGTCGAGGACTGCGCGCTCGTTTTTGGCGCCATCGCCGGACGCGACGAGTTCGACCCGACGACCGTCGATCGGCCGTTTGCCTGGCCCTGCTCGCGCGACGTGCGGTCGATGCGCGTGGGCTATGTCGAGAACAAATACAAGCCGCTGGAAGAGCGATCGGAGCTCGGCGTGCTGGCCGACTTGGGCGTTGAGCTGGTGCCGATCGAGTTGCCCAAGAACTTTCCGGTCGGCGCGCTGGCGATGATCCTCAACACGGAGGCTGCCGCCGTGTTTGACCCCGTCACGCGGGCCGGGATCACCGAAGGTCTGAACACCTGGCCGGGCGCGTTTCGCGAGGCCCAGTTTACACCGGCGGTCGAGTACTTGCGGGCCAATCGCATTCGCACGATGGTCATGCAAGAGATGGAACGGGCCATCGAAGGACTCGACGCGTACGTCGAGGGGAATGACCTGACGTTGACAAATCTGACAGGCCATCCGTGCGTTGTGTTGCCCAGCGGGTTCGCCGCCGGACCGAACGCGGAAACGCCGCGGGCCATCACGCTGACGGGCCAGTTGTTCGGCGAGAGCACGCTGCTTGCCCTGGCCCACGCCTGGCAGCAAGCCACCGGTTTTCACCTCCGCCGACCGCCAATGGACCGGCTCACGCCCGAAAACGCGGACCCGCCGCCGGAAGAACCGGAGTCGTAGGGTCCGGCGGCACGGCGGGCGATGGCACGCGCGCTTCCCGTGGCAGCCGCACGGCCGGCGTTTTGCTACAATGCGCGGCCATGAACGGTTGCGTACAAAACCTGCTGCCTGAACACGACGTGGACCCCGAAAGCTCGGGAGCGGACGGGCTGCTGACCGGCTGCATCGTCGTCGGGCTGCTGTTGGCGGCGGCATTCATTCGCCCGTATGGCTTCGGCACCGTGGTGCTGATCGCCTGCGCGGTGTTGTTGGCCATTCGTGCATTCAGGACCAGCCCGACACGGAATCGCGACACGACCCACGGTGATGACACGTCGTCGTCGTTCATGTCGCGCGGCGGGTGACGGACCTTCGCCTGATCGCTTTGCAAGTTGCATACCCGGAGCCACCACGGATCGATGATTGTTGCCAGTACCAAAGAAACTTTCTCGGGCGAGCGGCGCGTCGCGCTCGTGCCGATGTCGGCCGCTCAACTCGTCAAAAACGGATTGGAAGTACGCATCGAGGCCGGAGCCGGACTATCGGCCGGTTTTCCCGACGCACTGTACTCCGACAAGGGCGCCGCGGTCGTCTCGCGCGATGAAGCGCTTGGGGCCGATTGCCTGTTGCAAGTGCGGGGTGCCGGTGCGGACCCACAAGGCGCCGCGGCACTGGCAGCATCGCTACGGGCCGATCAGGTCGTGATCGCAATGTGCGACCCGTTGGGCGCGCCCGCCGAAGCGCGGGCGATTGCCGACAAAGGAGCCACGCTGTTCTCGCTGGAGCTGGTGCCACGGATCACCCGGGCTCAGAGCATGGACGTGCTCAGCTCGCAAGCGACGATTGCCGGCTATCGGGCCGTGTTGCTGGCCGCCACGACGTTGCCCAAGATGTTTCCGATGATGACGACCGCCGCGGGTACCATTACGCCGGCCAAGGTGTTTGTGATGGGCGCCGGCGTGGCCGGATTGCAAGCGATCGCCAGCGCGCGGCGGATGGGCGCCGTCGTTTCCGCCTACGACATTCGTTCGGCCGTCAAGGAACAGGTGGAGAGTCTGGGCGCGAAGTTCGTGCAAGTGGACCTCGACACCGGCGGTGGCGAAGCCGAGGGTGGCTATGCCAAGGCGATGGACGAGGACTTCTACCGCCGGCAACGCGAACTGATGACCAAAGTCGTCGCCCAAAACGACGTGGTGATTACCACGGCCGCCGTGCCGGGCAAGAAGGCGCCCACGCTCGTCACCGCCGAGATGGTCGAAGCCATGCCGACCGGCAGCGTGTTGGTCGACGTCGCGGCGGAACGGGGCGGCAACTGCGCGCTGACCAAGCCCGGCGAAACCGTGGTTGAACACGGAGTGACGATTCTCGGGCCGGCCAATTTGCCGTCCGACGTGCCGTATCACGCCAGCCAGATGTTCTCGAAGAACGTGACGACCTTTCTCAACCATCTGGTTAGCGACGGGCGCTTCGAGTTCAACCTGGAAGACGAGATCACGCGCGAATCGCTGGTGGCCAAGGACGGTCAGGTCGTGCATCCGAAAGTGCGCGAGCTGCTCGGCCTGCCGGAATTGGCCACGGTTTGATTGGCGCTGGCACGCTGGATTGTGTGCCGCTCGCGCCGTTTGCGGTCAGAGTCGTCCCGTCCCGCGATCCCGCTACACCGCCTTCACTTCGGCGACCAGCTTCGTCAGCGAGCTCTTCGCGTCGCCGAACAGAATCGAACACTTCGGGTCGTAGAACAGTGCGTTCTCGATTCCGGCAAAGCCTGGATTCATGCTCCGCTTCAACACGATCACGCTCTGGGCCTGGTCCGCGTTGAGGATCGGCATGCCGTGAATGGGGCTCGCCGGGTCGTTGCGGGCCGCAGGGTTGACCACGTCGTTGGCACCGATCACCAGCGCCACGTCGGCCCGCGGGAACTCGCCGTTGATCTCGTCCATGTCCAACAGCTTGTCGTAAGCGATATCGGCTTCCGCCAACAGGACATTCATGTGGCCCGGCATGCGGCCCGCCACCGGATGAATGGCGAACTTCACCTCGCCGCCGCGCTCTTCGATCAAGTCGCTCAGCTCGCGCACCGCGTGCTGTGCTTGGGCCACAGCCATCCCATAGCCCGGCACAACGATCACAAACCGGGCATACCCGAGTTGCACGGCCGCGTCTTCGACTGAGATGCTGTTCACCGAAAGACCGTCGGCCGATTGGGCCGCTCCGGCCTCCGGCGCAGCACCGAACGCGCCAAACAGCACGTTGGTGAACGACCGGTTCATCGCCTTGCTCATCAGGATCGAAAGGAAGAACCCGCTGGCGCCGTCCAGCGCGCCGGCGATGATCAACACGTTGTTGCCTAGCGCGAAGCCGGTGGCCGACGCGGCCAGTCCCGCGTACGAGTTGAGCAGCGAAATCACGACCGGCATGTCGGCTCCGCCGATCGGAATCACGATCAACACCCCCACGGCCAACCCGACCAGCACCATCAAGTAGAAGATCGTGGCGTGGGCCGCCGAATCGGACGGCGTGACCACGAGGTACACAAACATCAGCGCGGCAACGCAGAACAGCGCGATGTTCGAAAGGTTTTGAAACTTGTACGTAATCGGCGGTCGGGGCAGAATGCCGTGAAACTTCCCGAACGCCATCAGGCTGCCGGTGATCGTGAGCGATCCGAACATCACCTCGAAGCCCAGAGCGGCCATGTCGACCCGCGTGACCTGTTCGGCCAACACGCGGGTGATCTGATCGTAGTGCGAGATGCCGACCAGCGTGGCGGCCAGCGCGCCGAACGCGTGCGAGATCGCGGTCCGCTGCGGAACGGCCGTCATCGGCATCCAAATGGAAATTGCCGCTCCGATCGCCGAACCGATCACCAGCCCCACGATGATCCAGGTATAGGTCACGATGTCGTGATGGATCAGCGTGCCGATGATGGCGACCAGCATGCCCAGCGCGGCCAACTGCATGCCGCGGCGCGACTTGTCGGGCGACGTCAGTCCGCGCAACCCAAAGATGAACAGCACCGACGCGCCCAGATAGCAAATCTGAATGAACAGTTCGCGCGTGCCGCCGGAGGCTGTGCCATGCGCGCCGGTCGCGGCATCGGCTGCCGTCGCGGCGACAGCGGGCGCGGCCGGTTCCGCCGCCGACACGATCAGGTTGAGCAGGGCCTGCGCGAGGTGCATGGGCTACTTTCGTTCGCGACGCTTGAACATCTTGAGCATGCGGTCGGTGATCATGAATCCGCCCACCACGTTGATCGTGGCTGCCGTCACTGCGATGAAGCCCAACCACGTGCTGTACGTGCTGTAGTCGGCGCCGGCCGCGACCAGCGATCCGACCAACGAAATGCCCGAGATCGCGTTGGTGGCCGACATCAAAGGCGTGTGCAGTAGCGCCGGCACCTTGGTGATGATCTGAAAGCCGACAAACCCCGCCAGCACGAAGACGTAGAGCTGCAGAAACGGCGTCGTCAGCGGCGTCACCGTGGGGTCGGAAGCCAGCAGGACCAGATCGAAGGATACGGGCATGGAGGCAATTCGGGGCGAGGACGGAGGCCGGCTGGCAGCGATGCGATGCGGCAATCTACCGTTTTCCGTCGACCGCTCGCAAGTGGTGGGGCCGCCCGGGGCGCTTTGACACGCGGGTGCGCCGGCGGTAGGTTTCTTGGTAGCCGCACCGGCGGCCGCCAACCTTCCTCAACCGTGCACACCGGAGGATTTTCGATGAAACTCGCCGCACTGATCGCCTTGGTCGCCGTTGTCGCCATGATCGCGCCACTGCACGCCGCAGACGCCAAGGGTCCGCTCGACTTCAAGATGAAAGACATCGACGGCCAGTCCGTCGATCTCGGCAAATACAAGGGCGACGTTGTCTTGATTGTCAACGTCGCAAGCAAGTGCGGTTTGACGCCGCAGTACGAGCAGCTCGAAGCGGTCTACAGCAAGTACAAGGACCAGGGACTCAACGTGCTCGGGTTTCCGGCTAATGAGTTTGGTCGCCAAGAGCCCGGCACCAACGCCGAAATCAAGGAGTTCTGCACGAGCACCTTCAACGTCGACTTTCCTATGTTTTCGAAGATCGTCGTCAAAGGCGACGACATCGACCCGCTGTACGAGTTCTTGACTTCCGAAGAGACCAATCCCGGCATGGCCGGCGACATCAAGTGGAACTTCGAAAAGTTTCTGGTGGGTCGCGACGGCAAGGTGGTCAAGCGATTCAGCCCGCGCACTAAGCCGGACGCGCCGGAAGTGATCGAAGCGATCGAAGCGGAGCTCAACAAGAAGTCGTAGCGCGGCGAACGGCTCGCAAGCGCAGCACCATACGATTTGACGAGGCGGGGCCCCAGGCGGGTCCCGCCTCTTTTCGTTGCCTGCGGCAGGGGACAAGTACGGTCGTAGTCGCCGGATGGCCGGCCTCCCGTCCCGCGGGCAAATTGGCTGCTGGCACGCTCGATCATAGCGGTCGTTCGGCGATAGCCGCCGGCATGGCGGGGCTGTTGCATGCTAAAGTTGTCGCTGAGGCCCGAAGGTCGAACAATTGGGACAATCGGCACTTTCCTACCCACGCAATGGCGATTCGAGGCGAATCATGATGCTGCTGACGCAGCCGGCATCCCGACTCATTCTGCTGGTGACACTTGCCTTGTCGGCGGTTCCCCGCGCAACCGCGCTGACCGCGCAAGAGGTCTCGCCGCCAGAGACGCCCAAGTCCGCCGAGCCGGACAGCGGTGCAAAGACGCTGACGACCGCCGAGGTCGAAGCCCGCCTCGAGGCGCTCGCGTCTGACACGGCGCTTGAGGACTCGGCCAAAGACGGCTTGCGGACCAAGTACCAGCAGGCTCTCGAGGCGCTCAAAGAGGCCGAAAGCTTTACCGCCAACGCCAAGGAGTTTCGCCAGGCCATCAACGCGGCACCGGCCGAAGCCGAAAAGTCTCGCGCAGCGCTCGAAGAAATGCCGACGGCCGAAGCCGCGGAAACAGCCGATCCCAGCCAGGCCACCGAAGAAGTTCAAAAACAGGTCGACTCGAAGCGGGCCGCGCTAAACGATCTGAACGAGCAGCTTGCCGGCGCGAAACGTTCGCTTTCGCGGATCAAGCAGCGCCCGTTGGAAATCAGCGAGCGCTTGCCGCAGGCCCAGCGCGAATTATCGGACACCGAGGAAAAGCTCAAGTCATCTGACTTCGCCGAACAAACGTCGTCGCCGGGTCGCGAAGCCGATCGGGCGGTGCTACTCGCCCAGCAGGCGCGGCTGCAGTCCGAAATTGAGATGCTCAAGCAGGAGCAGGCCAGCCTTGCGGCGCGCGAGGATCGGCAGGAGGCGCAAACGGAACTTCTGGCACGGCAGGTCGAAAACGCCGACGCGACGTTGAAGTCGCTCGAGGCGCTGCTCCTCGAACGACTCGCCGGAGAGGCCACGCGGGCCGAGGCGTTGGCACGCAACGCGCCGCAGTCGGTTCCCGAGGACGACGAGGAAGCGCAAGAACTGGCGAAGGAAGTCCAAGCCCTGGCCAAAGAGTTCGAGACGGTCGTCGAGGCGCAAAAGTCCGTCGCCACGGTCCGCGACGCCGTTACGAAACAACAGGACTCGCTCCGGGCCGAGTACGAGGACCTGCAGGGCCAACTGGAATCCGGCGGCGCGGGCGCCGAAATGGTTCAAGTGCTGTTCGACTTGGAACGCCGCATCATCGAAGCCCAAGAAGACGTGCTGGAGGCCGAGCTTCCGGCTTTGGGAAAAACGCGACTCGACGCGCTGGACATCGAATCAAAGTTACGCGAGCAGCCGGAAGTTGAGGCGCGATTCGAGGACCACGATTCGAAAGCCGTTAGCCAGCTAGTCGCCGCGCGGGCCGAACTGCTGGAGAAGCTCTCTGTGCAGTACGCGAGCCTGACCCGATCGGTCGCCGCGTTCGATGGTGAAACCAGGCAGTACCTGGCTCGGCTTGAGGCCGTGCGCGATGAGATCAGCGAACAGCTTTTCTGGATGCGCAGTTCACCGCCGGTCAGCATCAAGACGATTACCGACTTGCCGGGCGGACTGCGGTGGTCGTTCAGCGCGGAACATGCACGCGAGCTATGGAGTGCCGCAAGGCGGGCCGCGGTGCGGATGCCGGTTCGGGCGACCGCCGTGTTGCTGACCGTCGTCGTGCTGCTGTTGTTGCGGCCCTGGATCGTGCGCCGATTGACACGCGCCGGGGAGCGGACGCGGCGCATTTCGACCGATCTGTACTCGCACACCATCGAGGCCCTGGTCTGGACCGTGTTGCTTGCGATTCCTGTTCCTCTGACGATTGGTCTGATCGGCTGGGCGCTGGCGCAGTTCGGCAATGCAAGTGCCTGGCTGCAGGATCTGGCGCTCGGTTTGCGAACCTGCGCGGCGGTCGCGCTGGCCGCGACCTTTTTCGCGTCGGTGTTGCGGCCGGGCGGATTGGGGGACGAGCACTTCGGTTGGAATGCTACGGTCGTGGCACGATTGCGCCGCGCGATTCGCCTGACTGCGCTGATCTACATCCCGGCGCTAGTGTTCTCCAGCAGCCACTTTGTATTCCGCGACGCTCCAGACTTTCTGGACAGCGTGGGGCGCGTCGCATTCTTTGTCGCCCATGCGTGGACGGCGCTGGTGTTATGGCAGTTGCTCTCCGGACCACGGGGAATCCTCGCGATTCTTGGCGAAACGCATCCCGGGGGGCTGGCGGGAAGAACACGGTATCTTTGGAACACTCTGGCCCTGGTGTGTCCGCTGTCGCTGATCGTGCTGGCTGCAATGGGCTATTTGATCACGGCCATGGAGTTGAGCCTGGGACTCGTGCTCACCGCGAGCATCGTCGGCGCCGGAGCGGTCTTGTATGGACTGACGCTGCGCTGGTTTGTGATTCGCGAGCGCCGGCTGGCACTGGATGAAGCCATCGAACGGCGCCGAGCTCGGCAAGAAGCCACCCAATCGGCCGACGACCACGAACAGGCCGGCGAGGTCGTCTCGGTCGATCGCGACGAAGAAGACGAACTGGATTTGGACTCGATCGGTGTCCAGACCCGGGCCCTGCTGCGATTGCTGTTCGGGTTGGGCGTAGCCGGGGCGATCCTGCTGATCTGGCCGGAGATTGTTCCGCTGGTCGACATGCTCGAGGCGGTCCAGATTCCGTTGGCGGGCGGACCGACGTTGTTGGCCGTGGGTCAGGCCCTGGTGGTCGCCGTTGTGACGCTGATCGTGGTTCACAACCTGCCGGGGCTGCTCGAACTGGCCGTCTTGCGGGCGATTTCGATCGAAGCCGGCACGCGCTACGCCGTGATCATGCTCTGCAAGTACGCGGTGGTGGCCGTCGGTTTCCTCGCCGTGTGCAGCGTACTGCGCGTGGATTGGGCCCAATTCGGCTGGATCGCCGCCGCGCTGAGCGTGGGGCTGGGATTCGGCCTGCAAGAAGTGGTCGCCAATTTCGTGTGCGGAGTGGTGTTGCTGTTCGAGCGGCCGATTCGCGTGGGCGACGTGGTGACCGTTGATAAC
Organism: uncultured Planctomycetaceae bacterium; assembly: GCA_937952415.1. Classification (GTDB taxonomy): domain Bacteria; phylum Planctomycetota; class Planctomycetia; order Pirellulales; family PALSA-1355; genus CALFYT01. The sequence continues at coordinate 76,679 of CALFYT010000037.1, read as the reverse complement.
ACGACCGGCACCGTCACCAGAATCCGCATGCGCGCAACGACGATCACCAACTGGGACCGGCAGGAATACGTGGTTCCGAACAAGGAACTGATCACCGGAAAGATTCTCAATTGGACCCTTAGCGCGTCGATCAATCGGCTGAAGATTCCGGTCGGCGTGGCGTATGGGACGGACACGGAAACCGCCCGGCAGATTCTGCTTGACGTGGCGGCCGATCATCCCATGGTGATCGACGATCCGCCGCCGCTGGCCACGTTCGATGAGTTTGCTGACAGTTCGCTGAATCTGACCCTCTACGCCTACCTGGAGAACATCGATCGGCGACTCAGCACGATCACGGAGCTACACACCGAGATCGACAAGCGCTTCGCCGCGGCGGGGATTACGATTCCGTTCCCGCAGCGCGACTTGCACATTCAAAACGCCGCCGAAGAACAACCGGCCGCCGACAGCGAGTGGGCCGACGGCGGGACGAGTTAGGCTTTCTCGGTCAATCGATCGAACTCGTCGTTCCGCCCGGTGCGGCGCTCGATGCGTCGCCTCGCCGCAAGACCGCGGACTAGATGAGGCTGTACATCCGGGCCGCCGTGCCGCAATAGATCTCCTCGCGCTGGCGATCGGACAACCCGGCCAGGTTCTGCTGGAGCGCGTCGAACACTTGCTGGTAGTCTCCGGCGACCAGGCAGACCGGCCAGTCGCTGCCGTACATCAGCCGCTCGGGTCCGAAGCACGCTAACGCGTGGTCGACATACGGGCGCAAATCGGCCGGTTGCCAACTCCGCCAGTCGGCTTCGGTGATCATGCCCGATAGCTTGCACGCCACGTTGGGACAGGCCGCCAATTCGGCCAGCGGCGCGGCCCAATCGTCCCAGCCGCGCGACGCGATGGCCGGCTTGGCCAGGTGGTCCACCACAAGCGGCAACTCGGGCAACCGGCGCGCGACTTCCACCGCCGCCGCAATGTGCCGCGGACGGATGAGCAGGTCGAACGCGCAGCGCCACTCGACCAATCGTGAGAGTCCGAACAGCACGTCGTCGCGCAGCAGCCAGGCATCGTCCGGCTCGTCGTGTACCTGGTGACGCACGCCGACGAACTTCGGATCCGGCGCCAGGCCCTCAAGCGTCGCGTCGATCCTGGGATCGGTCAGATCGACCCAGCCCACGACTCCGGCGATCACCGGATCGTCGCCAGCAAGCTGCAAGAACCATTGTGTCTCGTCGAGCGAGGCAATCGTTTGCACCAGCACGGTATGCTCGACGCCGCACGCGTCGATCAACGGTTGCAAATCATCGGGGCCAAAGTCGCGGCGCAGCGCGTCGAAACCTGGATCCATCCACGGATAGTCGAAGCGATCGATTTGCCAAAAGTGTTGATGGGCGTCGATGCGCATCACGGCAAGCCATTCACCCAGCGGTCGTCAAGTGGCGTATTGCAAGTTGGCACCATGGGCGGCCGGCGAAACTGCTGTCCGACGTGGTACGTCCGTTTGCTAGTGTAGTCCGCTGAGCGGCGCGTGTCTGCGGGCTGCGCTGCTTCTGTCGGGCAACGCCGCGCAACGCAAACCGCCGACTTCCGCCGGTTGGATCTCGCCATCACGGCCGACTAAGATGAACCGGCCTAGTCAGCCAACAGTTCTCGCATTTTGATCTGGGAGACGATTCATGGGCTCAGCCTGGACGCGTAGGAAGTTTTTGACCGTGGCAGCCGGCGCCGCGGCTACGACGGCCGGCGCCCCGCGATTCGCTAGGTCCGCCGACGCGCCTTCGGACACTTACGGCGGCTTCAACGTCGGCATGCAGAGCTATTCGCTTCGCAGCTTCGATGTCGATCGGGCCCTGCGCGAAATCCACGATTTGGGCCTGCACAGCGTTGAATTGTTCAACGCTCATTTCGACTCGAAGTCGTCCGACACCGACATCCAAGCGATGAAAAGCAAGACGCAGGCGTTGGGCATCGAGATGCTGGGGCACGGCGTGAATCCGTTTACCAAGGATCACGAAGCGAATCGCCGCTGGTTCGTATTCGCCAAGAAAGCCGGCATCCGCAACATCTCGGCCGACCCCAGCGAAGACGCGTTCGACAGCCTCGACAAACTGTGCGAAGAGTTTCAGATTCGTATCGCGATCCACAACCATGGGCCCGGGGCCCGCTACGACAAAGTGGCCGACGTGCTCAACGCCATCCGCGGCCATCATCCGCTGATCGGCGCTTGTGCCGACCTGGGGCACTACATTCGCACGGGCGAAGATCCGGTACGGGCGATTCATCTGTTCGAGGGCCGGCTCTATGGCATTCACTTGAAGGACTTTGCCGAACAGAAGGCCAAGGCCAAGGGCGTGATCCTGGGCCGGGGCCACCTTGACGTCGACGCCACGTTCACGGCCTTGCGCAAGGTGAACTTTCCGCCAGACGGCGCGCTCTCGCTCGAATACGAAGAGAACCCCGACAACCCCTTGCCCGACATAAAAGAGTGTCTGGCGGTGGCGGCCGAAGCAGCGAAGCGGTCGGCCGGCTAGGCAACCGACAAGTGGCGGATTGCGCGACACGGCTGGCCACGGTTGCCGGCACAGGGTTGAATTGCCGGCACAGGGTTAAGTTGTCGGCATAGTCTTGAACCGCCGCCACAGTGTTGAACGGCCGGTAGCCGCTGCCCGTTCAGCGACGCGTGGCCGCGCTGGTCGGCTGGCGCTGCAACTGGCGGGCTTTGCCCAACAGTTCCTTGTATTCGGCTACCTGCTGAGGACCGCTGAGCTTGGGGCTCAAGATAAGCGTGGCGTTGAGCAATTGTTCCGCCTGACGCAGCTTCTCGTCGTTGTCGGTGCGAAAGCCTTCCTGAAACAAGCAGCTCGCCGCGTTGTAGATGATTTCGTAGTACTCCGGCGGCTTGCGCGGCACACGGGCCAGGCGCGTGCGGAGCATCGTCCAGTGCGCGACCGCTTCGCCGAAGCGCTGCGGGTCGTTATCGGCCCAATCCTGCAACACACGACCTTTCTCCATTAGCGGCTCGAGCGCGTTGGGAAACTTCTCGATCAGGTTGTTGACCTCGGTGAGCGCCTCGTCGAAGTTGCCCTTTTGCCGCAACAGGCCCACCAATCGTGACCGAATTCGTGTCAGTGCCGGACCGTTGGCCTGTTTGAATTTCGGGTCTTCGTCGCTGCGGCTTAGAATGCTTTGATAGAGGGTCCGCGCGACGTCCGCCTGCTTCAGCTCGGAACTGGTGTCGGCGATAAAAATCAGCGACGCCAGCGTGTTCTGCTTTCGTTTTGCCAACGGTGGAATGAGCGCGACCACATGCTTGGACAGTGTGGTGACGCGCTGTCCGGCGGCGGCGCCCTGCGACGTGTCGGCCGAAGTGCGCGCCTCGATGACGTCGGCCTCGGCCTGTTTCAACGCGCCGGTGAGCATCTGGAACATCGATGTCAACACGCCGTTGACGGTCGGCTGATCTTCGCCCAACTGATCGACGAGCATCGCGACCTCGGCGACCTGATCGAACTGACCCTGCGCGGCGCGGGCACGCGCGGCGGCCAGCAGCACGCGCAGGTGGCTGTTCTCTAGCGGCTTCGGCTTGGCGTTGCGGATTTCGGCAACCAGCGGTTCGAGCAACGCCTGCGCACCTTCCGGCTGACCGGCCGCGAGCCTTAGTTCGGCCAGCAGTAGCTGCACGTCGGTCAGGTCGGCACCAGCCGCCGGATCCTTTTCGGCGGCTTTGCGCTTCAGCTCCACACTCGTTTCGAGTTGCTGTTGCGCCTTGGCGAGCTGCTCGGCCAGCGCGTCGCGATCGGCGCCCGGCTTGGAACGCGCCACCAGGAAACGCCGCCAGTTGGTTTGGCCGGCCAGAAACATGGCAGCCGGGTAACGCAGCGAGCGATCGTTGACGCGCTCGAACACCTCCGCCGCCGCGTCCAGCTCTCCGCGCACCAAGCTTGCCTGGCCCAACGCGATTCGGGCGTCGTCGGCTTCGGCCTTGTCGGGCCAGCGGCCAATCGTGTCGCGCGCCAGCGTGTCGAGCTTCTCGAACGCCGCGGACTTGTCTTTCGCTCGAGCGTAGATCGTCAACGCCGACGAGATGGCAAGCGACGCGGCCTTGGGCGCCATCGGACTGTCTGGCCGATCGCGCATAATTTGCTCGCTTGTGGCCAGCGCGTCGTCGTACTTGCCTTCGGAGTATTGTTGGGCTGCCCATTGGTAGCGGGCCTGGTCGAGCCGGACTTCGGTTTGCGCGGCCCGCTCGGGATCGGTCGCGTTGTTCCTAAGTTCCAGCGCGCGCTCAAGCATCGCGACGGCACCCGGCCAATCGAGATTCTGAATGGCGCTTTCGCCGAGCGCCAGCGCCTCGTCAAACGTCTTGGCCGACTCCGGATCGGCGCTCGTCGTGCCCGACTGGGAGTACTTGCGCCGCAGCAGAATGGCTTCTTGTTGGTATTCGCCGCGCGACTTGGCGACGTCGGCCAGCGTGGCCAGCGACGATTGCACCAGCGCGCGTTTTTTCGCCCCGGTGAGTTTTTTGGCTTGCTCGAGATGCGTTTTGGCCACTTCGAGCATCACGCCCTGGTAGCCCGGCTGACGACTCCAAGCACGTCGCAACTCGAGCCACGGCTCGGCTTCGGCCAGGAAGCGGTCGACACCCTCTTTTCGCTTCAGCACTAGCAAGCGATGGTATTGCGCCTGCGCAAACAGCGGCTCGAGCCCGCTTTCGCGCTCGCGACCGTCGGGCGCGATGGCCAACACCTCGTCGTAGATATCCAGGGCCAGTTGGTCTTGGCCCATTTCGTCGACGGCCCGACCGTGCCACAAGTGGGCGTGCAGGCCGACCAGGCTTTCGCGATAGGATTGAAACACGTCGTCGAACGCTTTGGCCGCCGCTTCGAGCGATTCCTTGCGCGGGGCCGCCTTCGGATCGGCATAGGTTTGGCCCGTGTAGAAGTCGGTCTTGGCGCGCTTGAATCGCGATTCGAGCCAGGCAAACTCGGCGTCGAGCATGGCTTCGCGTAGTGCGCGCTGCTTCTTGGTCATGGTCGCGGTGGATCGCGCTCGACGGTTCCCCTCGGCCGCGAACTCCTCCTTACGCTGCGTGTAACGCTGGTAGTAGCGCTCGGTGGCATCGGCAAATCGCGGGGCCGCCTTGGCAAAGTCGTCACGCGCGGCGGCCAGATACTGCTCCTTCCGCCCAGCATCCCGCGTGTTGACTGCCTGCCGCACGCGTTCCAATCCTCGATCCAACTCGATATCGCCCCACGACTCCATGGCCCGGGCGACTTCCGGGTGGTCGGGATGTTCCTTGAGAAACTTGTCGAGGTGCGTTTGCGCTTTCTGCATCCGCGACTTCGACTCGGCGGCATTGAACGCCTCGGCCACGGCGGCCCGATAGCTCCGCGACATCTCAAGGTCGTAGGTCGTGGATAACTCGACCGGCAGTCGCTCGGCGGCCCGTAACTGTTCGAGATACTCGATGGCCACTTCACCGTAACCATGGTCTTGTGCCGCGCGCAAGAAATCGAAAACCGGCTCGGTCGCGCGCACCGGCGGCATTCCGATGAGCAGCGACGCCAGCAGCGTGCCCAACAGCCCGCCCAACACCGCGCGCGAGGTCAGTCGCCGGCCGGCTCGTTGGCTCGAGTTGGACACCACGCGTGACATGAACGCTCTGCCGGCAAATCGGCCGGCGACTCAATGGGAACAATAGGCTGCGGAAAGCGATTCGTGCCGAACGCTTCGCAACGGTTAGGGACCGACGGCCGCCGCCGACTGATTCACCGGGCCGTCTTGCGACGCGTCCTCGCCGTCGAGCTTGTACAGCGGCAGATACCGGTAGTATACCTCGAGCGTCAGGCAGCAGAGACTTGTGACCATGATTCGCCCGCCCTGGGCCCGCCATGGATCGGGAGCTGGATCAGTCGGGTCCCAACTTCCGGCCGCACAGCCTTCCTTGACCTGCGAATCGATCAACACGCGCCGCATCTTGCGATTCCAGACGTCCCACTCCGGACCCGGCGCGTTGTGCATCACTTGCGTGGCGTAGTACCAGTAGTAGGTGTTGCGGCTCTTGACGTCGGGCAGATGGGCCATCAGGTAGGCGATGCCTTCTTGAATCGGCGGATCGTCGCGCTTGGCGCCCAAGTATTGCGAGCAAAGCAGTCCGACGGCCGACATGGCTGGCGTTGCCGGACGCTGCGGATTGTAAGCGAACAGCCCGCGCTGCTTACCCTTGGCAACGGTGCCGAGCCATTTTTGGGCCCCGTCGAACGCGGCCTGGCTGACCTCGAGCCCAGCCATCTGCGCACTCTTCATGGCCATCAGTTGCCAGCCGACCACCGACGTGTCGCCCGGGTTGGGATTCGGAAACGGATTGTAGTGCCAGCCTCCGTTGCTGGGGATTTGCGCGCGCTCGATGAAGCGAATCGAGCCTTCGGCCGCGATCCGCAAGCGCGAATCGTTCGTCAGTGCATAGGCTTCGCACAAGGTGATGGCCGCCAGGCCATGGGTATACATGTTGGACCCATTGCGCAGGTCGCCGTCTTTCTTTTGGTGCAAGATCAGCCACTTCAATCCGGCGTTGATCGTGCTGCGATACGGTCCCCGGCTTTGATGCGTTTGCCCGGCCGCCAGAAACGGCAACAGGGCCATCGCGGTTGCGGCCGAATCGCTCTTGGCGTTGCCAGGTCCGTCGCAGGGCGCGCCCTTGCAGTTGCCGCGAAAGCCGGCCAGCCCCCAACTGCCGTCCGGGTTTTGGTGGCGCGCGAACCAGTTCAGCGCGGCGGCCACGGCCCGTTCGCTGGCCTTGGTGCCGCCATAGCCGCCGATCATCGCTCGCCGGGCGTTCTTGTCGCCGCGCGCGCCAAAGCCACTTCCTTCGCCGCCGCTGCCGATGCCCGTGCCTGAGCCGCTTGCGCCCAATCCGCTGCCGCGCACGGCGGGTCCGGGGCCAAGCGCTTCGACGGCAAATTGATCGAGCCCGCCAATTCCGCCGTTGTCGGCTCCGACCGATCCGCCACCTCCGCCGGCCAGTGCGTCGGACGCATCGCCCAGCTCGGTGCTGGTGTCGATCGTGGGCGCGTCGACCAGACTGAGTGTTTCGGTTGTCAGCTCGGTGGGCTCGATCGGCGTTTCGCCGACCTCAAAGTGATCCAGCTCAGGCGCCGGAATCTCGGTGTCGAGATCCGAATCAAACAGCGGCGCTTCGCCTTCCTTCGGCGGAGCCGTGACGGTCCCCAGCATCAGCAACACGGCCCCCAGGATCACGACGTGCGCCGCCGTGCTGCCGGCCCACAAAAGACCGTTGGCCGCCACCCAGGTCTTGGCCGACTGGAACGCCTCGAGGGGTTTGGGCAGCGTGGAGGTGAGTTGTTTGAGGTCGAACACGCCGGCAGTCCTCAATTTCGCGACACGACGCGGCAAGACTCACTGCGCCGGCTCCCTGCGCATACGTCCCCGACAGGCAGAATAGCGTCGAGCGGGGCGCTACGATCGATTATCACTGGTTGTCGCTTTGCGGTCCAGTTATTTCCCACGGTCGGGCGTCCGCGTCATCGTCTGGCGGGTCGGCCGCGTCCCAAACGTCATCGTCGCTAGCGTTTTCTGCTCCGTCGAGCCAAGCTTCGACGGACTTCGGATCGGTCGTGCTTGTCGCTTCACCAGCGCCGCCCGTGGCGCGCACACCGACGGCCAACGACCAGCGAATCACGAACAACACGGCCAGAGCCGCGGCCGCGTACCAGGGCCACGTCCATTCGTCGCCCCGCGCCAGCGGGTTGGTCGGGGCCGGATGCCAGACAAGCCGACCGATCAACAGCGGCGCGGCGAGCGTCTTGCCGCGATGGTCTTCATAAGGCAACAGCTTCAAAAAATAGCCGACGAAGGTCGCCTTTTCCGAAAGGTCTTTGCCCGTGGGCATGCCCGGCGGAAGACTGGGCACGATGAGCCAATACCAGTACGGCTGCGAGTCGCTGTTCCAACCCCAAACCTCTTGAACCGAATCGAGCCCCAATGGATTGTCGGCCAGGTCCTCGGCCGGAACGGATTGTTGCACGTGAACCGGGAATTGCACCAGTTTGCCGCGCCATGCTTCCGGACGGCGAAACAATTCATTGAACGTCACGTCCTTGCGCGCTCGGGCCAGTAGCTCGTCCGTTTTCTGGCGCTGCTGCCAGGCCATCAGCCGCCAATAGGCCGACATTTCTTCGCCGCCCAGCGGTGCCTTGTCGGTCACCGCCTGAAACTCCTCGCGGGCCGCGTCCTGCTCGAGCGGATCTTCGTCGGCCGGTCCAATAGCGCCGGGATCCGGTGCCGCGACGTTGGGCCCGTGCATCGCCAGTGCGGCGGCGCCCGCTTCGGCCTGCTCGGCATTGCCGGCGGCAGGCACGAGCCAGCGCCACGTTTGCGGCTCGCGCGCCAAGTCGATCAACAGCACCAACACGCCCAGCATGACCAGCAGCGTCAGCAGCCGCGGCAATTCGGTGCCGCGAAACAACGAGTGGGGCGATCTGTCTCGCAATCGGCGCATCGCCGCGATCCTGGGCTGCACGAGTTGGGGGCGCACTCTCCATTATACCGCGAACCAATTTGCCGGGCCGAACGACGCATTAATCGAATTGCTTCCGCGTGCCGGCCGCCCCAACGAACTACTCCGCCACCGCGTCGGGCAACTCAACGAAGCTCAGCTTGGTCAGCCGCTGTCCGTCGGGCAGTCGCTGCCGGGTGCAGATATCGACGACGCTCATCAGCGCGTCGTACCGCAGGCCCGAACCGACTTGAATCACCACCTGCTCGAACGGACTGGCCTGGTCGCCGAGGATCGTCTTGAGCCGGTCATTCAAGCCCGAGAGCGTGGCCACCACGCCTTCGCCGATCGCCATCGACCCGATTCCGCCTTCGTCGTTGGGAATCACGCTGATGACCAGCGAGTCGAGCCCCTGCACCGGATCGGTCGACGAGGTGTCGCTGCCGGCTTGCACGGCGTCCTGCACAGGCGTAACCGGCTGCGCCGGCGGCATCCGCAACGAGATTTGGCCTTCGACCGGTGCCGGGCGAAACGTGAGGATAAAAAACGCCAAGAGCTGAAATGCCATGTCAAGCATGGCGGCCATGTTCAGCTCGACGCCCCGATCGGCGACCCGTCGTCTTGTTCGTCGTCGTGCCATGGTTTGAGCGCGCGCAGCGGTGGCGCATCACGTTGCGCCGTCTTCCTCGCGGTTCATCGCCTTGAGCGAAAAGTTACGGAAGCCGTATTTCTGGCAGGTCTGGATCACGCGGTTGAGCAGCCGAAACGGCGTCGAACGATCGGCCCGGATCACGACCGTGGTGGGCAGTTCGTCGCCGCTTTCGAGCGCGGGGTTGTTGCGCCGCGCGGCCAGCAGGCTGGCTTGCGCTTCGCTGGCGACATAGCTGTCGATGTCGCGCGGCGTCCCGTACACCGTCAGCGCGCCCTCGGAATCAATGTTCAGCACCAGCAGATCCTGCTGGCCCTTGGTATCGACCGGCCGGGCCGACCCAATGACCGGCAGTTTCAGGTTCATGTCGATCTGAGCGCCCTTGAAGTTGATCACGAGCATAAAGAACGTGATCAACTGGAAGACCATGTCCAGGATCGGCACGAGGTTCGGCTCGGCACTGGCTTCGTGGTATTGCGTGCTGGCCACTGGGGCGTTCTCGCGATGCGCAACCTGGCTGGCGGATCAGGACTTGGGCGGTTTGGCTCCGCCGGCGGACTGTGCCGCGGCGGACGGCGGGTTCTTGCTGCGCGCCGCATGGGCGAAATGGCGGAGATACTCGTCGGCTTGGAGCATCGTCGCCACCGAGATGGTCGAGACCCGATTGCGAAACACGGCGTAGAAGTAGATCGCCGGCACCGACAGGGCGACGCCCTCAAACGTGAGCAACAGCGCTTCGGAAATCGCGCCGGCGACTTCGCTCGCTTTGAGCTGCACGTCGGACATGGCGATCACGCTGAACGCCGCGATCATGCCCTTGAGCGTGCCCAGCAGTCCGATCATCGGCCCGAGCGTTCCCAAAACGGCCAGCATGCTGATCTTCTTTTCCATCTCGACGGTCACTGCTTCGCCGACGCGCTCCATCGAGTCGCGGGCTTCGGACAGGCCGTTGGGCAATTCGGAGATGCCGGTCGCCAGCAGTCGGCTGAGAAACGTCTTGTCTTCCTTGACGGTGGCATAAATCTGCTTGAAGTCGCGCTGCTGCAGCAGTTCCATCAAGTTGTCGACCAGCTCCGGCGGAGTCGCGACCGGCTGGCGCATCTCGAGGAACAGCCGCGTCACGGTCGCGACGAAGTAGATCGACAGAATCAGAATCACGCCGCCGATCGCGCCCGACGTGCGGATGAACCACATGAACCGCGATTCAGGTTCGGGCGCGGCAGTTCGGCTGGCGCCGGCCGGCGCTGCTTGTTCGGCACCGTTCTCCTGTGCCCGTGCCGGGGGTGTTTGCCATTGGGCCATGCTCCAAACGACCAGGCCCAGCGCGAAGATCAAACCCCAACGTCGCGCATCGTTGATGTCCGCGGTACGCATTTATAGGTCCTCGTGTTAGCGCGGAAGTCGCGTAACTGCCGGACAAAATCCCAGTGGCACGCGATGACGATTGCCGATCGAAAGGCCGCTGCTAGCAGCGTTGTTCCATATTACGAGACGAAAAATGCACGCGAAAGCACCAACGAACACAAAGTTTTCGCGGCTCGGCGGCCATCTTCGGGGCATCGGATGCGGTTTGACGCGGGAAAGTGCGCAGAATGCCCGACCCGCGGCGACATTTCTCTGACAGGCGGCATGCGGTGTCCGACGATAAGTTACAACGTGTTGACACGTTGAGCCGCATGCGACTATAAGCAGCCCCTCCCCTGGGTTGACCCACTTCGGTGCTGTCGCTCGGCTACGACCCCAAGCCGACTGAGACAGGAAAAAACATGGCTTCTTCGTCTTCATCCGTATCCGGTCCGATCGCCGTCGAATCGCAACCGGCCGACAATCCGCTCGATCCGATTCTCAAGTTTCTGGTCCGTCGTCGCATTCTGCTATCAGCTATCGTGTTTGCCGCGCTGGTGGCCAAGCATGTGATCTACGGCTTCAAGCCGCACGACCTGATCAGTCTCAGCGACCCGTTGGGCATCGTTGGCGGGCTGTTGGTCGTGGCGGGGCTTGCCATACGTTCCTGGTCGGCCGGCATTCTGAAAAAGAACGCGAAGCTGACCACCACCGGCCCCTATCGCCTGATTCGCAATCCGCTCTATGCCGGCTCCTTTCTGATGATGATTGGGTTCTGCTCGCTCTTGAACAATCCGCTGGATCTGTGGTTAATTCTGGGGCCGATCGCGATTCTCTACGTCGTCAAGATTCGGCAGGAAGAGCGGTTGCTGGCGAAGCTGTTCCCCGACGAGTGGCCCGACTACGCCCGCTCCACGCCCCGCCTGTTGCCATGGCGCGTCCGTTTTGATCTCGGCAGCGACTGGCGCCTCTCGCAGTGGATGCGCAGCCGCGAGTATCAAGCGTTGGGCGCGGCGGCTGTGGCGCTGGTGGCTCTGAAAGTCTGGCAGACGTACGGCTAGCGTCCCGCGCGCGTAGCGGGCGAAGGACAACTCTCCGCAGATGCGCCTGCTAACGCGATACGTCCTCCGAGAAATCGGCCTGGTCTTCCTGATCACGCTCGTCTCGCTGACGATGCTGATGGTCATGATCGGCGCGGTGCGCGAGGCCATCGCCCAAGGATTGGGCATCGTCCAGATCGTGCAACTGCTGCCCTACCTGTTGCCCAACGCGCTGATGTTCGCGGTGCCGGGCACGATCCTGTTCTCCGTGTCCAGCGTCTACGGCCGGATGTCGGGTGCCAACGAGATCGTGGCGCTCAAGTCGCTGGGCATCAGCCCGATGGTCATCCTCTGGCCGGCGCTGATCCTGGCCGTGCTGTTGAGCCTGACCACCGTCTGGCTCAACGATTTGGCGATGAGCTGGGGCTACAACGGCGTTCGCCGCGTGGTGGTCGACGGGCTGGAGGACATCGCCTACGGCATGCTCCGCCGTAAAAAGACGTTCAGCGCCGATGCTTTTTCGGTCACGGTTCAGGCGGTCGACGGCCGCACGCTGATCAATCCGATGTTCACGCTGCACGAGGACGGCAAGTCGACGAACGTGCGGGCCGAAGCCGCGCAGTTGCACTCGGAGCCTGGCTCCGGCATCCTCACTGTCAAGTTGCTCAACGCCACGGTGAACGCCGACGGGCTGTTCGCCGAGCAGCCCGGCGTGCTGGAGCGCGAGATTCGCGTCAATCCCGACTTCGACAAGAACCCCTCGCCGGCGCACATGGCGCTGGCCCGGATGCCGGCCGAGCGGGTCCACCAGCACGAAATCATCGAGACGATCAACAGCCGCATGATCGCGCGGGCCGGCTTTCAGATGTTGACCGGCGACATCGACGCCCTGACCAGCGACAGTTGGAAGCGCGACGGCAAGGACTTGCAGCATCAGCTCTATCGCTTGTACCGCTTACACACCGAACCGCCCCGTCGCTGGGCGAACGGGTTCAGTTGCTTGTGTTTCGCGCTGGTCGGCTCGGCGATGGCCATTCGAATGCGCAACTCCGACGCGCTGACCAGCTTCTTTCTCTGCTTCGGCCCGATTCTGCTGGTCTACTATCCACTCTTGGCCTTCGGCGTCGATCGGGCCAAGGCGGGCGAGATCACGCCCTATGCCGTCTGGCTGGCCAACATCGTGCTTGCGCTGTGGGGCATCTGGCTGCTTCGCCGCGTGATTCGGTACTAGCGCGACGCGCGGAAGACGGCGAGAGGCGCAAGAGCGCCTCACACCTCGATCCGCCGCCAGCGGCCGCTCAGAAACCGGCCGACGATCAATCCGCAGCGGACCAGCACGTCGGCGGCCATCGCGTACCAGGCTCCTTCGATGCCCCACTGCCACCGCTCGGTCAGGTACCACGCCAACGGCAAGCGCACAACCAGGAATCCGATGAACGTGAACGCCAACGGCCAGCGCGTGTCGCCGGCCCCGCGCAGCGCGCCGATCATCACCTGCATCAGCCCCAGCGCCGGCATGGCAATCGCAATGATGCGCAAGAGCGTCGGCGCCACCTCGGCAACGTCGATCTGTTCCGGTCCCAGCAGCAGGCCGACGATTTGCCGACCACCAAAGAAGAACAGCAGTCCCACGCCGATCATCAAGGTGCCGCTGACGGCGCTGGTCACCAGCACGCTGCGGCGGGCCTGGGGGTAGTCACGCGCGCCGAGGTACTGTCCGGCCAACGTGGCGGCCGCCAATTGAAACGCGTAGCCAGGCAAGTACGCCAATGATTCGACGCGGATCGCCACGCCGTGGGCCGCGGCGGCGACCGTGCCCAGTCGATCGACCATCGACAAGTAGGCCAGTTGACAGAGCGTGATCGAGATTGCGTCGATGCCGCCCGGCACTCCGATCCGCAGGATGCGCCGCATCAACGGGCGATCAGGCCGCAGCATGTCGCGTTGGATGCGCAGCCCGGCGCGGCCTCGGCCCAGCACGGTCAACAGGATCAGCCCGCCGACGGCGTGGCCGCACGCCGTGCCAATCGGCAGGGCATCCCACCCGATGGCCGGCAACGGACCAAGTCCCAACAACAGCGACCAGGACACGGCGATGTTCACCGCGTTGACGACCATCATCGTCAACAGGCCGGTCACCATGTCGCCGGCGCCGCGCAGGCATCCGATCCCGACGCTTTCCAACATGATCAACGGCAGCATGGAAATCAGAAAGTACAAGTAGCGCGTGGCAAACTCGGCCGACGCGCCGTGGAGTTGCAGCACGCCGGCCAGCCGGTCGCAGAACACAAGGCCGGTCGACGTGAAAACGGCCGCCAAGATCGCGCCCAGCACGAGCGATTGATTGACGATTCGGTTGGCCTGTTCCCAGTCCTGCGCGCCGACAAACCGCGCGGTCATGGCCACCGCGCCGATTGCGACGAACGATGACAGGTTCGTCAGCAGCCACAGCATGTAGCTGATCAGCGTCATCGCAGCCAGGTGTTCGGGCAAGAGGTAGTGGCCTGCCAGCACCGTGTCGGAAAAACCGACCATCATGACTAGCAGTTGCTCGACCAACACCGGCCAGACGAGCCGCAGCAGGGGCCGCAGAGTCCCTTTCGATTCTGAAACGACGACGCTCACGCGATACCTGACAGCTTGCGGGCCGGCGAAGTTCGGCCGGCGACCATGGCGGGCCTTGCCCGGCGAAACCCGGGGCCCAAACGGAGAAACCGGGCAGCGTAGACCCGCGATCGCCGGTTCGTCAACAAGCCGGCTTCCCTCGCGATCGAGGCATTTTGCCCGAATCGAGCAGAACCGCCGGACGTCGCTTGACACGGCCACGCCGCTGGCCTAGATTCGGCTTTTGGTCGGACCGCCAGCGTATCTGAACCTTTGCAACGGCTTACTGGCGGCACAAACTCTCGATGCGACCCTCCTCGAAGCGGCTGCTGACTGCGGTTTTTACCGCTTTCTTTGGCTGCGTATCCCTGTTTGGCCAAGGGCTGCACTACTTCGTAGGGCACAGCCATCACGGTCCGTCCGGCGCGCACCGGCACGGTGCGACCGCGGATGCGGACCATCGGCTTGTAGCTGCCGACGGGCACGTGCATGGGGGGCACTGCCACGCTGGCCACGATCACGGACCAGCCGACCACGCCAATCACGACCACGGACCGGCAGAACACGCCAAGCACGCCCGCGCGACCTTTGCGGCGACGGCGAACGGGGCAGGCGACTCCAGCAGCGTGCCGGGCATCGAAAGCCCCGACCACGATCACGATTGCGCGATCTGCAGCTTCTTCGCGCAAGCCCAGGGCAGCTCTGCCGCGGCTGGGGCGTATGTTGGCGTGGCAAACACAGCTTTGGCTGTTGCCGCGGAACAGGCGTTTCATACCGGTCCGATCGGCCTCTATCTGACGCGCGGGCCGCCGGCGGGCGGCACCATCTCGTAGCGTTCGGTTGCGCGAACACGTCGCCCTAGGCGCTGCGTGCTGCGCAAGACGCTTTCGCCCGGCAATCAATCGACCACGGTCCTCCCAGCCCCTGCATCTGCGCGGTCCGGGTGGCGCCCAGTTGATCGACCCACGACGGCCAATGTGCCGCGCGAAAGTTCTTGTTGCGGGCGCACGGCACCACGCGACGCGATCGTTGGCGAAACACGCACGGCACTCCGTTTCCGGCGCGCGCCGTTGAGCGAATTGCGGTCCGACCAAAACCGTGCTCACGGGCCGCCGGGGCGGAGCGTTGTGCGACACGCCGCGTTGGCAAGTCGCCCAGCGCCACACACGCGTCGCGAACAGCGGCGTCGACGTCGCCGAGGCCAGGCCGTTTGAAACTGTCAAAAACGATACCGCATGAATGACACCAAGTGCCAGCGACAGACGTTGGATCGAGGTTGATATGAGACACCAAACACCGCGTGGGTTCACCCTCGTCGAGTTGCTCGTTGTGATCGCCGTGATCGCGGTATTGGCGGGCCTGATGATTCCCGCCGTGCAAGCCGCCCGAGAACAGGCGCGCGTTGCCGAGTGCGCAAGCAACATGCGGCAGGTCGGCCTCGGGATGATCCGGTTTTGCGACCTGCATCGCGGACATTGGCCCGAGACGACGCACACGGTCGACCCGGATCCGGTGACGGGCAAATTCACGCAGTCGTGGATCTATACCCTCGCCCCATACCTGGAAGATGTCGACGCGATTCGCATTTGTCCCAGCGATCTGGCCGGACACCTGCGGCTGGAGGGCAAGGGCACCAGCTACACGATGAACGGATACCTCTCGAAGGAGGCCAAACCGTCCTTCGAGAAACTGCGAAAGATCAAGGCCACGTATCAGACGATCGTGGCCTTCGAGTTGGCGGAGATCAAGGACATCGGTGCCATGCGCAGCGGCAACCCGAACGACATCGACGAGTTCAACGACCACGTCCATTCGTTCAATTGGTTTCGCAACTCGAACATCAAGAAAAAACTCGTGATGACCGCTATCGAAAACGAAGTCGCGGTCCAGCGGCATCACGGCACGACCCACTTCTTGTACGCCGACGGCCACGTGGATCTGGTACCGGTCGAACAGATCGGCCGTTGGGCGGAGGAGGGGGTCAATTTCGCGTTACCGCGGTAGCCGCTGTCGGCTCGCGCGGTGGAACAATCAGCCCAGTACGATCGGAGTCAAGCTCGTGAGACAAATTTTTCGCCGACCCATGCGTGACGGCGGCGCCGCATCGCGGTTTGTCGCGGGATCGGGCCGCTGGCGTTCGTCCAACGGCACGGGAACGGAACGCAACGCTATCGGCATGTTTTGAAATCTTCAGTTACACAACAAAAGGCATACTTCCATGAGACCTTGGATTTGGACGATGGCCATCGCCGCGGTGCTGCTCAGTGCGCGCCACGGCATGGCCCATGAAGACGTCGTGCCCTACAACGTGGGTGGCAAGCTTGTCACCGGCGGGCACGACGACATCTTGGCCACCGACAACATCGAGCAACGCGTCTTCGGCTACGACTTTGGCGAAGACGTGCTCGATCCCTACATCATTGGCGATCCCGGCTTCAACAACGGCGCGTTCGCCGTCGGGCTCTACCCGAACGACGGTCTGCTGCCGTCCAGCATGACGTTGGGGTTCGACGTTATCTCGTCGCTCAGCTTCTGGGACGGCACCGGGGGCGTGGCGTTTTCCGCTGCGCCGGCCGGCGTCGAGCTCGGATTGCGACGCGGCAGCAGCACCGTGCTGGTGAGCGGCACCGGGCAGTCCGGCACGACGCCCTCAATCGGCGTCACCACCGCCGGCGGCCGTCTGCATGAGCACATCGAGTCGCAGCTCAACTTCACCGACGGGACCAATCCGCTCCCGCCCAACGCGCCCGACGGGCTCTACCTGGTCGGGCTGAAGTTGACGATGTCCGGACTGGCCGACTCTGATCCGATCTACTTCGTCTACAACAACAACCTGGACGAGGAGGTCCACGACGAAGGGATCGAATGGGTCGAAGCCGTTCTTGTTCCCGAGCCGGCAACGTGGCTGCTTGCGGTCGTCGGAACGGCCGGCGTAGCGCTGACGGCGTGGCGCAGGCGGCGCGGCGCAAGCCGGCGAAGCTAAGTTCGACCGCCGCGACTTCGGCGCGCGGCGTCCAACCTAGTTGGTGGGCGCCGTGTGCCGACGCGGCGACCGCTGCGCCTGACAAACCGCCTTGCTAAGAGAACAGCTCGCCGATGACCTTGCCACCGTTGGCGATCTTCATCGGGCGCCCGTTGCGGCTGGTGAACGTCGTTTCCAGCGAGATCCCCAAGGCCTTGCAGACGGTGGCCATGACGTCTTGCGACGTGTAAGGTTCGGTTTCGACCTCGGTTCCGTCAGCGCTGGTCCGCCCCACGGCGATTCCGCCGTTCATGCCGGCTCCGCCCAGCACAAGACTCCAACTACGGGCCCAGTGGTCGCGGCCCGTGTTGCCGTTGATGCGCGGCGTGCGACCGAACTCGCCCATCCAGATGATCGCCGTGTCTTCCAGCAGTCCGCGCTCGTCAAGATCGGCAACCAGCGCGCTCATCGCCTTGTCTAACTCCGGCAGCTTATTGTTTTGCAGGGCGTTGAAGTTGTCACGATGGGTGTCCCATCCGCCCAAGTCGACTTCCACAAACGGCACACCCTGCTCGACCAGTCGCCGCGCCATCAGGCAACCGCGTCCGAAGTTGGACCGGCCGTATTTCTCGCGCGTGGCGGAGTTTTCCTTGTCGGTCTTGAAGGCGTCCATCTGTTTGCTGGTCATCAGCGCCACGGTCTCGGCGAGGATCTTCTCGTGGTCTTCGGCCGACTGCCCGCGCTTGTCGTCAATAAAATTGCGTTCGAGCGATGCCAGGACGTTCATCCGCTCGTTGAGTCGCTCCGCGTCGATACCCATCTTCAGATTGCGCACGTTGCCGTTGGAGTTGACGACAAACGGCGCGTAAGTCATTCCCAAAAAGCCAGGCCCGACGCTGCCGCCGCCCACCGCGACAAAGGGCGGAATCTCCAGACCCAGCTCGCGCGATTGCTCGTCGAGCATGTGGCTCACGACGGCGCCGTAGCTGGGATGCTCGATGTTCGGATTGGGGACATAGCCGGTGTGCATGTAGTACCGGCCGCGATTGTGATCGGCTTCGCGCGTGCTCATGGAGCGCACGATCGCCAGGTGGTGCATCTGCTTGGCGAGCAGCGGCAGATGCTCACAAATTTGTTCGTTGCCCGAAGTGGCGATCGGTCGGAACGGTCCGCCCGTGGCGGCGCCCGGCTTGAGATCGAACAGATCGATGGTCGCCGGACCGCCCCCCATCCAGAGCATGATCGCCGACTTGTGCCGCTTTTTGAGATCCTCGGCATTCGCCCGCAGCGTGTTGGCAAACGCCATCGCGGGCATGGCCATCGCCGACGCCCCGGCCAGGTGGGAAAGGAAATGACGGCGGGTCATGCCGTTGGGTAGCAGCGAGCGGTTCATGGGAGGCTCCAGGTCGGCACGGTCGCCAGGCGGCGTACCAAACGTGCGTGGCTAGTGATTCAGGATGAATTCGTTGCTGTTGAGCATGGCCCACCAGAGATCTTGTAGCGCGGCGGCGGTTTCGCCCTTGCGCGCTCTGAGCACGTCGTTGGCCAGCATAATCTCCTTGGTCGTCGGCTGGCGGGAGAATGCGGCCAGGTACAGCCGGCGAATCTTGGCCGGGTTCTTCATTTTCGCGTCGTTGGCCAGGCGATACAAGAAGCTGCCTTTGTCCACGCTGGTGGCTTCACTGATCAACTCGCCGTTCATCATCATCAGCGTTTGGGGAATCGTGCCGTTGAAGGTCGTGGTTTCTTCGTTATCGTCGGTGCCGAAGGCGGTGACGAACTGGCTCAGCCACTCGCGCTTGGTTCGTTCGCGCTGCTCGTAGCTGGTCGACGCGTTGAGCGCTTCGGTGGCCACCAGCAGAGATTCGTAGAGCTCCTCGGCCCGCATCTGGCGCAAGTAGAAACGGCTAAACGCGGGCTTCTCGCCGAGGCTAGGATCATCACGTGCGTTACGGGTCGTCGACTTGCTCGATAGCCCGTACGGCTTGCTCAGCACGATCCAGCGAATCAAGTCCTTGACGTTGTAGCTGCGCGTCTTGAATTCGGCCGCCAGTTCGTCGAGCAACTCGGGATGGGTCGGCGGATTGTGCGGGCCCATGTCGTCGATCGGCTTGGTGAAGCCGTAGCCGAGAAAATGGGCCCACATCCGATTGACCATCGCCTTGGGCATGGTCTCGTGTTCGACGATCCGTTGAGCGAGCTCCGTTCTTCGGTCGACCTCCTCGACGAAGCCGCTACGATTCTCGAGCGGCGACCCGTCGACAAACACCGGATAGGCCGCCTTCGACAATCCGTTGCGCAGCTCGTAGAACAGCACGGCTTCGGTCGGCTCGTTCGTCTCGCCGGCGAAGTCTTGATTGGTCAATTCGACGTAGTCGATGTTGCGCCCCTGGCCAAAGCGACGCAGCGCGCGTGTCTGTCGGAAAAAGGCGTTGAGCTCCCAAAACTGGTTCTGCTTCCAATTGTTGAACGGGTGATTGTGGCACTGAGTGCATTGCACCTGAATACCCAGAAACACCTGCGACGTCTTCGCCGTGGCCTGCACGGCGTTTTCTTCCAGGTTGCCCACCATGAAGTTAACGAAGCCGTTGTATCGGGCGCCGGTCTTTGGATCGCGCTTGCCCGGCTTGTTGACGCCGGTTGCCGACACCAATTCGTAGACCATGCGGTCGTAGGGCATGTTGCGCTGAAACGCGCGGCGCAGGGCCTGCTTGAGCCCATCGCGATCGACCAGGGAACGGCGCTCGGTGCCGCCGGTGCGCCCGATCAGGATGTTCGTCCACAACTCAGTCCAATTGCCGGCGTACGCCTCGACATACGACTCGCCGAGCAAGCGGTCGACCAGGCGCGCTTTGCGACTGGCAGCCGGCTCGCCGAGAAATTGTTCGAGTTCGTCGACCGTCGGAATGCGCCCAAGCACGTCGAGGAACACGCGACGGCACCACTCGCCGTCCTCCGCCGGCCGTGACGGGCCAATTCCCAGTGCCTGCCAGTGCCGCTGCACGTGCTCGTCGATACGCGCCGACTGCGGCGGGACGTTGGCCGAGTTGGAACTCTGGCCGGATGCCGAATCGATGGGCACCCCAAGAAGACCCGCGATCGCCGCGAGCACGACCGCTGCGCGGCTCGGCGCAGCGCGGCGCGACGACCCATGGCCGAAGTACTGGCGGACTGCCAATAACGCGAACATTCCCTGCGTCGTCTGCATATCGCCCTGAAGGTCACGCGGCGGCGCGCTATCGCTGATTAAGACTCGGTTCGCCTCATCTTAACCCAGCGCCCACCATTGGTACGGACTTCTCTTCCCTGGGTCGCGCTGACGGCCGACATCCTTCGGCGCCCAGCACTCAGAAATCGTGCGGGGGGTGGGCAATTATTGCAAGGTTTGGGCGATTGCCCGGCGACCAGCTCGGTGTATTGTTTTGCAACAAGTGTTCGATTTTGCTGTTGCAAAATGCAACAGGCGAGTTGGAACCCCGGAATGCGACAGGGTTCCAACTCGCCATTATTCACGAAAACCTTGGCGCTGATTCCTCGATTCACGGGCCGGCCTCGCTGTTCCTCAATCAGCCCGTAAGTCTTGGACTCCTTTGGGTTTTCGTAACGTTGTTGCCACCGCCTCTTCTAGTAGCCGGCCCCGAAACTGGTCTCTTCTCTGTTCCGGCCCCGGTTCGCAGCACCGAATTGCGGTGTGGTGCCTCTCCCAATCCAGCGATATCTATTTGCAAAAGGCGCGCCAAGAAAGGCTTTGGACCAAAAAACTTGGTTGTAGGGGCGCCAATCAGGCGGTTTCGCGGAATTGGATCTGGTGCAGACGCCGGTACAGGTCGCACCGTTGCAGCAGTTGGTCGTGCGTGCCGATGTCGGCGATGCGGCCGCTTTCCAGCACCAGGATCCGGTTGGCCAGGGCCAGCGTGGCCAGACGGTGGGTCACGATGATCGTGGTGCGGTGGCGGGTGAACTGCTCGAGCACCCGATGGATGATCTGTTCGCTCTCCAGGTCGATTTGGCTGGTGGCCTCGTCGAGGATCAGGATCGCCGGGTCGCGAAGGATGGCGCGTGCCAGCGCGATGCGCTGTCGCTGTCCGCCCGAGAGCCTGCCGCCGCCCTGGCCCACGACGGTCTGGTATCCGTCTTCCAGTTTCTGCTCGATGAACTTGTGGGCGTGCGCTTGCTTGGCGGCCTCGACTACCTGGTCTTCGGAAGCCTGCGGGCAGCCGTAGCGAATGTTATTGAACACGGTGTCGTCGAACAGGAGCGTTTCCTGCGTGACGATGCCAATCTGATTCCGCAGTTCGCGCAGCCGCACCTCGCGCACGTCGACCCCATCGAGCCGCACCGAGCCGGCGGTCGTATCAAAGAAGCGTGGGACAAGATTCGCCAGCGTAGTCTTGCCGGAACCATTCGGCCCGACCAGCGCGAGGGTCTCGCCAAACGGAATGCGCAAGTCGATGTCTTCCAGCACGGTCTGCTGCCGCGAGTAGCCGAACGAGACGTGATCGAACACCAGCTCGCGATGGTGGCGGGGCATCACGACCGGACGTACCGGATCGCAAACATTCGGTTCGCGATCCAGCGCGGTATAGACCCGATCGGCGGCCGCCGCGGCCCGTTGTAGCTTGTTGAACACTTCGGTCATGCGTCGCGCCGGGTCGCTGACGCCGGCCAGAAAGCCGTAGAACACCAAAAGTGCGCTGAGCGACAACGGCTCGTCGCTCATCTTGATTCCCCACAGGTAGTTCTGTTGGTTCATCACCAGGTATGCGCCGAACAGGATCGCCAGCGAGATCATCGTGATGCCCATCACTTCCGTGACGGGGTTGATCATGCTGTTAAACAGCGCGATCCGCATGGCTTTGCGATAGCACTTCTTGCTGGCGTGATGAAATCGCTTGCGTTCGTAGCGTTCCATGGTGAACGCTTTGACGACCTTGATTCCGCTGAAGCTCTCGACGAGACGCCCGTAGAGCGATGAGACTTCTTCGAGCGATTTGCGATTGGCCCGTTTGAGCGTCTTGGCCAGGTAGCCGACTAGGAAGCCGGTGGGAGGCGCGAGGATGAGCGACAGCAGCAGCAATTGCCACGAGATGTAGGCCGCGAAGCCGAAGCAAACGATCATCTTGAGCGGTTCGCGGACGGCGCGACCGAACAGCGTCTGAATGCCGTCGCCAACGCCATTCATGTCGTTCGTAAAGCGAGACAACAGGTCGCTCGTGCCACTTTCGCTGAACGTGGCCAGATTCATCCGCAGCGTCCGGCGATAGAACTGCTTGCGCAGATCGAATACGGCCAATTGAGCGACGCGGTCGACCAAGAACGAGCTGAGTGCCAAGAACGCGTCTTTCACGATCGTCGCGATCACCAGCGCCGCGATCAGCGCCAGCAGAGTCCGGAACGGATCAGCCGGCAAGTAAGCGTCGATCCACGGCTTGAGCCGTTCGTAACGGGCCAACGTGGCTTTGGCCGATTCGAGGCGTCCTTCCGCCAACCCCAGATCGCGCCGCAACGCCCCGGCCGTGCCTTCCGGCGCTTCGGCGACCCTCTGCCTGAGCTTTTTCGTGGCAGCCGTTTCCGCGACGATGGTCTGTTTGGCTTGCTCGATGCCCTTGTCGGCCCATTGCGCCAGGCTCTGGTTATTGCCGACGATCTCGACCAGCGGGTAGAGCGTGCCGATGTTGGCACCCCACAGCGCGGCCACGATCAAGGCGCAGACGCCCGAAGCCGCCACCGTCCAGTAATAGTTTAGCGCGAGGCGCACTGCGCGCGCGAAGTTGCCCATCCGTGATTGCTTTCAAGCGCGAATTGCCGAGGAAGTTCCGGTCTGGCGGGTTCCTCCCGCAGCCGGGACATGGTCAAAGTGCAACCGAACTAAACGGCCGGCCAGTGGATGCAATCGGCGTTTCACGGCCGATTGCCGCCTGTCATCGCCGCTGCCGGCCCGTTTCGTGAGGACGCAATAAGTCTGGACCTTTTAGCAAATTGCGGTCGTTCGCGCCAAGCCGAGCCTCGCCCAGCACCCGCGATTGGCAGCTTGCTAGCGTGGGTCGCGCGCGGCGCAGAGGTAGGTCGAGCCGCGCCGAAAGTTTGCGGCCTGTAACCACGGCACCGGTCATACCGAAACTGTCACAAGTGCCCATCGTTACGATTTTCTGAACTTTGCCGATTGTCCGGTCGATAGTCGTCAGTAGGAACCAATTCGCCAGGGGGGCCGCGCGGCACGCTCGCGCTTGCTCGGTCCGAGGCGCATTCCATCAAAAGGGTACAGCCCAATCGCGAACATGCTCCGGCGAAGCAAGCCGGACATGACCCCGCAAGCGAGAAAGGAATCGAGCGACCATGAAACGTTCCATGTTTGCCGTGTTGGCGGCGGCGATGCTGGTCAGCAGCACCGGCTGCTGCTGCTTCCACAATTTGTTCAACTGGGGCTGCTGCGGCAGTTGCCCCTACGGCTACGACACGTGCGGTAGCTGTGGCTATTCCGGCGGCGGTGCCTGTTCTGACTGTGCTTCGTCACACGGTCCGGCCTATGGCGAGGGCGGAATGGTCGACGGCGACATGTACGCCGGCGGCGGACCGCGAGCCATCACCCGCAAACATCCCGGCGATGGCCATCCGTTCGTGCGGAAGCGCCGCAACTCGGGCGGAGAGTATGAGTTTGCCGCGGGGCCTCCGACCGGAGGCGTGACGTATCCGTACTACACCAACCGCGGTCCGCGTGATTACCTGGCTCGCAATCCACGCGGGATTGGCCCGTGATCGATCAGCGTCAGCCGGCCGAGTCCGCAATTGCGTCTCCGCGGACGGCCAAGTGGTCGAGGTAATGTTCCGGCGCCGGCGGCATAGGCTAAGGTGGGCCTTGGCGTCCCAAGCCCGGATTTTCCATCGATCGAGCCCAGGGGCCAGTCGCAGGTCATGCAGCAGCGCATGCCGGCGACTGGCCCACTTTTTTTCAAGGATGCGAACGAATATGAAGCGGTTCGTTTTGGCAATCGCGATTGGCACGGCACTGGCCGCCGCGTCCGGTTGTTGCTGCATCGAGCGACTGAGTTGCTATGGGCTGTTCGAAGGCGGATGTTTCGGCCCGCCCTACGGCCATGAGGGACCATACGGCGGCACCAGATACTCGTGTGGCCAGTGCGCCCATTGCGGCGAAGTCGGCAAGCGATCCTACGGCGGGGCCGGCGAAGAAGCCAACCCGGAACTCTACGAACCGGAACTTGAAGCGGCAGCCGAGGAAGTCGAGTCGGAAGAAGTCGAGCCGATGCCGGCTGACGCCGCGTTCGAATAGTCCGACCGGTTCGTGCGGCCTTGGCCTCGTCACGCCGCGCGACACGGTGCTAGCTTGTCCGTCGCATTGGCAACCGGCACGCCGCGCGACTCGTTCAGTCGTCCGGCTGCTCGGCCGTGACGACCGCCAGCCATCCGCCTTTACCAGGTGCCTCGAGCGCAACGTGCGCGCCACCGTGCACCGGGCCTTTGTCCTGCAGCTTTGCCGAGGCGAGGTCGATCCACCGCAAACGAAACGCGCGGTCGTGCTGCGACAGATCGAGCCGAACCGAGCCTCCGTCGGTGAAGTACACGACGTATTGCTTGCCCGGCGACGCGGTCAAATAGGCTTCGTTCGGTTGGCGATCGTCCAGCAGTTCGTTCGCCGGCACAACGTCCCAGGCTTTGACCAGCGATTCCATCTGGCGAGCTGCCTTGAGCGTCGCGACGACCGCCTCGGCGAGTCCCAAGCCGGCCGGTGGGCGATGGAAGCGTGCGGCCGCGGCGCCGCCGATCACGTGGCGCCAGAAGCGCTCGACGCCGTCGCGCGAATTGCCGAATCGGAATCCATCGGCCCCGTAAGTTTTCACCGTGTTGATCGGGCGCGGCGTGGCGGCGACGTACTGGCGGACCCACTGGAAGTTGTCCCAGTGTTCTTGCCCGCGCTGGTGGTTGTTTTGCGAGACGTCGACGAACGCGTATCGCTCAGGGTGGTCCAACGTATGTCGGTGATGTGGCCCGCGGAGGTTCCAATCGTCCCACATTTCGGTGACGTGGATGGTGTGGCCGGCTTCCTTCGCTTTGCGGCGAAGGTAGTTTGCCCAGTACGCACCCCATGCGGGCTCGGCCGATGTTTCGTTGTCGATACAGTAGAGCACATGCTCCTGCCCGATCGTGTACGACAGCATCTTGTCGACGAATCGTTGTTGATGCGCAAGCAGCAGCCGATTGTTTCGCTGCTTGGGAGTGGTGAAGAAGAACGGTTGGCGATTGCGACCGGGATGGTCCGGGTACCGCGCTGCAAGACCGGACGATTGGGAATCGTAGTTGACGTTGTTGGCCGGGTTGAACGGATGCGGCGGCCAGTACTCGCCCGAAAAATCGAAGCGGTCCCAAACTTCGATTTGCACGATGATCGCGCGCTCGGCGGTCCAACGGAGCATGTTCTCGAACCGCGACCAGTACTCGTCGTTCCAACGGGCCAGGTCGTATTTGCCGTCTGTGCGGCGATGATAGGCATAGACCTCCGTGCCGCGGTCATGACGGTCGCTCATCGTGTTGCGGATGTAGTTGCCACCGGCGGCTTGAATCGCGTCGAGGTGCTCTTCAAGGCGCGGCAGCTGAAACAAGTTGTCGTCGTCGCTGCCGCCCAGCAGCAACACGGGTCGTCCTTGATACTGCCAGTAGCGTGGATTGGCCTCGTAGGGCCGAATCGCGTTGCCGTCGTCGGCCGCGTGGCAAAGCGAACTGCCCGCCGCGACAAGCAGCAAGAGACAAAGCCAACGGCTTGAGGCGAAGGATTTCACGGGCGGTGTGCCGGACAGTTGCCCGGCGGCAAAGCCGACAGCCGGCGGCTATTTCAAGAAACCGCCCACCTTGGCAATCAAGTCCACCGTGCGGCAGCTATAGCCCCACTCGTTGTCGTACCAACTGAGCGTCTTGAGCAGATTGCCGTCCATGACCTGCGTCCAGTCAGGCACGAAAATCGAACTGTGGGGATCGCCGATGATGTCCGACGAAACGATCGGGTCTTCCATGTAGCAGAGAATGCCTTTGAGTGGTCCGTTGGCGGCCTCCTTGAGTGCGGCGTTGACCTCTTCGGCCGTCACGTCGCGAGCCATGGTTGTGGTCAGGTCCACCAGGCTGCCGGTCGGCACGGGCACGCGCAAGGCCATGCCGGTCATCTTGCCCTTGAGTTCGGGTATCACCAGTCCGATGGCGGCCGCGGCGCCGGTGCTGGTGGGAATGATATTCTGCGCCGCGGAGCGGGCCCGATACAGGTTGTCGTGCGGCATATCCTGCAACCGCTGATCGTTGGTATAGGCGTGCACCGTGGTCATCAGTCCCTTAACGATGCCGAACTTGTCGTGCAGCACCTTGGCCAACGGGCCCAGGCAGTTCGTCGTGCAACTGGCGTTGGAGATGCACTTTTGATCCGCGGTGAGCTGGTCGTCGTTCACACCGAGCACGACGGTCAGATCGGCTCCGTCCTTGGCCGGAGCGCTCAGCACGACGCGCTTTGCGCCCGCCTTGAGGTGCGTGTCGTAGCCCGGCTTGAACTGCCCCTTCTTTTCGCCTTCGCGCGAGGTAAAGATGCCGGTGCTTTCGACAACGACGTCGATGTTGAGCTCGCCCCAGGGCAGCTTGGCCGGATCGCGCTCCGCCAGGCAGCGTACCTTTTTTCCGTCGACGGTCAGATGATCCTTGTCGCAACCGACCGTGCCGGGATAGCGGCGGTGCGTGCTGTCATATTTCAGCAACGTGGCCAGCGTTTTGTTGTCGGTCAAATCGTTGACGGCAACGACCTCAAATTCGCCGCCGCGGTCCATCAGATTGCGAAACACGAGCCGGCCGATGCGGCCAAATCCGTTGATGCCGACGCGAATTGCCACGGGTGATCTCCTTTGAGCGAGAGACGAAACCGGCACGCGGAGCAGGGCGGCCGGTTCCAATGCGCGCCAGGTGCGGTTTTTGCGAAAGCGGCAGATTATACTCCTGCACGCAAAGCCCGACAACCAGCCCCCAACCGTCGGCCGCCGACATGTGCCGTGCGTCCTTCCGCCGGCGGGCGGATTGCGGGTATGATGAGCACACACGCACATCCCGAGCGGCACGGCGCAACCTTGCCGAAGTCGCCCCGTGGAACAAGGCAGCCAAGCCATGTCCGACGACCTTGAGAAACTCCGCCAGACGCTCGAAGAGCTGCGATCGCAACTCGACGAACTGCGCGATCGCGATCCGCAAGTCGCCCAGCATTTGGAGGCGACCATCGACGAAGCCGAGGCCGCGCTCGGCGGAACGTCGAAACCGAACGATGAGCAAGAGTCGATTCAACAGCGGCTGTCCGACGCGGTCCGCGACTACGAGGCTTCGCACCCGGCGCTGTCGGGTAACTTGGGTGCAATCATCGACGCGCTGGGGCGGATGGGGATCTAGGACTGAGTTGAAAAGCGCCTGCGCGGCTTCTTTCAACCTCGCCAAGTGCAGAGCAAAGCTCCGCACGGCTCGCCAACTGCCGACCTGCGTCGACATTTTGACATGGCGTCCATGCAATAGAGCAGCCCAGTAGAAAACGGATGGGCTGCTTGCCGGCTGGTCGAACGCTCGCACGTCAGGCGCTATCGGCGACTGCGGCGCCCGGTGGGCTCAAGCGGCTTGGCCAGCGTGATCGTGATTTCCTCGGCCACCGCTTTGCCGGGAATGTTTTGCGCGGCGATCGGTTTGGTATTGGCGAAGTACCACGCTTTGAGTTTCACGGTGTCGCCGGCCGACGCCACGGCCGGATCGTCGGACGAGAATTTGATCGATACCTCGTCCGAGAGCTCGCCGGTGATCCGCCGCCCGCCGATCGCAACCGTCAGTTGCCCATCCTTGTACGAAGCCAACTTGCCCTTGATGCAATAGTCGCCCGGCTCGGGCTTGCGCACGGGGCGCACGTTGTCGCCCGTTTCGCCAGCCGGAAACAGACCCAGTACCGGCTTGCCTTTCCCATCGAGCAGTTTGATTTCGCTAATCGGTTCGGCCACTTCGGCTTTGCGGGTAAGCTCACCATCAAACTCGATGCTCAGTCCTGGGCGAAGGTACTCGGCTTCGGCCTCGCCTTCGACCGTGACCTTGGTCTGTGGAAGGATCTTGATGAGCCACAGCTCTTGCTTCGAGTCGCGGACCTGCATGTAGCCGGTTCGATAGGCCTCGAGCGAGCCGGAATCTTCCAGCGAAAGCGCATTAGCCGGCGCGACGAACTGACTTTCTTGCCCGGGCAGGCCGGTTGCCGCGGCACATACCGCCAAAGCGAAGAAGCTGGTCGACCATCGATTGGGAAAGCTGCGCATGTCCGTTCCTTCCGCCTTTTCTCCTCGGTGGTTGCTTCGTCCAAACGAGCAAGGCCCACCGTGAATGCCTCTGCCCTGACCGTTAGGATAACCTGTTAGCCGCACGGATGAAATCGGCGTAGGGCTCGTTTTTCTCTGGAATGGCGGTGGTTTAGGGCCAGTTGTCACAATCGGTGCCGAGAGTCACAATGCCCTAGATGCGGCCCCACAACAACGGCCGTGGTCCGCGATGGCAGGCGGCAATCGGCCGTGAAACGCCGATTGTACCCACGCACCCAGCGGTCTTACTCGGTTGCCCGACGTATCGGGCGACTGCGACTTTTCTCCAACCCAACGTGCCATGACCAGCGACGCCAAGCGGATCACGATTCCCAAGTTTCGGGCCATGAAAGCTGCTGGTGAGAAGATCACCATGCTGACGGCTTACGACTACGCCATGGCCGGGCTGCTCGACGCGGCGGGTGTGGAGGGGGTTCTGGTGGGTGACAGTATGTCGATGGTCGTGCAGGGCCATACCACGACGCTGCCCGTGACGCTCGACGAGATGATCTATCACGCCGAGATGGTGGGCAGGGCGGTGCACCACGCGCTAACGGTCGTCGACCTGCCGTTTCCCAGCTATCACCTTGGCAAGTACAAAGCAATCGAGGCCGCTGGTCGCATTCTCAAGGAGACGCACTGCCAGGCAGTGAAGCTGGAGGGCGGTACGCAGCAAGCCGACGTCATCGCCGCGCTCGTGTCGGCCGGAATTCCGGTCATGGCACATTGCGGGCTGCGACCGCAAAGCGTGCACCAATTGGGCGGCTACCGCGTGCAGCGCGACGAGAAACAATTGCTGGCCGATGCGCAAGCCGCCGAATCCGCCGGCGCTTTCGCCGTGGTGCTGGAATGCATTCCCGCTCCGCTGGCCGAGAAACTGACCCAACAATTGGAAATCCCCACCATCGGCATTGGGGCCGGCGCGGGTTGCGACGGCCAGATCCTGGTGACGTATGACATGCTCGGTTTGACCAGCGGATACGTGCCGCGTTTCGTGAAGGCCTACGCCGATTTGAAGTCGGACATCAAGGCCGCACTGACGCGGTTTCGCGATGATGTGCGGGCCGGCAAGTTTCCGACCGAAGAACAAACGTTCAAGTCGTAACGATGCGCGTGCAGCCGTTCGTCGCTGGGTTGTCGTTTCGCCCGGCGGTGAGCAATCGGGAGTCGTCACCCACTCGACGCACTACCAATGCCGATGGCGACTCGACTCGCCGCAAAGGATCCTCGGACCCACATTATGCCGAATCGCCTGGCCACGCAGTCCAGCCCTTACTTGTTGCAACACGCTGGCAATCCGGTCGATTGGTATCCGTGGGGGCCTGAGGCGCTGGAACTTGCCCAAGCACAGCAAAAGCCGATCTTTCTTTCGATCGGCTACTCGGCCTGTCACTGGTGCCACGTAATGGAGCACGAGAGCTTCGAGAACGAGACCATCGCGCGGCTGATGAACGAGCACTTTGTGTGCATCAAGGTCGACCGCGAGGAGCGTCCCGATCTGGATCAGATCTACATGAACGCCGTGCAGATGATGACCGGTCGGGGCGGATGGCCGATGTCGATGTTCCTCACGCCTGACTTGAAGCCGTTCTACGGCGGAACGTATTGGCCGCCCGAGCCCCGGATGGGGATGCCGGGCTTTGGCCAGGTGCTGACCGCGGTGGCCGATGCGTGGCAGAACCGGCGTGACCAGGCCGTGCAGCAGGCCGACGCGCTGACCAGCCACTTGCAAGCCAGCACCGCGGTGCCGGCGGCCGACGAGGAGCTATCGGCCGACCACTTGCAGCGCGCGGCGCGTGCGCTCAGCCAGAGCTTCGATCCGACGCACGGCGGATTTGGCCCGGCGCCGAAGTTCCCGCACCCGATGGAATTGCGGTTGCTGTTGCGCGTGTGGCACCGGCAGCCGAACGAAAGCCTGCTGCACATCGGTACGCTGACGCTCGACAAGATGGCCGCCGGCGGAATGTACGATCAACTCGGCGGCGGGTTTCATCGCTATTCGGTCGACGAGCGATGGCTCGTGCCGCACTTCGAGAAGATGCTCTACGACAATGCGCTGTTAACATCGTGCTATGCCGACGCGTTCCGCGCGACAGGCAACAACGACTACGCGCGCGTCGTGCGCGAAACGTGCGATTACGTGCTCCGCGAGATGACAGATCCGGCTGGCGGATTCTACAGCACGCAAGACGCCGACAGCGAGGGCGAGGAAGGCAAGTTCTTCGTCTGGACACCCGAGCAGTTGGCCGAAGTGCTCGGGGCCGGCCCGGCCGAGACGTTCGCCCGGGTGTACGACGTCACGCCAGAGGGCAACTTCGAGGGCGCCACCAACATTCTCAACCGGCCCAAGACGCTGGCCCAATGCGCGGCCGTGCTGGGACGCGACGCGGATGCGCTCGCTGCGGAACTGGCCGAGAGCCGGGCGAAGCTGATGGCGGCGCGCGAGGCGCGCGTGCATCCCGGGTTGGACGATAAAGTGCTCGTCGCCTGGAACGGTTTGATGATCGAGGCACTGGCCGATGCGGCCGGCGCACTCGGCGAACCCCGTTACGCCGAAGCGGCCGCTCGGGCGGCTCGATTCGTGCTCACGCAGATGCGGCGCGCCGACGGTCGGCTGTTGCACACCTGGCGCGGTGGCACGGCACGGCTCGACGCCTACTTGGATGACTATGCGTGCCTGGCAGCGGCACTGGTGCGCCTCTACGAAATCGACTTCGACGAAACCTGGATCGACGAAGCGCTCGGCCTGTGCGAGCAAATGCTCGCGCTGTTCGAGGACCGTTCGGGCGGCGGCTTTTTCTACACTGCTCACGACCACGAAACGCTGATCGCGCGGCAGAAGGATCTGATGGACAACGCGGTGCCCAGTGGCAACTCGATGGCGGCGCTGGTGCTGGTTCGGCTGGGGCGGTTGACCGGCCGCGCCGACTTGCTCGACGCGGCAGGGCGCACGCTGCGGGCTGCTTCGGGCGTGATCCAGCAGGCTCCGCGGGCAGCCGGACAAGCGCTCTTGGCGTTGGACCAGTACTTGGGGCCAGGCCACGAAGTGGTCGTGCTGGGCAGCCCCGACAATGCCGACACAGCAGCCGTGCTCGCCGCGCTACGACAGGCGTTTGTTCCCCGGGCATTGGTGGCTTGCCGCTGCGCGAGCGGCAGGGGCCATCGGTCGGCCGCGCTCGACCCGTTGTTTGCCGGCAAGGAACTTCGCACGGCGGAGCCCGGTTTGTTCATCTGCGAACAGTTCGCCTGCCAGTCGCCCGAGTTCGGACGCGAGGCGGCACTAGCGGCGATCGCGTCGCTGGCGGGCGGGACGGCGTAGTGGCAAGTTGGCGTGCGGTGCGCTGCCAAGATCTGGTTTGCGGAACGAGCCGATCCGCACGTGAAGCAACACGCGAGCGACCTACGTGCTTGGTTGATACGCCTTTTGTGCCGCGTCGTAGACCGCCTTGAGCGAGACTCCGCTCGCTTCGGCCCGCTCGCGACACGATTCGTACTCGGGTGAGAAACGTGCAGCAGCGCCGTCGGGCCACGCCACGACTCCGGTCACCTTTCCCCAGGGAGTTTCCACGGTGTGTGGCTCGCGTCGCAGCGCGCGGCGTTCGACCTGCCAGCGCCGCACGCCCAGCGTCGTGGTCTCGCGAAACAGAATCGATTCGACCTCCGAAACGTGCGCCGGTTTGCAAAGCACGCTGACCGTCACGGCCGGCCGGTTCTTCTTCATCTGGATCGCGGTTGTATAGACATCCAACGCGCCGGCCTTCCAGAGTTGGGCCACCGTGTGCCCAACCAACTCGCCGGACGCGTCGTCGAGATTCGTTTCCACGACCCACAGCCGCTCGCTGGCCGGCGCGTCGGCGGCTTGGTCGCTCGACGTGCCCACCAGTAACCGCAACACGTTGGCCTGTTCTTCCAGGTCCTTCTGTCCCGAGCCGTAGCCGATTTGCTCGATCGTCATCGCCGGCACCGGACCGTAGCTGTGTACCAGCGTGGCCAGAATCGCAGCGCCGGTCGGCGTGGTCAATTCGCAGTCGACGCTCGACTCGGCCAGTGGCGTGCCTCTGAGCAATTCGGCGGTGGCCGGTGCGGGGATAGCACACCGCCCATGCGCGATTTCGACAAAGCCGGTTCCAGTCGGCACGGGCGAGGCGACGATGCGGTCGGCACCTAACAGATTCCATCCGATGGCCGCTCCAACGATATCGGCAATCGAATCCACGGCGCCCACTTCGTGAAAATGGACCTTCTCGATCGTCGAGTTATGTACCTTGGCTTCGGCTTCGGCCAGCCGCTGGAAGATCCGGCGTGCCAGGTCTTTCTGCGGCGCGCTTAACGCGCTGCCGTCGATCATCGCGGTGATGTGGTGCAGGTGGCGGTGCGCGTGTTCCGGCTCGTGTTCGACGGTGATCTGCGTGGCCCGAAACCCCTTCTTCTTGACCGGCGTGGCCACCAGTCGAACGCCCGGCAAGCCGAGCGTTCGAATGCCGGCGTTGAGCGCTTCCAGTTCGACGCCCGCGTCGACCAAAGCTCCCAAAGTCATGTCGCCGCTGATGCCGCTGGCGCAGTCGAGATAAGCGATCTTCATGTGGGCCAACTTTCGCCGCGCGCGACGGATAGCGCCGGCTGTCATGTGGTGCGTTTCGAATGAACTTACGGCATTCTAGGACAGCCCGTTAGCGCTGCAAGGGCCGCAAGCCGGGGGACGCTGCTGGCAGGTTTGCCCGCGGTTGACCCGTCATCAGGGCTCGGCTACGATGTGCCGCCGCCCGGAAGTCATCAGCGGCCTCGAACTTCGGCAGGCCGTAAATGTTCGCGGCGCGTCCTGCCGCGGCCCGCCAGTGCGGCACGCATGGGTTCTTGCCGGACACGGACGTTGGGAACCGAATCATGAGCACCAGCGCGAAGCAGGAGCGAGCCCGCGCGTTGTCGTCGACGCCGTGGGGACTGCTGCCGCCCCGCATGCGCGTGCTGTACGTCACGTCGGCCAGCCGCACGGGCGCCTGGTTGGCCGAAGCGTTTGCCAGTGACAGCGCCTGCGACGTGACCTTGCAAGAAGCGCACGGCACATCGGCCGGAGTGGAGCATCTGCGCGACCAGGTCTTCGACGCGGTCCTCGTCAGCCACGAGCCGGGGCAACTCGACGCGCTCTCGTTCGTCGATGGGTTGCGTGCCGGCGGCGCCGAAGAACCGCTGCTGATTGCAGGTCAGCCGAGCGAATCGGAGATGGCCGCGTTGTGCTACGAGGTCGGCGCCGATGCATACGTCTGCACGAACACCACGACGACCCGTACCCTGCTGTGGACCGTGGCTCGGGCGGTCGAGCGGCATCATCTGATTCGCGAGAACCGCAGGCTGCAGCAGGCCGAACGCCACCGCCTGCAGCAAGAGCAGCAGGAAGCCACCCGGATGCTGACTGAGCAGCGCGGACTGCTGGGCCAGCGCCATGGAGCCTGCGGCACAGACCCCAACACCGACGCGCACGAAGCCGCGAGTTCGGCCAACTCGGCGTCGGCGGCCCTCGACGTGGACGCGGTCGGCCTTTCACAATTGGACGCCGCCGTGCATGCGCACTATCGCGAAATGCTGCGGGCACATGTCATGATGGGTTCGGGCAAGCTGCCAAGCGAAATGTCCGCGCTGGCCGAGACCCTGGCATCGTCCGGCGTCACGGCGCCGCAAACCATGCAACTGCACGTTCAAGCGCTCGAAGAGCTGGTTCAAGGTTTGGGTAATCGTAGCGCACGGCACGTGATGACGCGGGCCGACTTGCTGTTGGTGGACTTGTTGGTTCACCTGGCCGAGCAGTACCGCCAGCGCGTCGGCAATCCGCGCGATTTGAACGTGACGGCGGATTCCTCATCGCAGTCGGCCCAACGCCACTGCGGAGGTTGAAGCGGCATGACGGACGAGCGGACGACCGTCGCCCAACTGCGCCAGCTCGTCGATCAATTCGTGAGCCAGCGCGACTGGCACCAGTTTCACACGCCCAAGAACTTGTCGATGGCGCTGGCAATCGAAGCGGCGGAACTGATGGAGCATTTCCAATGGATCGAGCCGGACGAATCGCGCGCCGTGGCTGACGACATGGCAAAGCGCGCGGCCGTCGGCGAAGAACTGGCCGACGTTGTTTGCTATGCGCTGGCGATGGCCAACGAGCTGGGCCTGGATCTTTCGACCGCGCTGCGCGACAAGATGGTCAAGAACGCGCAGAAGTATCCCGCGGAGGACTATCGGGGACGTTGGGGGCCAGACGATCCGCGGGGCCCTGGCGAGGCAAACTCGTAGCGCAGCCACACCAATGGAACCGAAGCGCAATGGCGCCTTGCGAAGGCCTAACCGTTCGACGAGTCGAGATTTCCACGCGTCGCGTCGATCACGGTATTCACGTCGGCGACGATCCGCTCCCAATGCTCCGTGCCGACCCGGTCGACCACGTGTCCTTGGGCCTGGTCCCAGTAGGGCATTGATCGGATCAACGCGTCGCGCCCTTGATCGGTGACCACGACCGACTTGTGCTTTCCGTTGTCGGCGACGCTCAACTCGAGCAGCTCCATTGTCAGAAGCGGCTTCAAGTTTCGTGTGAGCGTGGAGCGGTCCATGACCAGTTCTCGCGCGAGCCGCGCAATGCTGCTGGGCCCGAAAAGCTCGGCGGCGATAAGAATGACCAACTGAGTCGATCGCAATCCAGCCGGGGCCAGTGTTTGATCGAAGAATTGGGTCACGCTCCGCGATCCTCTGCGGAGGTTCAAACAAGCGCACGTCCGAGCCATTTCGCCAAGTTTGGCGCGGTCGATCCCTGGAGTATCGGTTGCCATGTTCGTTCAGTACTTGCGGTGTTCGCCGAATTCAACCCATCCACCCACAGGTGGAAAACCGCTTGTCGAAGTAGCACGCGCGTCCGGACGGCGTTTCGGACCACAAGCTCCCTGCACCGTGCCACGATTCGAACGGACACTAGAATAACGCAAAATGTTGAATAGGGCGCCATTGTTGGTTAACTTTTTTTGAATTGCCAAAGCCTGCTGAGCGAAAACGTTCGGATTCACGCCGGTGCGGTTCCGGGGAAGTATCCGATGGGCGCCCCCGACAGCCCAACTGTGCTCGCCGAATGTTCGGCGCCAACAGGGACGCGAGCAGCCGATGCGGTACAATGGGGGCAAACCACGCGGCACGGAAGAGACATCCACCATGAATGAGCTTTCCGCGTATCTCGAACCGACCTGGTTCGTCGATTCCAACGCGCCGTCGATCGTCGCCCTGGCACGCGAAGTCGGCGGAGGCGTGACCGACGAGGTCGAGCAGGCCTGCCGTCTTTTCTACGCCGTGCGAGACGGAGTCCGCTATACCGCCTACAACCTCGACATGCGTCCCGAGGCATTGCGAGCGACCCACGTGCTCGAAACGGGCGGCGGATGGTGCGTTTCCAAAAGCGTGTTGCTGGCAGCCGTTTGTCGCGCCGCCGGCATTCCCTGTCGCCTCGGCTATGCCAACGTCCGAAACCACATGGCAACCCAAAAGTTGCTCGACTTTCTTGGAACCGACATTTTCTACTATCACGGGTACAACGAACTGTACCTTCGCGGCAAATGGGTCAAGGCTACGACGGCCTTCAATCGCACGTTATGCGACAAGGCGCGCATTGCGCCGCTCGATTTTGACGGCGTGCACGACTCGATCTATCACCCGTTCGATTTGGCCGGGCATCGGTACATGGAGTACCTGCACGAGTACGGATCGTTTGCCGACGTTCCGTACGACGCGCTGATTACTACGTTTCGCGAAGTCTATCCGCGGATCAGCTCGTCGGAGGGAAACGGCGCGGCACTTTCCGGCGATTTCGAAGCCGAAATCGAAGCCGAGTCCAACGCCTCGCCCCGCGAAATGAATCGCCAGTAGGTCGGTGGACAATTTGCGCATTCCGCGTGCATTCGTTACACGCTCCACCGCGCGGTGCAAATGCACCATGGTCCGACCACAACTTCGGTATTTCCCGACGCGCCGCGTATCGTTACCGATGATCCGGGGCACGTGGGATCCGCACAATCGGCCAATGCACATTGCGCCGATTTGACACGGATCGTACCCAACCTATGGTTGGGCGTGGAGGGTTCGGAAGAATGAAATTGTTCGAAGAACCGGGGCAGCGAAACAACGTGTCGATTCCCAGTCTCATCGCCTGGCTGAGCCTGTGCATTCTGGCCGCCGCTTGGGGACGATCTCTAGACGAGCGCTGGCAATCCATATGGGCCAGCGCCGGCATGTTCGGGCTGACGGCCGCCGTCGGCTTGGGGATCATCGAGCGGGCCCGGATTGCTCATCGCAGCCAGGCACGCGCCAAGGCATTGCAGTCTCGTGCCGACTTTGGGCTGGCCCGGCTGAACGAGGAAGGTGCCACGCGCGGCGCGATCAGTGTGGCGCTGCGCCGCCTGCACGACCAGGTCGCCGAACGTGGTACCGCAGGATTCGGCCCGAACGATTCGCGGCAGCCGGCCGACAAGGAGTGCATCCGGAGTGAATTGCCGGTACGCATCACGCCGGTGGTCGACTTGGACGACGAAAACTGCGAACTGGGTACGCCGGTGCACGGCGTGTTGCGCGAAATCTCCTTGCGCTGCGTTTCCTTCATCCATGCCAAGCCCTTCATCGGCCGCATCGCGGTTCTGACATTCAAGATCGGCGAGCACCAGCAAATCTCGTTCGTCACTGACGTGATGTGGACCGAGTCAATGCGCGGCGGGTTCATCTCTGGCGGGACGGTCTTGGACGTGGGCGTTCCCTGTGCGGAGGGACATTCCAAGTCCTCAGTGGTGCCAGCCCAGGTGCGCCCGAGCGAGACCGTCAATGCGTTGGCCGAAGTGTGCGCCGCGGAGGCGGCCGGCGACAGCGCGCAAGAACCTCTCCCGGTCGAATTGTAGCCGGCCTGCGTTGCCGCACGCGAAGCGACATGCAGCAGCAACTCTGACCCGTGACATGGCATGCTTCGGCGCGGCGTGACGAACTGCTAGCATGAATTCGTTGCATCGCGGCTTGCACTGCCGACGGTTGGGGAAAGATGGCTGAAGTTTGACGCGTCGCGTTAGACGAGTCGGCCAATTTCTATGGATTGGGTCAGGATCGCGCCACGTACGATCCGAGTATTCAAAACAGGCAGGCCCGCACTCCTCAATGACCCAGGTTTCGACGGGCCGCCTTCATTTCGGCTAACGGATTCCCGTACATCCGCGGCGTAGCGAGTTGTGTGAGCCAGCCGACGATGGTCGGCGGTCGCCCGCGCTTCGCTCCGACCCAATTCACGAGGACGAACCCATGCGTCTTGGTACTGTCTTCGCCCTGGTTCTTGTTCTTTCCGCGCTTGGCCTCTCCGGTTGTTCGACGACGAGCAGCGCGACCACGGCCAGCAGCGATGCCGGCAAGTCGCACTGGTGGCAGTCGCTCAGCTTCTTTCCGAAGCGCAGCAGCAGCGCGTCCAGCGTTGCCGTGAACAATGCTCCGGCGGCGCCTAGTTTCGCGACGACTACGCCCAGCACCACGCCGACCGTCTCCATGCCCGGTGGTTACGCCGCGGCGGGATCGCCGTATGCCGGCGCGACCCAGTATCCCGTAACTCCGTATCCGCCGACGAGCGTCCCGCCCAGCGCGGCGCCGTATGTGGCCACCGGCGCCGCGGCTCCCTACGGATCGATGCCGGCGACGGATCCGCTCGCCCAGAACGCGTCGTCAACCAATCCCTACGCCAGCGCCATCGCCGGTGCGAACCCGTATCCGGCTCCGGCCGCTGCTCCCAACAACCGCTACGCCACGTCGCCCGCCAGCGCGCAAACGCCGGCCAGTCCGTACGCGGCGAATCCGTACGGCTCGGGCACGACGCAGGCGCCGGCCTACACGGCCACTTATCCGCAGAGCGCGCCGCAGTAAGCTCACCGGCGATACGTGCCGGTTAACAGCCCTTCGCCAAGCACGTGATCTTGCATGGCCTCGAGCAGTCGACGCTTGTCGACTTCTGCCGGCAGGTCGAGCGGTGCGTCGAGCGCGTAGATTCGAAACCGGTAGTGATGGGTCTTCCCCGGCGGCGGCGCGGGACCCCGATACCCGATCGTTTGGCCCGACGTCCACGAGTTGCTTCCTTGCAGCGCGCCGACCGGCGACGCGACGTCCGGCTGCGGCGCAACACCCTCGGCCAGCCCGCTTGCACTGGCGGGAATCTTGTAGATCACCCAATGGACCCAAGGCTCGGCACCCGGCGCATCCGGATCGTCGCAGATTAGCGCCAATTCGCGCGTGCCCTGTGGCAGCGCCTGCCAGGCCAGCGGCGGCGAAACGTCCTCGCCATCACCGGTGTACTTCTTGGGGATCGGGCCCTGGTCGTCGAAGGCTGAACTGGTTAGTTCGATTTCCGCCCGCGTCCCCCGCACAGCGCAGGAAGCCAGGGTCACCGGCACTGCCAATACGGCGAGCATCGTAAGATATCGCGACACACTGCACCCCGGTATTGGCCTCGTGGTCAGAGAAATCGGCTCAGGCCGCACCGGCACAATCTTGGCGTGGCCGAATCGCTCGATCGGTCCGCATTATACCGAAGCGCCCCCGGTCGGCAGGAACCGGTGCGCCAGCGCCTCATCGAATCGCACCGCACGCCCTCTGCCTGCACGTGCGCTGGTTGCCGGCCGCGCCGGGGCGGATACGATGGAATGATCGAGAGCCGAATCGCGACCGACCCGACTGACCATGCAGCGCTCCAGCACGCCATCCGAACGCCCGGAACTGCCGGCCCATCACCAGGTCGGCGAGCGGATGTTGCTCAGCTTCGAAGGCGTTACCAAGTTCTATGGCCCGGTCATCGGCGTCAACAACATTAGCTGCCGCATCGGGCCGGGCATCACCGGACTGCTCGGAGCCAACGGAGCCGGCAAGAGCACGATCATCAAACTGGCCAGCGGACAACTGCGACCAACGCAGGGCAAAGTGCGGATTGGCGGGCGCAATGCATGGAGTACTTCGGCCAAAAGCCACTTGGGCTACAGCCCCGACGTGTCGAGCTTCTACGAGGAAATGACCGGCTACGAATTCGTGTATGCCATGGCGCGGCTCAACGGATTCTCGCGCGCCGAAGCCCGGCAGCGAACCGACTATGTCCTCGAGGAAGTCGGAATGGCCGATCGTCGCGGACGCCGCCTGGCCGGATGCAGTCACGGAATGCGACAGCGCATCAAATTGGCCCAGGCGCTGGTCCATGATCCCTGGCTGCTGCTGTTGGATGAGCCGATGTCGGGAATCGATCCAGGCGGGCGCCGCGAGATCAACGAGTTGTTGTTTCGCCTGGCCGATCAAGGCAAGACAATCCTGGTATCGAGCCACATCCTGGTCGAGATCGAGCAACTCGCGCGCTCGATCCTGATGATCGCCCGCGGGCGGATCATCGCTTCGGGCACCTTGGCCGAGGTGCGCGGGCTGATGAAGTATCGTCCGTTGGTCGTGGAAATCGTGGCCGATCCCGTGCGGAAATTGGCCGCGCTGGTGGCCGAGTATCCGGACGTGCAAGGCGTGGAAGTGCGCGAGTCGTCGCTGATCGTGCGCACTCGCAATCCGGCCGAGTTCTTTGCATATGTCGGCCAATTGGTGTGTTCGCGCGGGATCGACGTGCAACGGATGCAAACGCTCGATTCCGGCGCCGACGCGGTCTTCGACTACCTGCAACAGGGGCGCCCATGAGTTTGCTGCGCGCCTGGTCGACGCTGACCGTGCTTTCGTTGCGGAGGCTGCTTTTCTCGGCCAGCTCGATGATGGTATTGCTGCCGTTGGCAGGCTGCCTGTTGTACGTGCTGCGCCGACACTACGGCGACGACTATTCCCAGCGTGAGTTCCGCCAGTTCAGCGAGTTCATCATTCTGGTGTTTGCGTCGTTTGTCGTGCCGATCTGCGCGTTGGCGTTCGGCACGGCCAGCGTCGGCGGCGACCGCGAGGACCGCACGCTGGTCTTCTTGCTAGTGCGGCCCATACCGCGGGCCTTGATCCTGCTGGCCAAGTTCACCGCGACGCTGCCGCTGGTGATGGGGTTGGTGCTCGGCAGCTACTGGCTTTATTGCCGTTTGGCCGGCGAGGTGGGCGCGATCGCGCTTCCGCTTTACTTTCCCGCGCTGTTATGGATGACGCTGGCTTACGTCTGCTTGTTTCATCTGTTCGCGGTCACGTTTCGGCATTCGACCGTGTTAGCGTTGGTTTACGCGCTGTTCATCGAGGTGCTGATCGGGGCCGTGCCGGGCATTGTGAAGCGGGCCGCCGTGAACTACTACGGGCGCTCGATCATGTACGCCGCCGGCGAGCCCGCAGGGTTGGAGCCGCCCGACCCACGGCTCTTCGAGCCGCTGCCCGTCGACACCGCCACCTGGGCCCTGATCGGAATCGCCATCGGCAGCCTGGTGCTGGCGATTCTGGTTTTTTCGCGCCGCGAGTATCGCGATCTCACGTGAGGCCGCCGCCAGAGTGAAGGTGCGATCGTTCGGCGTGCACCTATTCCACGACGTCGACGGCCCGCACACGATAGACCAACGCCGCCAGGGCCACGGTGCACAGCGTCACCAGGATCACCAGCGCCTGCATGGCCAGTTGCGATTCGGCCTCGTCGCGAAACGTGCCGAAACAGAGCCGGCCGACCAATCGCATGTCGCGCCATGGATCGAGCAGCCGCCACATGGCCTCGTCCGTTCTGCGATACATGTGGTCGCCCAGCCTGCCCACGAGCAAAAACAGCGTGGCCCAGGTGATCGTGATCGGCACGATCCGCTGCAAGTAGGCCGAGATAGTGACCAGCAAGATGCTGTTGACGATGCAAATGACCGCCCCGAACGCCAGCA
Source organism: uncultured Planctomycetaceae bacterium (assembly GCA_937952415.1). Taxonomy (GTDB): domain Bacteria; phylum Planctomycetota; class Planctomycetia; order Pirellulales; family PALSA-1355; genus CALFYT01. Next base: position 35,375 of record CALFYT010000037.1, on the reverse strand, counting down.
CCGAAACCGGAATCCGCCAGTTGTCGATCCAGTACGCCGTCGAGGAGGCAAACATTCCATATTCGAAAAACAACAACAGCGCCGGCGCGATCGTGAGCAAGCAGATCACCGCGCTGACGGCCAGCAGCTTGCCGATGATGTAGTGCCGCTTATCGATCCGCCGCGAGAGGTAGAACGGCAGCGTCTTGGCGCGGAAGTCGGAACCCACCAGCAGACTGCCGCAAAACGCCAACAGGATCATCACGATCACGTTCTGCCCTTCGATGAAGCGAATGTAGCCGTTGTCCTGCGCGGCGTCGCTGTTGGCGCTAAAGCCGAACCGCCGCAACAGCCCCTCGCTGACGTCCTCGGGCAGCGCCAACTGCGTGACGGCGTAGATGATGCTCCAAAAAGCCAGAAACCGCAGCAGCCCCAAGGCCAACAGCAGCCAATACGCCTTGTTGCGAATGACTTGGATCACCGCCACGCGCACGATCGCCGCGCACGCCGACCAAGGCGTTCGCAGTTGGCCTTGCCAGCCGTGATAGTGGGCCTGATCGATTTCCATGATGCGCTTGCGCGTTTAGGGCGCGGCCGCGGCCGCTTCTTCGGTGACGCGAAAGAACATGCCTTCCAAGTTCTCTTCGTCGGGCTTAAGTTCCGTGATCACCGCGCCGGACGAGGCCGCCAGCTCGAAGAAGCGGCTCGTCGTGAACCCTTCCGGCACGCTGACCATGATCTTCGAGGTGCCTTCGTCCCGTGGATCGGCAAACGTCACGCCCTCGGCGGCCAGTGCTCCGCGAAACGCTTCGGCCGGACCGGTCCACGAAAGTTCGAAACGATTGTTCACCTCGGCCCGCATCTCGTTCATCGTGCCGGCGCGCACCACCGTTCCGCGGTGCAGCACCACGATCTGTTGGCAGATCCGCTCGACGTCGCCCAGCAGGTGGGTACACAGGATCACGCTCTTGCCCGTCTCGGCGATCAGGTCCTCGAGCAGTTGCAGCATCGCGAGCCGTCCGGCCGGATCGAGCCCGTTGGTCGGTTCGTCCAGCAACAGCAGTTGCGGATCGTGGACCAGCGCGGCTGCCAGGTTCAGCCGTTGCAGGTTGCCGGCCGAGTATTCTTCCAATCGCCGATAGCGCAGCTCGCCGAGCCCGACATAGTTGAGCACTTCGTGGGCGCGGCGTCGCGCGTCACGGTGCGGCATGCCGTACAGATCGCCGGCAAAGGCGACAAATTCGACGCCCTTGAGCATCGGCACGCGGGCCGCGCTTTCGGGCATGTAGCCGACCCGCCCGCGCAGTTCGGACGAGCCACGCCGAATGTCGCAGCCGAGGATTGTGCCGCCGCCGGCATCCGGTGCCAGCAGTCCCAGCAGCACCTTGATCAGCGTGGACTTCCCGGCGCCGTTGTTACCCACCAGACCGATGGTGCCGGTCGAGAGCGTCAGGTTGACGTCGCGCAGGGCTTGGACCTGGCCGAAGCTGCGGCTGACGTTGTGAATGTCGACCAGGTGCATGAAATACCAGGTTCCCGTTCCGACGCGGTTCGCGTGCCGCCACGCGGTGGGGCCTTGCCAATGGTGTACTTGGCCTGCGGTGAATGATACCATTGAGCGCTAACGGGAACCACTGTCCGCACTTTCGTCCGTGTCCACGAGGGTCTTTGCCGCGATGCTTCGCTTGGTTTTTCGCGCGGTCGGTTGCGCCGCCGTACTGCTGTTGATTCTTGGTTCGGCGGCACACGCGGCGCCGGAGTATCGCGAGGAGTTGATCTTTCCGCTGCACCCGCAGCACAACCACGCGCCCGGCATCGTCGAATGTCCGAACGGCGACTTGTTGGCTTCCTGGTATCGCGGATCGGGCGAGCGGCGCAGCGACGACGTGGCCGTCTTCGGCGCTCGGCTGAAAAAGGGCGAGTCGACCTGGAGCGAGCCGTTCGTGCTGGCCGACAATCCCGAGTTCCCCGATTGCAACACCTGCATGATGGTCGACGTGCAAGGCAAGCTCTGGGTCTTTTGGCCGATCATCCTGGACAATCAATGGGACAGCGCGCTGACAAACTACCTCGTTTCGAGCGACTATGAATCGGACGGTCCGCCGAAGTGGGATTGGCAGGGCGTGATCTTCCTGAAACCGGCCGACTTCAAGGACAAGGCGCTCAAACGATTCCGCGAACGATTGGCCGGCGTGCCGCCGGAAGACGCCGCCCGCGTCAAAGGCTATGCCGAACACTTGGAAAAGACGCTCGGCTCGAAGCTCTCGCAACGATTGGGCTGGCAGCCGCGCTGCAAGCCGACGGTCCTTTCCACCGGGCGGATCCTGTTGCCGCTGTACAGCGATACGTTCTCCTTTTCGATCATGGCCGTTAGCGACGACGGCGGAAAACACTGGTACGCCAGCGACGTGTTGATTGGCTTCGGCAACATCCAGCCGGCCGTGCTTGAGCGCAAGGACGGCTCACTGGTGGCGTACATGCGCGAGAACGGACCGCTGAATAAGATCCGTGCCTGCGAGTCGACCGACGGCGGGCTCACCTGGGGCGAGGTCGGTACGATCGATCTGCCTAATCCGGGCTCGGGGCTCGACGCTGTGCGATTGGACAACGGCCATTGGGTGCTGATCTACAACGACACGACGCGCGGCCGCAGCAGCCTGGCCGTTTCGATCTCCGAAGATGAAGGGCGCACGTGGCCCATCACGCGACATTTGGAAAAACATGACAAGGGCGGCTACCACTATCCGGCCATCATCCAGGGCGCCGACGGAACCATCCACGCCGTGTACAGCTACTTTGTCGAAGGCGGCAAGAGCATGAAGCACGCGGCGTTTAACGAGGAATGGATCCGCCAGGGCGATCCGCGGTAGGTTGCCGGGCGCTGCCGGACCGTCGAACGTCGGCGCTGTCCGGGGCCGCCACCCGTTTGCATTTTGTGCGAAAGGAAAAACGACCATGTTGCGAACATTATTCGGTTTGTCGTCAGTTGCCATCGCGGCGCTTATGCTGTCGACCGCGGCCCGGGCCCAAAACACGCCGCTGGTGCGCAACGTGTCCATCAGCTACAAGCTGGCTCTGCCAGAAGTGCCCGTTGGTGCTAAGACGGTCGATGTTTGGATCCCGATGCCGTCGACTAACGAACGCCAGACGGTCAAGCTGCTCAACGAAAGCGCGCTAACCGGCGGGCGCATCACGACCGACAAGAAGTATGGCAACCGGATGTATTATCGCCGCTTCAATGCGCCGTTCGCCGACGTGGCCGGCGACACCGACAAGGACGTCCCGCCGATCCAGATCGAATTGCTCTACGACGTGGAAGTACGCGAGGCAACCGTCGACGCGGCCAAGAAACTCGTCTCGACCAAGCAAGTCCGGCCGGGTCAGGAGTTGGCGCCCTACATGGGCGATCTGGCCATGATTCCGATCGAAGGGCGGAGCAGCCAGCTTGCCCGCGGCATCGAAATGCCCGAGGGCGAACCGCTGCGAACCGGCCGCGCGATCTACGACTACCTGATCGACACGATGGTCTACAACTACAAAGCGCCGGGCGCAGGCGTCGGCGATGCCGTGCTGGCCTGCGACAGCAAGACGGGCGACTGCACCGACTATCACTCCGTGTTTATCGGCGTTTGCCGTTGGCGGGGCATTCCGGCCGACCATGTCTTCGGGCTGCCGATTCCGCCGGAGAATTCTGAGGGCGAGATCCGCTACGCGCACTGCTGGGCCCGCTTCTGGGTCGACGGCATCGGCTGGATCCCGATCGACGCTTCGCGAGCCGACAAGTACCCGGAGGATCGCGAATACTACTTCGGCACGTTGGGCACCACTTGGGTCACCCTTTCGCACGGGCGAGACGTCGTGCTCGAGCCGCCCCAGCAGGGCGAGCCCGAGAACATGTTCCACGCTCCGGTCGTCGAAGTCGACGGCAAGCCGTTTCACGAGTTCAAGTGGATCGGCCACTACAAGAACCAGGAACAAACGGCAGCCAATTAGTCTCGCTGCCTCTGGGCCGCCGCGGACGTCGAGTTGTAGTGCGATCGCCTTGCCACGCCGTGGCGGATCGTGCGACTCCGGACCGCGAATCAACCAATCACCTTGTTGGGCATTCTTTGAACTACGTGAGGCGAACGATCATGAACCGAGTGCGTCGACGGGCAATCGCAGTGGCAATTTGTTGGGTGGCGGTCGTTGGGGCGCTGGGACGCGCATCCGGCGAGGACGCCGAGGGCAAGCGCTATGTGGTCATCCACGCCGACGATGCCGGCATGTCCCACTCGGTCAACATGGCCACGATCGACGGCATGGAGAAGGGCATCGTCTCGTCGGCCAGCATCATGGTGCCGTGCGCCTGGTTCAAAGAGATTGCCGAGTACGCGAAGACCCACCCGGAGAAGGATTTCGGCATTCACCTGACGCTCAATAGCGAGTGGGACAAATACCGCTGGCCGCCGGTGGCCCCGCGTGAGAAAGTGCCCAGCCTCATCGACGAGGAAGGTTACATGTGGGGCGGCGTCGGCGACATCGTGGCCAACGCCAAAGCGGACGAGGTCGCCACCGAACTGCGGGCCCAGGTGCAACGGGCCCTGGACTTCGGCGTGCCGGTCAGCCATCTCGATACGCACATGGGCGCAGTCGTCAGTCGGCCCGACCTGGCCGAAGTCTACGTCAAGCTCGGCATCGAGTTTGACATCCCGGTGTTCTTCCTCCGCGTGCTGCCGCCATCGGCCGTGCTCAACAAAGACCTTCGCACCCGCGGCACGCAGTTGATCAAGATGCTCGACGAGGCGAACCTGCCGATTCTCGACACGATGACGCAGTACTACACCAAGGACAGCTTCGAGAAGAAGCGCGACATGTACCTGAAGGCGATCGAGCGCACCCGGCCCGGCGTGCGCTACCTCATCATCCACTGCGGCTACAACAACGAAGAGCTGCAGGGCATCACGTCGAGCTCGGAACTGCGCGATACGGACCGGCGCGTGTTCATGGACCCCGACATGATCGAAAAGGTCACGGCGTCGGGCGTCGAGATCATCGACTGGAAGCAGATCCGCGCGATGCACGACAAGAAGGTCGCCGCGGCCAAATGAGCCGGCAGCGCTTGGCGCGTACGGCCGTCGAGCCAACGTGTACCATCGCCTGACCGTGTTCGCCTTGCCCGGCGAGAATCGCGGGCGTCTGCGCACCATTAATCCGCTAGAACCACTCTACGAAGCAAGTAAACGCCGCACCCGCGTGGCCATGCTGTTCCCCAACGAGCCGTAGCTCTCGCCGGACTATTTCCGTAGGGCCGGACTGGCGCTGACGCAGATCACGTTGCTCGCGCGTCACCCAAAAATCGCAACTCGTTCACCGCGTGCTGGGATGGTCGATATAGAAGACCGATGCCTCAGGAAACATGCGCGCAACATGCTCACGGTCATTGAACGAAAACTTGGAAGATTGTAGGTAGATTTCCCCTATGGGTTCGGCCCCAAGCCAGTGCCATACGATGGGCAGTCGCTTCCATGGCTTAGGAGTTGCGTTCATCGTGTACCCCTGCTGCTGTTCGATATATAGAAGCAATTCCCTCCTCTGCGCCACCTGTCGAACATTCCATAAATAAAAGAACAAAACGACGCCGAACATCGCCGCTGCAATGAACAATGTCCGCAACGAGAACTGGAACCTGAGTAACTTGCCGTTGCCATCGCTCATTCTAGACATTGTAGCACGTGGCGAGTGACGAATCTCTCGCCGAAGAAGCTGTACATCGCCTACCGTACAACACAAAACATCGTGTGCATGGAACTGCGACAGAAGAAAGTCTTGCTCTACCTTAAACTCGATCCCAAGGACCACGACGGCCGCTGCGAGATTGTTCGCGATGTTTCAAATATCGGCCACTACGGTACGGGAAACCTCGAAGTTTAGCTAAGCCGTCTCCAGGAGTTCGAAGCGGCGAAGCCCCTGATCGATCGTGCCTACTCGAAACTGGGTGGGTGATCCTGTCGGATTCCCCTACAGCTTCAAGTAGATCCCGTCCTGTTCGAGCTTGCGGACGAACAGGTATGTGATGCCGAAAAAGACGACGAAGCCCGCCGTGACGTACCAACCCGGCGCGTCGCGCGGTATGAACGGGCTGACCGCGCCGTCGACCAGCATGTGCAATACGTAGGCGACCAGGGCATTGGTGCCCAGCGTGCGGAACAGCCCGAGTTGCCACGACCAGACGTCGCAGGCGACAAAGAACACGGCGTATAGCGCCAGCGACAGCCCGGCGGCAAACGTGTGGTAGCTGACCGTGCCGCCCCGTTGGCTCATCATCCAGTAGTTCTCTTCGCGCTCGGTGGGCGGCGGTGGCGGCACGAACGGCGGTTCGGCCAGCGAAATCGAGTGGGTCTCGAGCCGGGTTTGCGTCGGAATGACCGGATCGTCGGCCCAGCGCTGGTCGGGGTCGGACTTGCTGGCGGCCAGGTTCTCGGCGCCGGCGGCCGGGTCGACGTCGTACAACGTCGTGGCGCAAGACATTAACCACCCGCCGGCCATCAGCAGCACGCCCCAAACAACGATCTTCCCGATCCGCGGCCGACCGTCCGGAGCAACGACTGCGTCGCAGGCCAGCGTGCCGACGATCGTGGGAATGGTCCACGTCAGAAAGCCGAGCACGCCGCCGTCGATACCGCCGGTTTGCACCCAGTCGTAATAGAACCAGTGCGACAGAGCAATGTGTGCGGCCGCCGAAGCCACCATGAAGACGATCCGCACCAGGGCCGAAGCGCGAATCACCGGCAGGATCCAAAGCGACGTCACGGCGATGTGCATCAACGTCTGGAACCAGGTCCGGATCGATCCGCCTAGTGCCGTGCGAAACGCATCCCACGCACCGTGCTCGACGAAGTCGCTCCACGAGCGCGTGACGTTGGGCGCCTGGTAAACGACCATCGAGATCAGCACCAGCCCGAGCAGCCGGCGCACGACGTGCATGTAGGCCGCGCCCAGACCCTGCTGCTGCGCGCGCCGCCCGAACGTCAGCCGAAACGCGAATCCCACCGCAAAGAAGAACTGCGGCATGATCGTGTCGGCATAGCTGCAAAACGTATTGTGGTGTTTCAGCAGCAGGGGCGTGGCCGCGAACGCGCCTAGAAAGTTCACCAGGAACATGCCCGCCACGGTATAACCGCGAAACTGATCGAGCGACGTGATGCGTTTCGAGGCTGGGCGGTCGGTCGACATGGAAGGCTGGGGGCGAGAAACGGGCAAAGGCGCGATTCAACGTGGCACCGCGCGGAGGCCGCGCGAATCGATGTGCGCGTCGGCTCGCGCAACTCGAAGCGATCGCGCGCACGCGATGGTGGTTTACTTTTCAACCAACTGCTTGTCGAACCAGTCGGCCATTATCTGGACTTCCTCGGGGATGGTCAGCCAGGGATGGCCGCCCCCCTTCTTGACGATCAGTTCGGCCGGCACGCCCGCCGCCTGCAGCGCGGCCAGCAGCTTTTCGGACTGTTCCAGCGGCACGACGGGGTCCGCGTCGCCGTGAATGATCAAAAACGGCGGAGCCTTGTCGCTGACCAGCAGCGCAGGGCTGATCTCGGTCAACTTATCGACCAGTTCCGACGCGCTGGCCGGCCCGCCGCCGTTGGGATACACGAACTTGATGACCGCCTCGTTGACGTTCTTCAGATCGGTGTCCGCGTCGATTTTCTCGCCGCGAAACGTCAGAAAGTCGGTCGGCGGGAAAAACACACCCGCGGCTTTAACGGCCGTGTTTTCATCGGCGGTCACCGCGTGCAGCGACGCCAGGTGCCCGCCGGCCGATGCGCCCATGATTCCCAACCGGTCCGGGTCCACCTTGTATTGGTCGGCATGCTCCTTGACCCAGGCCACGCCCTGCTTCATGTGCTTGGCCATGTCAGCCAAACTGAACTTTGAAAGCGAGCCGGGCCGCACGGCGAAGACGCAATAACCCTTCTTGCAGAAAATGTCGTACACCTGCGCGCGGCGATGGTCTTCGATCTTGCCCCGGTCGGATGAGAAGCCGCCGCTGGCCACGTCGACCAGTCCCAGTCCGTTCGGTTTGCCGGTCGGCGTGAAGACGTCGAGCACCAGCCCGACGCCGTGCACTTCGGCGTACACGATGTTCTGATGCTGTTCGTACGGCTTGTCGGCCGACAGCGCAGGCACTGTGCAAACCAGCCATGTCAAAGCAGCCAGCGTGGTTCGGATACGTCGCGTCATGGTCGTTGGGCTCCTCGGGTTCGAAATATGCGGTCGATTGATCTTCGGCGATGCGGCGGACCGGATCACTGTCCGTTCCAGTTCAGCACCGTTTTCGATTCCAAGTGTTTGAGCAACTCGTTCTTGTTGAGGAAGTAGGTCGGCTTCATCGTGCTCTTGCTGAACAGCCGCCGGGCGGAGTCGTCGAAGTGCGGGCTTTCGGGATCGTCGCTTTCACCCAAGGGCAGGACGGTCCACGACTTGGGCGGACTGGTCAACAGCACGATCTGGGTCGACGTCTGACCGCCGCGCCCCAGAAACTGCTTGGTACCGTCGATGGCGTCGAAGCTAATCGCCCGCGGCGTGGCCAGATGCGCGACCGATCCGCCCGAAGCGGGCCAGTTCTTTTCCGCGCCGCGGCGGCCGACGCGATAAACCTCGCCGTATGGCACGTCGATGCGGCCGAAATCGGCTTGCAGTTTCTGCTGTGCTTCGGTGAGCTTGGCCAGAATGACATCGTCGGTCAGCTCAGCCGGCGGCGGCAGGCCCGCACGATCGGCCTGCCGGATCTCGTCGCCGAAGGCCTGCTTCCAATATTGGTACGCAATCGCGCCGGTGGCGTCGGCCTCGCAGCGACGATTCCAATTGATGATCAACTCGTAAAGCTTGGTCAGCTCCTTGTCGGTGCGCACCTCGCCACTGGCGTTCGACCAGGCCTTTTTCAGCCGGGCCTGCCACAAGTCCGCGCCAAACACGGCCGGGCTCATTGCGATCTCGATCGCCTCTTCCACCGTCATGTCGTCTTCGTCGTGCAGCAGCTCGACGCACATCGCGGCCCGCTGGTGCAACGGGTTGTCGTAGGCATGTTCCAGATCGTCGAATCCCTTGAAGCCGTTGAACAGGTACGGCCGCTCGGGGTCGGGACGCAGCGGGCAATCCTTCATCAAGAACTGCGGGCTGACATTGCAGTTTTGCATGTAGCCCTGCGGCGGATTCGTGATTTGTACGAGATCCTCGAAGGGATGGATCCCTTGCCACTCGCCTTGGGAGGTGTTGCCGGCCATGGCCCGTTTGTAGTCTTGTCCCTCCGGGCGGATGGGCACCCGCCCGTTGCGGACGTAGAAAATGTCTCCGTCGACCGTGCCGACCATGATGTTCTGCATCATCAGTTGCAGCATGCCGAGGGCCTGCTTCATCTCGTTCAGATTGCGGGCCGTGGCCATGCGATAGGTCTGGTCGGCCAGCTTCACTTCGTCGAAGTACGGAATGGCGAAGACGTAGGCCTTACCGTCTTTCCGCGCCACGACGGGTCCGTGCCGTGTGTACTCCAGTTCGACCTTCTTCTCCTGCATGCCGTCGCCGTCCTTCACCCGGATGACTTCCTCGCGGACGGTCATGTCGACCCATTTGTCGTCGTAGCGATACTGGCGCGGGTTGTCCGGATTGATCTCTTCTTCGTAGACGTCCGACGTATCGGGCCCGCCGGTGGTCATCGCGACCGAGCAATAACGGCTGTGGCCCAAGGCGGGCAGGGGATTGCCGAGGATCGCGGCGCCGGAGAATTCGATCTCGCCGCCATAGAGCCGCGCTTCGTAAAAGCGAAACGCGCCGTACCAGCTCAAGTGCGGATCGATCAACGCGATCGGCGCGTCGTACGCTGTACGATCGGCCGCGACCAACCACTGGTTCGAACCGTGATAGTCGACCGGGTCCGGCTTGATCCCGATCCGACGCAGATCGCCGCCCGCCTCGCCCTCGGGCCAACCCCAAATGATGTAGCGCCCCAGCGCCACGCACATCCACGGTTCGATCTCGCCGGCCCACTCGGGAACTTCCGACGGATGCTCTTTCATGTAGCGCCGCACGCCGGCCTGATAGGCTTCGATCAACGCCCGTGTCTTCGCGCTTTGCTCGTTGTACTTTTCCTTGCTGATCGCGGCGTGCTGGTAGAGCCGCTGGCGGTAGTCGTCGCGGTAGAAGTCGGGCCCGAACGCTTCGCTCATTGTGCCGGCGGCGCGGCGGTATTGCTTGAGCAGTTCTTCCAGCCGGTCGGCGGCTTGAGCATAGCCGTGCCCATAGCAAGCGCCTTCTGCCGTTTCGGCATAGATGTGCGGTGTGCCGAAGTCGTCGCGATAGATCGTGATTTGTTCGTCGGCTTGCGCGCTGGCCGCGCCGAGTGCTACTGCCACCATCACGGCGCAGGCCGCCAGCCATTTTGTGAATTTACATTGGCACGTCATGATACGGTTCCCTTCAACGCAGGACGAAATGTTCCTGCAAGGCAGGACAACAAGGATTGCCACGGTGCACGACTCCGTGGTCGGCAAGCAGCGGCCAACCGGCGGCGACCGGCTCGATTGTAATCGTCGCCGAACAGGATTGCCAAAAGAAAACCACGCCGCTCGCCGAAGCCCGCGTTACTTTATCGGCGACCGTATCGCGTCGGTCAGCACGCGCTCGACGTTGCGGCCGACACGGGAAACAATGCCCGTCTAGTAGCCGCCTTGCGCGTGGGGGAATCGCGCGCTGACATAGCCCAGGGGCGTAGTCGCCGGAGGCCGTTATGCAGTCCATCGCATCCGGCGCCATCGCCGTGGCCGCTTGGGAGCACCAGGTCGTCGAGCGCAAAGAAAAAGACACTGCATTAGCAGTGTCTCGCGAGTCGTCAGACTCTAGACCTGACGGAAAGCCGGGCGAACAAACGCGGCGCGACGAGCGCGCCGGCGCGTTACGCCGCGCGGCGGCTTTCCTTGAGCTTTTGCCTGGCTGTGGCCCTGTCGGGCTTGGGTGCGGTCGCCAGGTCGACGACCAGCAACACCGCGGCCAGCCCGGCAATAATGAGCAGAGTATTCATCGGACGGATTTGGGCAATCTGTTTGGGTTTTTCTTGCGAGCCGGTAAAGGATAGCGAAACGCCGGGTTGCCGCAAGATTAGTTGCCGCCCGAGGGCCGACCGGTCACACCCGCCACCTGCCGTGGCCGGCGGGGTGATGTCAACAGATTGCTTGCAAACGACTTAGCCGTCGCGGTAGGCTGGTGGCAGGCTCGCCGCAAGGACGACCCATTCGGGCGATGCCCCCGGAGCACGCCGATGTTCTCAGTCTTCGATGCACAGACCGCCGGGAGCCGACCCCAGGTCTCGCGACGCGAGCTACTGCGCGTAGGCGGGTTGAGCCTGTTGGGGCTGTCGAGCCTCGACCTGGCGCGGTTGCGGGCCGAGCAGCCGGCCACCACCGACCCGGCGGCACCGCCGGTCAACGCTTGCATCTTCGTCTTTCTGTTTGGTGGACCGAGCCAGATAGATCTTTGGGACATGAAGCCCGACGCCCCGGTCGAGGTGCGCGGCGAGTTCCAGCCGCGGCCGACCTCGGTCCCTGGCATTCAGCTTTGCGAGCATCTGCCCCGCCTGGCCCAGCAAATGGACAAGTTTTGCCTGCTGCGGTCCATGGAGCATCGCATGCCGGTTCACGGTCCGGCGTGCAGCGAAATGTACAGCGGCCGGCCTTATTTCGGTCCGCCGGTCACCGATCAGGCCCGCCCGGAGGACTGGCCCTCGTTGGCGTCGCTGGCCATGGAGTTCGCGCCGCGCCGCGGTGCGCTGCCTCCGGCGGTGGTGTTGCCGTGGTACACGCAGTTTACCGGTCAGGACAAGCGGATCGCCGGTCAAACCGGTGGGCGGATGGGCGAAACGAAAGATCCGTTCCTGGTACAGGGCGATCCCAGCGCCGATGGGTTTCAGGTCGAGGGCATTCAACTTTCCGACGACGTGCCGGCCGAGCGCGTGCGGAGGCGGCGCGCGCTACTGCGCGAGCTCGAGGCATCGTTGCCCAACACGCTGCACGGTGCACCGACCGTCGATCTGTTCGCGCACCATGCTGAGTTGGCCTTCTCGATGTTGGGCGACTTGCGGGCCAACGAGGCGTTTCGGATCGATCGCGAGCCGGGCACCGTCCGGCAGCGCTATGGAGACACGAAATTCGGCCAGAGCCTGCTGCTGGCACGACGATTGGTCGAAGCGGGCGTCTCGATGGTGACGGTCAACTACGACGACGAATCGCGCGCCGAAAAAGTCTCGCCGTTTTGGGATACGCACAACCACAACTTTGCGTCGCTGAAGAAGCGGCTGGCGCCACATTTCGATCTGTCCTTTTCGGCCCTGCTGGAAGATCTTGCGGAGCGCGGCTTGTTGGAAACCACGCTGGTCGTCGCGACCGGCGAGTTTGGCCGCACGCCGAAGATCGGACAGTTCACCCAGAACGCCATGACCGAAAAGAGCGGCCGCGACCACTGGCCCCATGCATTCACGGTGTTGCTGGCGGGCGGCGGCGTGCGCGGTGGACAGGCGTATGGCGCGACCAACCGGATCGGCGCGTTCGTGAAAGATCGGCCTGTATCGCCGGCCGATTTGAGCTCCACGATTCTCGACCAGCTAGGAGTTGATTCTACCCAGCAATACTGGGACGAGTTTCAGCAAATGCGGCGAAAGCTATCAACCGGCCAGCCGATTGCGGGTTTGGGCTAGGTGGCCGGGAATTCTTCCGGTGAGCGGCATTTTTGCGACCGACAGCTTTCCGGTTCCGCAAACTCTTTTCGGCGAACGAAGTTTCGTCGTTCCCGGCTCCGTGCGACCGATTGGGCTAACCAATATCGGATCGTTACGTACGAACAGTCGTATGCGGGACCGATGACACACCTGGCGTCGTCGCGCGCGGTTGCGAACGAACCGAGCCGGCCCCGCGGCACGCGATCACGACGCACATCCCACCGGAATATCCCGCACAGTTTCGTGCGGCGTTTGGCACCACGGCGCGAAAGCGCGGAGGATCGGTCGATTGACGCACCTACCGGCGAATGGGAAACTGAAGCTTGGCGGCCGTCCAGCGAGGTTGGCCCAGAAGGAGCTGGCAGCCCACCATCATGGATTGCGGCCGCACGTCTCCCAGCGTCCAGGGTCATTCGTCATGCCGACGCTCGAGGTCAACACGGAGTCCGGCGAAAAGCAATTCTATGAGCTCTCGGCCGACGACATGATTGTCGGCCGCGACCAGTTTTGCGACATCGTCCTGCGCCGGCACACCGTGTCGCGGCAGCACGCCCGGATCGTGCGCGGCGAAGACGGCTACTACATCGAAGATCTTTCCAGCCTCAACGGCACCTACCTCAACGGTCGTCGACTGGAAGGGCGCACGCTGATCAAGGACCAGGATCGGATTCACGTCTACGAAGTGGTTACGGTCTTTCACGAGGGCGCGCCGGACGAGGTCCGCGCGGCGCTCGAGGAAAGTACCGACGGCGAGCCGCGCAAGCTGGAAGAAGAGCCCCTGCCCGAAGAGCCCGCCGATCAAGCGCAATCGTCCGCGCGAACCATGTTGGTCGAACCAAAGTCGAATGAAGCCGCGCCCGACCCCGGTTCCCAGGCACGCTTCCGCGCGGCACTGAAGATCTCGGTCGACCTGGAGGGCGGACAGGAGATCGACGAAATCTTGCCGAAGATCCTCGACAGCCTCTTCGAGATGTTTCCCCAGGCGGTCCGCGGCTACACGCTGTTGGCCGAAGGAGCCGACGGGCATCTCGTGCCCCGGGCGATCAAACATCGCCAGAGCGAGTCTGGTCACAGCGTCACGTTCGGCCCGATTAGCCGCAAAACGGCGCTGCACGTCATGTCCACCGCCGAAGCCATCCTCATGGACGAAGGTCAGGCGGAAGAATCAGACGACGGCGCGTCGATCTTCGAAGCCCGCAGCTTGTCGATGATCTGCGCGCCGCTGATGGGGCCGTCGCGCAGCCCGTTGGGGATTCTGTATCTCGACACGACGGATGCCAAGCAGCGATTTCGCCAAGAGGACCTGGACGTGCTGGTCACCGTGGCCACGATCGCCGGCGAGCACCTTGAGTCGGTCAGCGGAGCCGAATCTTCGGCCGAGGCGGGCTCGCATCAGCGCAAGTTGGGCACTGCCAAACAGGTGCAGATGCAATTCCTCCCGCAGAACCGGCCCCAGGTCGAAGGCTATTGCTTCTACGACTACTACCAGCCGGCCGACGAAGTGGGCGGCGACTATTACGGATACATCCTGCTGCCCGACGGGCGGCTGGCGCTGACCATCGGCGACGTGGCGGGCAAGGGTGTTTCGGCCGCGCTGTTGATGGCCCATTTTTGCGCCGAGGTGCGCTATTGTCTGACCGTTTCGGAAACTCCCGCCGAGGCGGTCAACCAGTTGAACCAGGACCTTTCGGCCGAGATGCTCAACTACCACTTCGTCACCTTCGCGCTGTGCGTGCTCGATCCGGCCGAGCATCGGCTGACGATCGTCAACGCCGGCCATCTGCCGCCGGTGCGGCGGCGTGGGTCGGTGATCGAGGAGTTGGGCGGGGCCGAAGGCGGATTTCCGCTGGGATGCGATGCGAATCATTCGTACCAGCAGATCGAGATGGAGCTAGAGCCTGGCGACGCGATCGTGATGTATACCGACGGGATCAGCGAAGCGATGAACGCCAAGGGCGATGTCTTTGGCAGCAAGCGAATTCGCGAGGCCATCATCCGCTCGCCATTGGGCGTGGAGCGCGTCGGCCAAACGCTATTGGACGACGTTCGCCGTTTCGTCCGCGGCCGACTGCCCAGCGACGACATCTGCGTTGTTTGCTTCGGTCGCGACGCGTAGGGCCCACGCCACGCCGCGCCGTCATTCCAGCTCGTGGACGTCGTCCAACACGCCCCGTGGGATGCAGACGGTCAGCACGGTCAGCTCACCGATCGCCTTGTGCTTCACTCCGCGTGGCACATAAACGACCACGCCGGCGTGCAACTCGATCTGCTCGTCGTCGAGCACCATGGTGCCCGTGCCGTCGATAATGTAGTAGAACTCGTCGGTGCGCTGGTGATAGTGCAGCTTTGCGTTATCGATCTTGACGTGGTGAACCTCGGCCGCGGCCCCGTCCTTCTCCTCCACCAGACAGCGTATTTCGCCACACGTCTCGGGCCAGGGCTCGACGTCGGCCGGATCACGGCGAAGGTACTTGGTTTGGGTACTCATCCGGGTGGCTCCTTCTGCGACAATTCGGATTGCTGGTCTGGTCGAACGCCGATCAGGGCGTATCTGACTCGCATGCATCGCGATGGATCGATCGCGGCGATGCCACAATTGCCTGAGAAATCGGGCCCGCACACGCACGCACCCGGCCTGAACGGGCCGAAGCGGCCCGGGGGCCAAAACCATCATACCGCTTCGCGCAGTATACTTGTACAAAAGCCGATGTGACGGGCGTGCCTCTCGGGTGCTACCGGGCCGCAACCCGGCGGCTTGGTTGACATTATTTCGCACTACCGATTAGATTCAACTTCGTTCACGTCACGTCGGCGGTCATTAGCATTATCCTTTCGTCCGACGGCCTTCAATCGCCGAGTTTCGCCGGGCAACCGTTGCCCGACAAAATCTTCGTCAGAGTATTTCCGGACTAACAAGGGATTGTCCACAAGGCGGCACCGAAACTCCGGAGCCAGCCGTTGGGTAATGCTTCGGGGGATGCGGTCCGGGTACTCGAGTCGGATTGCGAGCGAGCGGGATGGTCTTTTCCGGTCGCTCGAAGGAGCGTGCCATGGCCATCGTAGCGCGAACGGTTTCGATCAATGCGGCGTTCCTCCAGGAGATCAAGGACGATCACCACGAGCTGCGGCAGTTGTTGCACCACACGGGCATCATGCTCAATCGTCCGCGGTGGATGCCGGCTGATCTGTCCCGACTGGTCGAATTGCTCAGCAAGCTCCGCGATCAGGTCGCGATGCACTTTTCGCTCGAGGAGGCGTACGGCTATCTCGACGACGCAGTCGACGTCGCTCCGCGGTTGAGTCGCCGCGCGGAACAACTGCGCTCCGAGCACTACGATTTGTACTCGCAGCTCTGCCGGCTGGCCGATCGGGCTGAGCAGGTCCTCTATCACGAGACGGGCGAGACCGAATTGGCGGCGCTGGCCGAAGCCTTTTGCCTATTCTCTGAGCGGTTTGGCGCGCACGAGCGCCACGAGAGCGACCTGATCGTCGAGGCGCTGGACGTCGATCTGGGCGTCGGCGACTGAGCCGCATTTCCGCAGTCGCCCGCAAGCAACGCGTCGATCGCCGCGGCGTACCTTGCTCTGGAATCGTTTGCTCGCCGCTGCGGGCCGTTGGTTCGCTTGCGGCGAAGGGGCTTTTGTTGCAAGGCGCGGGCCAGCCAACTATCTTGGCCAGCACGCCCGACCGGCAGGCCATTCGCCGGGCGCCCGACCATGCCCCACACCCACCGACGAAGGCTCCCATGAGATCCGCGCCCACCGCTACCGTGCTGCTTGCCGTAACTTGTTTCGTCGCTCGTCCGCTGGCATCCGCCGAGCTCCAGCGCGAGTCGTTTGACGATTCAGGCTTCGAGACGATATTCGACGGCAGGTCGCTCGACGGCTGGCACATCAGTGCCGCCTCGAAGCACAGCAAGGCCAGCGACTACAAAAGCGGCGGACGTTGGGTGGTTGAGGGCGGCGCGCTGGTTGGCAGTCACGACACGCCCGGCAACGGCGGCATCGCGATCACCGACAAACACTATGGCGATTTCGAAGTTGTGCTCGAGATGAACAACGACTACGGGCCCGATAGCGGGCTGTTTCTCCGCAGCACCGAGAAGGGCGAAGCCTGGCAGTACATGGTCGACTACCACGCCAACGGCAACGTGGGCGGCGTCCACGGCGAAGACATTCCCGGCCCGCGGATCTTTCACGCCAACTACAAGTTCAAGAAAAAGGTGACCGACATCGAGCCCCATCCAAGCGCGTTCCCGCTTCGGGTCTCGCCCCAACAGTGGCCCGAGTTTTGGAAACATGGCCAATGGAACGAGCTGCGGGCACGAATCGTGGGCAACCCGCCGAAGATCACCACCTGGATCAACGGCGTGCGGTTCATGGAGTTTGAAGACTCCGAGAAGCGGCATCCCGCCCGGGGCGGCATCGCCCTGCAAGTGCACGGCGGCGGCAACCACACGGACGAGTACGTCCGCTATCGGAACATCCGCGTGAAGGAACTGGACTGAGCCGCGGCCGGTCGACCGCTTGCGTCGTGCACGAATGAGATCAATCGCAATACAACCTGGAGCCTGATTCGATGCGTACGTTGATTCTGATTGGGATTGTAATGCTCACCGCGGCGATCGCGCCGTGCTTCGCGTCGGCCGACGAAATCAAGCGCGAGCAGTTCGACGACACGGGCTTCGTCAGCATTTTCGACGGCAAATCGCTCGACGGCTGGCACGTCAGCGCCCAGACGGGCCACAGCCGCGCCAGCAAGAACGAATCCGGCGGACGCTGGGTCGTGGAGGGCGGTGCGATTACCGGCAGCCAGGACATACCCGGTAACGGCGGGATCGTGCTAACGGATAAGCAGTACGGCGACTTCGAGGTCGTGCTGGAAATGAACAAC
Organism: uncultured Planctomycetaceae bacterium; assembly: GCA_937952415.1. Classification (GTDB taxonomy): domain Bacteria; phylum Planctomycetota; class Planctomycetia; order Pirellulales; family PALSA-1355; genus CALFYT01. The sequence goes on along the minus strand of CALFYT010000037.1, from coordinate 17,761 downwards.
GACTTCGTGCCCGACAGCGGGCTGTTCTTGCGCAGCAACGAAAAGGGACAGGCCTATCAGTACATGGTCGACTATCACGCCAACGGCAACCTGGCCGGCATCTACGGCGAAGGACTCTCTGGCGGCATCCACCACCGCAACTTCGACTTCCTGGACGACGTCACCAAGATCAAACCGCACGACAGCGCGTTCCCGTTGCCGGTCTCGCCCCAACAGTGGCCCGAGTTTTGGAAGCACGGCCAGTGGAACGAGCTGCGGGCACGAATCGTGGGCAACCCGCCGAAGATCACCACCTGGATCAACGGCGTGCGGTTCATGGAGTTTGAAGACTCCGAGAAGCGGCATCCCGCCCGGGGCGGCATCGCCCTGCAAGTGCACGGCGGCGGCAACCACACGGACGAGTACGTCCGCTATCGGAACATCCGCGTGAAGGAACTGGATTGAGCCACGTCGCGATCGCCGCACCGTCGGCGATCGATCGTTGGCACGGCATCAGTTGCCGGCGGTGACCGGCTGCGCCACCGCATTTTCGCTGGAAACGCCCAGGTGCTTGTCGAACCAGTCGACGACGGTTTTCAGGTCGTCAAAGATCGACGGCCAGACCCCGTGCCCTTGACCCGTCTTCACGATCAACTCACACGGCACGCCGGCCTCGTTGAACGCGTCGATGATGATCTCCGACTGCTGGAGCGGGACCAACCGGTCGGAGTCGCCGTGCAGGATCAGCGTCGGAGCGTCGTCCTTGCTGACGTAGTAGATCGGCGACATTTCGCGGCAGATTGCCTCCCGCGTCGGCAGGTCGACCGGCATGAAGAGCTTTGTGTCCGGGTCTTGCTTGCGAAAGTCGAACGGCGGCTTGAACTGATGATCCGGCTCGATTCCCATCGACTTCTTGCCCGGCTCGCCGAAGTTCATAAAGTCGGTCGGCGGGAAGAAGCAGGCCACGGCTTGTACCCGGCTGCTGGCTCGCTCCACCGGGTCGCGGGCGTCGGGATCGCCCTCCTTGCTGGCGCAACCCAGCATCAGCGACAAGTGGCCTCCGGCCGACGCGCCGGTTACTCCGATGCGATCCGGGTCGATGCCAAAGTCCTCGGCGTGCGTCCGGATGTAGCGGACGGCGCGGTGCATGTCGTCGACGCACTCAGGGATCGTGAACTTCGGCTGGCTGCCGTGAACGACCGCAAACACCGTGTAGCCACGTTTCAGCGGCTCGGCGGCCACGATCGGGCGGATCTGGCTCTGGGCCGAAATCCAACCGCCGCTGATGACCATCACCAGCGCGGCCCCGTTTTTATTCTGCGTCGGAGTAAACACGTCCATGGTCAGCGCCATGCCGTACTTGCGACCGTAGATCACCTCTTCGGTCCGGGTGAACGACTCTTCAGCGCGTGCCGCGCCGCACCAAGCGGCGACGATGAGCACGACGACCCACGCGTGACGATGCATCTTCATGATCGGTATCCTTGGCAGATTGACCGGAGCGTCTTGGATTGAACGAGGCGTGTTGGCTTGGCCCAAGCCTGCGCAGCCAGCCAGTGACTGCAACTGGGCCACACGGCGGGACCGCACGGCTGATTGTACTCCGCCCGGCGTGGTACGGTTTCGCTGGCGGGACCTTGCCGGCCGCAAAGCACCGCTTCATTCTACACGCGCCGCGCGCAGCGGCCAAAACCGAAAGGGCAGGACACGTCGGCCAAGACCTGGCACGTCCAGCCGGCCAATTCGTCGCCGGCCGTGCTACTGGCCCAGCAGGTCCGGCCGCAAATCGGCCAGCGCGGGAAACTTGGCCCGGTAGGCAACAAGCGACGCCTTGTCGATCTCGGCGACGAGCACCTGTTCGTCCTGGCCCGCGGTCGCCAGCGGTTCGCCGCGCGGGTCGAGGATCATGCTCTGGCCCGAATATGCCACTAGGGGATCCTTGCCAGCTCGGTTGACGCCCACCAGAAACGCCTGGTTTTCGATGGCCCGGGCAGGCAGCAGCGCTCGCCAGTGCGAATCGCGCGGCTGCGGCCAATTGGCGATCACGACCAGCAGCTCCGCTCCCCGCCGCACGGCGCGGCGAAACACCTCTGGAAAGCGCAGATCGTAACACACTAGCGGCGCCACGCGCACGTCGTGCCAGTCGAACAGCGCGACGTCTGCACCGGCCTGGTAGTGCTTCGTCTCGCCCGCGAACGAAAAGGGGTGCATCTTGGTGTATCGCGCCAGTAGCTTGCCGTCGGGCGAGAAAACCACGGCATCGTTGTGTCCCCGGCCGTCGTCGGCGCGCGTCACGACGCCGCCCACCACAAACGCGCGATGTTCCCGCGCCAGCGCGGCCAGGAACTTGTGCGTCGGGCCGTCGGTGGCCTCGGCGATGGCGTCCACGTTCATGCTGAAGCCGGTCGTGGTCATTTCCGGCAGCACGACGAGCGCGCCCGGCTCGATCGGGGCGTCAGCCAGCAACGTGCGAATGTGATCGTGGTTCGCCGGCTTGTCTTCCCAAGCGATTTCGATCTGGCAGGCGACAACTTGCATCGGTTCAGGCTCCCACGATGGACTTGAGACCTCGGACAAACCGGCCCATGCCTTCGGCAATGGTATCGGCGTCCAGCGCGCCATACGCGACGCGCAGGTAGCAGCCGTCGTCAATACCGAACGTGTCGCCGGGGATCACCGCCACGCCATATTCGCGCACCAGTCGTTCGACCACGTCCATCGCGGCCAGGTTCGTATCAACGCGCAGCAGAAAGTAGAACGCGCCGCGCGCCGGCGGGATCGTGCAGAAGTGGCTCACGGCATCCAACTCGGCCAGCACCATCTGCCGCACTTCCGCCACCCGAGCGATGTTTTCGCGGCGATACGCCGCCGGCGCACCCAGCGCCCCGATCGCTGCATACTGCGAAACGACCGGCGGGCAGATCAGCAGCGTGTCTTGTGCCTTACGGACCGCGCCGAACAAGTCCTCGGGAATCACCATGCAGCCAATCCGCCAACTGGCAAAGCCGTATGACTTGGACAGCGAGAACAACGAGATCGTGTGGCCGGCGGCCTGGGGCAGCGAGCCAGGCGAGAAGTGCGTTGCCCCGTCGTAGACGAAATACTCGTACGCTTCGTCGCTGATGTGGTAGATCCCCCGCCGGCGACAAAGCTCGTTGACCGCCGTCAGCACGTCGCGCGGATAGACCGCCCCGCTCGGATTGTTGGGCGACACGGTGACCACGGCCCGCGTTCGTTCGGTGATGGCCGCCTCGATCGCGTCCAGATCGATCTGATAGTCGGCGTCCAGCGGCACCAGCACGGGCCGGCAATTCAGCATGCAAACGGCCATCTCGTGGTTGAAGAAGTAAGGCACCAGCAGGATGATCTCGTCGCCCGGATCGGCGATCGACAGCAACGCGTCGTAGAACGCCAGGTTCGCACCGGCCGTGACCACCACCCGGCTATTTGCCCCAACGGTGATGCCGTTGTCCGCCGCCAGCTTCTTTTCGAACGCCGCGATCAACTCCGCGGTGCCTTCGACCGCCTGATACTTATGGTTGCTGGGCGCTGCCAGGAATTCCTGGATCCGCTCGATCGCCTCGGGCGGCGGACCGTACTGAACCACGCCCTGGCCCAGCGAGATCGTGCCGGGGTTCGCGCGGATCAATGCGCCCACCTCCGGAATGATCGGCTGCTGCACGGCTTGCATTCGGGCGGAGAGATGCATGAAACCTGGCGGGAACTCAGACACGAGGCATGACGGCGCGCCGCAATCTGCTCGATGATAGCGTCTGGCGCGCTTCAGCGAAATTACCGCAGCTGCGGCTACCGCTCGCGCGACAGCCGGACGCGTGCCGCGCTGACCGTGTCGCTGTCGCGATTCCGCCGGGCCAATGCCGGTCCGCCGTGTTCGCGAATCTTGGCCGAAAACTGCGGATCGTTGCGGTAGACGTACGCCACTTCGTTGATCCGCGCCTGCTGTTTGGTGCGGGCGAAGTTGCCGTCCACTTCAATCAGGTTCAAGTGATAGGCCAGCCGGTCCGAATAGGCCGGAAACAAGACCTGATATCCGTACGGCACCCGCCCCGGCGTCACCCGATTGACGTGCCGCACGATGTTCGTCGTGCAGTTGTTGCGCACCAGGTCGTAGAACTCCGGATCGTCGCGCAGCTTGTTGGCTCGCTTGAGCATGTCGACGAACATGTCGCGGACCTGCTGGCGCGACGCGGTCGACTGATACATGTAGACGTCGTCCAGCCAGTGGATCGATCGCAACTGGATCAGGTCGCGCTCGTCGCCGACCACGTACATGATTTCGTACGGGTCGGCCATGCTCTTGATCGGCGAGAAAATCTCGCCCTTTTCGCGACGCACCTCGACCGAGATTGCCACATAGTCGTCGTTCTCGAACCCGAAGCTGACGAACGTGTGCGCTCCGCCTGGCACGAACCGCAGCGGCACCATCACGAAGTCGGCGCTGGCGATCTGGTCCAGATCGTAGGTCTTGTCGTAGTGCTGTACCGTGTAGTCGTCGGCCGTGCGATAGATCGTGTTGCGCACGTTGTGGACTGTGACCAGATTGTCATCGAACTCGGCCCAGGGGAGCACGGCCTGGTTGGGCGAACACTTGCCTTGGTTCGACGGCGTGCAGCCGGTGGCCCCAGCGAGCAGCGGCAAGGCCAATAGCGTCGCGCAGGCAACCCGCGCGCGAAGCGAGGCAGCGCGCATCCGCGCTCGGTCGGCGAATCGGTCGACGAGGTGGTTCACGACAAGATCGACTCGGACGTGATCTGCGGTCTTTCCGGAGGCCGGATTCCGAATGGAGCCGGCCGAATGGGCAATTTTCCGCCGTGTAAATACCGATCCGGATCGATCGCCGCAAGCCCCAATAGCTGCCGCGCGGATCGCGCTACGCAGGCCGTTGTAGAATGGGAGAAATGCCCAGCCGTGAGAACCGCTAGCAGCGCTCGCACGGCGTTCCTGCTGCCAACGGGTGAGCAGGGGCGAACACGTTAGAATGCAACATCCGCCGGGCCGGTTCCCGGCGCACCCCTCGCGTGCCGCACCCGATGTCGCCACCGGAGTTGCCGATTCGTGCCGCCCATCGACGAACCCCATGACGACTCGGCGGATCCCCACGAGCCGGAGGACATCGCGGACGATGCCGAGGACGAAGTTGCGGACGAAGCCGAGGACGATCGGCCCCAGTGGCTTGTCGATCTGGACGAAGAGGCGGCGCAGTCCGAAGGCAGCGGATTTCAATTCGGGCTGTTGGCTCTGTTCGGCTTGATGACCGTCTCGGCCATCTATGTCTACATGGAGCGGCGGCACCAGGGACAATTCGGCGTTCACCTGCTGGGTGGAATCGCGCTGTGGCTGGGGCTGATCTTGCCTGGCATCGGCCTGCTGCTCTGGGTCGTGCGTCTTGTCGCCGACGCGTCGTCACCGTGGGTTCTGTTGTGGTTTTGCGTCGGGCTTGCCGGAGCGATCGTCTTTGCGTTGCTGCAATTCCCCGGCTTCTAGAGGGCTCCCAGCATCTCATCCCAGCGCCAACGACGTTGGTGGCGCCGCTGCGCGTGGCTCCCCGTCGCCGAATCCCACAACTATAATGACCCAATCGTCACGCCTTCGGGCGATCGCCCGATGCCGACCCTGCCCGATGCATTGATTCGGAGCCTGCCTGGATGCGACGTTTGATTGCCACGTGCTTGTGCCTTGGAGCGCTTGGTCCGACGGTTTGTCACGCCGCCGATGCCAATCGGCTGGCGCACCTCGACGGAAACGATCCCTTCTACGTTTCGCGCGCGTTTCCCAAGCTGACCACGCCGCAATGGGTCGGCGAAGACGGCGTCGAAGCGGTGGCGATTCTGTCGATCGACGACATGCGCGAAATCGACCGCTGGGAGAATTACCTACGGCCGATCCTCGCGCGCTTGAAAAAGATTGATGGCCGCGCGCCGGTCAGCATCATGACGTGCAGCATCGATCCGCGTCATCCGCACTTGCAGAAGTGGCTGGCCGAGGGGCTCAGCATCGAAGTGCACACCGTCGACCATCCCTGCCCGTTGTTGCAAAAGGGCGATTTTGCCGCGGCCCGTTCGACCTACGAGCGATGCGTCGACATGTTGGACGCGATTCCGGGCAGCCGGGCCGTGGCGTTTCGGATGCCGTGTTGCGACTCGATCAATTCGCCCAGCCCGCGGTTCTATGCCGAGATCTTCAACACGGTATCGCCTGGCGGCAACTTCCTGACGATCGACAGCTCGGTCTGCAACATCCTCACGCCGAACGATCCCGAGCTGCCGCGCGAGTTGGTGCTCGACGCCAAAGCGCAAGAGCTATTTCGCAGGTACTTGCCGTTTGAGTCGTTCGTGACCACGGTCGAGGACTACTCCTACCCGTACGTGATCGGCCGGTTGTGCTGGGAGTTTCCGATCGTGGTGCCCAGCGACTGGAGCGCCCAAAACGTGCAAAAGGTCGACAACCCGCGGACCGTGGCCGACATGCAACGGGCGCTCGACGCGGCGGTCGTGAAGCAGGGCGTCTATACGCAGGTCTTTCACCCGCACAACTGGCTCAAGAGCCAGCAGATTGTCGAGATCGTGGACCATGCCGTGCAGAAGCACGGCCCCAAGGTCAAGTTCCTGAACTTTCGCGAGGCGCAAGAGCGGATCGACGAACATCTGCTGGCCGAGCAGCCACTGCGCAACGAGCGCGGCGGCGACAACGGCGTTCGCCTGCTCGACCTGGACAACGACGGCTACCAGGATGTGTTGATTGGAAACGACGCGCTGCGCCGCACGCGGCTTTGGTCGCCGCGGGTGGGCAAGTGGATCGACAGCGACTTGCCCGTGGCATTTGTGTCAGGGCCGGACGGTACGGACCAGGGCGTACGATTCGCTGTGGTACGCGACAATGGCATGGCCAGCATGATCGTGCGCAACGAGCAAACGGCCGGCGCCTGGCATTTCGACGGGTCCGGTTGGGTTGAAGCGCCCGAACTGTTAGCTGGGCTTGAAACCGACGGCCGGCCGATCTTCACCGCCCGCGACGGACGCGATACCGGCGTGCGGCTGCGCGATCTGGACGGTGACGGCACGTGCGAGCTGATCGCCGGCGGCCCGGCGGGGCAGGCCGTGTTCGCGTTGTGGGAGCAAGGTTGGCAAGAATTGCCATACACGCTGCCGCCCGGCACGTCGATCGTGGACAAGCAAGGCCGCGACGCGGGTCTGCGGCTGATCGACATCGACCAGGACGGCCGGCAGGATGTCTTGTTCTCGAACCAGGATCGATACGGCGCGTGGCTCTTCGATTCGCTCGACGACGGCTGGTCGCGCGAGCTGACCAGCGGCGCCCGCGACGACGAAGATGCGATTCCGATGATCGCCCGCGACGGCACGCACAACGGCGCATTCGTGCACGGCCGGTATCTGTACGTGCAGAACGAAGATACCGCTGACATGCCTGACCTGATCGACCGCATGTCGCTAGACGATCTGCTGGTCGACGTACGGTTTCCGGGTCCGAAGTCGCCTGAGCAGTCGCTTGCCGTAACGCACGTTCGACCCGGCTTTCAGGTCGAGCTGGCCGCGGCCGAGCCGCTGGTCATGGATCCCGTGGCGATGGCCTGGGGACCGGACGGCCGGTTGTGGGTCGTCGAGATGGGAGACTACCCGCGCGGCGTCGACGGCGACGGCGGACACGGCGGTCGCGTGCGTTGTCTCGAGGACCAAGACGGCGACGGACGCTACGACCGCTCGACCGTTTTCCTGGACGACCTGGGCTTTCCCAACGGCGTGATGCCCTGGCGCGATGGGATCCTGGTGACGTGCGCCCCAGATATCCTCTATGCCGAAGACACCGACGGCGATGGCAAGGCGGACAAGCGCGAGGTGTTGTACCACGGCTTTGTCGAAGCCAATCCCCAGCACCGCGTGAACGGGCTGAAGTGGGGGCTCGACGGTTGGATCTATTGCGCACACGGCGACGCTGTCGACGGCAAGATCGAGCTGCGCAAGACAGGCGAAACCGTCAACGCCAACGGTCGCGACTTCCGCATTCGGCCCGACGAAGGGCTGTTGGATCCGCAGTCGGGCGTGTCGCAGTACGGCCGCAATCGCGACGACTGGGGCAACTGGTTCGGCAATGCCAACAGCGAGCCGATGTACCAGTTCGTGCTGGCCGACCACTACCTGCGACGCAATCCGCACGTGCCGGCGGCCAACGGGCGCGTCGACGTGTCCGACGATCCTGGCGTGGCCGAAGTGTTTCCGCGGAGCCGCACGATCGCCCGCTACAACGATCTGTACGCGGCCAACCGGTTCACGTCGGCCAACAGCACGATCGTCTATCGCGACGACTTCCTGGGGCCCACGTTCCAGGGCAATGCCTTCATCAGCGAGCCGGTACACAACCTGGTCCACCGCGAAATCATGCGGCCCGACGGACTGGAGTTTCGCAGCCGGCGCGCCGACGACGAGCGCGACAGCGAGTTTCTGGCTTCGGCCGACAACTGGTTCCGTCCCGCCATGTTAGCCGAAGGGCCCGACGGCGCGCTGTGGGTCGCCGACATGTACCGGCAGACGATCGAACATCCCCAGTGGATTCCGCAGGAAGTGCAGGACCAGATCGACCTGCGTGCCGGCGGGGACATGGGCCGCATCTATCGCGTCTATCCCGTCGGAAAAACGCCGCGCAAGATTCCACGACTCGACCGGCTTTCCACCGCCGAGCTTGTCGCCGCGCTCGACACGGCCAATGGCTGGCAGCGCGACATGGTGCAGCAACTGCTCGTGTGGCGCCAGGACGAAGGCGCGATCGAGCCGCTGGTCGATTTCGTCGGACAATGCAAACGTCCGGCGGCGCGCGTGCAAGCTTATTGGACCCTAGAACTACTCGGCGGGTTGTCGCCTGAGTTGATTGCCCAGGCGATGCACGACAAGCACCCGGGCGTGCGCCGCCACGGCGTGCGGCTGGCCGAAAACCACCTGGCCAAAGCGCCGCAACTGGGCGAACAGATTCTGGCCATGGCCGACGACGCCGACCCGCACGTCCAATTGCAGCGCGCTTACACGCTGGGCGAATGGAAGGACCAGCGGGCCGGGCAAGCGCTCGGCGAATTGGCGCTCCGATTCGCCGAGGATCGATTCATGACGGCCGCCGTCTTGAGCAGCGTGAATGCTGCCAACTTGTACGACATGGTGGCCACCGTGCTGGGCGAAGGATCCGATGTCGAGCCGCCGGCCGCGCTGTTGGAACAACTGGTCGGCATGGCCAGCGCGTTGGAAGACGATCGCACGCTGGGCATGGCGTTGGCTCGCATTGGCAGTTCCAAGTCAGGCACGTACGCCGACTGGCAACTGAGGGCCGTGGCCGGTCTGCTCGACGCCTTGGCCCGCCGCGATGCAACGTGGGAAACGTACGACACCTCCGGTGATCTGGCCAAGATGTTCGCGTTCGCCCGTCGCACCGTGGCCGACGAACAGGCCGACCAGTCGCTGCGGCTGTTGAGTATCCGGCTCTTGGGGCGCAGCGAAGACAAACGGGGCGACGACATCGATACGCTGGTCGCTCTGCTCGTGCCGCAATCCTCCGGCGACATGCAGACGGCGGCCGTCGCGGCGCTTGCGCGGATCGACGACCAGCGCGTGCCCGACGCGTTGATCGCCGGCTGGAAGGGCCATGGTCCGGCCGTGCGCGGCGAAGTGCTCGATGCGATCCTCAGCCGGGACCACTGGACCGAATCGCTGCTGGCGGCGATCGCCAGCGAGCGTGTGCCCGCGGCCGACGTCGACGCCTCACGCCGGCAACGCTTGTTGCAATCCGAAAACGAAAAAATCAAATCCCAGGCCGCCGAACTGTTGGCTGGCGCGATCGAGACCAACCGCAATCAGGTGCTCGAACAGCATCAGAACGTGCTGGCTATGGAGGCCGATGCCGCGGCGGGCGCCACCGTGTTCCACAAACGCTGCAGCGTCTGCCACAAGTTGCGCGGCACGGGACACGAAGTGGGGCCGAATCTGGCCTCGCTGACCGACTATTCGCCTCAGGTCCTGCTCATCGCCATGCTCGACCCGAACCGTGCCGTCGAGGCAAAGTACCGCGACTACGTGGCAGTGACCGCCAGCGGGCAGACGTTTACCGGAATGTTGGCCAACGAAACCGGCAACAGCGTCACGCTGTTGGGCCAGGAAGGCAAGCAGCAGACGATTCTCCGCTCTGAGCTCGAAGTGTTGCAGGCCACCGGCAAGTCGCTGATGCCCGAGGGACTGGAAAAGGACGTTACGCCGCAACAGATGGCCGACGTCATCGCCTACTTGCGCGGGTCGGGCGCGCCGCGAAAGACCTTCGAGGCGAACCATCCGCTACTGGTCACGCCGACCGTCGACGGCACGCTCCAACTTTACCCAACCAACTGCGAGATCTACGGGCCAACCATCGAGATGGAGCAGTTGTTCAAGAACCTGGGCAAGTGGCAGAGCGAAAACGATCGGGCCGTCTGGAACGTGGAAGTTCCCGCCGCCGGACGCTACGACGTAGTGGTCAACTATTCGTCGACCGACGACGAGGCGGGCAATACCTGGCTGTTGGAAGCAGGCCAGCACGCGCTCACCGGCAAGGTCGCCCCCACCGGCAGCAAGGATCGCTACCAGGAAGTGCAGGCCGGACAAATCGAGTTGCAGGCCGGCACGCAGCAGATCGTCTTTCGGTCGCAAGGGCCGATCGATGGCAACCTGATGCAACTGGGCGGCGTACTGCTGAAACCGGCTCCGCAGGAGTAGTCGTTCGCAACGGCGCGAGCGCTTGCCGAATACCGATGCGAACCTTCGAGAGGCGCCGAAGAAGTCGTGTGGATCTCGATGGTTGAGGTGGCCATGAAGATCAATCCGCGACATTCAGATTCAACGAGTCAAGCCGCACCCCGTACAGCGTCGTCCGACAAGATGCGGCCGGCCGACGCGTTGTTTCAGGCCGCGTTCGAAGGGTCGATCTTCCTGCTTGTCATGACCGCGTTCAATCTCGTGCATGCGGATTGGATCGGACTCCCGCTGCCTCGATCCGTCTGGTTCTGGCTATTCGGCACCATCGTGTTTCTGGTTCCGTTTACGGTTGTCCGAACTGCGCTGGCCATGCGCGGTCCGCGAGTCTACAGTGACCCGTCGCTCGCGCTGCGCGGCCGGATGAACATGCTCCTAAGCGCGTCCATCATCGTAATGGCATCGATCGTTGTCCGATGGATGTTGACGGGTTCGATCGCCACGGCGGATGCCTGGGGGCCGCTCGTCATCGCGTCCGCATTGGCCGCCTACGCCGTCGTGTGTTTGAAGCGGATTCGGAACCAACCGCCACCGGCCGTCACACGACAGGTCGCTGCAATCGGCTTTGTGAGCGCCCTGTTGATGGCGATCGTGGCGCTGGCACTTTGGACCACGCAGTTGCCGGGGATTATTCCCGCCATCATTTTCACGAGCGCGCTAGTGATGGCGGCATCCGCGGCGATGCAGTGGCGATCCACTCGTCGCGCGTCTTCCGATCCGTGACTCGCGGACTTCCGCGCGACCGTCAACTCACGGGTTGTGACGTCTTTTCGAATACGCGCGTCCAGCGCCTTGGCTCGCGCCCGCGCCATGCGCCTTGGTGATAGGCATAGCCGGCCACCAGCGGCACGGCCAGCGTCGCCTCGGCGTAGACCATCTGCTCCCAAGTTGTGTCGACTTTGCCCCAGCTCGAGGCCTCTTTCAGCGTCGAGCCCGACAGGGCTCCGTCGCGCTGATCGGCCACCGTGATCTGCACGGCATACTTGTGCATCGGCGCGTCGACGCCCAGAATCTCGGCGGCCACGACGATGTCCTGGGCAAAGTTCTTCGGCACGCCGCCGCCAAGCATGAGCAGGCCGGTCGTGGGGTTGGCGATCTTCAATTGCGTCAACTCGTGAAAGTCTTTTGCGCTGTCGAGGCTCACCTTGGGTCCGTCGCCTCGCGCGTGTTGATGCGCCACCAGCCCGAAGCCGGCCGAACAGTCGGAAAACGCCGGGCAAAAGATCGGCACGTCGTGCTCGTAGGCCGCGCGCACGATTGATTCGGTGGGCAAGTTTTGTTGAATCAGATACGCGCCCATCTCGTGAATGAACTCGCGCGAGGAGTACGGGCGGGGCGCGAGGCTGTCGGCAATTTGCCGCGTAACATCGTCACAGATTCGCAGTTCTTCCTCGTCAATCAACGTGTCGTAGATGCGATCGATCCGCAGCTCCCGAAGCTGGTCGTCCACCGTGCCCGACTTCAGCTCTTCGGGCGCGGCATAGTGCTTGTAGCCCAGCGCCTCGAAGAAGTCCTGGTCGACGATGTTGGCGCCCGTACTGACGATGCAATCGACCATCTGATTGCGAATCAAATCCACAAACACCTGCTTCAGGCCCGCGCTGACCAGCGACCCGGCCAGGCAAAGGATGACTCCGCACGGTTCGTCGCGGAGCATCCGATCGTAGATCTCGGCCGCGTTCGCCAGGTCTCGGGCGGAAAAGGCCATGCCCCGCATCGCGTCGACCATCGGCACGACGTTGGCGCGCTTGATGTCGATGTGTTCGATCGGACGGGCGAGCAACTCGGATTTCGTGAACATTCAGACGACTCCTGGTCGCGCAATAACCGTGCGCCGCCGGAGTGCGTCGCTCCGGGCGCCGGCAGAATTCTAGGCGACCGGCGCCGTAACAGAAAGGGGGATCGCCACGATTTTGGCCGCTCGTGCCGCCACCGCGCCGTCGCGTAGCGCCACGGCGCCTAACGCATGCTCATGTCGCAACTGACGCCACCCGCAGCGGTCAGGTACGCCGTGCGAACATAGTCCATGACCATGCGATGCCCGCTGAACCGCCAGGCCAGCGAGTCGATCGAGTTCATCATTCGCTGGATCCAACCGCGCGGCAGACCGTCGACGTCCCGATCGTAGAACAACGGGATGACTTCGTTTTGCAGCACGTCATACAGCGCTTCGGCGTCGCGGGCGTCGCTGATTTCGTCGGAGACATGGCTCGACCCCTTGCCGATCGCGAAGCCGTTGCTGCCGTCATACGCTTCGGCCCACCAACCATCGAGCACCGAGCAATTCAAGCCGCCGTTGAGCACCACCTTCTGCCCGCTGGTGCCCGATGCCTCGAGCGGGCGGCGCGGGTTGTTGACCCACACGTCCACGCCCTGGATCAAATGCCGGCAGACATTGATGTCGTAATCTTCGATGAACACGATCCGATTGGCGAACCGTTCGTTGTGCCGCGTGTTGGCGATCTTCTTGATCAGTTGCTTGCCGGGTTCGTCGGCCGGATGGGCCTTTCCGGCGACAATGATCTGCATCGGGCGTTGCGGATCGTTGAGCAACTGGCAAAGCAAATCCTCGTCCGTCATGATCAGATCCGCCCGCTTGTACGTCGCGAAACGACGGGCGATCCCGAGCGTGAGGATATTGGGGTCCAGTAGGTTGCGGGCCGTTTCGACCACCGCGTCGCTCTCGCCCCGCCGGCGGCATTGCCGGCTGATACGCCGCCGGACGAAGGCCAGCAGCAGGTTCTTCAGCGCATAGTGAACTTCCCACAGCTCGCCCGGATCGACGTTGTGGATCGATTGCCAGACGTCGGGCTCGCCCATCCGCTGCAACCAGCCGACCGGAAAATTCCGCTCGTAGAGTTGCAGCATTTGCCAGGCGAGCCAACTGGGGATGTGTACGCCGTTGGTAATGTGGCCGATCGGAATTTCTTCCTCGACTCGCCAGGGCCAGAGATGGGCCCACATCCGGCGCGACACGTGGCCGTGCAAACTGCTGACGGCGTTGGCCCGCCGCGAGAGCTTCAGCCCCAGCACGGTCATGCAAAAACTCTCGCTCTCGTTGTGCGGTTCGACGCGGCCCAAACCCATGAGCTGCTCGTACGAGATGCCAAGTTGATCGCGCAACGGGCCCAGATGTTCTTCGATCAGCCCGCCGTCAAACCGGTCGTGGCCGGCCGGCACGGGAGTGTGCGTGGTGAAGACCGTGTGCCGGGCCACTTCGCGCAGCGCGGCGTCGAACGGCTGCCCGTCGTTTTTCATTCGCTCGCGAATCGCCTCCAACGTGGCGAACACGCTGTGCCCTTCGTTCAGGTGATACACGCCCGGCGTGATTCCCAACGCGGCCAGCGCCTTCACACCGCCCACGCCCAAGACCAACTCTTGGCGAATCCGCGTGCGGTGGTCGCCCCCGTACAGCCGGCTCGTCAACTCGCGATCTTCCGGCTTGTTGCCTTCGACGTCGCAATCGAGCAGATAAAGCTGCACGCGACCGACGTGCATCAACCATACTTTGGCATGGAGCTGGCCCGACCGCGTCGTCACGGTGACTTTGACTTGCTCGCCGTCTTCACCAAGTGCCGGCTCCATGGGCACGTTTTCGACCTTAGTGTTCAGGTACTCCTCGCGCTGGTATCCGTCCAGATCCAAGTGCTGCTTGAAGTAGCCCTGGTCGTAAAACAATCCGATCGCCACCAGCGGCACACCCAGCCCGCTGGCGCTCTTGATGTGGTCGCCCGATAGCACGCCCAGGCCGCCCGAATAGATCGGCACCGATTCATGGATGCCAAACTCGGCGGAGAAGTAAGCGACCGGCTTGGCGCCCAACACGCCGCTGTGCGTGCGGCCCCAGGTCTGCTTGTTGTTGAGATATTCCTTCAGCCGGCGATACGCGTAGTTGATCCGGCTGTAGAGCACCAGTTCGGCGGCCCGCATCTCGAGCCGCTCAGGCGTGAACTCCGCCAGCAGCGCAATCGGATTGTGATCCAACTGGCGCCACCGAATCGGATCCAAGTCGCGGAACAGATTGATGACTTCCGGGTGCCAAGTCCACCACAGATTGCGCGCCAGCGCCACGCACTTGTCGTAGAGGGTCTGAGGCGTTAACTCGGTGAGGGGAAGAGTCCCAGTTGGCTCAGGTAACGCCGATGTTGTCTGACTCATAGGTTGGAACCCTCGCAATCCACGCGAAAGCCTGGGATTATACAGAGACGCCATATTGGGGGCGACCCCACAATCCTGGCCTTCACCCACGCTGCTTCGAAGTTGCCCACACGCAATGGGTTCACTAGATTTAGGACGGACTCGCGCCACGCGGCGTGCACGGGATTATACGGGGCGACCGACCGGCATGTCGATTGCAGCCACAAGGCGGCAACCATCCGCTCCGCCCGACTTCGACACCGCGAACCCAAAGCGTCACACGTGATCACCACGCCCGACGACTCCGCATTGGACCGGCTCTGTGAGCAATTGGCGCGCCAAGGGGGCGACCTGGAGCGCGGCGGGCACTGGCCCGCCGAGCAGCTCAAGCTCTGCGGCGAAGCCGGCGTGTTTCGATGGTTCATGCCAAAACACCATCACGGCTTCGAGTGGAGCGACGTGGACATCACCCGCGGATACTTGCGCCTCAGTGCCGCGTGTTTGACTACGACGTTCATCATCACCCAGCGCACCGGTGCCTGCTTGCGGATTTTGGGCAGCGACAACAAGGAGGCGCAAACCAGTCTGCTCGAGGATTTGGCCTCCGGCGCGTCGTTTGCCACCGTCGGTATTTCGCACCTCTCAACCAGCCGCCGCCATTTGGCCCAACCGGTGCTCCGCGCCCGAAAAACGAATGCCGGCTACGTGCTCGATGGCTACTCGCCCTGGGTCACCGGCGCCAAACATGCCGAAACGATCGTGACCGGCGCCGTGCTGGAGGACGGACAGCAGATCCTAGTCGCGCTGCCGACCGACCTGCCCGGCGTCGAGATTCCCGAGCCGCCACAGCTCGTCGGCTTGTCGGCCAGCCACACCGGCAAGGTCGAGTTGCACGACGTGGCCGTCGACAAGAAATGGCTGCTCGCCGGACCGGTCGAAAACGTGATGCAGACGGGTGTCGGCGCCGGCACGGGCGGATTGCAAACGTCGACCTTGGCGATTGGGCTGGCATCGGCGGCCCTCGACTATCTCGATAGCGAGGCCATATCTCGACCCGACCTGGCCAAGCCGACCGACGAGTTGCGCCGCGAGCATGCCGAACTCGAGCGGATCATCTTGGCGATGGCCGGCGGCGACGAACCCTGTTCCAAAGACGCGCTGCGGACCAAAGCCAACAGCCTCGTGCTGCGCGCGACGCAGTCCGCGCTGGCCGCGGCCAAAGGCACCGGCTATCTCGTCGGACATCCGGCCGGGCGTTGGTGTCGCGAAGCGCTGTTCTTTCTCGTCTGGAGTTGCCCGCAGGGTGTGATGGCCGCGAACCTGTGTGAACTGGCCGGACTCGATTAGCGGGCCAGTTGCGATTTGCAAACGCGCACGCGGGCTCATCGCGCGTGTCGCCAACACTTTGTCAAGATCCGTTTCTAGGCCAGCGCGCGAATGTGTTGCGGCGCGCTTCACGAATCGTGCGCGGTTCATGCGCGCAGCGGTGCGCGAACTTTCTTTGCCGAGTGGCCTAATTCGCGCCGTGAAATCGGCCGCGCTTTGTGGTAGCTTCGGAGCAATGAACGTCTGATGTCGTTCGTCGCTCGTGCGACGTCGCGTCAGGCCACGAACAACTCGAACGTCCTACCTAATCGGACGGGTACTGACGAGAGCCTGCCACAGTTGGCGGGTATCCGCGTAGGCCCGTCGCCCGCAGTGCGCAACCGCGTCCTGCAGGCGACGGGCCTTTTTTCGTTGGCCGCGCCAAAACCACCACAGGAACCCGACTCATGCAACCCGATGACGAAAGCAACCGCGACCCGAGCACTCCCAAACCGGACGATCACACACTGGCCGACGACGCCTCGCGCGAGCGCTCAGGGCGCGGCGAAGTGCCCAACGTATCCGAGTTCGGCAAGCTGCTCAGGTCCAACGTACCGGACGATCCCGCGAACCGTTCGCGCTCCGAGGACAGCGACGACCGTCCACCGCGCGGCGCTGAGCGGGGTTCGACGGATCGGCCATCGATCGAGCGGAGTGTCATCCGGCCGGGGACGGCGGACGACAGCGTGGAAGACCTGCAAGCCCTTTTGCTTGAACGGGCGCCCAACGCCGACGCACCGCTTGAGATTGCTCAACTGTCCGACGAATCGCCCGGTGCGTCTAACGTTGGTCCGGTGCCCGAGCAGACCGCGCCGCAGCCGTCCGACGCAGGTTTGGCCACTGCGGATGATGTTTCGGCTGACACCAGCGCGGCTCCGGCGCCTGCCGCGCCCGATGACGATGCCACATCACCGCCGGACAACGGGGCCGCGCTGCGGGCAGTCGAAGCGTTTGAATTCCCCGCTGAGCTCTCGCCCAACGACACGCGCGCGGCTTTGTCACCGCCTCGGAACGTGCCTGAACCGTTTCTGCCGGGCGGTCGCGACCAGCGGCACCCGCTGTTGAGCATCGACCCTGAGACGGGTCGGCTTCTACCGCCAACCGATGACACGCCGGACGCGGAGCGGCCGACGATCGAGTTGCGCGAAGAAGCGCGGTCGATGCTCAACCCCACTTCCGACGGCGGACCTCCGCTGGCGCGGCCGATCGTCCTGGTACGCATCCCGGACGAGCAGACGAGTCTGATCATCGACTCTGTGCTCGACGCGGCCGCAAAGCGCGACTACGCGATGGTCCGCGCTATCGCCGACGAACGCATTCTGTTCGAGCTGGGCCGCCGCGACAGCGAGCTGCGGGCGATCCTCGGCGCCTATTAGCCACTACACCGTCGGCGCAGGCAGCACTGCGCACTGCGCGCAACTTCATGCAGGAACCAGACCGTGGTCACCGCACAAGACATCACGGACAGCCGCCGGGCGTTG
>CALFYT010000036.1 GCA_937952415.1 uncultured Planctomycetaceae bacterium | reverse complement strand
TTACGTTAAGCTCGTTCTTCAACAGCCCCCTTGCGCGCAGGCAATCGGCCATTTGCTCGGGATCGTAGTAGTAGTTGCAAACGTTCGTGCCGATGGTGAAACCGGCAGGAACCGGGAGCCCCAGGTTGGTCATTTCGGCCAGATTCGCGCCTTTGCCGCCCAGCAGGTCGCGCTTCGAGGCGTCGCCGTCGGTGCCCGACGGTCCGAATGCGTAGACGTACTTCCGTTCCGTAGTCATGAAACCTGTTTCCTGTGCAAGCGTTGGCGGTCGCTGCCGGGCGATGGCAGCCAAGTTCGTGGTGCGTCGATTGTGCAGCCGCAGCGCGCCACCCGAGAGGCATTCGAGCGGCACAATTTATCAGTGATCCGAGACATCGTCAAGGAGCCATAAGTCCTGGAAATGCAAGGAAATAGCTTACTTCGCGCCGGTTCATCGCGGCGTCTTTCGCGGGCCGGCGCGAGCCGGCAGTGTGTGGTGCCCAGGTTCGCGCCAGACGAGGTCACACTTCGCGCCCGCGGATCGCCCAAGATGATGTCTGGCAGAACGACGCTCGTGCATACAATGTCCGACGGCGGCGAATCGGATCACGTGGAGTTGAACGCGGAGACACTGCCATGACGCAGAATCCCCTGGGCTGGCTGGCACCGATCGGGCGCGCCCTGCTGGCGGCGATTTTCATTCTCAGCGGCGTCGACAAGCTGCAGCATTGGTCTGACACCGCTCAGGTGATGGCTGATCGAGGCTTGCCGGCCGTCGACGCGCTGCTCTCGATCGCCGTCGGCCTGGAATTGGTCGGCGGAATCATGGTGTTGATCGGCCTGTATGCACGCTGGGGAGCTGCCGTACTGCTCGCTTTTCTGGTGCCCGTCTCGTTGATCATGCACAACTTTTGGGCTGCGCCCGAGCCACGCCAAATGACCGAGATGATTCACTTCATGAAAAACGCATCCATCGCCGGAGGGCTCGTCTTCGTGCTCGCGGTGGGGGCTGGACCGGTAAGCATCGACGCTCTGCGGCGGCGCAAACCACTTGGACCTGCGCCAACCATCTCGGTGAGCGTCGAGTGATGGAAGGCGAGGAATTCTCTCGACGATCGATCGTGTCGATGGCGCTGGCCGTCGAGGGCGGCATGGGGCTCGTCGCGATTGTCCTTGGCTGGCTGTTGTTGCCGCCGCCGTACTTTCCGTTCACCTGGTCAGCGTATGGCGTCGGCCAAGGTGTTCTGGCGGTGCTGCCGATGCTGGCTCTGTTGTTCGTGACCGTGCGCTGGCCCATCGGACCATTTCGTTCGCTGGATCAACTGATGCGGCAGACGCTGATACCCATGTTTCGCCAATGCACGGTCTTGGATCTGGTATGGATTTCCGCGTCGGCCGGCATTGGTGAGGAACTGTTGTTTCGTGGCGTGCTGCAAAACGGCTTGGCACATTTCACCGGCAACGTCGCGTTTGCCATTGTTGCGGCCAGCATCATTTTTGGCGTGGCTCACCCCCTGTCGCTGACGTATGTCGCGATCGTCGGCGTGATTGGCCTTTATTTGGGCTGGCTGTTTGTGATTACCGACGACCTGATGGTGCCGATCGTAGCGCACGGGGTGTACGACTTCGTCGCGCTGGTCTACCTGTTGCGGCGGGCCTCACAATCGATCGAGCTCGAATTCGAGGCGGAGCAGGGCGGGAACATCGCCGCGGCCGAGAACAACGCACCGGACGAGCACGACTCGGCAGTCGATCAGGATGCCGCGGATCGGGGTACCGTCGATTCCTGACGACACCGACAAACAAACGCGGCACGGGCCAATGATCCGACCCGTGCCGCGCAACACGTATCTTGTGATCAGATCCGCGAGCGATTTCAGCCGGCCAGCCCGCGCTGCCGGTGCGCCACCTGCCGCCAGATGGCCAGCGCGGCGATGTCCAACGGCAACGCGAATTGTGCAAGCTGCGCTTCGGTGGGGCGCATGCCGAGTCCCATTCCGAACATGACGGTACCCTTGTTCGCCGCGCCGGGCATCACGATGTTGACCATCGCCATACCGCCGACAATCGCAAGGATGCCGCAGGCGGCCAACGTCCATTTCCAAGTGACGTCCGAACGGGCCGCGATACGACAGAATACAAAGGCGGCAACTCCGATCGGCACGATCAGCATGGCGAGCGACACCAGCGGCGCATTGACGCGTGCCCAATGGCCAATCGCACTGCCGACGCCTTCGCCGCCGGTCTCGAGCCCGAAGGCTTTGGCCAGCGCTATCAACACGAACAAGCTGCCAGCCCACAACAGTGGTAATGCGACGAGGGGCAACAGCACGAACGAGACAATCGGGTGTCGGCGGCATATGTGCGCGCGCCGATGTTCCAGTGCGGCCGACGACGCGACTTCGTGCGGCGTACCTACGCGTTGGACCAACGATCGAAGATCTTTAGCATCCGTGCTCATGGGATCCTCCAGAGAATCGAAGAGGTGATCAGACAGTTCCGAAAGGAGCCGCTCCACATAGAGCGGCGGAAGTTTGCGCCGGATGAGTTCCCGTTCGAATTGTTCAAGCCACCGCTGTGCGTCCACGTTCGCCTCCTTGCAAAACGTGTTCTACGGCGGTCACGATCCGCTGCCACGAACTGACCGTTGCGGCCCTTTGAGCCTGGCCCTTCTTGGTCAGGCAATAGACGAACCGATTGCGCCCGCCCACCGATTGTCGACTTGCCCGCAATATGCCTTGCGACTCGAGCCGGTGCAGGATCGGGTAGACACACCCCTGGCCGAACTCGAGCCCGCCGCCGGTCGCCGTCTTGATGGACTGAACCAGTTGATAGCCGTACATCGGGCGGTGCGACAGCAGCTCGAGAATCAACATCTCGGGCACGCCGTTGAGAAACGCCGGGTTGCTCTTTCGCGCGGTCATGCTCGCAGGTCCTTCGTCAGATATCGCGGAAATTGGGGCCGTTGTCCCTTCGAGGACGGGTCGGCACATCGACAAGATTCGCCGCCGTGCCGCATGCCTCGAAGTTCGAGGGTGGGCTTGTACCTCAAGGCTTGAGGTATCGCAAGACCGCTTTATCACGGGTTGCGCCGGCCTGACAGCACCCAGGCGGACCGGCCGCCAGAGGAGCGAGTAGTTTCTCGAAAGCAGCCAGAGATTTCGTCGGGCTAGACAGTCCCCAATCGAGTCCAAGTCACCATTGGCCGCATCGGTGAGCGCATCGGCTCCAAACTCCCCGGCGTCGGCCGACCTACGTCGGTTGTGACGGTTACACCGCGAGACAGCGGGTGCGAACGGAATGGCGCCCTGCCGCTCCTCGTGGCGATGCTAGGCTTTTGGCGGCGACATACCACTAGCGTAGGGAGGCTTGTGATGCGATGCGTGATCGGCGTGGTCCTGTTCGTGGTCTTGTACTTCGGCTCGTGCGCGGCGCTGCGCGAGATTACGATCGCTAGAACAGTTGCTAACAGTCCCACGCATTCGCGGCGTGTCGGCGAGAGAGTGGCGTACCGCACGCTCAAGAAGTATCACGCCCTGGTCGCTGTGGCCGCGGGGCTCGTGGCGCTTGGAGGGTGCGCGCTGCCAACGCTGTTGACGCGGTGGAGCCAACGGGCCCAATTTGGCGAGTTTGCCGACGAGCTGTACCGGCCGTGAGTGCCGCGGCGCTCTGTCGTACCGCGAGATCGGTGCTCCATCGTGATCGGCCGGTAGAACCTGCCAAGAGCCATGTCGCTCGGCGGCTGGCCGTGCTCTGGTCGAATCCACTGGTCGGACCTTCGATCCTCGCGACCTCGGTCGATGGATTGTCCAAGCCTATCGGAGCGATCCCGCAGGAGTGCTCGCCTCGAATCTAGCTATTTCACGGCCGCTCGATTGGAGCGATGCTTGCTTCGTTTGACCAGTGACCACGGCCATGCCCGCTGGGCAGAAGGCCGAACAAGCCGCCCGCCGTGTGCTCCAAACCAGCAACTTCGGTGAGTCAACAAAAAAAGCGGCCCGGTCCGCGAAGGACCGGGCCGCCGGTGTTGACCAGACTTTCTCCTGAAGTGGCTTCAGAAGAAGACGACTACAGGGTCACCAAAGATCAACCGCCGCAGGCACAACTCGGCGGAGCCGCACAACTCGGTTCGCAGCAGGGCACCGGGCAGCAGACTTTGACCGGCACTTGCTTGCAAATGACCTTCGGGCAGCAACGCGTGACCGTATAGGCGACCTTCTTCGGCACGCAACGAGTGACCTGGATGGTCTTCGTTTCGTGGACCGGCTTGCAGATCGTATACGGAACCTTCTTCACGTGCTTCTCACGCACCATGTGGCAGACCTTGTAGGTGCAGGTCTTGACCCGCTTCTCAGGCACCATACGGCACACCTTGTAGGTGCAGGTCTTGACGCGCTTCTCGGGCACCATGCGGCACACCGTATAGCTGCAAGTCTTGACCCGCTTCTCGGGCACCATGTGGCAGACCTTGTAGGTGCAGGTCTTGA
>CALFYT010000035.1 GCA_937952415.1 uncultured Planctomycetaceae bacterium | reverse complement strand
CCAGCAGCCAGCGCCAGTTGGGCGAAAACGGCAACGCCACCCAGACCGGTACCGCCAGTGCTCCGGCCAAGTGGGCCGGAGCCGAGTCGCAGGTGATCACCAGGTCCAGGTTCTTCATCACGGCGGCTGTCTCGCAAAAGTCGTCCAGCTTGTCAGCCAAATCGACGATCTTCGAGCCGAACGGTACTTCGGCCAGTTGGCCGGTGGCGTGGTCTTTCTGCAGGCTTACTAGCGTGACGTCCGGGCAGTCGGCCAGCGGCGCCAGTTCGGCCAGCGGAATGGATCGCTGCGCGTCTTGCCGGAACTCGGGGTTGCCTTGCCAGACGATCCCCACCTTCAGACCCGGATGCTCGGACAACGCTTCTCGCCAGTGCGTAACACGCTCCCCCGCGCACTCCACGTAGGGTACCTCGCAAGGGATCGTCGATAACGTCGTTTCCATCACGTGGGGCAAGGTGAGAAACGAAATATGAAAATCGAAAGTCTCCGCGTCGATGTCCTCGACAATTTGGTCGACGCCCGGCACGCAGCGCATCAGGTGACGCAGCTCTGGTTGACATTCGACCAGCACCGTGGCGCCGCGCTGCTTGAGAGCCGGCGCGAAGCGTGCCATTTGGATGGTGTCGCCGAAGCCTTGTTCGGCCCAGATCATGATCCGTTTTCCTTCGAGCGGCTGACGGAAGTAACGGGGTTGTTGTAGCTTGAGCTGCCGCGCCGTGGGGAGTTCGTGCCGAGCCTCGAACTCCGGCCACCCTCGCTTGTAGTCTCCCTGCAAGAGCCGCAGCAAGGACCGGTTGTATGCGACGTCCGCCGAGCCCGGGCTATGCCGCAGCGCGACACCGAACGCTTCCATCGCGTCGTCATACCGGCCGAGGTGTTGTAGCAACGCGCCCAGGTTGTTGTGCGACTGAAAGTCGCCGGGAGCCAGCTCGGTTGCACGGCGAAACTCACTTTCCGCCTCGGCGAAGTTCTCGCGTGCGACCAGCGCATTGCCCAGGTTGTAGCGCGTGTTTACGTCGCCGGGGTCCAGCTCGAGTGCGCGGCGAAAGCTGGCAATCGCTTCGTCCAGTTGACCGTCGGCCCGCAGTGCGACTCCAAAGTTGCCATGCAGATTCGATGACTCGGGTTCCAACTCCAGCGCGCGCCGGCAACATGCGATTGCTTCGGAGAGTCGCCCTTGCTTGAAATAGACCAAAAACAGGTTGGCGTGAAACGTCGGGTTGTCATCGCGCAGCGCGATGGCGCGACGATGGTAGTCTTCCGCTTCGGACAGTTCCCCCGAGCGAAACGCAACGACGCCCAAGCCATTGATCGCGTGGGGCTCGTCCGGGATGTTTTGCAAGATCTGTTCGAAGATCGAGCGGGCATGCTTCAAATTGTTGGCGGCCAGCGCCTCTTCGGAGTATTGAAACGCCTCGTGGAGAGTTGTCACGTTGGGGTCCTTCGGTCGTTCGCCGCGAACGGTCGCAGCCGATAGAGTTGCTCGGATCGTGATGCTAGGCGCCGATCGGTGGGCGCCGAGCCGTTTCCCGAAATCTAATCGGCCTGGCCACCCGAGGAAAGCGCAGACAATGCTCTGGCCGTGCGCTGAACCACGTCGCTCCACTGTCCGAGTTGTGATTGGCGGAACAGGCGCATGGTGGGATACCAGGGACTGTCGTCCCGCGCCAGCAGCCAGCGCCAGTTGGGCGAAAACGGCAACGCCACCCAGACCGGTACCGCCAGTGCTCCGGCCAAGTGGGCCGGAGCCGAGTCGCAGGTGATCACCAGGTCCAGGTTCTTCATCACGGCGGCTGTCTCGCAAAAGTCGTCCAGCTTGTCAGCCAAATCGACGATCTTCGAGCCGAACGGTACTTCGGCCAGTTGGCCGGTGGCGTGGTCTTTCTGCAGGCTTACTAGCGTGACGTCCGGGCAGTCGGCCAGCGGCGCCAGTTCGGCCAGCGGAATGGATCGCTGCGCGTCTTGCCGGAACTCGGGGTTGCCTTGCCAGACGATCCCCACCTTCAGACCCGGATGCTCGGACAACGCTTCTCGCCAGTGCGCAACACGATCCGCGGCGCACTCCACGTAGGGTACCTCGCAAGGGATCGTCGATAACGTCGTGCCAAAGACTTCCGGCAAGCTCATCAACGGCACGTAGGAATCAAACGACTCGGAAACGTCACCATCCAAGAGGCGATCGACACCAGCGGTGCCTTCCAGCAGGCGGTGCAACGCGGTTGGACAGTGCAGCAAGACGGTGCCGCCGCTGCGCTGTTTGACCAACGGGGCGTAGCGGACGAACTGAAGGGTATCGCCAAGACCTTGTTCGGCCACGAGCAGCACCGTACTTCCCGCGGCGGCTGCGCCGTCCCAGCGCGGTTGCGAAAAAGTCGTTCGCTGAATTCCGGGAATCCGGCGGCGCCATTCGTATTCGGGCCAGCCCTCGGAGTAGTTGCCTTGCAACAGGCGGAGCAAGGCCCGGTTGCGATGCGCTTCGGCCAGCTCGTCGTTGTCGCGCAGCGCTTCGTCGTAGCACTGCATGGCCTGGTCGTACTTGCCCAGGCTTTTGTAGACGGTGCCGAGGTTGCTGTGGGCTTCCAGATGATCTGGTTTCCCCTGGATTGTGTTTTGGTAGTGTTTTTCTGCTTGTTGTAGGTTTCCGT
>CALFYT010000034.1 GCA_937952415.1 uncultured Planctomycetaceae bacterium | reverse complement strand
ATCGATATCTCCGAAGTTAGCAACGTGCGTGACATGTGTGCAACCAGCCTTAGTAGTCTCGGTTCTCTAGGAACGTGCGCAGCCATTCAGTGCGCCACCGCCGCATTTGCTCAAACTTGAACCGACGCGATTCCGTCGGCGAAAGACGCATTCTTCGTGCCAAGGTACTTACATGATTGTAGAATTCAAATCGCTCCCGCAACCAGCGTCGGTAGTCCGTCTCGTTCATTCGAATCCAACGACGGGCCCATCCACCACTCTTCGTTGGAACTCCCGTCTCAATCAACCGATTCGCGGGATTGCCGCTAACCGATCCAGGACGTGGGCCACTTTTTGGCAGTGCATGCGTTCTTCCCGCAGGGCTGCGCCCAGGGCGCGATGACTTTACAACCGCCCGCAAACCCACAATCGTGAAGAACGCCCGAAAAACCACCAGCCCAGCCCGAACGTCGGCTTCGTCCAGCCCCGCGGCGCTGAGCACCCTGGGGATGACGCCTCCGACCACTGCCGCCGAAGCCGCCGCGGTGCCAAGGTGCGCGACCGCGTAGGCCACCGCAGCGCTACGGGCCGCCGCCTTGCTCAGCCCCTTCGCCGCCATTTTCTTGGCAGCTTGCGTGAAGACGGCTTTGGCGGAACCTACCAGCGTGACGATCTCGATCACCGCGATGACGTTGTCCGTCCAAATGAGCGCCCTGTAGGCAGCTTCCGTGCGACGCATCTTTTTTCTGGTTGCAGCGAAGCTCGCGCGGCGCATCGCCTTCAACGCGTCTTTGTGCGGTGATGTGAATCCGTCCACCCAATCCGGCAAGGCGTTGTCGATCTTGCGAAAAAGTTTTTCGACTTCCGGGCCGATGAACCATTCCATCGACAAGTAGCGGGTCCACTCGTAGTAGACGTCGCGCTTGGCTCGGACGTAGCCGTCGAAGGCTTTTTGGATCCTTTGCTTTTGAGCCAGCAGCGAGTCGACGTCGAATTGCTCTGGATCTTCGACGGCGCGCGACAGTTGGCCCAAGACGGCTACTTCTCGGTAGAACGTCAACAATCGATCTCGAGCTACCTGGCCGACCGACACCAGTTTCATCCGCCAGAGCGAATCGGTCCGGTTCCCGGGTTGAATCGGATACCACCACGGCAGACCCGTCGTCCGTTGCGCAGCTTCGGCTTCCGCGGGCGTCAGTGCCGGCCAGTTCTTGGGCAACGGTGCCGGTTTGTCGGCATCGCTCGCGTCCGCAGCGTCGTCCGCGGCGATCGCGCGATCCCTGCGCTGCACGCCCCCGTCGATGGCGCTCCAATCGACCGTCGCTTCCCAGACTTCCAGGTGGTCGATCAACGCTTCACGGCTTTTCGAATCGACACCGCGGCCTTCGGCCGCCTGCTGGGCAAGAAGCAGATCGAGACTGTTACGCCAATCGGGCCGTGGGTGCATGAGCAATGCGTGCATCCACTCTTCGAGCGCCTCGGAGAATTTCCGTAGCTCGGCCTCGACGCGCCGGAAATAGATCTCGCCGGCCAGCCGCAATACGTCGCGAAGCCAGGCTGTGTAGGGGTCCATGCTGGTTTATTCCTGCGGGAGCTGTGTGGGCCGCGTCGCCGTTCACGGTCCGCGCAGACGCCAATCGATGGCGCGGAGTTGGGCGTCGTAGTTCCAGAAAGCCTGGTCCACTTCGGATTGAGCGATCTGGCGATACTTCGACGCATTGGCTTCCAGGGCTTCTTCGATCGCGTCGGCATACATCGTCTTGCTCTCGAGTAGCATGACGAGCACCTGCACCCGCGGAATCGTCGTGCCGATGCTTTCGTGCGGTGCGTCGCCAGCCGCCGACTTCGGCGTATCGGCGGACGCGCTGGAATCCGCTGGGGGCTGCCACTCCGGCGAAAAGATCTTGTCTACTGGGTCGAGGTCTTCCGCTGGTTCCTCGTCGCGATCAGGTGGTGGCACGCGAACAAGCTGATCGCCCGGTCTCGATGTCGGCTGCGTCGCGGACGACACGTCCGGATCCAGGGGCACTTCGATTCGCGTGGCCTGCTCGCCCGGTTGCATGGTCGCGGCATCGGTTGGCGCGGCGATTTCCTGGCGTGCGTCCGAACTTTCCGGATCGTCGGCACTCGGCGCTGCCTCTCGCGGAGGCAACGAGTCCGCCGGCAACTGAGGTTCGGCGGATCGATCCGGCGCGTTGGCCGCATCGGGCCCGAGGCCGTCATCCTCGCTTCGCCCTTCGCCCACGATGTCCTGCCCAGGGTCTTGCGCGTTCGCCCGATCAAGGTCCTGTTCGTCTTCATTGCGTTCCATGAGATGCTCCAATCAACCAGGTCGGGCAGGCGCGGCGCGCAACCGTAGCGCACTCGAGCCACAGGCTCTTTCGATGATCGCTGTCGGAAGGCTACCGGGCGGAGAGGCCGCCGCGCTGTTCAAACTTCGATCACTCAGGGTGACCGACTCAACGAGCTGCATCGTTGAGTATCTGTGAAGGTAGCGGAACTAGTGGCCACATTTCAAGGACGAAATTAGGCCACTTGAACTGCCGCGATCGTGGCATCAATCGGAACGGTCCACCCGCTGCGCAGAACCTCGATGCATGCCGATGCGCCGCACGCTTAGACAGGGCGCGCGAATCAGACCGACTAGCCGGCGGCGGGTCGTGGCGTAGTTCGATGAACGTCGCGCGGCAACGTGCAGCACGCGGCAACGTGCCGCAACCGCGCGTGGCCACACCCTCATCCGAATCCACCGTGCGTTACTTGACACACGGCAGTCGGCCATTCTTCGATCGCTCCCTACGTTTGCGCACCATCGGCACTGGGAGCGAATCAGTGCGGCCGGCCGGACCCAGGTACCGGATCATCGGGTGAACGGATCCGGCCTCGCTAGTCGGCATCCAGGTCGCCGAGTTGCGCGGCGTTCTTGCGGATAAACTTTGCGAGCATTCTTGCTCTTGCCCGGTCGTCGCGCCAACACTCTCGGTTGATCGCTTCCCGGGCCGAAGCGTTCGCGCCCTCGTACAGCCGGATTCGTTCCTCCGGGTCGCAGGGCACCACCCCGCCAGGAAACAGGGCGAACGCCGCCTCAAACGCCTTGTGACTGCGCTCGATCCCGGCGAGGCGATAGGATTCGGCCGTGATGCGATAATCCGGATCGCCCGGAAACTCGCCCTCGAAAAGATGTTCGATGCCTCCATTTCCGATAATGCCTCCCGAGTGCCAGACAAGCATGACTACAGTTTCCTCAGGCGTGTACTGGTTAGCGTCGACCCAATGGCCATAGCGAGCGCCGATCTTAGCGAACGTGCCGTTAACCAGATCAGAATCACGGGCTTTGGCCAGCAGGACTTCGAACGGAGTCCTGCTGTCTAACTCAGGTCGATCCGCATCCTGATCATCTTCCTCATCTATTTGCCACGTGTCGCGTTCAAGATCTCCAACTCGACATTGCGGCATGCCGGCCCGCAACTGCTGCAGTCCGTCATCGGAGAGGGCGGAGCGGGTAAAAGTCAGGTCTTCCAAAGCCGAACATCGGAGCAGCGCCGCAATGACGTCATCGGCCAGGCGAGGCGTATTCAAATCGAGAGACTGCAACATCGGAAGCTGCGCGACGACAGCGATGCCTTCCGCAGTCGCTTGTTCCGAACGTATGGAAAGTTTCTCAAGGCCCTGTGCAGCGAGCAGGTGCCTTAGCCCCGCGTCAGTCAAGGGGCCGCCCATTTGCAGACCAACCAAGCGCGAAAGCCTGCTGATCCATGCCAACCCTTCATCCGTGACCCGTTCACCGAGGTTGAGATGATCGAGACGCGACAAACCCATCAAGTGTTTGCAAAAGGTGCCATGGACATTGTCATTTCCGGTCAACGACAGTCTCTCAAGACTGACAAGTGCAGCCAGCGGCTCTAGGTCCGCGTCCCGAAAGCTACCTCCGCGAAGTGACAACCTGCACAGCCTGGGAACACGCGCTATGGATTCGAGCGCTGCGAGGTCGACGTCGCGCGCATCGCGTAAATAGAGATCCTCAAGCTTTGGCATCGCGCTTAAACACGCGAGCCCACTGGAGGTGAAACCCGAACCGTCGATCGACAGCTCTTTCAGGTTCTCGAGGCCAGCCAAATGAGAGAAGCCACGGTCGCTCAAACCAGTTCCGTAGAACGTTAACTCTTGGAGGGCGTGAAGGTTGCCGATGTGGGCAGCGGCCTCGTCGACATTCGTAGCCCCGGAAACTCCGACGCGGACGACGCGCTCCTGGTCGTCAAACTCGAAGAACTGGTCATGGGCGCGCAGATAGTCAAGCGCCGCCGCGATTCGGTTCTTGTCGCCCGAACTCTGCATGGGAGTGGTCGATTCTCACGCGGCCTTGCGTTGGCCGGATCAATCAACGATCCGGCCGGTTTCCAAATCGATAAGCCGTCCACCTCTGCGAATATAACGATCCCTGCCGGGCGCGTTCAGTCCCGGTGCCAAGAGATCAGTCAATCCGTCGACCGTCTTGAGTACCGCCGGAAAGGCGATTGGTTCTACCACATCGGCGATCACCAGATCACGAGTGACTTCGTTGAAGGCCCCCCACGCACCATCACCAGTGTGGCCTTGACCGGCCCACCCGCGTCTTGCGGCCGCAGCCGCGCTAAAGAAAACAAGTCCCGGAAGGATCTTCTTCGCGGCGGCTTTAAGTAGTGGCTTGCCACCCGAGACGACGCGTTGCGCGGCTTTCGCGGCCGACTTGGAAAGCGGCTGCGTCGACTCACCATTGACCACTTGCTGGCCGATAGCCTTGAGTTCGGTGGCGGTCAGCTTGGGATTGATTTCCGCCGCCGCATGTGCCACGACGATGCTTTGGAGAAACCCTTTTCGCCATTTGAAAACCTTTGCGAAGAGGTCCTTGTGCTTGGCGGCAAACTCCGTATCATCACACTTCCCCCTAGCGACCCACGACAAAAATTTGGCTGCATCTTTTCCGTCAAGCTTTCCACCACGGGTCCTAATCCAGTCGCCCAGGATCTCGCGCATCGCCTTAATGTACTCGTCGTGTGTCACACCGCTCCAGGTGTCGAATGCATGGTTGTACTTCTCAGGTGATCGCGTGCCTAGCTTGAAGACCTTGATCGCATCCTCATCCATTTGATTCTCAAAACCTTTGGATGCCGCCCGCGAAACCCAATGGTGGCCGCGTGGTTGTTGCGCCGCCGCCAGATGGACAGGAACTCCCTTGGACGTCGAGTGTATTGCAGGGGTTGCTGTAGATACAGACTTTCTCGGTTGATTGTCGACGCGTTCGCCTGTGGGCGGAAGCGCGTGGTTGTTTCTAGAAGCGGAACCGTCCGGAGAACGCCTAGACACAGAATCCGTGGACTCGCCATCTGGCGGCGAACTCGGAGAGTTCGAGACGGAATCCGTGCTTGCGTCGGACCCACCGCCGCCCGTCGTGGTTGCAAACCATCCCGCGTTGGGTGGTCCGCCTACGCGAGGATGCTTAGAGGGATCCCATTGGGCTTCCTGCACCCCGAAGGCGTCGAACGATTGCCCTCCTCGCTGTCCAGATTCGTGTCTCTGCGCATCTTCTCGATCGAGCGCACGCATCTTGTAACGATTCTTTTCCGAGAATTCGGCCAGCCATTCCAACAGTTCGCGCTCGCGGTGAGCTTGTTTTTTTCCGTCTTGCGCATGATTCTTGTAGTTGCAGTGCCGGTCGGAGATGTCCACCAAGAACTCCAGTAATTCTCGATCAGTACACAAACGCTCACCGACTGCCTGGGAATCATGAACCGAGGTACCTAGGATGGACTGCGTGAACAGCCAAGCCGCGCTCGGTGGCGAGTCTTCAGGCGCCTCGAACGCACTGCCACTGCAACGATTGGGATACATGGCACAGTTTCTCCTGCTCTCTAGAATTAAAAAGAGCTCGTAGCCGGAGTGCACCTTGCGCACGCCAGATACGAGCTCTTCGGATACTCGTTGTGTCGCTCGAGCTCCTTCAGATACCCGAGTCACGAATCGTGACCGACCTCAGCAATTACCTCGCTGAGTATGTCCGAGGGTAGCATGAGTGGTGGCGCAATTTCAAGCGCGAATATGAGCCACTTTCATCTCCGCGCTGGTGTACGCCGAACAAATCATCGCACCGCGCGACGGATCCGGTTGCTCGCGCTGCAGGCAAGCACGTGGCACGCACTAGCTGTTCTCAAATGGTTTCCGAATGCTTGCCATGACATGGAAATCCTGCAAAATGTGAACGCCGTGGGCCATACTTGCCAGAGCTCTCGGGTCACGGTGGTGATACGCGACTAACCTTGGGGTCGCTGGTTCGTGCCCCTTGGGTTAACCTTTGAATCGAACCGTCGGCAAGACGCCGCCAGCGCGTCATCGCGCTGTTCGGCGACCGCAGCGCGGCGAAATGTGGCCGCGGTAAAAGCACGACAACCGGATCGTGCACGTCGTCCGCGGCGCGCTGGGCCTTTGCGTCGCGCCAACATCCCCAGCAGTGATTTGCATGACAAAGCTCGACGCTGAACCCCGTTCGGATTCGCGGATCGGTCGTCCGTTGTCCGAAATAGACACGCCGACTTTGATGCTCGATCGCGCGGCATGCGACCGAAATCTCGCCCGGATGGCGGACTTCTTTCGAGACCGTCCGGCCAATCTCCGCCCTCATTTCAAGAACCACAAGTGCGCCACGCTGGCCAAGCGCCAAATCGCGGCCGGCGCGATCGGGATGACGTGCGCAAAGTTGGGCGAAGCGGAAGTGCTGGTCGAACAGGGAATCGACGACATCTTGATCGCCAATCAGGTCGTCGGCCCGCCCAAGATCGAACGCCTGGTGCGGCTGGCCGATCGCGCGAAAATCGCCGTCGCGATCGACCATCCGGACCACGCCACCACGATTTCCGAAGCAGCCGCCGCGGCTGGAACGGTGGTCCATTTGCTGGTCGAAGTCGATATCGGCATGGGGCGCTGTGGCGTGGCGCCGGGGCAGCCTGCGCTGGACTTGGCGCGGTTCGTTACCACGCTGCCGGGCGTTTCCTTCGGCGGATTGCAAGCCTACGAAGGCCATCTGGTCAACGTCCCGGATCGCGTCGAACGAAGGGAAAAGGCCGGCGCGGCCATGCGGCACGCAATCGACACACGGCGGTTGATCGAAGCCGCGGGAATTCCGGTCGGCTGCATCAGCGGTTGTTCCACGGCCACTTACGACTGCACGGGTACGATGGAGGGTGTCGACGAGATTCAAGCCGGCACCTACGCCACGATGGACTGCCAGTACAAGCGGCTGGCCGACGAGTTCGAGAACGCGCTATCGATTCAGGTCCGCGTCATCAGCCGGCCGACTCCGGACAAGGCGGTTTTTGACGTGGGTGTGAAAGGAGCCGGCAGCGAGTTCGGCGCGCCGGTGCTTCGCGACTATCCCGACGTCGAGCTGGCGCGACTGCTCTCCGAGGAACATGGCGTCGTCCGCAACGTTCCCGACTGGAGAATCGGCCAGCTTCTGCACCTGATTCCCAGCCACGCCTGTACGACCTGCAACCTCTATCGCGAGCTGGTCGTTCACGAAGACGATCGCGTGGTCGACGTTTGGCCGATCGAGGCCTCAGGCCGGCTGACCTAACGCGGCGGATGCGCGTCACGGGGCAACGCCGCGGCCCGTTCCACCGTGCACAGCCGATCCACGTGGACGCCGCGCCCCGAGTTGCCCGTTCGCACCGCGGGGCGGCGCGTGGTATTCTAGCGACGACCGACGGCGGCGCCGCGCGGACCTTGTCGTCGGATATCGAAACGATCGCGCGAAACCCAACCACGAAAGGCACACCACGATGAGCGTTGATCCAGCTTCTTTCACACGCCGAGGTTTCTGTGTGGCCGGCGCCGGTCTGGCAATGATGGGCTTTACGCGCATGGCCAAGGCGGCCGAGACCGACGAAACAATCACCCAAATCGCCAAGTTCAAACTAAATCCGGACAACGAAGAAGAAGCGATCAAGGCCTTGCAAGAACTGTGCGCCGCGGTGGAAGAAAACGAACCGGGCGTGCTGGCCTACATTTGCCATCGGTCGGCCAAGAACCCGGAAGAGCTCGTTTTCTTCGAGGTCTACGAAAACGAAGATGCTTTGAAGGCGCACGGCTCGACGCCGCACATCCGCAAGCTGGGAGGTTCGTTCGCCAAGTTGTTCCGCCCGCCCTTGGAAATCACGAAGCTCGAGCGGGTCGGCGGCTTTGCGCGCTGATCGATCGCGCGCGGCTCGGCCGTGTCGCGTGTGAATGGCTTGGACAGCGCCGAACGACGCGCCGCCCAAAGCTCATCATGCGGCGCCAGCGCCTTGCGGCACGTAGTCCCACGTTTGCCGCAGCAGGCGGGTGGGCGGATCCGACGTGCGAAACTGCCAGTTCCACGACTGCGAAACCAACATACAGGCCAGCATCGTCGCGCACTGGCGCGGTCGGCGGGCGATGATGCCCAGTGAGCGCGCCATCAATCGCGGTGCGCCGCGCAGCCGGAGCATCTCGTTGCGCACGCGGCGCAACCAGTGCTCGCTCGTTAGATGGTAGTCGTACGTCCCGTCGACCGTCGTGCGCACCGCGAAAAGGTCGGCCCCACAACGTTCCAACTGCCCCAGCCGCGGATACCAGCCGCCAAAGCTCCGCTCGAGCATGGACCAGTGAAACCGGTCCGTTCCCCACTGAAATGTTAATGGGCTGCGGAGCAAATCGCGCGGGTTGGGCGGGCGAACGAAGTTGATCGTCGTATTGATGAACCGGCGCGTCGCCGACTGCGGGTCGATCAGTCCGTGGAAGATCTGAAACATCCGGTGATAGATGGCGTCGTCCTGCCCGTCGGC
This sequence comes from uncultured Planctomycetaceae bacterium, assembly GCA_937952415.1. Classification (GTDB taxonomy): domain Bacteria; phylum Planctomycetota; class Planctomycetia; order Pirellulales; family PALSA-1355; genus CALFYT01. The sequence continues at coordinate 44,583 of CALFYT010000034.1, read as the reverse complement.
GGCTTCACGGGCCTGGACGAAATGCTCGATCGGCCCGTTGGCGATCACCGCGTCGAACCGGCCACGCCAGGAATTGTCGAGGTGACAATAGTTCAGCAGCCGCGCGTCGAGCCCACGATCCGTGCAGAGCTTGACCTGTTCGGGCGAGATCGTGATGCCGATGGCTTGCGCACCGCGCCGTTGGGCCGCGGCAAGCAGTTCTCCGTTGCCGCAGCCCACGTCGATAATCCGCGAGCCGGCGCGGCACTGAACCTCGTCCAAGACGTACTCGATTTGGTTCTGCTGCGCCACGTCGTATGGCGTCGCGGGATCGCCGTGGTACATGCCCTCGGTGTAGTCCAGCATTCCCAGCGTGGGAAACACCTTATCGAAGAACGAATAGCAGTCGACGACCGTCGGCTCGGCGTCAGCGGTGGGATTGGTTTTCACGACGCACTCTCCACGTTTCATGAAGCGCGACGAAACGGTCGTCATCCGTGACGATTGATGGCATCGACCTGCTCGTTGAGCGTCCACAGATCAAACAGCCAACCCAAGCCGAACACACCTCCAGTGACCAGCCACAGAATCCCGGTCAACCATTTTCCCATGTAGAACCGGTGAACGCCAAACACGCCCAGAAAGGTCAACAGAATCCAGGCGACCGTGTAGTCGAGCCGACCCGCAGCGTAGCGAAAGTCGGCCCGCCGGTCCATCTGCGGGATCAAGAACAGATCGACGATCCACCCGATCAGGAACACTCCGACCGTGAAGAACCAGATCGTGCCGGTGATGGGCTTACCGAAGTAGAACCGATGGGCGCCAAAGACGCCGAAGATCCACAACAAGTACCCGATGGCCACTGAATGCGTGTTGGATGCGACCGTTGCCATGGATGTCCCCGCAATTAGTCAATAGGCGTTGCGTGCCGCCTGTGCCACGATCGCGATCTCAACCGGCGGCTCGTGCCACCAAGGCTGATTCCGTCGATCTCGCCGGCCGCGCGCTATTTGGTAAACGTTAGACCTGGATCCTCCGGCGAGGTGCCCGCAAGCCGGAAGTTGAACGACTGCCCTCCGACGTCGGCCACCTGCCCGACCATCGCCGGCGAATCGCCTTGGTTCAGCACGAGCAGATTATCGGCCACGCTATAGGTGCCGCTGTGTTTCTCGGTCTTGCCGTCGTGCTGGTAGGTCCAGGTGTACTTCGAGTCGCTGCCCAAATCGAGCGCAATCGTCGAGCCGTCCGGACGCGCGACTTTCCAATCGCCGGCCAGTTGCGCCGCGGTCACCGGCGTGGTTGGCGGCTTGGGCTGTTCGGTCGAAGGCGCGTCGTCGCCCGGCTTCGCTGTCAGGCTGGCCAACAACTGGGCCGAAAGCTCATCCTTCGGATTGAGCCGCACGACCTGCTTTAGTTCCTCCGCCGCCGCATCGGCTGAGCCCATCGTCAGGTATTCGTAAGCCAGCAAGAAGGCCGCATCGGCTTCGTCCGGATGGGACCGGCAGTAGCTCTCCAACGCGCGGAGCTGACGCGTAAACAGGTCGATGTTCGTGTACAGGCTGCTCAGCGTCGTCCAATCCCAACCTGGTCCAGTCGACAAGACGGCATAGATTGTCGCCGCGGCTTCCTTGTACTTCCCCGTTGCGAACAAGACCAACGCACGGAACTCGTGCAACACCGGATCGTCGGGTGTCCGTGCGATCGCCTGATTCACGTCGTCCAGCGCCGTTTGGTACTCCTCCTGCGCAAACGCCTTACGCGCGCTGTCGAAGTACTGCGTTGCTTCGTCGGCGGCAGTCGACTGGCCGTCGTCTTGCCCGTCGTCGGCCTGTTGCGACGTGTCATCGGCCAACAGCGGTTGCGAGTAGTCGATTGTCGTGTTGTCGATCACATAGGGCGCGGTCGCGTACGGATTGTAGTAGGGCCAGTATCCCCAACCCCAGGGAATCAACGACGCGGCGGCAAACCCCGCACCCCATCCCCAGCCCCACCACCAAATGGGCCGATAGCGCCAACCGTTGTGCCAGTGTCCGTGCCAATGACCGTGGTACCAGTTGCCGTGGTCGATGTGGGATCGGGCCCAACTACGATAGTTCGGATGGTTGTGCGGGTTGGTGCCGAGACGATTGCCGATGTTCGCCCGGTCACCAAGGTTGGGGCGATCGCCGATGTTCGGCCGATCGCCGATATTGGGTCGATCAATGTTGGGGCGATCAATGTTCGGTCGGTCGCCAATGTTCGGACGATCGAAATTGGGTCGCTCGACGTTGGGTCGCGTCAGATTGTTCGGCCGATATTGGAAGTTGCTCGCTCGATCAGCCACGCCGCCGTCGAATCGTCCGGGGTAGAACGTTTCGGGCCGCGATCGGGGCATGTTGAACGATCCGCTCCGGTTCAGGCCTCCGGCATCGAATGATCGCGCCGGAAGGCTGGGCCGTGCTCCGCCAAACTCACCGCCGCGAAATCCGCCGCCGAACTCGCCGCCTCCGTGAAAGCCGCCGCCGAATCCGCCACCGCCGCGAAAACCGCCACCATGGAATCCGCCGCCGCCCCGTCCGCCGCGGGCAAACGCCTGGTCGCATAGCAACGAACCGATCAACATTCCGACCAGGGCTACGTGAAGCGCCTTGTTCATCAGTTTCATCGAGACGTCTCCAAAATCATGGTCCGAACTTGGCGGGCAGCCGCACACGGATCGGCTACATCGGTCGGGGCGGACTGCGAACGGCGACGACCGGGCCCACGTCGGGCCGCGACTCGCCACCCACGATCCGATCGCGCGACTCCCAGGTCATGCGCTCGCGGTCCGCGCGGGTGATCACGTTGGTCGACGAGGCGGCTTGCCCGTCGCGCGTGACGCCGGTCATCTTGATGATCCAGCGATCACCGTCGCGGCTATAGACTCCTTGGGCAAAGCCGCCCTCCGAGTCGAATATCCACGAGCGGACGACTTTCTCCAGCGGATCCCAGCCAATGCGCTGCGTGCCGCGTAAAGTGGGCTGGCCTGAAATCCGAACCGTAAAGTCGGCCACGATGAAGTTCTTGTCGTCGTCCCAACGATACTGCGTGACCACGAGCGAATCGGGACTCTCATCGACCCACGAGCCAATCAACCAACCAAGTTGTTCCAAGTGTTCCGATGCCGGGGCGTTGTCGTTCGGCAAGTCGCGGGCACTGGCCACCAACCATCGCCCGTCTTGGCGGACGTGGACCACGCTGTACCGGTTCGATTCGGGCGGCTCGGCCGGGTCGAGCACGACCTTGGCCGTGCCCTCTTCCACGGCCAGACCGGGATTCAAGAACCGCACTTCATGGATAGCGACCGACGTCCTCGCTTGCGGATGCGTACGAAAGACTTCCGCGAATACTTGTTCGATCGCCGTACGGCCCTGAACCGCGTGCCCGTCCTGATCTACGATCTGCGCATCGGGCGCAAACAGCCCGGCGACCGCCTCGGCGTTGTGCGCGTTGTACGCCGTGACATAGGCTTGCGCCGCGGCACGCACTTCCTCGATCCGCGCATCGGCAGTTTGGCGAGTCCGCGCCGCGTAGTCGCGGGCCCCCGTTGCGCGTTCTGGCCGACGTCGTTGTGCCAAGACGTCCGCCGACATCGTCCCGACCAGGACGATGACTGCCGCGCCAACGATCATGCTCCGCATGGCTATTCCCCGTGGAGTCGTTCCAGGTTCTGTTCGCTCGGCTCTCCGCCGTAACCTTACATTATCGGGCCCGGACGCGCTCTGTCGAGAAGGAACAACGCGGCACCTCCACCAATTCGGTCGCATCGGTCGTTCGCCGGTTGCAGGCCGGCGCCTCGGGTTGCGGCCGCGTCGTGTCGCCAAGCGAATCGTCGTGGTGGTCGAAATGGCGGATTGTCACGCGATGCAGGGCACGTCGGCTTCGCAGGCTGAAGCGCGGCCGACTTAGCTCGCCCAAACATCGCCGCCACCGCAACTTGCAGCGCGAACCAGCAGTGCTTTGGACCGCAGTGACGTGCCGCCGCCGGGCCGAAGTCGTTTGCGACGCTGCCCGGCTTGCGATAGCTTGGTCCGGTGGTGTGTTGGTCCCAGACACAGACCCTCCCGAATCTCATGCCGCGACCAGACACTTCGTCCCACCGAAGCAACCCGCGCGTCGACCGCCGCCAATTGTTGCAGGCCGGCGGCTTGGGCCTGCTCGGATGGAACCTGGCCGATTTGTTCCGTGCCGAAGCGTTGGCCGCCAATCCCGGCGCGTTGCGGCCCCAGGACAAGCGTGCCGCGTCTGGCCCGCCGACCATCAAGAGTTGCATCCTGCTGTTCTACTACGGCGGACCAAGCCACCACGACACGTGGGACATGAAGCTCAACGCGCCCGTGGAAGTTCGCGGCCAGTTCCGTCCGGTTGCCACCAGCGTGCCCGGGCTGCACGTCTGCGAGCATCTGTCGCGCTCGTCGAAGATCATGGATCGGGCCGCCATCGTTCGCGGCATGCACCACACGATGCGCAATCACAACTCGGCGGCGGTCGAGGCCCTGTGCGGGCGCACCCCGCTGCGCGGCGACTTGGAATTGCTGGCCAACGACCCCACGACCGACTTCCCCTGCTACGGCTCGGCCGTCAGCCGGTTCGCCGAGAGCCAAACCGCCGTGCCGCCGTTCGTCGCGTTGCCCCACGTGATGTACAACGTCGTCAAGCTGCCGGGCCAAACGGCTGGGTTCTTGGGACCGGACTACGAGCCGTTGCAGGTCACTAAAGATCCGAACCAGCCGAACTTCGAGGTCAGCGAGATTGCGCTGCCGGCCGGGATGTCGTTGACGGAATTGGAACATCGCGAGTCGTTGCTGGCTCACGTCAACCGGCAATTGGGCGATCCGCCGCGCTCCACTCAACAACGCTCGATGCGCGACTCGTACCGACGCGCGTTCGACCTGTTGCGCTCCGACGCCGTGCGCCGCGCGTTCGACATCGGCAAAGAGAGGGAGCAAACACGCGACCGCTACGGCCGAAATATCCACGGCCAGGCCGTGCTACTTGCGCGGCGGCTGGTCGAGTCCGGTGTGCGCTTCGTCAGTGTCTATGACCGTGTGCGCAACGGACTGAATAACTGGGACACGCACGTCGACAACTTCGGTCGATTGCAAAACGACTTGTTGCCGCCGTGCGACATGGCGTTTTCGGCGCTGGTCGAAGATCTCGAAGCGCGCGGGCTGTTGGACTCGACGCTCGTCGTGATGCTCGGCGAGTTCGGACGCACGCCGCAGATCAACGGGCAGGCTGGCCGAGACCACTGGCCTGACTGTTACAGCATCGTGTTGGCCGGTGGCGGTGTGACCGGCGGAGCCGTATACGGCGCCAGCGACAAGATCGGCGCTTATCCCAATGCGCGCCCAGTGACGCCGGGCGACCTGGCCGCCACGCTGTTCTGGCGATTCGGCCTGGATCTAGGTACCGAACTGCACGACGCAACCGGCCGGCCGTTCCGGCTGGCCGCGGGCGAGCCGCTGTACGACCTGTTTGCGTAGGGGCCGGCAAAGCGCGTGCGGCGCATGCTGTCGGCAGCGGGCCAGGTGCTCGAGCGACCTTGGGGCTGGCGCAAACCGGCCGAAAGCCCCAATAACTTGCTTCCGGCCAGCTTGCCGGTGATAATGCCACCGCTGGATTTCCTGCGCGATCGGACTGTTGTGCCGGCAGGAAGCGGGCTGCCCCCCACGGCCCGCGCGCGATCGCCCGTCCGTGCCTCCGACTTCACCGGCACTTGGTAGTTCCGCTGGGAGCCATGACCGCGAGCAGTCGTCACACGACGTCCGTGCGCTGGTTCGCTATTGCCGTACAACCCGTTGACGTGCTTTTGAGATTCTCGCACGCGCATTTCGTCGAAGGAGTTATTGCCATGTTTCGTTTCTCGATATTGGCCGGCTGCGGGCTGGCGCTGGTGCTGCTGATCACGTCGTCGGCCTCGGCACAGTTTGGGCGCAATTTTCGCATTCCGCCGATCGTCGCCGACATCATGTCGATGCGCGCCGAGAAAGTGCAGCAGGAATTGAAGTTGAACGAGGAACAGACCGAGCAGGTCGTCGGCATCGCCACCGAAATGCAGGCCGAAGCCATGGAGATCATCTCCGGGCTCCAGGATCTCACGCCGCAGGAACGCGAAGAAGAACTGCCCAACGTCATGGAAATGATCAACGAACGGGCCACCGAGCTGCAGAAACAAGTCGAGGGCATCCTCGATGAGAAACAGATGGCCCGGGTCGAAGAGCTTTCGCTGCAGCGCCGCGGCGTGGAGGCGCTCGACGACAAGAAAGTCGCCGAGAAGCTCAAACTCACCGACGACCAGAAGAAGGAGTTGGTCCAAATCCAGGACGACGCGGCCGGCAAGCAAGAAGAGATCATGAAGGCCTTTTTCGGAGGCGACCGCGACGAACTGCGCGGAAAGATTCAAGCCCTGCGTAAGGAAATGGGCGATAAAGCTTTAGCAGTCCTTACAACCGAACAGCGCGAGCAGTTCGAAAAGATGAAGGGCGCAAAGTTTGAGTTCCCTAGAAGTCGCGGGTTCGGGTTTTAGAACCCAGATTCTGTTTTTTGAAACACGCCCCCAAACCTATGGGTAATAATCGCTTAGTGACGCCGCATGGCGCGCTGGCAGGGCCGGCCACCGGATTCAGTACCGCTTTTCCAGGATATCGAGGTGTGAACATGGGACGTATTTGGACGACGACGCTAGCACTAGCAGCCATCTGCACCGCCTCGCTGGCGATCGCCGAGGACTCCGCCCCAACCCCCATTGGCAAGAAGATCGAGAGTTTTTCGTTACCAGATATCCACGGCAAAGCGCGCTCACTGGACGATTTCGACGGTAAGCTGCTGGTGGTGGCGTTCATCGGCACCGAATGCCCGCTGGCCAAGACATACGCACCCCGGCTCCAGGGATTGGCTGACGAGTTCGCCGCCAAAGGCGTGGCGTTTATCGGCGTTGATTCGAACCTGCAAGACTCGCTGACCGAGTTGGCCGCCTACGGACGAGTTCACGAGATCAAGTTTCCGCTGCTCAAAGACAACAACAACGTGGTCGCCGATCAGTTCGGCGCTGTGCGCACGCCCGAGGTGTTCTTGCTCGACAAGGATCGCGTCGTGCGTTACTGGGGACGGATCGACGACCAATACGGTTTTAAGACGGGTGCCGGCTATGTGAAGCCTAAGTTGCGCAATCGGTTCCTGGCCGACGCGATCGACGAAGTGCTGGCCGGAAAAGACGTCAGCCAAGCGGTCGTCAAGGCCGACGGCTGCTTCATCGGACGCCGGGTGTCGAAAGATCCGACCGGCGAGATCACCTACTCGAACCAGGTCGCCCGCATCCTGCAGGATCGGTGCGTCGAGTGTCATCGCGACGGCGAAGTCGCGCCGTTCACGCTGACCAACTACGACGACGTGATCGGCTGGGCCGACACGATCAGCGAAGTGATCGACGAGGGTCGCATGCCGCCCTGGTTCGCCGATCCGCGTTATGGCCACTTCGAGAACGACGCCAGCCTTTCCGACGACGAGAAGCAAACCATCTACCAGTGGGTCGACAACGGCTGCCCCGAAGGCGATCCCAAGGATCTGCCCGAACCGCGCGAGTTCGTCGAGGGCTGGCAAGTCGGCGAGCCCGATCAGGTCATCTACATGGACGACGAACCTTACTCCGTGCCGGCCGAAGGCGTGGTCGACTACCAATACTTCTCGGTCGATCCGGGCTGGACCGAAGATAAGTGGATCCAAGCCACCGAGTCGCGGCCGGGCAACCGTTCGGTCGTGCACCATATCATCGTGTTCGTGCGGCCTCCGGCCGGCAAACGCGATTCGAGCGGACGTGGCGGTATCGGCGGGTACGCCCCCGGAATGACGCCCACGATCTGCCCGCCGGGCACCGCGATGTTCGTGCCCGCCGGCTCGACGCTCACGTTCCAATTGCACTACACACCCAACGGCAGTCCGCAGACCGACCGGAGCATGGTCGGCGTGTTCTTCGCCGACCGCAAAACCGTGAAGAAAACGGTCCGCGGCGGTGTCTGCGGCGATACGGGCTTCGCGATCCCGCCCGGCGATCCAAACTTCAAGATCACCGCGCGACACCGGTTTCTGAAGGACACGATGCTGATGAATCTCACGCCGCACATGCACGTCCGCGGCAAGAGCTTCAAGTACGAGGCCGAGTACCCCGACGGAACGCGCGAAGTTCTGCTCGATGTGCCCAACTACGACTTCAACTGGCAGCTCCGCTACATGCTGGCCGAGCCCAAGTTGATGCCGCGTGGCACGCGACTGATCTGCACGGCCCACTTCGACAACTCGGAAGACAACCTGGCCAATCCCGATCCCACCGAGACCGTCCGCTACGGCGATCAGACGTGGGAGGAGATGATGTTTGGGTTCTATACCACGATCGATCCCAAGGAAGATCTTTCCGAGAAGAAGGAGCTGGCCAAGACGGCCGCCAAGATCGACCGCGGCAAAACGTCGAAGAAGAACTAGTCGCGACGCTGGCCGGGCCGCCCGTGGCGGACCGCACCAGGCGTTTCGGTTAACGTCCAACAGCGAGGTCGTCCACGACGGGCGACCTCGCTTTATTTGTGGCGCCAGCGAACGCGCGAAGTGTTACCCGGCAGCCGCGCGGCTCCTCGCGCGGCGCGACGGAATTGCCCAAGCCGCGGCTCACGGCCGACCACGACCAACCGCGGACCGACGGCGGACGCACCGCGCCACCCCGCCGCCGACCCCACAATTATGTTGACGCCCAGCCCACAAGTGGGGCAGAATGACGTGTGACGGGGCAACGGAACAGGCACAACCTCACACGTCGGGGGAGGCGATTCGCGATGAACGGTTTCCTGCATGCTGCGCGCGTCTCGGTGGTCGCTCTACTAGGTACCCTTTTGGCGGCCTCGCCTTGGGTGCGTGCCGCGGACGATTCGAGCAATCCAGCGCCCGAGGACGCTGTCCGCCAGGCACTGCTCTCTGAACTGGGTGGCCCGTCGCCGGTGCGCGAAACACTGCTGCGCCGTGCGCTCGAACAAGACCCGGGCTATGCGCCAGCCCGCTGGGCGTTGGGCTACGTGCGCTACGACGAACAATGGCGCACGCTGGATGAAGTCGCGCAATTGGCCGCCGGCGACGAGCGATTGGCCGAGTATCGAAAGCGCCGGGCCGCCATCGCCGACCGTGCGGAAGAACACCGCGAGTTGGCCCGCTGGTGTCAAAAGAATCGTCTCGACGACGAGCGACGCATCCACTGGGCCCGGGTCCTGGAGTTCGACCCGCAAGACGCCGAAGCGCTGGAAGCACTCGGACTGCAAATCTACGAAGGGCGCCTCCTGACTCAACGGCAAATCGCCGAGGCCAAGCAAGAAGCGCGCGACCAACGGCAGGCCATGAACCACTGGCAACCGAAGATGGCCAAGTGGCGCAAAGCGATCGAGCGCTCGGGCAGCCGCGCCCGCACCGAGGCGCTCGAAGCCCTGGCTACCCTGTCCGACCCGGAAGCGATTCCGGCCCTGGAGGCCACGTTTGCCGAAGATGGCGAAGGGGCCACGGCCGACGCACATAACTTGCTCTTGATCGAAACGGTCGGGCGCATGCCGCACCCGGAAGCGACCCAGGTTCTGCTGCGCCGGGCGATGGTGCCCGAGTCCACGCGGGTTCGCGAAGCGGCGTGTGCCGAGCTGAAGAAACGCCCGGCGTATGCCTACGTGCCGCAGCTCATCGCGGCCACGCCGCAACGTTCATCGACCGAGGGGCATTGGTACGTGCACTTGCTGCCGCTTGGCGGGGTGGGTCTGCGGGCGGAGTTGCACCAGCAGAACGGGCGCGATCGGCACTCGATTCTCTTAGAGTCACAGGCTACCGTTGTACGAGCCGGAACAAGACGAGATGGTACGCGATTCTTTCGAACGGAGAATGGATTAAGCTACGCGTACAATCGCAGCGCTCTAGCATCACTTCAACGAGTCAGTGCGGACGCGGAGCGGCGCGACCAAGTCGCTCACTTTGCAATCGAGCGCGCGCGATTCGTCCTCGCACAGACCGTGGGCTGGGGTGACGGCCAGGACGCGTCCGATTGGTGGGAGCAATGGTATCGGTACAGCGAGCAGTATTCGTCGCCCTATGACCGACCCACGCGGCGTGAGACGTCTGCAACCATCAAGAGATACTGCGCGGAGTTCATTCCACGTGAGCACAGTTGTTTCCCGGCGGGCACGCTTATCCAAACGCTTGACGGCCCACGGCCGATCGAAACCACCAAGGCCGGCGATCGGGTCTTGAGCCAGGATCTGGCCACCGGCGAGCTAACGTACAAGCCGGTGCAGCGAGTCACGCTGCGGCCGGCGGCTCCATTGGTCGTGGTTCGCACGGGTGACGCAAGCGTGTCTGCCACGCGCGGCCATCCCTTCTGGGTCGCCGGGCAGGGGTGGACCCTGGCGAAACACGTCCGACCTGGCGACGTGCTTAGCTCCGTCGATCACACAGTTGTGGTCGATGCCATCGAAGAAGCCCCGGCCAAAGAGGCGTACAATCTCGTCGTTGCCGAAAACGGCACCTACTTCGCCGGAGCAGGCCAACTGTTGGTGCACGACAATACCCCGATTGCGGAAACAGCGGTCCGCGTGCCAGGCTTGCCGGCGGACGTCGCCACGCCCTGACGGCACGCGAATCTAGACGATCACAAACAAAACAATGCTTGCACGTCATGCCCGACTCCTGCTTGCCGCCAGCATCGCGATGCTGCCGTGGTGCGCTCGGGCCGCGGATCCGGGCAAACAATTGACCGCGTTGTTCGACGCCGGGCGCAAGAACACGCCGCCGGCCGTCGCGACCGCGCGGCAACACGCCGTGCAACTCAAACGGGCCGACCGCGACGATCTGCGCATCGACTATGCCTATGGCGTGGTCCTGGCCAACCAGCGGCGATATGCCGACGCCGCGAAGCTGTTCGCGCGCTACCTGGCCGAGCATCCCGGGCATTTGCCGGCCCAACGGCTAACGATCTGGACGCAGATCCAGGACAAGAACTTTGACGCCGCCCTGACAACCATCGACGCGCTTGGGCAAGCCTTCGCGATGCCCGATGCCGACCAGCCACCCGATGCGTACGTGGAAACGGCCCGCTTCCTGGGCGTTTGCTTCGGCTACCTGGAACTGGTTGGCGCAAGCTCGCTGGACGGAGTGAAGCTATCGGCCAGAAAAAACGCTTTGCTGAAAAACCTGGGCGAGCAGTACACGCCATCGTTCGACGAAGGACGCCAGGAAGTGGCGACGCAGTTGCGCGAATTGGAAGCCAAGCGCGACGCGCGGTTGACCCGTGCCGAGGAGCAAGCTGAAAAACAGCGCGAGCAGGCCGAAGAAGCCCTGGACCAAAAACGGGACCAGATCGCCGCGCAACGCGAAGCCAGTCAGGCCAGCGCGGAACAACTCCGCGACGCGCAGCGCGAGTATGGGTTACTCGAGCAGCAGCTCCGCCCGATGCTGCGTGATCGGGCCGTCACCGCGGCGCAAATGGCCATGTTGTGGGCGCAGATGACCGAGATCTTCGCCGCCGACGAACGCCTGGCGGGACAAAACTTCCAAGTCGGGCCCAATGGAGTCGTCTCCGTCGATCCGCTCACGGGCCGACAAACCCGCACGGCCCGAAACAACTTCGATTCGATTAGCGACGCCGACTACGCCCGTGCCATCGGGCTGTCGATCGCAATCGGTGGGTTGACGCGACAGGCCTTCGAAATGGATCGGCAGATCGTCGCGATGCGCACGCAGATGTTTCAACTAGCCGGCCACGGTGAAGCAGAAGCCCGCAAGATGGCCGAAAGCCAGGCCGCCGCCGACAAGGCGGCCGAGCGCGCCGACCGACTCGAAAAACGGCTCAGCCGCGATGAGCCGGAGAAGCGAACGCGTCCCGCCGGTCCCACCGGCCGGATGGCCCGGTTCACCACGTACGCCCCGTTCCCGTACGAACAAGAGACCGCGCGCGTGCTCGGCTGGTTTGGCCAATAGGTGTTGCGGGCAAGTCCGTTCGGCATCGATCCGCTCCCTTCCGTGCGGTGGGCCATCGCTTCGTTATGGCCAGACGCGTCGCGTTCCCGATTCGGCGCAACTTGGCTGGCCGCGCCGCGACCGTCATAATGACCCGCTCGGCTCGCCGGCGGGACGCGACTCACTGTCGAATCGTCAATCGTTGCTCGCCGCCAAGTCGCACGATTGTCACACCCCGCTGTTTGCATCCGGAGAAAAAACGATGTCGCGCCTGTTACGATGTTCGCTGTGCCTGTTTGTTGGACTGGCTTGGACTTTGTCGCTGACTGCGGCACATGCCGACGACGGCCGCCTGTTCGAGTTGCGAACCTACATCACCAACGACGGCAAGTTGCCGGAACTGCACAAACGGTTCCGCGACCATACGACTAAGCTGTTCGAGAAACACGGCATGACGATTATCGGGTTTTGGACCCCGGTCGACGGACCCGAAGCCGAAAACACCTTGGTCTACATGCTGGCGTATCCGGATATGGACGCACGCAAGGAGTCGTGGGCCGGGTTCATCGCGGATCCCGATTGGACGGCCGTCTACAAAGCGTCTCGCGCCAACGGCCCACTGGTGAAGAAAGTGATTTCGCAGTTCGTCGGGCCGACCGACTATTCGCCGATCAAGTAAGCCCTCGCCGCGTCGACATCCGACGCACGTCACGGTCGTGGTCTGTTTCCGAGCCGACGCTGATCGACCAATGTGTTGCGCGCCGTGCAACTTTTCTGGAGAACCGAAGCTATGTCGACCCGCGAACGCTGGACCGTGTATCCATTGCTGTTTCTGACGCTCGGCATCGCGCTGACCGACAAGATAACGCGCAGCATCAGCACGGACCGCATCGAGTGCAAAACGCTTTTGGTGACCGATCAGCGCGGCGAGCCACGCGTGATCGCGGTGCCCACTGCCGACGGCGGCGTTGTGGAAACTCGTTCAACCAGCTCGGGCGTCAACGTCATCGTCGGCCAGACCGGCACCATGGCCGGATTGATGTTCAGCGACGCGCAGGGTCGCCTCTTGCCGCGCTACGTAATTCCACTGCCGCCCAAGTCGCGCGGCGAGAGCGACAAGAATCGGCCCGATCGCGAATCATCTGATTCGCAAGACGCGACAGGACCCGAAGAGCCTGCCGGGCAGGATGCGTCCAAAGTACCCGCGCCGCGCGACGACGCTGGCCAACGGCCTGTTGGCGACACGCCCCCGACGGATCCTGAAACAGACAAGTAACCGCGTCGGCCATTGCGGCCCGGCGACAACCCACAAAAACGTGGCGCTCGCCCGCGACCGGCCCGGGCCGACCGCAATCCGGCTACGATCGGGTCGTTGCCGCGGTCGCGGCTTTTGGCGTCGCGGTGTCGGTGCCGGGGGTTTCGTCACGCGGGCCGAAGCGGCGCGTGCGATACAAGTCGATTCCGTGCGCCGCGTGATACAGCGCGCCGCACTCCAGGTCAAACTTTTGCGTCCGCTCCAGGCACTCGACCAGGTGCACGACCGCCCGAGTCACCCACGGCTTTTGCAACTCTTCATCCGGCAGCGCCATGCACAGGAACTCGAGCGTGTGGCCGGTGCTGCCGATCCGCGCGGCGATGTCTGGAGACGTGCCGGGCCGTGCGAAGTAGTTCGTCGAAAAGCTGCCGTCCGGCTGTTGGTGTCTGCGGGCCGCAGCAATCGCGTCTTGAATCTTGCGCTGCGCTTTGTCCCAGGTGCCGTCGCCTTCGGCATCCAGCTCGCCGCCATCTTGCAGATAGCGATCAACGGCAACCGTCAGACCGTACATCCGATGCGTGCCACCGCAAGCGCTCTCATCCAGGTTCTGAGCCGTTTCCATATCGACGATCCGATCGATCGACCAGGTCGATCCGTCCTTGGCCGTCCATTCGGCATCCAGCGGCAAGTACTTGGAAAACGCCATCAGCGTCCAACTGGCCTCCATCCCGTGGTATAGGTCCCACTTCGCTTGCTCGATCAGATCGCGCACGGTGTATGTCTCGCCACCGACAACAATCTCCTCATCGGGCGAAAGACCACATTGCGACAAGTAGCCTAGCCATTGGTCTTCGTGACCCTGCCCCGTGTTGCTGCCCGCTTCGAGGACCGCTTCCAGCCCGCGATCGCCTTTGCGCAGCGTCCAGCCGCGGAGTTGTCCGCCCTTGAGCAGGTAGTCGAGTGCGTCGACCAGTTCGCCCTCGTGATAGATCTGAAAGTAGCGACCGTAGACCAGCGCGCCGTGTACGACCTGCCATGCAGCCTGGTCTTTCGTGTTCAGGTGCCGATTTTCGCGCGTGAAGGTCAGCGCCCGATCGATACGATCGCGCAGTTCATCGTCGGCCGGTAGTTTGGCGGGCTCCACTTTCGGCGCCGGTTCGCTGCAACCAGCCAGAGTCATTCCGCAGACAAGACACGCAAGGGCCAGGCACGCAACGCGACGTTTCATACTGTTCATGGCAATTGGCTTCCTTGTCCGGCCGGTCGGCGTCGCGAGGGCGACGGCGTTCGGCCCGAAGACAACAGTTCGGGAGGATCATGCGGCCCGTAGGGGTTCTGCGAGCGGGCACTGCTTCGCTGGCACGCGCCCCTCGGCCCGTTTTATTCTCTTCGGCATGTCAGAGCAACGATTTAGAGAAAAAACGCAAACTGCGGTATTTACGGTGCCGATAAGGATTATGTGCCGACGAAACGATTAGGCAACTAATTTCGAACCAGCAACGGACCGCGCCATGCCTGAACCCCGCGCCGCGCTCTTACCCCGCCGCCTCGGTGATCGGGTCCGGTTGATGGCCTTTCTGATCACGATCTTGTTGGTCGTCACGGCATCGGCGGTGCTGCTGACTGAGTACCAGTTCGGTGCTTCGCCGCACGGCGGATCGCTGCGCGCTCGGCGGCTGGCCGAGGCCGAAGCGCTGGTGTTCGTCATTGCCGGCGCCGCGCTGTTGGTGCGGGTGTGCAATCCGTTCCTGCGACGTCTGGAGGAAAGCGAAGCCCAAGTGCGGGCGATCGTCAACACGGCCGGCGACGGCATCATCACGGTCGATTCCCGCGGCACGATCGAAACGTTCAACCTGGCGGCCGAGCGGATGTTCGGATACCGGGCCGAAGCCATGCTGGGCGAGAACATCGATGCGCTGATCCTGTTGCCAACGGGAACCGGCTTCGAGCAAACCCTCGCCCAGCAAGACGCGCATCCGGACCGTGCGCAAGCGAGCCAGGCATTGGGGCGCCGCGCGGACGGAGCCCGGTTTCCGGTCGAGTTGTCGATCAGCCTGGTACCGCTCGAAGAACGTTCGATCTGCACGGTGATCGTCCGCGACGTCACCCAGCGCGAGGCGGCCGACCGAAAGATGCGCGAGCAAATGCTAAAGCTGCAAGAGGTCAAGGAAATCCTCGAAGCCAAAGCCTCGCAACTGGCCAAAACCAACCGCGAACTAGACGACTTCACGTACATCGCGTCGCACGACTTGAAAGAGCCGTTGCGCGGAATCAGTTCGTACTGCCAGATCCTGCTGGAAGACTACGCCGGCAAGTTGGACGACGACGGCCAGCGCCGGCTCGAGGCACTTGTCGGGCTGTGTCAACGGCTGAGCCGATTGATCGACGACTTGCTGACGTACTCACAGATCTCGCGAACCGAACCGGACACGGCGCCGCTCGACCTGGGTGAGATCGTCGCCGACGTGGTGGAAACGTTGGCGCCCGTCATCGACGAGCGCAACGCCTTGGTGCGCGTGCGGGGCACGCTGCCCAACCTGGTGGCCGATCGGGTTCTGACCGGCGAAGTGTTTCGCAACCTGATTGCCAACGCGCTGAAGTTCAACGACAGCGCCGAGCCGTCGATCGAGATCGGCTGCGACGACGGGGCGACGCTGTACGTTCGCGACAATGGCATCGGCATTCCCGAGTGCCAACACGACGCCGTCTTTACCATGTTTCGCCGTCTGCACAGTCGGCGGAAGTACGAAGGAACCGGCGCCGGGCTGACCTTCGTGCGAAAGATCGTCGAGCGTCATGGCGGACGGATTTGGATCGAAAGCCGCCCGGAATGCGGAACCACCTTCTTCTTTACCTTGGGATGCGAGGCGACTCATGCCCCACAGGAAACTGCCGGTTGTGCTGTTGGTTGAGGACAGCCCCGACGACATTGATTTTGCTCGACGGGCCTTGGCTCGCAGCGGCATCGAGCACCGGCTGGTCGTCGCCGAAGAGGGCGATCGCGCGCTGGCTTTGCTGACCGGCGAGGAAGCCGAACCAGGGTTTCCGCAACCGCTGCGCCCGGCGCTGGTCCTGTTGGATCTGAACATCCCCGGCATCGGCGGGCGCCAGTTGCTGAAACGCGTCAAGCAGGACGAAGCGCTGCGGGCCATCCCGGTCGTCGTCCTTTCAACGTCGCAACACCATTCGGACATCGAAGGCAGCTATCGCGCGGGCGGCAACGCGTATCACTCCAAGTCAGACGACCTGGCCGAGTATCAAAACACCGCCAAGCGGATCATGGAGTATTGGCTTTCGGCCGTCATGCGGGCGTCGGGCACCGCCGAGCTGACCAACGAGTTGGCCACCAACGCAGACTAGCTCAAGTCCGGCCGCCGGAACCCCGCTTCCGTCTGGAGCGGCCGCGTCGGGCGACGACGGTGCACCGCATTTCGGCTATGCCAACCAGCGCGGCCTGGGTAGGATACGGCCGGGTCGCGACCAGCTTGCAGGCCCGCCTCTGCGGGAAGCTATTTGCGAGGAAGTACGGCCGGGCCACCGGCCACGGAAGCAAGAACCGCGCTCCCCATTTGTTCGTAGAAAAGAAGAATGCGGCTGTCCGACGAACAGCCGCGCTAGCACGGGCGTTCGGGCAGGGGCCGGCGACAAGATTCCGGCATACGAAGCGAAGATCTAACAGGCGTGCGGCGTCGACCACGAAACACGATGCGGATCGATGCGCGTGCCTCCGCGACAATCGGCGCAGCACACAAACCACGGGGTGAATGACCATGATGTTCGGCTGGTTCGATCCGAGGTACTTGCTGTTCGTCGCGCCCGCCCTCCTGCTGGCGCTTTGGGCGCAGATGCGCGTGAAGATCACGTATGCCCATGCGCAGCAATTGCCCGCTCCGCTCAGCGGCGCGGCCGCCGCGCGCCACATCCTGGACTCGGCCGGGCTCCATTCGGTGGGCATTGAACAAGTGCCGGGGCACTTGAGCGACCATTACGATCCGCGCGACAAAGTGCTGCGACTCAGCCCCGAGGTCTATCAAAGCCGTACGTTGGCCGCGGTCGGCATCGCGGCGCACGAGTCGGGCCACGCGCTGCAAGACGCGCACTCCTATGCCCCGCTAACAATTCGCAACGCGGCCGTGCCAGCGGCCAGCTTTGGCAGCCAGGCCGGTCTGACACTGGCCTTTCTCGGCTTCTTATTCCAGCCGCTGCACTTTCTGGCGTACGTCGGCATCGTGCTGTTTGCTTGCGTGGTGTTCTTCCAGGTCGTGAACTTGCCGGTCGAGTTCAACGCCAGCACCCGCGCGAAGCAGCAGCTTGTGCAACTCGGGATCATCAACCAGGAAGAGCTGGTTCACGTTAGCAAGGTGCTCAACGCGGCCGCCTGGACCTACATCGCCGGCACGCTGCAAGCGATCATGGTCCTGCTCTACTTGCTGATGCGGGCCAATTCGCGGCGGTAGCGCGCCCGGCGCGCCAGCGGACACGAAGCCGCGCGCCGGCCCCCACGCTCAAACGCGCGCCCGCGGATGTTGCAGCGACACCCACGACCCGTCCTTCGCGCTGCTGGCAACGCACTGCTGGATGAAGTACATCCCCTCGACACCGTCGTTGATGTTCGGATAGACGGTGTCGACCGTTTCGAACTTCTTTCCCGTGGCGCGCAGGGCCATGTTGTCGAATGCCGCCCGATAGACGTTGGCAAACGCTTCAAAGAACGCCTCGGGATGGCCGCTGGGCAAACGGCAAGCCGCGGCCCCGGCCTCGTTGGTATACGGCGCATTCGGATCGCGCGTGTACATGGCATGCGGTTGTCCGTTGCGCC
Organism: uncultured Planctomycetaceae bacterium; assembly: GCA_937952415.1. Taxonomy (GTDB): domain Bacteria; phylum Planctomycetota; class Planctomycetia; order Pirellulales; family PALSA-1355; genus CALFYT01. The sequence continues at coordinate 26,542 of CALFYT010000034.1, read as the reverse complement.
GCACGAGCATCTTGTTGGGTTCTTCCTGGCGCCACTGCAAGGAACCTTTCGTGCCGTCGATCTCGATCGACAGGTCGTTCTCGCGCCCGTGACTGATTTGCGAAGCCGTGACGCTGCCCAACCCGCCGTTCTCGAAGCGAATCACGGCCTGACCATAGTCGTCGAGCTGCCGGCCTGTCTCAAACACCTTGAGATTGCAGGCGACGGACTGGGGCTTTTGCCCGGTCATGTAGCGAACGAGGTTGTAGGCGTGGGTGCCGATGTCGCCAAAGCAGCCGGCCGCGCCGCTCTTGGCGGGATCGGTGCGCCAGGCGGCCTGCTTCTGGTCGTCTTGTTCGATGCGGGTACGGAGCCAGCCCTGCATGTAGCACGCACGTGCCGCGTTGATCTCACCCAACTCGCCTTCCAGGATCATTTGCCGCGCCTGGCGCACGAGCGGATAGCCGGTGTAGTTGTGCGTCACGGCAAACACCACGCCTGAGTCGTCGACGATCTTGGCCAACTGCTCGGCCTGTTCGAGATCGAGCGTGAGCGGCTTGTCGCAGACGACGTTGAACCCGGCTTCGACGGCGGCCTTGGCGATCTCGAAATGCGTGAAGTTCGGCGTGGCGACTGAGACGAAATCGATCCGCTGGTCTTCCGGCAGCTTCAACTCCGCGGCGATCATCTCCGAATACGAGCCGTAGGCCCGCTCGGGCGGAATGTCGTAATCCGGGGCCGACGCCTTGGCCTTCGTCGGGTCCGACGACAGCGCCCCGGCCACCAGCGCGGCCCGATTGTCCAACACGGCGGCCGTGCAATGCACGCGACCGATGAAAGCACCCTGGCCACCGCCGACCAGGCCCATACGAAGTTTGCGATTCAATTCGCCGTTGGTAGACATTGCTGTTGGCTCCCTGAACGATGCGGCCGGTCGCGGAGTTTGCCGAACCGGGCCACGGGCGACACGCAAGATGCTCGGCGCGACGCCGCGGCAGCGTGCCGGCTGGATTCAAACGGACCGGCTAAGTGTCTCTTTGTAGCAGATGCCTGACAGCGCGCCAGCAGGCGCAAACGAAAATTCGCACCGCAAAGTGCGGCGCTGACTTCGGCTGGCTTTCGTCGCCCTAAAGCGGTAGGATCGAAGCGTGCGGCGGGCCGTCGCCAGCGCGCCGTGCGCGGCCACCGCGCATCGCGCAATCGCCGCGTCGGGCAGGACGGCAATCTTCCCAATCACGTGCGGAGTCGAGACCATGCGAAGTTCCAGAATCGCCTGGCTGCTAGCCGGTGCCGTCGGCGGACTCGTCATCGGACTGAACGCCGCGGGCATCTGGCCCCAGATTCCCTTACACGCCGTGGCCACGCACGGACAAGAAAACTTCGCCATCTGCACGGCACCGATGGACGACGACATCGAAGCCGTCTTCGTGCTCGACGATACCACCGGCGATCTGAAAGCCGCGTGCCTCAACGTGCAGATGCGCCGCTTCAACACATTTTTCGATTACAACGTGCTGCGCGATTTGCCGGCGCCCAACGGAAAAAACGGCGCCTACCGGATCGTCAGCGGCATCGCCAGCATTCGCCAGAATGTCGCCGCCGGCCAAATGGCCCGTTCGGTCATCTACGTCGCGGAAGTCTCGACCGGGCAACTGGTCGCGTACGGCATACCCTGGGTGCCGGGTCGGGCCGCCAGCCTGGTCCCGTTCAAGGGGACGCTGGTTCCGCTCGACCGCTGGCAGTTTCGCACCACCGCGATTCGCGAGCCTTGATTTCGCATCCATCCGACGATAGCCCGCTCACCGTGAACGTCATCATCAACGGCGCCCCGCGCGACGTCGCTTCCGAAATCACTATCGCGGCGCTGCTGGCCGAGCTGGAAGTCAGCCAGCGCCACGTCGCGGTGGAAGTCAATCGCCAGCTTGTGCCGCGGGCCCGACATGCCGAATATCAACTTCGCGAGGGCGACTGCTTGGAAGTCGTCACGCTGGTAGGAGGAGGTTAACCCCGTGGCACTCGCAACCCAACAACCCGACGCGCGCCTCAACGATTCTTTGCGGATCGGCACGCACACCTTGGCCAGCCGACTGATCGTCGGCACCGGCAAGTACGCCAGCTACGAACAAATGGCCGAGGCGCTGGCCCTGTCCGGAACCGACTGCATCACGGTGGCCGTGCGGCGTGAGCGGCTGGTCAACGCGGCGGGTCAAAACATTTTGGACCACATCGACACGGCGCGCTACACGCTGTTGCCGAATACGGCCGGCTGCTTCACCGCCGAAGACGCCGTTCGCGTCGCCCGGCTGGGCCGTGAGATCCTCTCCGGCTTGGAAAACCCCGGCGCCGATTGGGTCAAACTCGAAGTGCTGGGCGATGCCAAGACGCTGTTGCCCGACCCGGTCGCCACGCTCGAAGCCACCGAGCAACTCGTGGCCGAAGGGTTCCAGGTATTGTGCTACACCAGCGACGATCCGGTCGCCGCGCGGCGGCTCAAGCAAGCCGGCGCCACCAGCGTCATGCCGGCCGGCAGCCCCATCGGATCCGGCCAGGGCATTCTGAATCCCAACAACATTCGGATCTGCCTTGAGTATCTCAAGCAAGACGATCCGGACTATCCGGTGATCGTCGATGCGGGCGTCGGCACGGCCAGCGATGTTACGGTCGCCATGGAGTTGGGCGTCGACGGCGTGCTACTCAACACGGGTATTGCCCACGCGGCCGATCCGCTGGCGATGGCCGTGGCGATGAAGTCCGCGATCGAAGCCGGCCGACTGGCCTATCAGGCCGGGCGGATTCCCAAGAAGCTCTACGCCACGGCCAGCAGCCCGGAAGCCGGCAACATCGCGGCCAAGCCGCGCTGACGACGGTCGTCGATTCGATGACTCGCTCATCCGGCCGCCGTGTCACCAAACCGCACATCGGCTCGCCCGCACGAAGCGGTTTCGCGCGCCCTTCTTGCACCCCCTCAGAATGCTGGCTCGGCACCTGGTGCCTGGAACGATCGTTCCATCGAAGATTCCGATAGCGCGTCGAGGACCGTCGGCTGGCCGGTCACGCCCAGATAGATCACCGTTAACAACATCATCCCGAACGGAACGACGAGGAAAAAGCCGATTCCGCAAGTAAGAACTGTCACGACGATCCCGATGGCGAACGTCAGCAGGTAGAGCGCCAGGATCGTCATCTTGTTGCCCTTCGTTGCCTGGGCGGACAGACGTATCGATCCCATGATGTCCGAATCCTGATCCACCAGCACGTACATCACTTGCGAGAACATCAGTGCAAGGATGATGCCGGGCACGATCAGAAAAATAAATCCGACCACCATGATTAGCGTTGTGATGATCTGAATCGCGACACCGAACAAGAACCATGGACCGCCGCTGAACAGCAGTCCGAACTCCGCCGGTCCGCCGCGCGCGATCTGCAGCGTGTACCGAATCATGCCGATCCAAAAGAATGTGCTAACGGCCTGTGTCAGGACATTTTCCATGATCGAGACGATGGCCGCTTCGATGCCTTGCGCGTTGGACAGAATTGCCGAAAACACCAGGCCGATGATTCCACCCGCAAAGAAGTTGCAGAAAATATAGACCAGTCCGCCGAGGATCAGCATTCCCATGTTCATCTTGTAGATCTGCCAGGTCCGACTCAGCGTCTCGCCCAGGTCGATCGCCGTCGGGTTGAATCCGGTTTTCAGATGGACGTGCTCGTGGGCGTGCATCTGGGATGCGGTCGGCGACTGGTAGGGATTGGCCGAGTCGCCGTAGGCCGTCGTTTCGCGCAGCTCGGGCGGCGGTGCAAACGCCGAGCCTGATGCCGACGCCTGCTCTGCCGGCGGGGGCGTGTGCGGCGGCGGAGAATAGGGCGGAGGTGATTGGGGTGGCGGCGACTGGGGCGGCGGCGCTTGCTGCACGGGGGATGCCGAGGGAATCGCAACCAGCGTGCCACACTGCGGACACTTCGCGCTCTTGCCTTCGGTGCCGTCCGGAGTGCGCAACAGCCGGTCGCATTGCGTGCAACGAAATTCGATAGGCATCTGGGGGAAACCTCCGAAGCAAGAGTAAGCGTCCATCGCCGATCCAACGGCTACGAAAGAATAACATAGCCGCCACCATGCTCCAATGCGGGCTGCCGTCTGTGCGGTTGCACGGCAAGATGGTAGCTTGAGGCGTTGATCACCACCGACCTGCGCTCGTCGTTCGGCCACACATGCTCACGCCCTCGGAAATCCTTGGCCCGTCCGGCCGTATCGCCTCGCGATTGGACCACTACGAGCAGCGCGACCAGCAATTGGCCATGGCCGAATCGGTCGCCGAAGCGATTCGCAACCGGCGCCACCTGATCGCCGAAGCTGGGACCGGCGTCGGCAAGAGCTTCGCCTATCTCGTGCCGACGATCTTGTCCGTCGCGCAACCCAGCGCTGACGACACAGCCGAACGGCGCGTCGTGATCTCGACGCACACGATCAGCCTGCAAGAGCAGTTGCTCGGCAAGGATCTGCCGCTACTGAACAGCGTCATTCCGCTCGAGTTTTCGGCCGTACTCGTCAAGGGCCGGCACAACTACCTCAGCCAGCGCCGATTGAAACTGGCCAATCAGCGCGCCGCCGGGCTGTTTCGCGACACGGAACAACACGATCAACTCAAGCGGCTGTCCAAATGGACGCGCGCAACCAGTGACGGTTCGCTGGCGGATCTCGACTACCACCCTGTCGCCTCCGTGTGGGACGAGGTGGAAAGCGACAGCGTCAACTGCCTGGGTCGCAACTGCCCGACGTACAACGACTGCTTCTACTATCGGGCCCGGCGACGAACCCAAAACGCGCAGATCCTGATCGTCAACCACGCGTTGTTCTTCAGCGACCTCGCATTGCGGGCCGCCGGAGCCAGCATTTTGCCCGATTACGACGTCGTCGTGTTCGACGAAGCCCACAACCTGGAAGCGGTCGCCAGCGACCACCTGGGCGTTCACGTCTCGTCGGGCCAGATCGAATACCTGCTGGGCAAGCTGTTCAACGAACGGACGAATCGGGGCCTGCTGGTTCACCACAAGATGGCCGACGCCCAGCGGAGCGTCGTCGCCGCGCGGATTCAGGCAGACGAGTTCTTTGCCGACATGGCCGATTGGGCCGCGCACCACGGCAAGACCACGATGCGCGTCAACGAACCAGAGATCATCGACAACACGCTCAGCGCGGCACTCGACAAACTGGCGCGCGAGCTCAAGCGATGCGGCATGCAAGTGCCGGAGGACGAGCGCCCTGACTTTGCCGCGGCTGCCGAGCGACTGACGACGTTGGCCGCGCAGTTGGAAGACTGGCGCACGCACCGGCACGCCGACACGGTGTATTGGCTCGACGCGACGCGCAGCCGGCGCGGCTATCCGCGGATGAAGTTGGCGGCCGCCCCGTTGGACGTGGGTCCGGCACTGCGCGACCAGTTGTTTGCCAAAGTCTCGACGGTGGTCTTGACCAGCGCCACGCTGTCGGTCGGCCGCGAAGGTTCGTTCGACTTCTTCAAATCGCGGATTGGGCTCACGCAATCCGAAAGCCGGCGATGGGGAAGCCCGTTCGATTACCAACGCCAGGCCGAGCTGGTGTTGGTCGACGGCATGCCTGATCCAACGACCGACAAAGACGGCTACGAGCAAGCCGTCGTCGAGATGATCCGCCGCTACGTCCAGCGGACGGACGGGCACGCCTTCGTGCTGTTTACCAGCTACGACTTGATGAACCGTACGGCGGGCAAACTCTCAAAATGGCTGGCGCAACAAAACCTGGGGCTCTATTGCCAAGGCCAGGATCTGCCTCGCAGCCAGATGCTCGACCGCTTTCGCCAGGATCCGCGCGCCGTGCTGATGGGCACCGACAGTTTCTGGCAAGGCGTGGACGTGCCGGGCGAAGCGCTGACCAACGTGATCATCACGCGGCTACCGTTTGGCGTTCCGGATCGACCGTTGCTCGAAGCGCGGCTCGAGGCGATCCGCGCTGCCGGGGGTAATCCGTTTACCGACTACCAGTTGCCCGAGGCGGTCCTCAAGCTGAAGCAGGGATTCGGTCGCTTGATCCGCTCGCGCAACGATCACGGCATGGTCGTCGTGCTCGATCCGCGCGTGCGGAGCAAGCCGTACGGCAGGCTGTTCCTCGAGTCGCTGCCTGATTGCCGGCGCACCGTGGAATCGCTGAGCGCCGACAGCCCGGCGCGCCACGGACACCGTTAATTGTCACACCGCCAGATATCCGGCGCACCATTGACGCCCGCATTGCGCGCCAGTAGGGTCGTACGCGGCAGCAGCGTCGAGCGACTGCTTGCCGGTGGGTCTTCCTCTTTGTGGTGTGCGTTATCGGAGCGCGAAATGCGACTTTCGAATCATGGCCTCCTTTGCGTGCTGGTGATGGTGATGTTCGGTTCGATCGATGCCGCGGCGCGCGACCGCTGGACCGAAGGGCAAGCATCGGCGTGGTACGCGAAGCAGCCCTGGCCGGTCGGCTGCAATTTCACGCCCAGCACGGCCAGCAACCAATTCGAGATGTGGCAGGCCGACACGTTCGATCCCGAAACGATCGACCGCGAGTTGGGCTGGGCCGAGGGTCTGGGCTTCAACACGGTGCGCGTCTTCCTGCACGATCAGCTCTGGGACCAAGACCGCGACGGGTTCTTGCAGCGCGTCGAACGCTTTCTGACGATCGCCGAAAAGCACGGCATCAAAACGATGCTGGTGCCGCTGGACGGGGTGTGGGATCCGCATCCCAAGGCGGGTCCGCAGGCAGAGCCCGTGCCGCATCGCCACAACTCGCGCTGGGCGCAGGCACCGGGAGTGGCGCTGCTGGGCGATCCGGAGCGACACGCCGAACTGCGCCCGTACATCTATGGCGTCGTCCATCACTTTCGCGACGACGATCGGGTGCTGGCCTGGGACCTGTTCAACGAGCCGGACAATCCGAACCCGGCATACCGCAAACAGGAACTTGCCAACAAGGCCGAGATGGCGACGCGATTGCTGGACGCGCTGTTCGCTTGGGCGCGCCAGGCCGAGCCGTCGCAGTCATTGACCGTGGGCGTGTGGTCCGGCACGTGGCAGTCGCACGAGATGATGACGCCCACGGCTCGCCTCAGCGTGGAACAATCGGACGTCGTCAGCTTCCACAGCTACGACCGGCCGAAGATCGCCCACCAGCGCGTCGAGCAATTGCAACGGTACGGCAGACCGATTCTGTGTACCGAGTTCATGGCGCGCAGCAACGGCAGCCGCTTCGACCCGATCTTGGCGTACTTCCAGCAGCAGAAGGTCGGCGCGTATTGTTGGGGCTTCGTCGCCGGTCGTTCGCAGACGATTTACCCTTGGGACTCGTGGGCAAGAAAGTACACGGCCGAGCCGCCTGTCTGGTTCCACGACATCTTTCGCCGCGACGGCGCGCCGTATGACCCGGCCGAAACGGCCTACATCAAGCAGCTCACGGGCAAGCGATAATCCGGTCGTCGCCGCGGCTTCCCAGCACGTTGACCACTCGGCGGGATCCGCTTAAAGTGGAGGGTTGGGCTCGCCGGGCCGCACGGATCCTGGGGCCCCTCACGGAACATTCAAATTCTCACCGGGCTCCGCTGTCGCATGCTTGCCAAGCGCGTCATTCCGTGCCTTGACGTCGATCGGGGGCGCGTGGTTAAGGGGACGAATTTCGTCAACCTCCGCGACGCCGGAGATCCGGTCGCCGTGGCGACGCGGTACGAGCAAGAAGGGGCCGACGAATTGGTGTTTCTCGACATTACGGCCAGTCACGAGCAGCGCGACATCATGCTCGACGTCGTTCGCCACACCGCCGAACAAGTCTTCATGCCGCTGTGCGTTGGCGGCGGCATTCGCACGCTGGACGACATCCGCGATCTGCTGCTGGCCGGCAGCGACAAGGTCTCGATCAACTCGGCGGCTGCCGGCAACCCGGATTTCGTCCGACAGGCTGCCCGGCGATTCGGCAGCCAGTGCATCGTGGTCAATATCGACCCCAAACGGGTAGACAAGGACGGAGCCGAGTTCTGGGAAGTCCACACGCACGGCGGCCGCAAGGGGACAGGTCTGGAGGCCGTGCAATGGGCCCAAGAGGTCGAACAGCTCGGCGCCGGTGAAATCGTCTTGACCAGCATGGATGCCGATGGCACCAAAAACGGGTACGATTTAGAGATTACGCGGGCCGTGAGCGACGCCGTTACCATCCCGGTCGTCGCCAGCGGTGGCGCCGGCAAGCCGGAGCATCTGGCCGACGCGATCCAAGAGGGCAAGGCAGACGCCGCGCTGGCGGCCAGCATTTTTCATTTCGGCCAGTACACCATCAAAGAAACCAAACACGTGATGCGCGAGCGGGGCATACCCGTACGCGAGGCCAGCTAGGTCTTCGCGTCGGAACGCGGGCATGCACCGATAAACCGTTTGTTCGGAAAAGGAACTTCTGAGGAGGCTCGATGGCTACCACTGTTCAATCGACCAAGGCCCCAACAGCAAAACCCACCGTGCGAAAACAAAAGGAACTAGAAGTCGACAAGCTATTCACCGCACTGGTGAAGTTTGACGGCAGCGACCTGCACCTGAAGGTTGATTGCCCTCCGCACGTTCGCGTGAAAGGTTCCCTGCGCCCCCTGAATCGTGGCCCGATCGACGACGACGAGATGGAACGGCTGTTGATGCCGATGCTCGACGAGCGCAACCGGAAGATCTTTGATGAAACGGGCGGGGCCGACTTCGCCCACGGCATCATGGTCGACGACGTCCGCTGGCGATTCCGCGTCAACATGCTGAAGCAGATGGGCCACTTGGGCCTGGTCGCGCGGCGCGTCAGCAACTGGATTCCCGACTTCGAAGGGCTCAACCTGCCGCCGGTCATGGAAGGACTGTGCAAGTACGATCAAGGCATGGTTTTGCTGGCGGGCGTTACCGGTTCCGGCAAGACGACCACCATCGCCTCGATGCTCAACTGGATCAACGCCCACTATCGCAAACACATTCTGACGCTCGAAGATCCGGTCGAGTTCATCTATACCGAGGACAAGTGCCTCATTAACCAGCGCGAGATCGGCCTGGACGTTTGCGACTTCGAAACCGGTATGAAGCATGCCGTGCGCGAGGATCCCGACGTGATGCTGGTCGGCGAAATGCGCGATCGCGAAACCTTTATGACGGCCATTCATGCCGCCGAGACGGGCCACCTCGTGTTTGGTACGATTCACGCCTCGGGCGCGCCGTCGACCATCGGCCGCATCCTCGACCTGTTTCCCTCCGACATGCACCCCGCCTTGCGTAGCGCCATCGCGATGAACATGAAGGGGATCGTGGCACAGAAACTGCTCCCGTCGATCAAACCAGGAGTCAGCCGCGTCCCAACCGTCGAAGTCATGACATTCACCCCGATCGTCCGCAAGCTCGTGCTGGAGGAAAAGGACGATAAACTCGGGGACGCGATTCGCATCGGGGCCAAGGAAGGCATGCAGGACTTTACAATGAGCCTCACGGATCTCGTCAACCGAGAACTGATCGACCGGGCCGTTGCAATGGAGGTCGCGCCCAATCCGGAAGCGATCAAAATGTCGCTCAAGGGCATCGAGGTCGCGCAACCTGGGATCCTCTAAATGCTGCGCTGGTTGTTCGTGGCTGCCACAGCGGCGGCCGTACTGCTCATCGATACGCCCCTGGCGTTGGCCGCCGACGACGAAGTTACGTGGCCGTCACTCCCATTTATCCGGGGCCATGGCGCGTATCTGAGCCCTTGGAAGGTGCTCGGCGGTTGGTTCATCTTCTTGGTCTGGGTGCGCACCACCGACTGGATCAATACCGATGCTCAGCAAAACAAGCTGAAGTACGGCACCTGGAACCCAATCGCGTTTTTCAGCTTCTTTGTTGCGCTGCTGCTGTTTTGGCTGTTGCCCTCGTTTATCGGCGGCGCCGTGTTGATGGGCATCGCGTGGTTGGTTCCGCTGACTGTCTACATTCGCTATCGCAACGCGGCGGTTCAGCAGCACGAGAAGGTACTGACGCCTGAGCACCTGCGGAGCTGGACAGCCAGGAGCCTGGCCGTCATCGGCATCAAGATCTCGGGCGCCGAAATCGATCCCCGGGATCTCGGCCCCGACGTAAAGCTCAAACCGATGGGCGGCGCCGACGATCGCACGGACAACGCCAACCGGCTCCTGGCCCGGCAATCCATCGGCTGGACTCCTTCGCGCGAATTGATTCACGACTCGCTTTCGCAACGCGCCACGCACATCATGCTGGACTATACGGCCGAGTCCGTGTCGGTTCGCTACCAGATCGATGGCGCATGGCTGGATCGAGCGCCGATGGAACGAGAAATCGGCGACGCCGTACTCGAGGTCTATAAAGGACTCTCGGCGCTGAACATCAAGGAACGCCGGCGGCGTCAGTCCGGAGTCTTCGGATTGGACGTCGGCAAAAACTCGATGACGTGCAGCATCACCAGTCAAGGCACAAAGACGGGTGAGCGAGCCCTGCTGCAATTCGTCTCGCGCAAGAGCGAGTTCCACTCGCTCGACGAAATCGGCATGCGCGAAAAAACGCAGGAACGAATCGACACACTGCTGGATCAGAACGGCGTCATTGTGTTCTCGTCGCTACCCTCTGGCGGCTTGAGCACCACGATGGAGCTTGTGATCACCCATGCGGATCGGTTTGTTCGCAGCTTCGTGAAGATCCAAGACGAGGCCCTGGCAGAGCACGAAGTCGAAAACGTGCCGGTGACGACCTATTCCAGCGCGGGCGGCGAATCGCCACTTACCGTTTTGCCGAAGATCATCCGAACTTATCCGGACGTGATCATCGTCCCAGAAGTACCCGATTTGGAAACCATTAATATGCTTGCCGCGCAGGTGGACATGGATCGGCTGGTCATGATCAGCGTCCGCGCCCGCGAAGCCGTTGAGGCCCTGCTGCGCGTGCTGATGCTCAAGATTCCACCGTCCGAGTTTGCTTCGGTCGTGACAGGCGTCCTTAACACGCGGCTGATTCGCAAGTTGTGTGATCAGTGCAAGGAAGCCTATCCGCCGCCACCCCAGGTCCTCAAGCAATTGGGACTTCCCCAGGGGCGCATCGAGCATCTTTATCGCCCGCCCACCGAGCCGATCAATCCCAAGAAGCCGGATGAAGTGTGCGACCAGTGCAATGGCGTGGGCTACTACGGCCGAACCGGCATCTTCGAGCTGCTGGTCATCGACGACAATCTTCGACAAGTTCTGGCCACGACGCCCAAGCTCGACGCGCTGCGCCAGGCGGCCCGCAAAGCAAAACATCGCTCGTTGCAAGATGAAGGGGTACTGCTCGTGGCGCGTGGCGTCACGTCGATTCAAGAGTTGGCCCGCGTGCTCAAGCAATAAGAAGGTGCCGCGATGCTGTTTACGAATTTGGTGCTGCTGGCAATTCTCCTGGTTAGCCTTGCCTTCCTGACGTTGCTCGGCCCGTCCGGACTATGGACCAACACGCTGACACTGGTCAACGTGATCACGGCCGCGCTGTTGGCCACCAACTACTTCGAACCGCTGGCCGATTGGCTCGACCGGCAGAATTCACAACCAACCTACGCCTACGACTTCTTGTCGCTCTGGCTGATCTTTGCCGTGTCGTTCACTTTGTTGCGCATGGCGACCGACTTCATGTCACCGGTAAAGGTCGAGTTCCATAAGTTGGTTGACCGGATCGGCGGAGGGATCATGGCGCTGTGGGCCAGTTGGGTGTTGGTCTGCTTCATCGCGATGACCCTTCATACTGCGCCGCTCTCCCGCCACTTTCTTCGCGGGTCGTTTCAACCGCGGCCCGAGTCCGAGATGCTATTCGGGCTCGCTCCCGACCGCAAATGGTTGGCCTGGGTTCACCGGCAGTCACAGGGATCGATGTCGCGAATCCACGGCAATGTGCCGTTCGACGCTCGCGGCGACTTCGTCTTGCGCTACGGAAATCGGCGCAGTCAGTTTGAGAGTCAAAAAACCTTCATGGCGCCCAAGGGCGCCGCGTCGACGAACCCATTGCTCCAGGGGCAATAGCGGCAGTACGGTCGCTGCCCGCTCGGCGCCATCATCTGGCACGTGCAGTTGTCCACCGTCTGGGCCAGTCCGCTAGGTGACTGCTTCCGCACTGGTTCTCATACTCGCCTTTCCGCCGGTCCGCACCATCGGATAGCATGGTGCCGGCATTGCGCCGCCGGGCATTCTTCGTCCATTGCTGACCGAGCGCGCCGCAACGGACCACAACCCCAAAGACGCCAGCGCCATGGAACGGCTTGTCAGCTTCGCCGGGCTGTTCGTAATGATGGGCATTGCCTGGCTGTTGAGCTCGCGACGGCGCACAATCCAATGGCGCACGATCGGCGGCGGCTTGGCGCTGCAGTTCGTGCTTGCATTTCTCACGCTTCGCACGACGCCCGGCCAAGCATTATTCGCCAAGCTGGGTGAAGTGTTTACCAAACTGTTGGAGTTCGTCGAAGTCGGCACCCTGTTCGTTTTCGGCATCAACGGCGTTGGCGACGCGGCGACCTCGAACGCACAATTGCTCTCCACGTTCGCACTGGGCGTGCTTCCGATCATCATCTTCTTCTCCTCGATGATGGCCGTGTTGTATCACTATCGCGTCATGCAACGGGTGGTGCGCGTCGCGGCCCACGTGATGCAACGCACGCTCAACACGTCTGGCGCCGAGAGTCTTTCGGTGGCAGCCAACATCTTCGTCGGCCAGGCCGTTGCGCCGCTCGTTGTGCGGCCCTATCTGAATCGAATGACCTCCTCCGAGTTGCTCACGATCATGGCCGCCGGGTTCGCGACCGTAGCCGGCAGTGTCATGGCGGCTTACGTCAAGATGGGCATTAGCGCGGGGCACGTGATCACGGCGTCGCTCATTTCTGCGCCGGCGGCGATCGTTGTGGCGAAGATCATGCAGCCCGAAACCGAAGAACCGGAAACTCGCGGCCGCGTCGCCGAAGAGATCGAACCAACGACGATCAACGGCCTCGACGCCGCGGCGACCGGCGCGCTCGACGGCCTGAAAATTGCCCTGCAAATCGGCGGCATCATCATCGCCTTCTTAGCGCTGATCGCGCTGGCCAAGTTCGTCGTCGAATGGATACTCGCCCAGTTCGGCGTCAGCCTGACACTCGAAAACCTGCTCGGCTACCTGTTCGCGCCGCTGGCGATGGCGATGGGAATCGAGCCGACCGATTGCCTGCCCGCCGGCGAACTGTTGGGCATCCGCATGATCAGCAACGAATTCATTTCCTACGCCACGCTCGGACAATGGATTCAGCAGGGTACCGACATCAGCCACCGCAGCCAGGTCTTGCTCACTTATGCGCTGTGCGGCTTCGCCAACTTGGGATCGATCGGCATCCAACTTGGCGCGATCGGCGGCGCTGCGCCGCAGCGGCAAGCGGATCTGGCACGGCTCGGACTGCGCGCCATGCTGGCCGGAACGTTAGCCTGCTACATGACGACCTGCGTCGTTGGCGTGATGCTCTGACGGGCGCGGCCAGGAAGTGGCCAGGCCGCGCCCCGAACACGAATCGGCAACGAGTCACTTTGTCGTGCTGCGTGCCTCGTGCTCGAGCACGCCCAGGATGATCTTCCGCAGCTTCGGCTCGGCGCTGTTCGCGGCGGCGATGATCTCCTCGACGTCAACCGCTTCGAGCGCGTCGGGAAAACACATGTCAGTGACGATCGAACAGCCCAACACGCGCAGTCCGCAATGTACTGCCGTAATCACCTCGGGCACGGTCGACATGCCGACCACGTCGGCGCCGATCTGGCGCAAGTACCGATATTCGGCCCGCGTCTCCAGGTTCGGTCCCAGCACGGCCACGAACACGCCCTTGTGCGCCACGAAGTCTTCGCGGCGTGCGATCGCCAGCGCCGTGTCGATGAGCACCGGATCGTACGGGCAGGACATGTCCGGAAAGCGGGGCCCCAGCGCGTCGTCGTTGATGCCCACCAGCGGGTTGCTGCCCATCAGGTTGATGTGATCGTCAATCAACATGATATCGCCGCGAGCGTAGTTGGGGTTCATGCCGCCGCAGGCGTTGGTCACAATCAGCAACTCCGCGCCCAGGGCACGCATCACCCGCACCGGCAGCGTGATTTGCTCCATCGGGTAGCCTTCGTAGGCGTGAAATCGCCCTTCCATGGCCATCACCGGCACCGATCCGAGCGTGCCGCAGACCAGCCGACCACGATGGCTTGTGGCCGTGGAGCGCAGAAAATGCGGAATCGTTTCGTAGTCGATCGACGCTTCTTCTTGGATCTCGGCGACGAGCGGACCGAGACCCGTGCCTAGAATGATCCCCGCGTGCGGGGCCCGCTGCCACTGCTTGCGGATGGCGCCGACGGCCTCTTCAATCTGCGCGGCCAAATGCAGCATGTCACTCGCCTCGAAAGGATTGCACGCGTCGCCAGCGACTCGGTACGATCAGTGCCGGGCAGTTTACCGGTCGCACGGCACACTGCCAAGGGAACTGCGGCGGCTCCCGCCGCCCGCTGGCGAAGCGACCGAACATAGAACTATCGACTTGCCGTTGTGCGGAGGTGAACACGATGAGCGCTCCGAATCCGGTCAAGCAGCACCGCGAATTCCTGTTTCCGGCGGTTGCCACCTACTACGACGAGCCGCTCGCCCTGGTCCGCGGCGAAGGCATGCACGTCTGGGACGACGCCGGGCGGCAATACCTCGACGGCTTCGGCGGCATCCTGACCGTCAGCGTCGGACATTCGAATCCGCGCGTCGTAGAGGCGATCGCCCAGCAGGTTAAGACGCTCGCGCACGCTTCCACGCCGCACGCCAACCCGCAACCATCGGCGCTCGCCGAGCGGCTGGCCCAAATCGCGCCCGGCAACCTGCAAAAGAGCTTCTTTACGTCGAGCGGCACCGAAGCGAACGAAACGGCGATCGCGGCCGCCAAGCACGCCACCGGCCGGTTCGAGATCGTCACGCTGCGGCACAGCTACTCCGGCCGCGCAACCAGCGTGCTGGCCGCCACCGGCCAGTCCACGTGGAAACGGCTCCCGGCCCAAATCCCCGGCGTCGTCCACGCCCACGCGCCCTACTGCTATCGATGCCCGTTCAACCTGGAGTACCCCGAGTGCGGGCTGGCGTGCGCCGACGACCTTGAAGAAGTCATTCAAACCTGCACCACCGGCGAGATCGCGGCCTTTCTGGCCGAGACCATCCTCGGCGCCGGCGGGTTCATCGTGCCCCCGCCCGGCTACTTCGAGCGGGCCGTCGGCATCGCGCGCAAGTATGGCGGGCTGTTCATCTGCGACGAAGTGCAAACCGCCTGGGGCCGCACCGGTGACAGGTGGTTCGGCATCGAGCACACGGACGTCGAGCCCGACATCCTGACCAGCGCCAAGGGCATGGCCAACGGCACGCCGGTTGGCCTGACGATCGCCACGCCTGAAGTCGCCGACAAGTATCCGGGCGTTTCGCTGGCCACCTTCGGCGGCAACCCCGTTTCGATGACCGCGACGCTGGCCACCTTGCAGGTGATCGAAGACGACGACCTTAAGACCAACGCCCGCATCGTCGGCGCGCATCTCCGCGCGAAGCTCGACGAGCTCAAGGAAAAGCATCCGCTGGTGGGCGACGTCCGCGGGCAGGGCCTGATGCAGGGAATCGAGCTGGTCAAAGACCGCAAGTCGAAGCAGCCCGCGCCGCAAGCCGTCGGCGACGTGCTCGAAGAAACCAAGCGGCAGGGCGTGCTCATCGGCAAGGGTGGGCTGTACGGCAACATCGTCCGTCTGGGCCCGCCCCTGAACGCGACCAAGGACGACATCGACGTGCTGGTGGCCGCCATCGACAAGGGCCTGCAATTCGCCGCCAAGCGGTGAAGCCAGCGCTATCAACAAGACCCGCGCCGGTCCACGCGCGCCGCCGGTACGGCCATTCATCGGTCGCCCGGCGCAGCCTGCATGCCGTCACCCGACAACGCGGCTCGCTGAGCTTGAGTCCGCCGACCGGGCAATCTAAACTGGCGGCATCGCATCGCCAGCGCGGCGTTCGGCTCGCGCGGCGGCCCCGTTTCGAATCAATCTGCGAAGTTGGACCTTATCTGGCAAGGAACCTGGTTATGTTTCGACGCATGATGGTTGGTGCGGCCCTGGCCGCGACGCTGCTGTTGGCAACCCGCGCGACGGCCGCCGACGCCCACTTCGATTCCGACGGAGTCAAGATTCACTACGTCATCGAAGGCGAAGGCGAGCCGGTCATCCTGGTTCACGGATACACCGCGAACATCCAGGCCCAATGGGGCAACCCGCGCATCCTGCAAAAGCTGGCGGAGAACTACCGGGTGATCGCGCTGGACAATCGGGGCCACGGACAGAGCGACAAGCCACACGACGTGGAAAGCTACGGACCCGAGATGGCCAACGACGTGATCCGGCTAATGGACCATCTCAAGCTGGACAAAGCCCACGTCGTCGGCTATTCGATGGGCGCCTTCATCACGAGCTATCTGGTCAACAACTTCCCGGATCGCGTGATCACCGCCACGTTGGGCGGGGCCGGTTGGGCCAAGGCCGACGACCAAGAGGGCAATTCGTTCGTCATGGCACTGGCCGAATCGCTCGAAGAGGGCAAAGGCGTCGGACCACTCATCGACCGGCTGACTCCCGAGGGACAACCCAAACCCGACGCGCAGCAGATCGAGTTCGTCAACCGGATGATCCTGTCGTCGAATGATCCGAAGGCGCTGGCCGCCTGCATTCGGGGCCTGCTCAAACTGACGGTCACCGAGAAGCAACTGCGGGCCAATCGCGTGCCCACGCTGGCACTGATCGGCAGCATCGATCCGCTGAAGCGGGGCGTCGACGAGATGGACGGCGTGATGAGCAATCTGCGGATCGTGGTGATTCCGGGCGCGGATCACATGACCGCGTTTACGCGAGCGCGCTTCATCGAAGAGCTCAAAGGCTTCCTGGCCGCCGAACACGGCGCGGCCACCGCGGCCGGCGGAAATTAGGCTGCAGTCGAAGCTCAGCCGCAAATCGACCAAGCGATCATCGATAAGGCGATCTCTGCCGGCCGAACCGGCTGGCAGTTAAGGTATTGCGGCCACTCGCGGCGCGCAGCTTTCGCACGTTTAGCGCTGGGATTGCGCCACGATCTTTGTCGTCGTGCCGCCTTGAACGTCCTCATTGTTGTGCGGGCCCAAGACATTCATCGCCAATGGACCGGGTCTTCAACTGCAGGCCAGTGGACGGACATCGATATTGTTGAGTGCAAACGGTAAGGGCGTTGGAACCACCGTACCTGCTGCGAGGTCGTGGCGATGGATGTCAACTTTGAACTCTGCGACAAGACCTTCTGTGACATTGCCGACGTGTCGGGCGATCGTCTTGACATTAACAGCGAGCCACACGAGTGCCAGGTCGTCACTTTAGTTTGGCATACCGCAGGTCTAGTTATGAACGGCGGATTCGGTTACCTGCTTGAGGCAACGATTGTCGGTGATCCCCACTTGCTGATGACGGAACGCGCATTTAGCGCAATTGGCGCGACACGCGCATTTGACGCTTTTCATGAGATGATGACGCTGTTTCCAGGTTGTACGCCGCCACAAGATGTGAAAGAACGAGCGCGGATCTACGAACTACATCCGAAGTCTGTTAAAGATGCAATCGGGCGTCGCTTCTACGCCGCAGAAGGCGAAGTTGAGAGGTGCCTTGCACTCTACATACATCAGCATCAGGAAGCGATTGACGTATTCGTCCGGCGTGGCCGGGCTGATTCGTAGTTTTGTCAAGTCATCGAAGGGGACTTTGTGCGATCATGGTCGCGGCGCGGCTGTGGGCCTGTTAGTTCCTCGGGTATGCGTTCCAGGTGAATCAATTGAGCGATAATCAACCTGATATCCGTATCGACTACGACGAAGAAGGACTGTACCCACCGGAAGACTACTGCGGAGTGTGGGAAGTCTATTGGCCTAATCGACAATTGAAGTACCGCGCATGCTACGTAGATGGCAAGGAAAACGGTGAAGTTAAGTGCTGGTGGGAAAACGGAATCCTAGCACAGTCTGGATGGCGCGATCATGGCGAATGCCGAGGGTTATGGACGGACTATTTCGAGGATGGAGCTAGATACAAGGAAACCGAATATCGCGACAACGACAACTTTGTTGTTCGGTGGTACTCCAACGGCACGATCGACAGAACGGAAGTATGGAAGGAAGGGCGGCACATGGAATGACGAGAGACATGTGGGTGACGGGGATCTTTTTCTTGCGGCACCGGCGAACCGGCAGCGCGCGAATCGCTTCGGCGTCTTGGCGCGAGTCGGCGAGACATCGCCCCGTCCTGAAAACGCTACCCACGCCGGCGCGAGCGAACGGCCGCGCGAAGCAATCCCAGCAATGCCGCGCCGACCAGCGCCAGCAGGCCACTCGTCGGCTCGGGCACCAGCGACACGCCCGCCGCCGGGGTGACGGTCGGGCCGACCTGATTGCCGTTGCCGCTAATCAGCGCATTGATCATCCGCACCGCGTCGAGCGACGAAACCAATCCATCGCCGCTGACGTCGTAGAACGGATCGCCCGGCGCCGGCGAACCGGTCAGCTCGGGCGGCAACTCGTCGATGTCGTTTTGAATCAGCTTGTTGATCACGATGATCACGTCTCGAGGAGTCAGCATCCCCGATCCGTCGACGTCGAAATAGTTGCGCGGGTTTTGCCACGGCGGATCGATCCGCGTGAGCATGTCGTCGATCTGCGCACGGTACTCCGACAAATCAGCGATCCGCGTTCGCTCGCCGGCAACCACGGTGTTGGCCGGCTGACCACCCAGCGGCGCGATCTCGAGCATCAGGCCCGCCAGCTCCCACGTGCCGTCAATGCGCTGAAACACGCCGCCGCCCGAGTCGCCCGTGGCCGCATGCGCCTCGAACGGTTGGCCGGGCCGATCGAAGCGGGTCGCAAAGCCTAGCGTGCTGCCGCTGATGACGAATTGCCCGCCGTCGACGGCATTGGTTCCCCAGCGCATCGTCTTGGTGCCGGCCAACGGATACCCAACGCGATTGGCCAGCGGCAGCGGCACCTCGAACCACGCGCCTCCGAACGGAGAGACCGACCAGCCGATCAGTCCCGGTGCGCGGTCGCGCCCGGCACCGATCATCATCACGTTCGACCCACTCGTTGGCGTTGAGGCCGCAATGGTCAGCGGCGCCAGACCGGGATCCTCGACCAGTCGAAACATCAGCAGGTCGGGAGTTCCGCCTATCGGCAGACCGCTGTTCGACAAGCGCTGGGCCGAACCTGGCACGCTGGCAAACGTCCGCCCATCGGTGAATTGCATCGCGCCGTCGCCGACGTGATTGGCCGTGATCGCCCAACGATTGCCCAGGTAAACGGCGCTCGAGCCGGCTCGCTGCGCCATGTTGCTCCAGCCGGGCATGCCGGCCGGCGCCGCGGCGGTCACGCTTTGATCAACGGCCGAAACCACCACGGCACGCGCTGTATCGGCCGGCGCAAAACACAGCGCGGCCAAGCAGGCTCCCCAGATCCGCCAACCGTGCCGTGCCGTCCGCTTCATGAGCGAAGTCGATCCTTGTTGCCACTAACCATGCTCGTGTACCACCGTGCCCCCCGCACGACGCGGGTCTTCCCAGCATAGTTTGTCGCCGGCTGGCGTGCCACTTATTCCGCCCGACGTGGCCGCCGCCGCGGGCGGCCGCGGAGCGTCGCGCGGCGCTACTGAAACTCGGCGAACAACGGCAAATGGTCCGATCCCACGTCCGGCCCGACCCACGCCCGAACGCACCGCAACGTGTCGTCATAAAGTACGTGGTCGATCCGAGATCCGTAGGCCATCCAGCCGCGACTCGAGATCTTCGTAAAGCCGAATCCGAATCCGGCTTGCCCGAACGCGTCGTCCAGCCGCCGCCAGTCGCGGCGATAAACAAAGCCCTGGCTCGGCATGTTGAAATCGCCGGCCACGATCTTCGGCCCGGCCAGTTGCGCGACCCAATCGCTCGTCTGCTGCGATTCGATCGAAAGGATTTCCAACATCCGCGCCAAGGCAGGATCGCCATCGACCGGACCACGCTTCAACACGGCCTCGATCCCCGGCCGCGGCGATCGCAGGTGCAAGTTGACCAACCGCACCACGCCAGTCGGCAACTCCACGCGAAAACTGATCGCAACCTTCTCCGGCGGACTCAACGGATGCTCCAGCGCCTGTTCTTCGCGAATCGGCCATCGGCTGGCCACCGAAAACTCGTCGTTGTTCAACACGTACCATCCATCGGGCCAGACGAACCGCGTGCGGCGATTCACTTCTTGCAGCGCCACGACGTCCGGCTCTTCGGCGCGCACCAGCTCGGCCAGGGCTGCCGCGTCGACCACGTCTTGGTCCACGTTGCACGTCATGACACGCAGGCGGACGGGCGTCGATCTGGCCGCGGGCCAATGCACCTGAAAGCCCATGAACGGAAACACCAGCACCGCGCCGGCGACGGCCAGCACCCAAAGCAAACGCCGATGCCAGATCAACGACGCCAGGGCCAAGACTGGCAATGGCAGTCCGCACAGCCACCGCGGGCCGAACAGGATCAGCGTCGCCACCGTGTCGCGCCCGCCTTGCCAAATCATCCACAGCCACAACCCGACGATGCCGAGCGCATAGCCCACCACCAGCACGAGCAGCACGGTTCGCCAGCGCGACCGCGCCGGACGCGGCGCGGAACCTGGTGGTTCGCGCGACGCGTTCGCGTCGGCCCGTGGACCACTGTCGTTGGCTGCGTTGGACTCAGTCATGCCGTGGATTGCATTGTGTGCGGGCCCGAAGCGGGGCAGGGGAGCACGCGCGCCGCGCGAGCAACGCGCCTGATTCTACCAAGGCACGCGTGGCGCCAAGTCGCCTCGCCCTCTGGCCGACGAGCCACTTGCAAGCCGCCACCTAACCGTTCCGCGGCTGATAGGCCGAGTCGTTCTCCGAGCCGCCGGAGGCGTCATCCGCGCCGCCGTCCGACTCATCGTCGCGCACCGATCCAAGGCGGCGCAGCATCCGCCGAATGTCCCATACCGCGCGCACGGCCACATACAGCGAGATCGTGGCATACCAAACCAGGCAGGCCACGGTCAGCACGAACCAAAACGTTTCCAGTTTCATGCTTCGCCCTCCGCGCCGCCCGTCGACCGACGGTTCGGCTTCAGATAGCTGCCAATCACCATCGCCAGGGCCGACCCGACGAATCCGGCGATGCCGGCAAGGTTTGGCCCGACCCGAACCGCCAACTCGTTCGTGGCCGGGATCAGTTCCATGACCAAATACGCAATCGGATACGCGGCTCCCACCAAAATCGCCCCGGCGGCGCCCCAACTGTTGGCCCGCGGCCAGTAGCAACACGCGATCAACAGCACCGACATGCTCGACAAATAAATCGTTCCGGTCACGGTCAGATAGGTCCAAATGTCGCCCTGCAACGGATACCACAATCCAAAGAACAGCAGAAAGACCCCGATCAGCGCGACGATCGCGCGGTTCCAGCGCAGCCCGCGCCGTTCGGACCACTGGGTCCGTCGAAACGGTGCCAACAGATCGTTGTAGATCACACTGCCCCACGTGAGCATGTAGGACGAGTCGGTCGACATGTCCGCGGCCAGCATGGCCGCAACGACCAGCCCCATCAGTCCCACCGGTACGTGCGTGCTCAAGAAGACCGGCATGGCTAGCGCGCTCTTGTCGCCGGGCAGCGCATCCGGCGCCAGTGTGGCCAGCGCGGCGATCCCCAACAGACCCGGCAGGATAAACCGGCACACGAAGAAGAAGCTGGTGCGGGTATAGACCTTCAAGCCGGTGCGCGTGTCCTTGGCCGACAACACGCGGGCGATCGTCGTTTGCCAGGTGAGCACGGCCGCCGTGTTGAGCATGCCGTTGAAGATCACCCACGACCAGCCCAGGTCTTGCTTGACCAGCGGGTTGAAACCGCCGTCGCCGTGCTTGGTGCGCACGGCCTCGACCATCGTGTCCCACGGCACCTGATAGAGCGTCACCAGCGTAACGGCCAGCAGCCCCGCGCTCATCACGACGAACTGCAAATAGTCGGTCACCAGCACGCTGAGCATGCCGCCCACGATCGTGTAAACCGCCACGGCAACCAGCAGGGCGGTCATCGTGGTTTCGAGGTAGCCCTCGCTGAACCCGCAGACGGTCACCAGAAACTCGCCGCCCTGGCGCAAGAATACGCCCATGTTCAACAGGCCACCCAACACGATGACCAGACCGCTGAGCCAGCGAATGCGCGGCCCGAAGCGCTGCTCGAACAACTCGGCGATCGTAATCACGCCGCTGTCGCGCAACGGTCGAATGCAAAAGCCGGTCCACCCGACCAGGAACATGGCCGCCGCTTCGATCAAGCCGGGCACGGCGCCGGCAAAGCCGTGGTTGTAGCCCAACTCGGCCGTGTACATGCAGGTAACAATGCCGAACTCGGTGGCCGCCAGCGACGCGACGCCCAGATAGACGTCCATCTCGCGCCCGGCAACCAGAAAATGTTCGACCTTGCCGATGTACTTCCGCACGCTCAACCCGGCGATCATCGTGCCGATCAGATACAGCCCGACGATGCTGCCGTCGATCGTCCAAGAGAAGTGCGACATGCTTCGAGGATGGCGGGTTGTGCGTTTTTGGCCGGCGTTGGGCCCCATGGTAGGCTCGCCGGCGAGGATTACAAGCGCGCGGCGATGAGATACAATAAGGGCCGGCCGCCCGCGCGTCCGTCCCGCCGCATCGCTTCGCCCAAACCTGCCATGACGTATCCCCGTTGGCCGCTGATCGTGCTCGTTGCCGCTGCCGCGCTTTGTGCTGCGCAGACGTCGGCCGCGCTGGCCGATGCGCCCGAAGCAAGCAGCGCCGAATTCTTCGAGTCGAAAGTCCGGCCCGTGCTGGTCGATCGCTGCTTCGAGTGCCACGGTCCCGATGCCGCGCCCGAAGGAAACTTCCGGATCGATTCGTTGGCCGGCATGCTCAAAGGTGGCGATCTCGGGCCGGCGATCGTGCCGGGCGACGCCCAGGCAAGCCTGCTGATCCGCGCGATCAAACACGACGACGTGGTCGAGATGCCTCCCAAGTCGAAGTTGCCGCGGCAGCAGATCGTCGACCTCGCGGCATGGGTCGCTGCCGGCGCGCCGTGGCCCGGCGCCGAAGTGCCGACACGACCGGCCGGCACGTCGGACGACGCGGCCGCCTCGATCATCACCGACGAAGATCGCCAGTTTTGGGCGTTCGTGCCGCCGGCCGACCCGCCCGTGCCCGATGTTCGCGACAACAAGTGGCCCGCCGGACCGCTCGATCGATTTGTGCTCGCCGGGCTCGAGTCGAAGGGACTACGGCCCGCGCCGCCGGCCGACAAACGGACACTGCTGCGCCGACTGACGTACGACCTGCATGGCTTGCCGCCGACGATCGAACAAATCGACGCGTTTCTGGCCGACGAGTCGCCGGATGCGGTGGCCCGCGTTGTCGACCGATTGCTGGCTTCGCCCCGCTACGGCGAACGCTGGGGACGCCGTTGGCTCGACCTGGCTCGCTATGCCGACAGCAACGGCATGGACGAAAACATGGCCATGGCCCACGCCTGGCGCTATCGCGATTGGGTCATCGCCGCATTCAATCGCGACTTGCCGTACGATCAGTTCATCGTGCATCAGATCGCCGGAGACCTGCTCCCAGCGGCGGATCATGCCACGAACGTCGAGCGGCTGATCGCGACCGGCTTTCTCGTGCTTGGGCCGAAGATGCTGGCCGAAGACGACCCGGTCAAGATGGAGATGGACATCATCGACGAACAGGTCGACACGATCGGCCGAGCGGTGATGGGGCTTTCGCTCGGCTGCGCGCGGTGTCACGACCACAAGTTCGATCCCATCTCGATGGCCGACTATTACTCCCTGGCCGGGATCTTCAAAAGCACCAAGACGATGGAGAACTACAAAGTCGTCGCGATGTGGTCCGAACGATCGCTCGGCACCGATGAACAACAGCGGCAACTGGCCGAGCACCAGAAGAACATCGACGCCGTTCAGGCCGCGTGCAAGACGCTGGAAAAGGACGTCGAACAACCGCTCGAGGCAACGCCGGCAGCGGGCCTAGGCGATCACCTGCTGGCTATTGGCGCGCGCGAACAACAAAAACGTACGTTGGCCGAACAGCGCGCGGCGCTCAAGCAACTCAACGAGACCAAGCCGACACTGCCCGCCGCGCTGGCTGTTGCCGAGCGCAAGCCGATCAACCTGCGCATCCACCGCCGTGGCAGCCACCTGACGCTCGGCCGCGAGGTACCGCGCCAGTTTCCCGAGATCCTGGCCGGTGCGTCGCAGCAATCGATCGGCGCCAACCATAGCGGCCGACTGGAACTGGCCCGCTGGCTCGCCCAAGACGATCATCCGCTGACTGCCCGGGTGATGGTCAACCGGATTTGGCAGGGTCACTTCGGCGAAGGGCTGGTGCGCTCGGTCGATAACTTTGGCAAGCTCGGCCAGCGGCCCGACAACCAGCCGCTGCTCGATTGGCTCGCGCGGCGCTTCGTCGATTCCGGCTGGTCGATCAAGGCGATGCACCGGCTGATTCTGCTATCCAGCGCGTATCGCATGAGTACGGCCTACGATGAGCAGGCCGCGGCCGTCGATCCCGAGAACCGCCTGCTGTGGCGGATGAATCGCCGGCGACTGCAAGCCGAAGAGATCCGCGACACGCTGCTGGCGGCCAGCGGACGCTTGACGACGTCGATGGGCGGCACGCTCGTCGGCAACCAGAATCACACCTACATCACCAGCACCGCTTCGTCGAACAATACGAACTACCAAAGCCCGCGCCGATCGGTCTACCTGCCGGTGGTGCGCAGCGCGGTGTACGAGGTGTTTTCGGCGTTCGATTTCGCCGACCCAAGCACGGCCAACGGCCAGCGCCCGTCGACCACCGTCGCGCCGCAAGCCTTGTTCATGATGAACAGCCCGTTGATGCTCGCCCAGAGCCGGGCGATGGCCGAACGACTGCTGGCCGAAGCCGACGACGACCAAGAGCGCGTTCGCACCGCGTACGAATCGGTCTACGCCCGCCGACCCAGCCAGGAAGAGACAGCACGGGCCGTACGATTCGTGGCCGACTACCAATCGGACCTGGCCGGCCAAAAGATCGATCCGGCCGAGGCCCGTGTGCGCGCGTGGCAGGCATTTTGCCGTGTCGTGCTTTCGGCGAACGAAGCGGTGTATTTGAACTGAGCCTGACGGCAACCACGATGAACCAGCACGCCCATTGGAACGCTTGCGACTGTGCCCGGCCGCTCTCGCGGCGCGAAATGCTCGGTCGTTCGGCCGCCGGCTTCGCCAGCCTGGCACTGACCGGCCTGCTGGCCGAAGAAGCATCGGCGATGCGGGCCGATCCGCTTGCCGTGCGCCCACCCCATCATCCGGCCAAGGCCAAACGGGTCATCTTCCTGTTCATGCACGGCGGGCCGTCGCAAATCGACACCTTCGACTACAAGCCGCTGCTCGACCGCGACCACGGCAAGCCGCTTCCCTTTGCCAAGCCGCGCGTCGTCTCCGCCGAGACGGGCAACTTACTCCGCTCCCCCTGGAAGTTTCGTCAACACGGCCAGAGCGGCGCCTGGGTCAGCGAGCTGTTTCCGCACGTCGCCGGCATCGCCGATCAGTTGTGCTTCATCCACTCGATGCACGGATCCAACAGCCGCCACGGCGGCGCGCTATTGGAACTGCACACCGGCAGCGATACGTTCGTGCGGCCCAGCATGGGCTCGTGGATCAACTACGGACTGGGCACCGAAAACCGCGACCTGCCCGGCTTCATCACGATCTGTCCAACGCTCACCCACGGCGCCGAAAACAACTACAGCTCCGCGTTCCTGCCGGCGGTGTACCAGGGCACGCCGATGGGCAACGCGAGCATCAAGTCGAAAGACGCCAAGATTCCGTTCATCGAAAACCAGACGCCGATCGAATCGCAGCGGCGCGAACTCGACCTGCTGGCAGAAATGAATCGCCGGCACCTGCCGTCCGACGAAACGGCCGACGCGCTCGAGGCCCGGATCGACTCGTTCGAGCTGGCATTTCGCATGCAAGCCGCGGCGCCCCAGTTGCAGGACATTTCCGACGAGTCACCCGCCACGCTCGAACTCTACGGCCTGAACGATCCCCAGACGGCCGACTTCGGACGCCAGTGTCTGATGGCTCGTCGTTTTGCCGAAGCGGGCGTGCGGTTCGTCCAGGCCAGCCACAGCTACAAGTGGGATCAGCACAGCGCCCTGAAGCGCGATCACGCCAAGAACGCGATGGAAGTCGACCAGCCGATCGCCGCGCTCATTCTCGACTTGAAAGCGCGCGGACTGCTCGACGACACGCTGGTGCTGTGGGGCGGTGAGTTCGGCCGAACGCCCACGGCACAGGGCGGCGACGGCCGCGATCACAACCCGCACGGCTACACGATGTGGCTGGCCGTCGGCCGCGTGAAGCCTGGCGTTCACTACGGCCAGACCGACGACTACAGCTACTTCTCGGTGGACGACAACGTCCACATCA
>CALFYT010000033.1 GCA_937952415.1 uncultured Planctomycetaceae bacterium | reverse complement strand
TCAATTCCTTTGAGTTTCAGCCTTGCGACCATACTCCCCAGGCGGAGCACTTAACGCTTTCGTTGCGACTGGAAGGCTATGGAGGACCCTCCAATCCAGTGCTCATCGTTTACAGCTAGGACTACCGGGGTATCTAATCCCGTTCGCTACCCTAGCTTTCGTGCCTCAGCGTCAGAAGAGATCCAGTGAGCCGCTTTCGCCACCGGTGTTCCTTAGGATATCAACGCATTTCACCGCTCCACCCTAAGTTCCGCTCACCTCTATCTCCCTCGAGCACGGTAGTATTGGGCGCAGTTCCTCGGTTGAGCCGAGGGATTTCACACCCAACTTTCCGCGCCGCCTACGCACCCTTTAAGCCCAGTGATTCCGAATAACGTTTGGACGGTTCGTCTTACCGCGGCTGCTGGCACGAACTTAGCCCGTCCTTCCTCTGAGGATATGTCAAACAAATGGGAGAACCCACCTGCATTTCATCCCCTCTGACAGCGGTTTACAACCCGAAGGCCTTCATCCCGCACGCGGCGTCGCTCGGTCAGGCTTGCGCCCATTGCCGAAGATTCTCGACTGCAGCCACCCGTAGGTGTCTGGGCAGTGTCTCAGTCCCAATGACGCGGGTCGTGCTCTCACACCCGCTACCCATCATCGCCTTGGTAGGCCGTTACCCCACCAACAAGCTAATAGGATGTAGACTCATCCCCAGGCGGAATCACACCTTTGATCCGGAGATATCATCCGGTATTACCTGCAGTTTCCCACAGCTATCCCGGACCTGAGGGCAGATGATCTACACATTACTGTCCCTTTCGCCGCTGTCCCTCCGGCGAACCGGAGTTCTCGCTCGACTTGCATGCCTAATCCACGCCGCCAACGTTCATTCTGAGCCAGGATCAAACCCTTCAATTTTTGTAAGCCTCATCCGTGCGCCCGCCGCGAGGCGAACACCCGGCTGATTAGCCATGAAAAACTTAGGTTTGGTAGCCGACGCTTAAGCCCCTCGTGATAAAGGGCCCACGCGCCAGCCTTCGCACAGTCTTGTGCTGGCAAATTAATTTCAGAGGTCACTACCGAATTGTCAAAGAGCGCTTCTGAGGGCCTTCGCAGCGTGCTGATCGAAGGCCATGAAAAATCCCCGGCCGTTTGGCTGCCTGAGAGGCAGCGCCGTCCAGGGAGAGACCATTCTAGTGGTCAGCCGGCATGTGTCAACTGCCGCGGTGCAGAATCTTTCCGCCGGCGCTGACAGGTCCCGGGCAGAGCGGCTCTGCAAGAGCCTTGCATCGGGCACCGCTCCGGCTGGCCACCCATCTATACGCGCTTTACCGACCCTTGGTTCGCGCGTTTTCACGATTCCGCGCGGCCGTCGCCGGCCTGCGGCCGCTGCGCCGAAGGGACGATTGCCCGTGTTGCGAAAACACGACAAACCCGGCACATTCTGCGTAGTTCGCCACAATTGCGCGGGCCAAACCAGGAGGGCTGATGCCGGACTCCACGTTCGAGATCTCCGCCGGCGCGCGTCGCCGCGCGCTGTCGCTGGGCCACGTCAACGCCGCGCTCTGGGCCATCGGCAATGGCCTGACCACCGGTCCGCTGGTCTACTATCTGGCGCGCGATCTGGGCGCGGCGGGACTGGCACTGGGGCTCGTGCTGGCCGTTCCCAACCTGGCCGGATTAGTGCGGCTCGCGGCACCAGCGGTTATCTATCGCGTTGGCACCGCGCGGCGCGCCTGCCTGGCTCTTTCGCTGTGTAGCTACCTGTTGATCGTCGGCCTGCCCGGCATCGTGCTGGCCGTGCCGGTCATCTCGCGCAGCGCCGCCGTGGCGGCGATGATCGGGCTGTTGTTCGTCCATCAGTTGCTGGAGTACATGGGCACGGTGGCGCTCTGGTCGTGGTGGGGCGATCTGGTGCCGCGCCGCGTGCGCGGCCGTTACTTCGGGCGACGGCAAGTCGTGCAACTGGTCGTCACGATTCCCACCTTGCTCGGCAGCGGGTACTTTGCTGATCGATGGCGCGCCGAGTATGCCGAAGAGCCCGACCGGCTGTTGTTGGCCTACGCGATCCCGACCGCCTTCGGGGCAATGTTTCTGATCGCCTCGCTCGTTCCCCTGGCGCTGATGCCGGCAACCCGGCGCTACCCGCGACCCGAGCGCATGTTGGCCTGGTCGGCCGTGCGGGCACCCTTTTTCGACCGGACGTTTTGGCCGGTGATGATCTTTCGCAGTTGGTTCTCGTTGGCCAACGGCGTTTCGCAATTGGTCCAAAACGTGATCTATCCCAAGGAAATTCTCGGCTTCGGCGTCGGGCCGTTGCAAGTCATGCGCGTGACCATGCAGGTCGGGCAGGTCGGCGTCAGTCCGGTGGCGGGCCATGCCAGCGACCGCTTTGGCAACCGGCCCGTGCTGATGGCTGCGCAGGCGTGCGTTTCGGCGAGCATGATCTTCTTTCTGTTGGCCCGAGGGCCGGAGACCCGTTGGCTGTTGCTCGGCGCATGGGTGCTCTACTCGGCATACGCGGCGCACAACATCTGTCTGCCGAACCTCGTGCTGCGGATGTCGCCCGAGGTCGAGCGGCCGGCCTACTTCGCCACAAACGACGCGCTGGGCAGCCTGTTCCATTCCGCGGCGACGATCGGCGGCGGCGTGCTGTTCGACTGGTTGCACGCCAACTCGACCGATCCGTCGGCCGAGCCGTATCGCAGTTGCGTCATCGTTCTCGCACTCGGCCTGGCGATGCGCAGCTTCGGCGTGGTGCTATTGGCTCGGATCGAGGAGCCCGGTGCTTGGACCTGGCGCCGGATCGTCGGGCTTCGGACGCGCCGCTCCGACACGGCCCGCTGACTGCCCGCCGCTACGTCCGGGTCCACTTTGGTTGCGGCGTGGCAAACACCTCGGGCTTGACGTCGCCTTGCAGTTGGGCGACGGCCCGCTCCGCTTCGGCCACAGACGCCGCGTCGGCATGCACGTCCAGCTCAAGACGATACTCGACCGACGCGCCCGGCTCGAGCCGCACGACCCGCCCCATCTCGCCTTCGAAGGTGCGCGGGTTGGGAAAGTTCGTGCCCGGCTCAAGGCCCGTAACATATCCGTCGGCCGCCAGCGGCGTGTTCTTCCACTGCGTGAAGTAGGGAAGCTGCCGCACGTTGTACCGCAGGCTCACTCCCTGCGACGCGTGCGCGTTCTTCAGCAAAACATGCGTGTCGCCCGCGTCGTCGCTGGCCAGTTGGAAGAAGTACACCTGCTCGGTAAAGCCCGCCTGCTCGGCCGGGTAGTCGCTCCAGGTATTGATTCCTTCGGCGGCCCGTGCGTCGCGCGGAACCACAGCCGCGACCGGCGCGACCAGCTTGGCGCCGGCGTCGAGGATCGGCGGACCAAAGTTGACGTGATACAGCAGTTGCATCTCGGCCGGCTCGCCGGACAAATTCGTCACGCGGTCGAAGATCGTCAGCCCGCGGCGCCCCGGCGAGGTCTTGTAGCCGGCCGTCAAGCGCAGCTTCTGGAAGAGGAACCGCGTTTCATCGACGACGCCGGTCACCTGCACTTCGCCGGTCGACTCGTCAGCCGCGACTTCCACGCGATGGGCCGGGATGTTCGCGACACGTCCGTGCAACGGGTAGTGGCAAATCCCGTCGGCGCCAAAGTCGGGCGCGCCGTTGCTGGCCAACCCACAGCGGCACATCAATTCGTCGAACCCTTCCAGCCAACCTAGCCCGGTCGGATCGGTCACGGGAACATAGACCGGGTTAACCGGGCCGCGCACCGGCGACCGCCAGCCGATCGGCGTCTCGCCCAGCCAGGCTTGCCACAGCCCCATTCCGCGCGTCGGCACGACCGCGAAGCGCAACGCCCCGTTGTCGACTTCCAACAGGTCGACGCCCTCGCGCACGCCGCCGCGAAGCGTGGTCCACGAGACGCTGGTTTCGTCGGCGACGGACTTCTGCCGCAGCGGTTCGCTGCGAACGCCGTTGGCGGTGTCGAGCAGGATCAACGATTCTGGCACGATGAGTCCTCCGGGCGGTGATGCCTTGCAGGGTGACCACGCCGCCGTGCGCGGCGATGCCGTGCAATCTACGCCCCGGCCCGGTCGATTTCCAGCCGCGGCCGACACCGGCCCCTTCGACGCGCCGGTCGACAACCGCTTACGGCTCAATGGGTCCCAACGCGCCGCCGGGCACTGAGGGCGCGTGTATTGCCACGGCGCGCTGCGCACCCGTTGCTTGCCAGTGGCGCGTACAGCGAATAAAACAGGGGCTTCGCGGCAGCCGGCGGGTGGCGCGAGGGCAGTCCGTGTCCGGGCAAGCCGCAGTCCGCGGCCGGCGGGGCGCGGGGCGCATTCAGCGCAGCGCGTCGAGTTTCCGGGTTCGCCGCGGTAACGCGAGAGCAAAGATTCGAGGAGTCGCGGTTTCGACCGCTTCGTGCCATGGCCACTTCCACCGTCGCAAAGAAAGACAACGTCAGCAAGCTCTTGAACCGCGCCCTGGATGCCGGCGGCGGGCTCCTACGACTGACGCCCACCTGGGTGCCCCGAAGTTTCTTGCACCCCGGCAAGCGGATCAAACTGGCCCCGGGCGATTGGTACGCGTTCGGAGCCGACCGGGGCGGCATCGACGAGCGCTGGTTCGCCAGCACGACCGAAGCGGCCAACGAAAACCGCACACCGGACGAAGGCCTCAGCTACGTTACGTTCGAAGGCCAACGATTCACGCTGGCCAACGCGGTGGCCGAAGACGGCGCCCGCCTGATCGGCAAGGCCATGTTCGACAAGTACGAGCGGTGGCCGGTCTACTCGAAGTTCTTCGACAACATGGGCCCGATCCCGCACCACATGCACCAGTCGTTCGAACACGCGGCGCTGACCGGCCAGCAAGGCAAGCCCGAGAGCTACTATTTTCCGCCCCAACTGAACAACGTCGACAACAACTTCGCCTACACGTTCATGGGCCTCGAGCCCGGCACGACCAAAGCCCAGGTCCGCAAGTGCCTCGAAGACTGGGACAAGGGCGACAACGGGATCTTGGATCTGTCGCGGGCGTACCGCTTGCAGCGCGGCACCGGCTGGCTGATTCCGCCCGGCGTGCTGCACGCGCCCGGTTCGCTGTGTACCTACGAACCGCAGTGGGGCTCCGACGTGTTCGGCATGTTCCAGTCGCTGGTCGAAGGACGCGAAGTGCCCTGGTCGCTGTTGGTCAAGGACGTGCCGCCGGACAAGCACCAGGACTTGGACTTCATCATCAGCCAACTCGACTGGGAGAAAAACGTCGACACGCATTTCAAACAACACAACTACCTGGAGCCGATCGTCGACGACGATCGCAGCGGCACCGGCTACACCGATCGCTGGATCGTCTATGGCACGATCGACGGCGAGCAACTGTTTAGCGCCAAGGAGCTGACGCTCGAGCCGGGCGCGAAATGCCAACTGCAGGACCCCGGAGCCAGCGGCTGGATCACCGTGCAAGGCCGCGGCCGGATCGGCAGCCTGGAACTACAAACGCCCGCGATGATTCACTTCGGCGAAGAGACGGCCGACGAAGTGTTTATCACGCACGAAGCGGCGGCCGCCGGCGTCGAGATCGAGAACACCGGCAGCGAACCGCTGGTCAGCCTCCGCTACTTCGGACCGAACGTGCACAAGAACTTGCCGGGAGTAGGGGATAGGGACTAGGGGATAGGGAGTAGGGAGTAGGCGCTCGGCATTAGGAGTTACGCGAATCGCTAGCACGCATCGTGCGGGGATCCTTTGTGCAATTCAACTCGATACAAGTTACCGCGTTTTTTGGGCTTCTGATACTCGCTGTGTTCAGTGCCCGCTGGTGGTATGAGTCGCGGTTAAGCGAGCGGACCGAATCGTACAAGGCGGATTTGGTGGGCTGGCTTTTTGTCGGGAGTATGATGCTGTCGCTTGGAGTTCTGGCGGCGCGTGGCATAGACAAATACTCGTTCCTCTTGCTAGGGATTGTGGCTGCGTTGGGTTTGGTGCGCATGGTTCCGATCGTTTGGAGTGTCTGCACGTCACTACTCCACGGGAACCGCACGATGTGGACTGTTTCTAATTCCTCCGGTTCGGGCACCGGCAAGTGTGCCGCCTGTGGCGCGCCCGTGGTCGTCGTATGGGGAGAGCCCGGCACGACTGCTTACACGTGCGAACAGTGTGGCGAGACCATGATCTGGCAATAGATATGTGGCGGCGATAGCGACCGTACGACGTGATGAACCAACTAGACGAACTCGGACGTATGCTAACCGGCCTCAAGAAATCACTCGCAACCTGCACCTCGGCCCCAAACCCCTAGCCCCAAACCCCTATCCCCTACTCATGCCGAATCTCAATAATTTTCCGAAGCTTCACAACGCGGCCTGGCCCGGCGTCGTCGGCAAAGGGCCCGATTCCGAGCCGCCGATCGAATTGGACACGATGCTCGACCTGACGGCGGCCGCCGAAGTCGACGGCGTCAAATTCGACGGCTTCGACCTCTTCCTGTTCGATCCGCACGTCAACATCGACGCCACGGACGATGAATTGAAGGAACTGGCCGACAAGGCCGCCGCCCGCAATCTGGTAATCGGCTCGGTCGTGGCGCCGATCTGGGAGCCGACCGGCGGCGGTTCGGCGATGGGCGACGAAAGCCAGCGGAAGAAGTTTCTGGAACAGGTCCGCAAGGGTTGTCAGATTGCTCGCAAGCTGCGCGATCTGGGCATTCGCCCGTACGGCGTGGTGCGGATCGACTCGTCGGCCAGCGTCGCGGATTGGGTGACCGGCGATCCGGACGCCAACTCGAAGCGGATCGCCGAGACGTTTACCGAGGCCTGCAACATCGCCGAAGACTTTGACGAACAACTGGCGGCCGAGGGCGAGATCTGCTGGGGCGGCATGCACAGTTGGCGGCGGATGCTGCAACTGCTGGAGATGGTCGGCCGGCCGCAGACCCTCGGCTTTCAGGCCGACATGGCCCACACGCTGCTCTACGTGATGGGGCACAACGCGCCGGAAGACGCGATCCTGCCGGCCGACTTCAATTGGAAGGACGAAAAGAAGCTGGAACAAGCGTTGCGCCAGCTCACGTCCTCCTTGCGGCCCTGGACGATCGACTTTCACGTCGCGCAAAACGACGCCACCGTACACGGCACCGGTTCGCATGACAAGACCGGGCGCCACTGCTTGCCGAACGATCCCAACGGCAAGCTCGACATCGTCAAGGTGGCCGGCTACTGGCTGCGCGACGATGCGAACAATCTGACCAAGAAGTTTCCGCACATCTGTTGGGACGGCTGCATGTTTCCCAACGACGTGATGATGAGTCCCAAGACCTGGAACACGATTCTGGCCACCATGATCGAGGTTCGCGAGAGTCACGGCTGGCGAGAGTAGCGGCGAGAGTGAACGATCGTAGCAATTCGCTCGCGGCGCAACGGACGGCCGCTGCCCGCGTTGCGTGCTTGTCTGGAGGTGTGTGATGAACGTCTGGCAGAAGCTTCCCTTGATGGTCCTCGTCGTCGGATTGGTATGGTTCAGCAGCGGCGAAGTCGCCCGATCGCAAGCCGAGTCGGACACTTCGGGCCCAGAGCTGATCGCGCTGATGGACAACCTGGGCGATCACTCGATGAAAGTCACGACCGCCGATCCGCTGGCCCAAAAGTACTTCGACCAGGGATTGCGGTTGATGTACGGATTCAATCATGCCGAGGCGATTCGGGCGTTTCACGCGGCGGCCAGCGTGGATCCGAAGTGCGCGATGGCCTTTTGGGGCGTTGCCCTGGCCCTGGGGCCCAACTACAACGCGCCGATGGAGCGCGAAGCGGCCGTCGAGGCCTTCGCCGCCCTCAAGCAGGCCGAGAAGCTGGCAGCCGGCGCAACGCCCAAGGAGCAGGCCTATATCGCCGCGCTGTCCAAGCGCTATACCTATCCGCCCCCGGAGGATCGCAAGCCGCTCGACGAGGCATATGCCGTGGCGATGGGCAAGCTGGCCGAGCGCTATCCCGACGACGTCGATGCCGCGACGTTGTACGCCGAGGCCATGATGGATTTGCGTCCTTGGGAACTGTGGACGGTCGACGGCAAGCCGGAGCCCGGCACCGAGACGATCCTCGCCACGCTCGAAGGCGTCTTGGCCGCGGCCCCCAACCACCCCGGCGCGAATCACTACTACATCCACGCGGTCGAATCGGCACAGCCGGAAAAGGGCCTCCCCAGCGCCCGGCGGCTGGCGACCATCGCGCCCGGCGCGGGCCACCTGGTTCATATGCCGGCCCACATCTACTTTCGCGTCGGGCGCTACGAAGATGCCTCCAACGCGAACAAGGCGGCGGCCAAGGCCGACGAGCAATACATGGCCAAGTTCAAGCCCGAAGGCATCTACCCCATGATGTACTACCCGCACAACGTTCACTTCCTGTGGGCGTCGGCGGCGATGGAGGGCAAGAGCGAAGAGGCGATCGCCGCGGCGACCAAGGTCGGCAAGATCGTCCCCCAGAAGATGGCCAAGCAGATGCCGATGCTCGAGGCATTCACGCCGACGCGTCTGTTCGCGCTGACCCGGTTTCACAAATGGGACGAGATCCTCAACGAACCGGCCCCGGATCCCGAACTGACTTACGCGACCGGCATGTGGCACTACGCCCGCGGCATGGCCTACGCGGCCAAAGGCGAGCTGAGCAAAGCGGAGGAAGAGGCCCGGCAGTTGCACCAAATCACGTTGGCCACGCCGCACGAGCGGATGGTGATGCAGCACCATGCCGACGATCTGCTCAACATCGCGGTCGACCATTTGCAGGCCACGCTGATGGCGCGGACCAGGCAGGACGCGGCGGCCGAAGAGAAGCTGCGCGACGCCGTGTCGCGCCAAGACGCCCTGCGCTACGACGAGCCGCCCCCCTGGTACTTGCCGATGCGCCAGCCGCTGGGCGCGTTCCTGTTGGCCAAGGGGCGCCCGGCCGAAGCGGAGCAGGCGTATCGCGAGGATCTGAAGAAATACCCGCACAACGGCTGGGCCTTGCACGGATTGGAAAAGAGCCTCCGCGCTCAAAACAAAAACGACGAGGCGGACGCGGTGCACGCCCGCTTCCAGAAAGCCTGGCCCAACGCCGACACGAAACCGCACTAACAACATCAAGAACATGCCCGCGCCGGTGCAATCGCTCCCGCGGTTGGCAACGCGATCGACGACGCCGACCGGCGGCGCATCATGGGGCAAACTCTCCGAATCAACGTCAGGTACCCTTTGCACGACCAAGGATCGCACAGATGTCCAAGCCGCTGAATATCGGCATGATTGGGTATGGCTTCATGGGCCGGGCCCACTCGAACGCCTATCGCCAGGTCAATAAGTTCTTCGACCTCGAGTACCAGCCCGTGCTCAAAGCGTGCTGCGCGCGCAAGAAAGAAAAGATCGCCCAGTTTGCCAAGAACTGGGGCTACGAATCGTACGAAACCGACTGGCGGGAGCTGATCGCGCGGAAAGACATCCAAGTGATCGACATCGGATCGCCCAACAACACGCACAAAGAGATCGTGCTGGCGGCGGCCGAAGCCGGCAAGATGATCCTCTGCGAAAAGCCGCTGGCCATGAACGTCGCCGAGGCGGAAGAAATGTGCCGGGCGGTCGAAAAGGCCGGCGTGCCGAACATGGTCTGGTACAACTATCGCCGCGTGCCGGCCATCTCGCTGGCCAAGCAAATCGTCGACGAAGGACGCATCGGCCGGCCGTTTCACTATCGGGCCACGTACCTGCAGGATTGGACCATCGCCACCGACGTGCCCCAGGGCGGCGCGGCGCTCTGGCGGCTCGACGTCGACGTGGCCGGTTCCGGCGTCACCGGCGACCTGCTGGCCCATTCGATCGACACGGCCGAGTGGCTCAACGGACCCATCGCCCGCGTCACCGCCGCCACCGAAACGTTCGTCAAGGAACGGGTTCACGCCGACACAGGCAAGGTGCAGCCGGTGGGCATCGACGACGCCTGCATGTTCTTGGCCGTGTTCGCCAACGGCTCGATGGGCACGTTCGAGAGCACGCGCTACGCCCGCGGCCGCAAGAACTTCAACACCTTCGAGCTCAACGGCGAAGCCGGCAGCGTCTACTTCGACCTGGAAGACGCGCAGTACTTGCAATACTTCAAGTACGCCGATCCCAAGACCAACGAGAAGATCGAAAGCCACCTGACCGGCTGGCAGAAGATCCACGTCACCAACGGCGAGCATCCCTACATGAAGCACTGGTGGGTGCCGGGCTGCACGATCGGCTACGAGCACACGTTTACCAACGCCTTGGCCGACTTCCTGCAAGGCCTCGAGTCGGGCAAGCCGGCCCAACCCGACTTCCGTAGCGGACTGCAAACCCAAAAGGTCTGCGACGCGGTGCTCAAAAGCGCCAAGACGGGCGGCTGGGTGGAGATCGCCTAGGTTGCGTCTGCGGCGAAGGTCTTAACGGTCAACGGGCCACAGCCCAACAGGGCTACTTGCGCCTGCTTCTCCACCACAACAGTCCGATCATCCCCAGCACGCCCAGCAGCAGCGTACCTGGCTCAGGGACCGTTGCCACGCGGAAGCCGGCATTTTCGAACTTGACCGACGGGTTGACGCTGACCCGGGTCGAGGACTGCAAGAGGCCCGCGCTGTCGGCGAACGAACCACCCCGCATGCCCCGAGTCGACCCGCTGAGCGCCTCGTTCCACTCCCAAACATTGCCTCCCTGGTCGAACGTCCCGTAGGGGCTGTCCGAGGCGGTGTAGGCACCGCCGTTCGTAAAATCACCTACAGCAAGATTGAAGTTCGCCGAGTTGCTTCCACCTGGAGGAGCCTCGTCCACAGGCGCCGTATCGCTGGCGGTGGGATAGTCGAAGTAGTTGCCCGTGGTGCCGTCGTTCTTGTGATACGCGGCCTTGTACCACTCGTCTTCGCTGGTCAGAAACCATATTGCGCCTGGATTGCGCGTGATGCTCAGACCGTTGCTCGGCGTCGTGGTGCCGCCAAGGAGCGTGTACGCGCCGGTTTCCGTGTCGCCTGAGCCCTGGCCGTTGTGCAGCCAGTTGGCAAAGCGGATCGAGTCGTACCAACTAACGTAGTTGACGGGCATGTTCTCGCGGCCGGCAATCGGCGCGTAGGTGTAGCTGCCACTGGAGCCGCTGCGCGTGATCCCGCCAAATCCGCCGCCCATGGACGTGTTGTAAAGGGCCAATGGATCGCTGGCGGCCTTGGCGTTGAGAAATTCGGCGTATTGGGCGTTCGTCACTTCGGTCGTGCCGATGAGATAGTCGTACCCCACAGCGCCGAACGTCCCTTGGGATTGCACTTCGCCGGCGTTACCGGCGTTGCCGACCGGCACGGTGGGAATCGTGACAGCGAAGGTGGGTATGGCCCAAAAGGCGGTGAGCAGAATAGCCAGCGCGCAGAAGGCGCTTGGTGAGATGAAACGGCAAGTTGGTTGATGCGTCATTAGCGTTTCCTCCCGGCTGGCGCGCTTGCTACGGACCGCTTCAACCCCCACGGCTCACGGGTGGGGAGAAGCGCGAGCGAAAGTATAATGTCGCGCCCCCCCCCCCTTGTCTAACAACTCTGGAAGATTTTCTGGAAATTCCTTTGAGCGAACCAGGGCCAAACCGGACGCGGATTCCGCGAGAAATCCGAGATTTCTCGCCAGCGCGGGCGGCGAGCCTGTTAAGTGCTTGTCAGGGCAAGATTCTGCGCGATCCGTGATCCACCGGCCGCGCGCATCATCGAGACGGCCGGCCGACGATCACCGCCAGCGCCGCCCTCTTGTGCGATTGGCCTGCGGCTGGCAAGGTGAATCGGTCACCGCGCTTCTGTCCTTCCAGCGAACGTGCGCTCCGATGAACTACTTCGCCCACGGGCGGCACTTTGTCGACGATCCCTACTATCTGGCCGGCACGGCCGTGCCCGACTGGCTGAACATCGTCGACCGGCGCGTGCGCATCCGCGAGCATCAGGCCGAGCCGTTCGTGGCGACCGACGACCAGCGGCTGGGGCGCGTGGCCGCCGGCATCGTCCAACATTGCCGCGACGACGCCTGGTTTCACAACACCCGGGCGTTCGCCGAACTGTCGATGTCGCTCTGCGCGATGTTGCGCGACCGGCTGCCGGCCGACGAAGGGTTCCGCCCACACTTTTTGGGGCACATCCTGGTCGAGATCCTGCTCGACGCCCAGCTGATCGCCGACGAGCCCGAGCGGTTGGACGACTATTACGCGGCGCTAGAGCGCGTGGACTCGGCCGAAATCGAACGGGCCGTGAACCGAATGAGCGCGCGGCCGACACACCGCTTGGGCAAACTCATCCCGCTGTTTTCGCGGGAGCGGTTCTTGTTTGACTACGCCGACGATGGCAAACTGTTGTTTCGCCTCAATCAGGTGATGCGCCGCGTGCGGCTGCCGTTTTTGCCGGCGGAATTGGCCACGTGGTTCGCCACGGCGCGCCGCATGGTCGCCCAGCGCAAAGACGAACTGCTGGTCGGGCCCCACGCAGGGCCGACCGACGTGTGACCCACGCGAATCGCAAACCGGCGACCGACCGAACCCTTCGCACTCCCGAGAACGAACCGAGCGAGCGACCATGAAATTCGGCATGAATCTGTTGTTGTGGTCGGGCGACCTGACCGACGATCTGGTGCCCGTCTTGGAGCAGCTCAAGGCGATGGGCTACGACGGCGTCGAGGTGCCGATGTTCGATACCGACGTTGCCAAGTATGCCCAATGGGGAAAACGGCTCGACGAACTGGGGCTGGCGCGAACGGCCGTCACGGTGCGCGGCCCCGAGGACAATCCCATCAGTCCGGACGCGAAGGTGCGCGCCGCCGGCGTGGCCGCCAACAAGCAAACGCTCGATTGCTGCCAGGCGGCCGGAATTGACCTGCTGTGCGGGCCGTATCATTCGGCGCTGGGCGAGTTCACCGGCCAAGGACCCACGCCGGACGAGTGGAAGTGGGGCGTCGATTCGATGCGGCAAACGGCCGAACACGCCCAAGCGGCCGGCGTGATGCTGGGCGTCGAGTACCTCAACCGCTTCGAGTGCTATCTGCTCAACAGCGCCGCCGACACAGTCCGCTTTGTCGAGGAGGTGGACCATCCGCACTGCCGCATGATGTACGACACGTTTCACGCCAACATCGAAGAGAAGGATCCGGCCGCGGCGATCGCGACCTGCGCGCCCTACACCGTACACGTCCATATCTCGGAAAACGATCGCAGCACGCCCGGGCAGGGCAACGTGCCGTGGGAGGCGACGTTTGCCGCGCTCAAGCAAACCGGCTACGACGGATGGCTCGTGATCGAGGCCTTCGGGCTGGCGCTGCCCGAGCTGGCGGCCGCCACTAAGATCTGGCGGCGGATGTACCAAAGCGAAGTGCAGCTAGCTCGCGACGGGCTGGCATTCATGAAGCAGCACGCTGGCTGAGCAGCCGGGGTCCGCGGCGACGCTCTCGAACGCCGCATGATCGGCCGCCTTCGCCTTGCCCGAATTGCCGCGACGGGCCTATAGTGCGGCTATGACCGCCAAGCGCGACGAAAAGAGCGAGCCCGAGGCCGAATCGCTCGGTTTGGAGGCGTTTCGCCAGCCGCCCGAGCCGGCCGGCTTGTCGCTCGAACAGCTCAGTGACGCGCTGACCGGGATGCTCCGCTCCGGCGACGATCCGTACGTCGCTGCCCGTTCGGATTCGCAGGCGGGTTCGCCGGACGAGGCAACCGCCGACGACGCGGGCGACGCGGCGGGTGACGACGCGGACTCGAGCTCCGAGGCGGACGACGCCTGCGAGATTGCGCCGCGGACGATCCTCGAAGCCATGCTCTTCGTCGGCCATCCGAAAAACGAGCCACTGGCGAGCAAGCACGTCGCCGGCATGATGCGCGGCGTGCGCCCCGCGGAAATCGACAGCCTGGTTCGCGAGTTGAACCGCGACTACGCGGCCCGCAATTGTCCGTACGTCATCGTCGCCGAAGGGGCAGGCTATCGGATGACGCTGCGCGACGAGTTTTCGCGGATGCGCGACAAGTTCTACGGCAAGGTGCGCCAGTCGCGCCTTTCGCAGCCGGCGATCGAAGTCCTGGCCGCCGTCGCCTATCACCAGCCGATGACGGCCGACGACCTGGCCAAGTTGCGCGGAATGCCCAGCGGTCACGTGCTGCTGCAGTTGGTGCGGCGCAAGTTGCTGCGCGTCGAGCGCGAAGAGGGCAAGTCGCGCAAGTCGCAATACTTCACGACCGATCGCTTCCTGCAACTGTTCGGGCTGGCCAGCCTCGATGACTTGCCGCGCAGCTCGGACTTGGAAGAAGCGTAGCCGGTCGTCGGAGGGCCCCCGGATATCTCGGCCGAGTGCGGCGGCCCGCGGGGGCAGCCACGGCGAGCCGGACCGCCCGCCGTAATCGTTTATTTCATGGGCACTTGCGGCGTCCGTCTTGAAACTGCGCAGGCGCCACCTGGCGCCATTGATAGAATGGCGGACTGTCAAAATGTCGCCGATCGACGTATTCTTGCCGGACCAGTGTGGTCGGCACGCCCAGATTCGGACGGCGGCTGAGGGGCCAGACTTTTCCTCGCAAAACGACAATAGCAATGGCGGCCTCGTTGGGCCTCCGCAGTGATCGAGCACGGTTCGTACGCCGCGGTCGAACCAACGATCCACGCCGCGATTTCGCTCTAACTGGCTGGCAGCCCACAATGGATTCTCTGCTCTGATGCGTCCACGCTCGTGGTAGACACGCACACCGCCACACCCCGCCGATCGCAATTTACGGCTTTGCGCGCCGAATCGCCAATTGTCGTGCCGTCGTTGCTGCGCTGCGACTTCGCACACCTGGCCGACGAGGTGCACCGGTTGGAAGACGCAGGCGTTCAATCGTTTCATCTCGACGTCATGGACGGTCATTTCGTGCCGAATTTGACGTATGGATTGACGATCGTTTCCACCGTGCGGCGATTGACCGAGTTACCGATCGAAACCCATTTGATGATCGCCAACCCGGAACAATTCATCGAGCAATACGTCGAGGCAGGTGCCGACGCGGTGACGTTTCACGTCGAAGCGGTTGACGACGCGCGCCCCTTGCTCGCCCGGCTGCGCTCGTTGGGTGCGGTCGCCGGGCTAGCCTACAATCCCGACACGCCGCTTGCGGCCATCGAAGGCTTGCTCGACGCCTGCGATCTCGTCCTCACGATGAGCGTGCATCCCGGATTCGGCGGGCAATCGTTCGAGGAGATTGCGCTGACGAAAATCAAGCAACTCAGCGAGCTGGTCGCTCCCGAAGTGTTCCTGGAAGTCGATGGCGGGGTCAACGCCGAGACGATCGGCCGTTGTTCACAGGCCGGCGCCCATTTGCACGTGGTCGGGTCCGCGATTTTCAGCTCCTCGGACTACCGCAACACGATCGAGAGCCTGACGCAATTGGCTCGGACTCAGGTAAGGACTCCGTAAGAAAATGGCCCGATTCGTACTGATTCGCCCCGGTTTTACTGACTACGACCAGCAGGGTCGTATTCAGGGCACACTGGATATCCCGCTGAACGATGACGGCGACGCGCAAATCCGCCAGATCATCGAAGACGTTCGTGGGCTTGGAATTACGGCCGTCTATCGCGCTCCGAGTCAGTCGGCGGAGCAAACAGCGGCAGTGATCGGTGCGGCCCTCGATGTGAAAATAAAGGAAATAGATGCTCTAAGTAATATTGATCTGGGGCTCTGGCAGGGTATGCTGGTCGAAGACGTCAAGCACAAGCAGCCCAAGGTTTTCCGGCAATGGCGCGAGCAGCCGCAGACGATCCGTCCTCCGGAGGGGGAGACGCTCGCCAGCGCTAAGTCTCGGGTCGAGGCGGCCTTGACCAAACTCGCAAAAAAGCACAAAGAGGGTACAGTCGCCCTGGTCGTTCCCGAGCCGATGGCTAGCGTC
The DNA here is from genome assembly GCA_937952415.1 of uncultured Planctomycetaceae bacterium. Taxonomy (GTDB): domain Bacteria; phylum Planctomycetota; class Planctomycetia; order Pirellulales; family PALSA-1355; genus CALFYT01. Next base: position 28,083 of record CALFYT010000033.1, on the reverse strand, counting down.
GTTCGAAGCTTCCTCGCTCAGGCGGAAATCGGGGACTTCTGGAAGAATGGCGAATTTTGTGGTAAGTGGGAGGTCATCTCGCCGGAGCCACAAGCCGCGGTTCCGGGCGAGTCGCGATAACCGGCACGAAAAATTCGTCATTTTGGGCGAGAGTTGCCGATCTCGATTGATGGCCTCCGGCTACTAACCCGTAAGCTCCGATTTTCGAAAACTCGTCTTCTGCTGCCGCCGATCAGTCCATGGCAACCAGTCAATCGTCGCCGAGTGGAACCAGCACGTCGCAGCCCGTCGCGCGCCGTCCGAAGCGTGGCGTGCCCGAGGGCCTGTGGCAGCGGTGTCCCGGATGCCAGCAGACGATCTTTCGAAAGCAGGCGGAGCGAGCTTTGGGCGTTTGCCCGGAGTGCGACTACCACTGGTACGTTTCGGCCCGTCAGCGCATCGACCAGGTGTTGGACGAGGGCACGTTCGAAGAGTGGGATGCCGACCTGGCGCCGGCCGATCCGCTTAATTTTTCCGACAAGGTGCCCTACCACAAACGGCTGAAAGACGAGCAGGCCCGGACCGGTTTGAACGACGCCGCGGTGGTTGGCTCGGGCATGATTCGTGCTCGTCGTGTCGCGTTTGGCGTGACCGACTCGGCATTCATCATGGGCAGCATGGGAGCTGTCGTCGGCGAAAAGCTGACCCGACTGGTCGAGCGAGCAACTGTGCAGCGGCTGCCGCTGATCATTATCAGCGCTTCCGGCGGGGGTGCCCGAATGCACGAAGGCATCCTCTCGCTGATGCAGATGGCCAAGGTGTCGGCGGCGCTTGCCCGATATGACGAAGCCGGCGGCCTGTTCATTTCGGTGCTGACGAATCCGACGATGGGCGGCGTGGCGGCCAGCTTCGCTTCGCTGGGCGACATCGTATTTGCAGAGCCCAAGGCCCTGATCGGCTTCGCCGGTCCGCGCACGATCCAGGCGACGATTCGCATCGAGTTGCCCAAGGGCTTTCAGACCAGCGAATTCCTGCTGGAACACGGCTTTATCGACCGCATCGTGCGTCGCAGGGATCTCAAGAGCGAAATCGCGCGGACGATCGACTACTGCGGCAAGATCAGCCGCGAAGCAAAAAGCGCTCATTAACGAAGGTCCGGCGCGGCACCCAGTGCTGCGTCGAGCCGGCCCCCGCGCGCAACGGTCTAGCCGCGGCGGCGCGCTTGCCCGAGTGCATCGTTCGGCATAGAGTAGCGCACAAGCCGCACGGTTGACTCCCCCAGACCAATCGGGAACAAACGGGAAGACAGGCGTGCCGCCGGAGCACAGAGAGCAACGCCATGGGTTTGTTGGGCAGCTTCAAAACGCTGTTCGGAGGCACGTCCAAGGTCAGCGTCAGCAGTCGTTTCGAACTGCTGCGCGAGGCCATCTCGGGCACGATGTCCACGTTCTACATGGCCCGCGACCGGTCGACGAACCAGATCGTGGGCCTGAAGATTCTGGACTTGAAAAAGACGGCCGCCCTCGAGGCCCGCTTTGTCGGCGTCGAGAAACCGACCGAGGGCGAAATCGCCGTCGCGATCGTCCACCCGAACATCGTCAAGACCTTCGAGCACGGCACGACGACCAAGGGCGAGCAATACCTGGTTATGGAGTTTCTCGACGGTCCCGGGCTGAACTCGTTGGTCGTGGGACGCAATGCCCAAATCGACGGGCGGCGGATGTCGTTAATTCGACAGATGGCCAAAGCACTCGATGCAGTCCACAAGGCGGGCTACATCCACCGCGACGTCTGCCCCCGAAACTTCGTCCTGGACAAGTCCGGCGAGTCGCTGAAGTTGATCGATTTCGGGCTGTCGGTGCCAGCGACTCCGCCCTTCATGCAGCCGGGCAATCGGACCGGTACAGCCAACTACATGGCTCCGGAGGTCGTCCGCCGGCGCCGCACCAGCCAGAAGCTTGATATTTTCGCTTTCGGCGTGACCGTGTATGAATTATGTGCCTTCGAGCTGCCCTGGCCGCGCGGGGCCGGGCTCGAGGCCATGGCTCACGGATCCCAAGAGCCGACCGACATTCGCAAGTACTGTCCCAAGATCAACAAGACGCTAGAGCGGGCCATCTCGGCGTGCATCGAGACGGCGCCGGAAGACCGGCCCGAGTCGATGGAGGAGTTTTTGAAGTTGATCAAGGGCGTCGAGCACGAATTCGATGCATAGGATGGCGGCGCGATCGCGACCCGCGTTCGCCGCATTCAAGGGAGTGATGCGATGCACAAACACGTTGTCGTGTGGTTCGCGGTCGTCAGTGCAATTTTCGTGTTGACGGGCGGCTGCTCGTTGCCGCCCGAACAGCAAGCGGTCGAAGCGGTCGAATCGGTGGGTGGCCGCGTCAAGCTTGACGCGGATGGGCAGGTCGTCGAAGTCGACGTCAGCCGGACCCCGGCCGACGATGAACTGCTGTCGTTGTTGTCCGCCTTGCCCCGCCTGACGTTGATCAATTGCAGCGAGACGCGGATCAAGGGCGACGGCCTGGCCTCCTTGAACAACCTGAAACAATTAAAGTCGCTGTACCTGGTTGGCTGCGACGTCAACGACCGGGGCGGCAGGAATCCCGAAAGCCGGGTGACGCTGGAAACATTGCACGTCGGGCGCACGCAGCTTACCGACGAAGGGCTGTCGGGGCTGCGTCACTTGACGAAGTTGCGCACGCTTTCGCTGGGGCACACCGCCGTGACCGACGCAGGGTTGATTCACCTGCGCAGCATGCACGACCTGGGCACGTTGATCCTCCACCACACGAAAGTGACCAAAGGCGGAGTCCGCGACCTGCAGCGTTCGATGCCCGACGCCCGAATCGACTTGTAGCGCGCCTACTTCGCCGCGCGCCCCGCGGGCGAGCACACAGGTTCCCGGCGTTTTTTCCACTGCGGGTTTTTTCGCGGCGGTTCTTCCGCGCATGAACCCACGACCCAGATCGTCGCTCGGCCTGGCGCCCGGGCTCTGGAACATTCCGCGGGGCTCTGCTAGAGTCTAGGGTTTCCACGATCCTACCCAGGCGACAATCTTGACCACGATGCAAGCCGCTGCCCAACCGATCGCCGGCGTCGCGCCGCCGAGCGAGCGCGAAGTGACCGTGATGACCGTCTTTCCCACGCTGGGAGCCTATCCGCCGGGCCGCTGGATGGGCCGGCTCTGTTCGATCCGCGCGGGAGTTGGGTTCTTCACGCTGGGGAAGCTGTTTGCACTGCTGCTGATTCCTGTGGCGATCGGCGTCTTTGCCTTTTCGCTGATGCCCTTCGTCATTCGCCGTTACACGCTGACGAATCGGCGGGTCGTCATTCAAAAAGGGTTGCGCGCCATCGACGAGCGCTGGGTCGATTTCGACCGCTTCGACTCGATCGAAGTCGAGGTGCTGCCGGGTCAAGAATGGTATCCCGCTGGCGACCTGATCTTTCGGCAGGGCCAGATCGAAACGTTTCGCCTGGCCGGCGTTTCACGGCCCGAGACGTTTCGTCACACGTGCCTGGGCGCACGACGCGGCTACCTTGGGGCCCGCGTCTAAACGGCACACGTCCCAACCGCCTACATGGGCCCGCCCGCCGCGCGGCAACGCCGAACACTGCATCGCAACAACCGCGCAGCCCTCGGCAGCGAATGCGCGCGGTTCAAACGCCACGCGCCAGATCCTCAAGCACGATCCGTAGCGATTTGGCGCACGTTGCCGACGGGAGGCTGGCCATGTCCGGAGCCTGGCGCGCCGTTTGGGTCACGTCGAGCGGCAAGTGCACGAACGTGGACTGCGTGCGCAGGCCCATCCGTTCGGCCAGGTAGGAAGAAAAGTAAAGCGTGGCGTTGCACAGGTAGGCCCCGGCGTGATACGAGACCTGCGCCGGGATGCCGGCCTCGTGCAGCGCGGCCGACCAACTGGCCAGCGGCAGCGTGCTGCGATAGGCGGCCGGTCCGCCGTCGACCAACGCGCGGAATTCGTCCGGCGATTGCCGGCTCGATCCACCAATGTTGATCGCAAAGGCTTCGAGCTGCACGTGGGTCGAGCCGGGGGCCTGCCCCAGATGCAGCGCGAAGTCGTAGTTCGCGCGCAGGTCGTTGGCCAACTTCTCCTTCACGGCGGCAAAGTCGACCGGGTAGAGCCGGGTCGTGATCGTGGGTTCGGCCGGCAAGTCCTTCGTCAACTGCACCAGCGCAAGCCAACTGGCGTTGGATGTCCAACAGTCGTACGGCTCGAACGCTGTGATAAGTACCGAAGCCACTGATCTGGCGCGCGGTCGTGCCGGCGACGACCCCCAGGAGCTCGTTTTGACGAAGATTTCCCCAACAATCGTAGCGGCTTGGCAACACGTTGCCCAGCGGGCGCAGCGCCGCAGCTTGTTGGCGGGGCCGGCGGCGGAACATAATCGAACGAGCGACGTTCGGGCCGCGGTGCACGACGAATCGTCGAGCGCCGATGGCGAAGCGTCGCCCGGGGCATGCCGCAGTGCGTCGGCACGATGCCGGCCGGCGCCGGCAACACGTCATGGTGATCTAACCGCGCGAGGACCGAACCGAAGTGTACGACGAGCTGGTCAATTCGCTGCGCGCGCTCGATCCAAAAGACGAGAACTACGCCTCGTCGTTCGTCGACACGCTGTTGGACGCGGCACGCTGCCGTGGCGCGAGCGATCTGCACGTGCAGCCCACGCCCGGCGGACTCGAATTGCGGTGGCGCGTCGACGGCGTGCTATCGGACTTGGGCACGTTTTCACCCGGCGAAGCGGCCAACGTCGTCGCGCGGCTTAAGGTCATGGCGGAGCTGCTGACCTATCGCTGTGACGTGCCGCAGGAGGGCCGGATCCGAACCGACAAGATCAACGCCGACGTGCGCGTTTGTACGTTTCCCACGTTGCACGGCGAGCGGGCCGTCATCCGCTTGTTCGCCCAACAGCTTCAGTTTCGCAGCCTGGCCGAGCTGCGGCTGCCGGACTCGATCGCCACGCGGTTGGGTGAATTGTTGGGCGAGACGGCCGGCGCGATCCTGGTGTGTGGGCCGGCCGGCAGCGGAAAGACGACGACGCTCTACGCGTGCCTGCACCACCTGGCGCAGCACGCGCCCGCGGCCCGAAGCATCGTCACGCTCGAAGATCCCATCGAAGTGGCGATCGACGGCGTCACGCAATCGCAGGTCAACCACAGCGCCGGCTTCGATCTGGCCGTCGGACTGCGCAGCGTGTTGCGGCAGGATCCGGAGGTGATCATGATCGGCGAGATTCGCGACGCGGCGACCGCGCAGGTAGCGATGCAAGCCGCGCTCACCGGACAATTGGTCCTCAGTTCGTTCCACGCCGGCAGCGCGGCTGAGGCAATCGGCCGGCTGATGGACATGCCGGTCGAGCCCTACATGCTGCGCAGCGGCGTGTTGGCCGTCGTCTATCAACGGCTCGTGCGCCGCTTGTGCTCTTGCGCGCGGCCCACCGAAGCACCGGATGAGCTTTTGGGTCTTGAAGTAACCGGCGCGCATGTCGCCGTTGGCTGTCAGCAGTGCGCCGGCACCGGCTACGTCGGGCGCACGCTGCTGGCCGAAATGCTCACGCTCGAACCCTGTGCGGTCGGCAATGCCGTGCTCGAGCGGGCCGACGTTGCCCAGATCGAACAGTTGGCGATTCGCGGCGGGATGGTCGATCGATGGAGCCGCGCGCTGGAAGCCGTCCAGCAAGGAATCACCAGCCCGGCCGAAGTGCGGCGCGTCTTGGGATTCGCTAGGAATCTAGCATCGTAAGCTGGAAATGCCCCAGTTCGCACGGATATACTAAGGGGCAGGTTGCGTCTCGTAAGTGGCTCGTCGGCCGAAGGGCGAGGCGTTTCGCCGCCGGGCAAGAAGGAGAATCGCAGGCGAATCCAAGAGATTCGTCGAGATTCGCCGACGCCGATCCGGCGGCCAAACGACCGCACGACGCTAGATCGCACTTACGAGACACAACCCAGCACCTCGCAGGGGCCGCGACCCCATCGGACAGAGAAGCGGTTCCCTCCGGCGGACTCCCCGGGGAACTACCGTGGCTCGCAGTATCTCGCTGGAAGAGCTGGTCGCGCTAAATGCCGAGATCGCCGGACTCGTTCGCTCGGGCGTGCCGCTCGAGTTGGGACTGGCCGGCTGGGGACGCAATTTACCGGGCAAGTTGGGTCGCGTCGCCACGCAGTTGGGCCGGTCGCTCGCCCAGGGAAAATCGCTGGCCCAGTCGCTCGACGATTCGGCCACCCGCTTCCCGCCCGTCTATGGTGCCATCGTTCGGGCCGGAGTGCGCTCGGGCCGCCTGTCGGGTGCGCTCGAATCGTTGGCCGCCAGCGCACGCCATCTGGAAGAAATGCGGCGCGGCGTTCGACTGGCGCTGTTGTACCCAATGGTACTCTTGCTGTGCGCTTACCTTGCCTTTTGGTTGGTAACGGCCCAGGTGATGCCGTCGCTGGCTTCGATCTACGAACCGCAGCCGCCGGCCCTGTTGGCCGCGTTGGCCGCGATCGGCAACTGGGCGAACACACCCGTCGCAATTCCGTGGACGCCGTACGAGATCCCAATCGCTTGGATTCCGCCGTTGCTGTTCGTCGCCGGGGTCGCGCTGGTTTGGCTGGCCAACCGCGGAACGGCGTTGCTGGGTGGCAGCGGGTTTAGTCGAGCCTTGGACTGGTTGCCCGTCGTGGGGCGGGTCGTCCGCGAAGCACGCTTGGCAGCCGTGTCCGAGATCCTCGGGATGCTGGTTGAGCAGGGCGTGGCGCTGGACGAGGCCGTCGTGCTGGCGGCTGAGTGTACGGGCGATCGCCGGATGATCCGTTCGGCGCGCTCCGTCGCGGAGGCGCTCCAGCAAGGAGGAGATCCGCCGCCGGCCGACCGCTTGATCGGCTTTCCGCCCTTGCTGGCCTGGCTGGTTTCATCCGGAGGTCGGCAGGAAACGTTCGTCGCCGTTGCCAGGCACGTCGCCGACACGTATCGGCGGCGCGTCGCGCGCGACACGCGCTGGCTGCGCGATTATCTTCCGATGTGGCTGATTGTGGTTGTCGGTGGCGGGCTGGTGGTCGTGCTAGGCATCGCAGTGTTTCTGCCGTTTAGTCAGTTGATGCAAGCTTTGGGCGAGCAGTTGGGCAATGCAATGCGGGTGAGACCGTGAACGCCTTTGGCTACATTGCCGTCGACGCATGGGGTAACTCCGTGCAAGGAACCGTCGACGCGACGGATTGGAACGCGGCACGCAAAGAGCTATCGGCCCGCGGGCTGCGCGACGTGCGGCCAGCAGAGAACGCGCCGCCAAACAACCATCCGACAGACGATGCGCCGCCACCAAGTGATGTCATTCACGACGCGCGGCCATCGATGCCGAAGCTGAGCCCTGATCAGGCGATCGAACTGGCCAACCATCTGGCCGCACTGGCCCGATCCGAACTGCCGCTGGCTGACGGGGCGCGTGCCGTCTCGCGCGAGTTGCCCTCGAGTGAACTGTCTGCCGCGCTGGCAGTGCTGGCGGCGCGGCTGGAGGCGGGCGAATCACTGGAAACGGCGCTGGAAACGATCGGAAAACGGATGCCGGCGCACATCCGCGAGCTGATGATCGCCGGCGCGCGCAGCGGGCGCCTGGCCGACACGCTCGACGCCTTGATCGCCCACGAGCGGGCTGTCAGTGATTTGGGGACTCGGCTCTGGCAAGCGATCGCCTATCCGATGGCGCTGCTAACAATATTGATTGCGTGGCTACTGCTGATGTCGCTGTGGATCGTTCCGCAAATGGAGGAAGCGTCGCTATTGGCCGACGTGGACGACGTCGGTGGGACAATGTTTGCGTATTCCTGGTCCACGGAAGACCCGACTCCGGCGACGCCGACGTACGAATCGACATTGACGGACTTTGCGTATTTGACGCCGCGGATTCTTCTGTTCGTGCTCGGTGCCGTGCTGGTGACTGTCATCGGCGCGTGGCTCATCGGCGGAGCAGCGCGGGTCAGCCTGGTTTGGCGATCCCTGCCGATCCTGGGCCCGGCGATATGGTATCGATCGTTGATCGATTTCTGTGGATTGCTCACGGTGTTTTTGAACGAGCAGTTGCCGCTGGGCAAAGCGATGCAATTGACTTCCACCGCGGCACGCGACCCGGCGATCCGGGCGGCGGTCCGACGAGCCGCCAGTGATACGAACACGGGTCGCGAGCTCGCGGCGGCGATGCGATCCGAGTCGGTATTTCCCGCGACGCTGGTCAACCTGGTCGAATGGGGCGAACACAACGACCGGCTTGTTGATTCCGTAGCCGGCGCGGGCCGGATGTTTCGGCACCGATTCGAGTCGCAGATGCGGCTGGTGCGGCTGGTGGTGCCGCCGATCGCGTTGTTGACGGTCTCTGGCTGTGCACTGTTGGTCATGTTTGGTTGGTACCGATCAATCGGTACCGCAATCAGGCTCTTATATTGATGAACCGATGGGCGCAAACGAAATCTCCGGCGTCGTGAGTGTGTTGGCGGTCGCCGTGTCGCTGCTACTGGCGGCACGTGTGTTGACGCTCGCCGCGCCTCGACCGCGCGCGGCCGAGCAGGTCTTGCGTTTCACGGCCACGGTGGTGATCGCGGCGGGATTGCTCGGCGCGTGCCTGCTTGCATTGGGCGGCTTCGGTCTGGTCGTCTGGCCGATCGTGATGATCGTTTGGGGTCGGATGGCGATCAACTACCGCACAGTCCAGAAACAAAACCTCCTTTCCGCGCTGGCAATAGCCATCGAGAACGACATGCCGGTCGCACCCATGGCGGCGGCGTTTGCCAATGAGCAGGAGGGCGGATTCAGCGCAAAGGCCCAACGATTGGCCGACGATCTTCAGCGCGGAGCACCGGTCGGCGACGTGCTGCGGCGTTCGCGCCAGGCCCTGCCGCGCGAAAGCGCGCTGGCGGCCGACATCGGCATGGAGACCGGCGACATGTCGGCGGCGCTCGACGCCGCGATCTACCGCGGGTCGTTCGATCGCACATGGCTCCAACCGGTGATCGGGCGGCTGCTGTACCTGCTCATTGCGCTGGGTGCCTTCATCGCAACGCTTTCTTTCATGAATTTCAGAATCACCCCGGTGATGAGCCAAATTCAATCGGACTTTCGCGCGCGCGATCTCTCGCCCATAGGCCCATCGGCCACGACGAACTTTGCCGCACTGGCATACGATTATCTGCCCGAACCGGTGGCGGACTGGTTGGCGTTTAACCTGCCGACCGGCGTGCTCACCGGCAGTGGTGTGCCGGAGCTGCTGTTGGTCGTGTCGAGCCTATTGGGCCTGCTCGTGCTGTTTGTCATTGGCTACGGCTGGCTGCAGTGGCGCGGTACGCTGATGCCGCGGCTCCCCTGGCTGCGGCGAATCATCAACTGGATGGACGCCGGGCCCATGTTGCGGATGCTGGCCCTGGCCGCCCGACGCCAGCGCCCGCTGGTGGGCACGCTGGTCGCGTTTGCCCGATCGCACCCCAAGTGGACCGTCCGCCGCAGAATCCGGCGCGTCGTCCGTGCGATCGACAACGGCACTCCCTGGTACGACGCCATGCGGCGGACCGGATTGCTCACCAAGACCGACACCGCGATCCTGGCCGCGGCCGGGTACAGCGGGAACTTGCCCTGGGCGCTCGACGAAATGGCCGACAGTTTCGATCGACGGGCTACCTACCGGATGCAGGCCGTGGCCCAAACGCTCGTGCCCCTGGTCATGTTATGGTTGGGATTGGCAACGGCCGTGCTATACGTTCAGTCCTTCGAGCCACTGACCGAGTTGATCTTGCACTTGAGTTAAACGGCTGGCCGCTTGTGCCGCCGACGAACTAGACAGTCGACGATCGATGAAACGCAACCGACGAGGCGTGATGCTGATCGAAGCGGCCGTTGCCGGCGCGCTGCTGGCCGTGCTGACCCTGGTCGCGGTGCGCGTGTTGGCGGCGGCCTCGCTCGAGCGGCGTCGGGTCGACCAACAGGTCATTGCCTTGCAAGAAGCGGCCGGCGCGATGCAGCGCGTCACGGCACTTCCCTGGGACGAGTTGACCGCCGAGCGGCTCGCCGAAGTCCGGCTCTCCGAGGGCGCGCCGCGGGCGCTGCCCGGCGCGGAACTGCGTTGGACGGTGGAGCCGACCGAAGCGGTGCCGGCGGCAAAGCACATTCATGTCCAGCTTTCCTGGCAAAGCCCCAACGGCGCGCCGCAACGCCCGGTGCGCTTGGACTATTGGGCTTTTGCGCCCGCCGGCACGACGACCGAGACCGCCGAAGGAGATGCGCCATGATCCGCCGCCCGCCTGCTGCCGGGATGTCGCTGATCGAGTTGATGGTCGTGATGGCGATCGGCGCCATGATTCTCGGCGCTGCCATGGCGATGCTGCTACGCGCGGTGTCGCTGCAAACCACGGCCATCGACCACTATGCCGGTACGGTAGCGCTGGCCCGACTCGGACAAGAGTTGCGTGGCGACGCGCACGCGGCACGAACAATAACCGCCACGGCAGAAGGCGAAGCCGCGCGGCTAACGTTCGAACTGCTCAGCGGCCGCAGGGCCGAATACGAAATCGTGCCAGCCGGGATCCGCAGGGTCGTGTCGGGCGGCAGCAAACCGATGCTGAACGACTTGTACGTGCTGCGGGGAACCCAGGCACTCAAGCTGCGGGCCGAGGACGACGGCCGAAGTGCGTCGGTCGTGCTGGCAAGAGTCGAGCCGGTGCCCGGCCACGAAGCAGTGATCGGCAGTCCCTTCGAGATAACCGCCGTGATTCCCGCGCGGCGCGATCCCGCCCCGCCGAGTCCGTAACGAGCACCAGCCATGAACACGATAAACAACCACTCCGATCGACGCGCCCGGCGCCACCGTCGCGGCTACGTGTTGATCGCAACCATCATCTGCTTGTCCGTGGTGATGGTACTGGTCACGGCCTGGGTCCGCACGGTGGTGCGCGAGCACCAGTTCGTGCAGACGGAAGTCCGCGCAGTGCGGGCCGAGTACCTGGCCGCTTCGGGCGTCGAACGTGGATTGGCAAGACTGGCCGCCGATCCGGACTACACCGGCGAGACCTGGCGCATCGATCCGCAGACGCTCGGCGCCCGCGACGCGGCGAGCGTGGCGATTGAAGTGGTGCCGGCTGCGGATGATACGACGGCGCGTCGTATCCGCGCGGTGGCCGACTTTCCGGACCAGGGGCCGACGCGCGTCCGGCGTACCCGAGAGACAGGGATTCCCATGCCAATCAACGAGGAGCCATCATGAACCGTCGATCCAAGCTCGGTTTCACGCTTGTCGAGCTGCTGGTGGTGATCGCCATCATCGGCGTGTTGGTGGCGATGGCGATTCCGGCGGTGCAATCGAGCCGCGAAATGGGGCGCCGCGCCATCTGCCAAACGCACCTGGGCCAAATCATGCTCGCCGTGCAGAGCTACGAAAACGCCTTCGAGTCGCTGCCAGCCGGCGTGGTCAACCCCGACGGGCCGATTCGCAACGAAGCGGTCGGACTGCACCAGGGTTGGCTGATTCAGTTGTTGCCCTACTTGGATGAATCGAATGCCTATCGGGCGATCGACTTTTCCAAGAGCGTCTACGCGCCCGAGAATGCCGCCGTGCGCGAGCTTTCGCCCGCCGTGTTTCTGTGTCCGTCCGATCCGCTCGAAGATCGCGGCAAGAGCAACTACGCCGGGTGCCAGAATGACGTCGAAGCCCCCATCGCGGCCGACAACCAGGGCGTGCTGTATCTCAACAGCGCAATTCGCCGTAGCGACATCTTTGACGGTGCCGCCTACACGATCTTCCTTGGCGAGAAGCGTATTCCGGCCGGCGATCTTGGATGGATGTCGGGAACGCGGGCCACGCTGCGCAATACCGGATTGCCGCCGAACGCCGTGCGCGAGATTTACCGCAATACCAAGTCGGCCAAGTCGGGCAACGCCGATCAGGCCGATACCGATGCACCGCAAGACGCTACGGCAAACGACAATGCACCGGACGATGCTGCGGCCGAGCCGGCGGGCGACTCCGATGCAAACACGGACGACAACGCCGACACGAAGGAATCGAATCTCCTTTACGTCGGCGGATTCGGCAGCAGTCACATCGGCGGCGTGTTCGTCGGCTTCGGCGATTCGAGCGTTCGCTATATCATCGACGAAATTGATTTAACGCTCTGGCATCGGATGGGCAACCGGGCCGACGGCAAACTCGTGGACATCGACTTCCAGGTAGATTAGTTCGTGTCGCGTCACTGGCTCGTCGGCTAGCCGGCGATGACGTTCGCGCTAGAAGGGCACAACCGTGCAGCGCACGTACTCGATTGGAACGCTGTTGTTGATCATGACCATCGTCGCCGTTGGGCTGGCCGGTCTGCGCAGTATTCAACAGCAAGACTCGACGGACGCGACGCGGGCGGCGATCGTCCAGGCGATCATCAGCGGCCTGGCCGGCGCGGCATTTGGGTTTGTGCTGACGAAATGGAACGGCGCCACGCCGATCTGGCGGTTGGGGGGCTGGGCACGGCTGCTGCTCGGCGCCGTGTGGGGAGGTTTCTTGGGCGCGGCCGCCGGCGCCCGTGCCCTCACGCGTGTCGATGGCGAGTCGCTGGTGCTGACGCCGGTTCTGATCGTCGGCGGTGCCGTTCTATTCGTTCTGGTACAGCGGCTGTCCGTCCGCGGCACCGCGCCGGACCACGATCCGGGCGCATAAAAAACCCACTCGCGAGACCGCCACGAGTGGGACCGGGGCGCCGCATTCGCGACTCGCTCGGTTTTGGCACGCCGGCCCAACTTGGTAGGGAATTGAGCCGGGGCGAAGCTCCGCCGCTCGGTTGGGCGGCAGGGAGGCGAGACGAGTGGCGTGTGGGTGGCATCCGCCACACAGGCAACGACTGTTCTTCCTCCCTGTACCATTAAGGTGCGAATGCGGCGGAAACCGGACGTACTTTTTGATGCGATCGCAAGATTTTTCTACTTCAAAGGAGATTTACCATACCCCTCTATAGAGGCAATTCGGTGTTCCGTCAACAAAAAGAAGCATTTCCGCGCGGCCACCGACCGCGCGAAAATGCTTCAGGATTTCTCGACGATCGTAACGCCGTGGCCCGGGAATCGGCCGATTCGCGGCCGGACCGCACGCCCGGTCCTAGCGGACCAGACCTGCATCGCGGCGGGCCTTTTCGATCCACAGCCGCGAGCGGCCTTGGACGCGCTCCATCCGCCGGCCCCAGTTCTTGATCGGCTGGCGAAGTTCGGCCTCGACGGCCATTTGGCGCGCCTCGACGCCCGCCTCGGCGCCGTAAAGGTCGTGCAGCGTCAACGCCCGGTAGTAATGGTACATGGCATTGTCGGGCTCGGCGGCCGATGCGGCCTCGAACTGGCTGGCCGCTTCGGTCAGCGATCCGCGACGGAAGTTCTCCACGCCGCGCTCGAAGTCGGCCGAACCGTCAGCCTGCTGGTTGCGCAATCCGGCCAGCAACACCAACGGCCGCCGCACGGAGGCGGATTGATCAACCGGCATCGGCGGAGAGTCGTCGCCCGCGGCCGGACCGTCGTAGATCACTTCTCCGGAGTCGCCGTCGGTCGTGCAGTTGGCGCAGCCCGAGGTGCATCCGCTGCCACAGCCGTCGCCGCAACCGCCGCAGCCCATGCCGCAACCATCGAAGCAGCTACCGCAACCGTTGAAGCATCCGCTGAAGCAACCACCAAAGCAGCTACTACCGCGCATCGCGCGTTTCCAGGCTTTGTGTGCCGCCCAGCGACTGCCCAATTTGCAACAGCCGTGCCACTTGCCACAACCGTGGCCGTAGCCGCAGCCGCCGTAACCGCATCCACCATATCCGCATCCGCCGTAGCCGCATCCGCCGTAGCCACCGCATCCAATCCGACAGTAGCCAAAGCCGCCGTAGTAGCCGCTGGCCACGTAGGGGACGATGCAGGCGCCGCACGGACCGCAACTTGGATAATACGCGCCGTACCACACCGGAACTGAGCGATACCGGTGGCAGAAGGCTTCTGCGCTGGCGGACACGCTGACGACGACGACGGCCGCCATCGCAGCGACGGCCCAAACCTTTTGTTTCCGCATGATGTAACTCCCAATCGTAAAGTGCCCGCCAAGTACGAAATCGGCGCACTCGCTACATCGACGCAAGCTTGCCCGATCCTTGATCATTGCCACCCAAGGTGCGATCGTGCGGCCGGGCGTCACGATCATTCGCGCCAACCGTCACGTTCCGAAGATGTGGATTGCCCGACAACTGTGGCGGCGAGGCAGCAACCAGCGGGCAGGCCGAACGACCTGTCCGATCAACCGTTCGCGGGATCGGCCCAGACCGACGACGCGGATCTCGGCCACATGCGCGAAACGCGTGACGCAACAGCCCAGATCGCGCGCGAACGGACGTCACGCGCAGCGCAGCAGATCAGCGCGCAGCTCGCGCGCGTTCGGTCGATGCCGCACAGCAATCAGCCGAAAACATGCGTGAATCGGCGTCGCGGCGACTCAGTCTTGGGCGGGCTGGCGCGGCTTGTAAGCGCCCAGGTTGGTCAGGAACTCGGCCACCCGCTCCTGAACTTCCGGCGTCTGGCGCACCATCACGTAGTTGCCCGCTGCGTAGATCGGCGGAATACCAAACGGTCCGCAGCACGTTCCGCAACTGTCGGCTGAGACGGCCTGCGGGATCATCGCCACCAGGTGTTGCGGGCAAAAGCCAGGCTCCACGCGATACGACTTGGTGACCGGGGGCGGACACAACGGATAGCCCGAACCGGAAACGGCGGCCGAACTGAACGGCGCGGCGGACGCGGCGACCGGCATCATTGCCAACGCCAGAACCGCCAAGACGCGAATCCTTGCAGTAGATGTCACAATCGTTCTCCTTTGTGACGTGGGGGAGGGAGACTTTGGGAGGGCTACCTTACTCTACCACGTTTTTCCGCGCGGCCGTTCGGCGACGCCCCGATCGGACGCAATCTAATGCGGATACGACACGTCCGTTTGCCGGACGATCCGGTTAGGGAAACTTGACGGCCGTCGTGGCGCGACCGGCTCTCACGAACGGCGTGCCGGGGCCAAGTGCAGCTGTGGCAACCCGCCATCGCCGGCCCGCTGTCACTCCCCGCGCGGCTTTGGCTGGGCCTGCTGGTACTCCTCAGCCGACACCTCGCGCCGTCGATGCAGCAACACGTGACCACCCTTCATGCCGCCCACCACGATGTCCGGCAGCCGATCCTGGTTGACGTCGGCCACCGTGATCTGGCGGCCAATGCCGTCGGAGGTGCCGCAAACATCGGCGTGACTTCCGGCTGCCCGATAGTTGGCTGTCCTTTTCAGTCATCACCCATCCTATCCTGCGGAACCGGGCTCGTGTTGCCGAGTCGATTAACATCGGGCATCGGCTTGCCGATAACCAAATAGCTCGCATAGATAAACGGTGTATCTAAGATCGCGACCACGAGCTTGATCAAGTATCCAGTCGCGATAATGTTCAGCAATGTCGCAAACGGCACAGTACCCCCAAACGCCAATGAAAAGAAAACGATGCTATCGATGAGTTGCGATACGATCGTACTCAAGTTGTTCCGTAGCCAAAGAAACCGCCCGCCCGTTTGCTGGTGGATGAAATGAAAAAACCAGACGTCGAAGGACTGAGCAATCGCATATGCGACGAAGGATGCCGCCGCAATTCGTGGAACTGCGTTGAATAGGGTTGTCATCGCGTTAGAAACCGGCTCACTGTCCTCAATTGGCGTGAATTGCAGCACGCACTGTCCCATGACGACGAACAATACCAAGCCAACAAACCCCATCGCAATTGACCGATATCCGTAGCGCTTTCCGTGGTGCTCGGTCAATATGTCAGTGGCGATAAAAATCGCCGCGTAGAAGCTGTTTGACACGTTCGTAACCAGGCCAAATATGGGAATGAGTTTTGCAGCAAACGTCGACACAAGTACGATATTGACGACAATGACTACGTAGACCCACGGACGCCCCAGGCGCCATGCAAGCAATACAAAAAACAAGTCAAGCATAGTAACAAGCAGGAACCACAACTCGTTCATGAGTATCGCTCCAGAACTCGATGCGCCACGATTCACCCTTCACCAGAAACACGCCATCTGTACACCCACCCTGCAACGCGGGTTAAGGCGGACGTTGGCAAGAGCAAAAAGACGAGCGCCGGTAAAGCAAGGCCAAGCAGCGGGGCGCCGCCAAATGCCGCGCGCGGAAGATTTAGTGGAACGCCAGAAACGTAAACAACCAACGCCAAAGAGAGGACTAAGACCAGCGCAAATAATCCGCGATGCCACCTTCTTACACTGCCAGATAGTTGTATAAGCACAACGAAACCGATTGTTGCTGCAGCGAATCCTCCCGAAAAACTTCCGAAGCTTTTGGCGATCCAGGCAGAAATCACGTCTTCTTGTTCTTGGAAGGTTAGGCGTGCGGCGTCCAATTTCAGCGTCGGCGGTTTGAGCGTATAAGTGTTTCCGCGGCTGCGCTGCCAACCCGTGGTACTGTCCGTGATTATCGTTACCCAATCTGGGCACTCGGCCGTAATCTCTGTGACCGTCGCGTAGACGACACCATCCGCGCCGTCCGCAAGTCTCGATAGCGTATGCTCAGGACTGGCGTATACAAGCTCGTATTGCGGTGGATAGGATTGGGACTGGATCAGAATGCCCGGAACCCGCAGTTCAACAGTGCCGGTTGTTTCAGCCCGTCTGAGAGTTAGACCTAGCCAAAGTTCCTGACTTTGCTGTTGGACGACAAACCAACCGGTTAAATGTGGCTGGATCGTGCCGAGGTCAGCTGCTTGAACAGTTTCGACCGCACGCGGCGAGCCTGCCTGGGCGAGATTCAAGGATGCGACGACTAGTTGATCTTCGGCCACGTCTCGGCGATAGAATTCCAGTCGTACGATGCTACTGTCTAGGGCGGACGTGAACCTAATGTGAACACGGGCGGTTACCGTTTTCTTCTGAGCCTGAGGGGCGTTATTGATCGCCACCGCGGCACACGGCAAAAGTGCAAGTGCGGTACAGATGACTGCTGATCGCCACATGGTGATTTCTCGCCTGAGGACTTAGCAATTCGCCGCATCGGCGAAAGACGCGCGGTAAATTATGCCGATTGCGACAACACAATTTGTGTCGTGGTAGTCTCAACTGACTGGTTTCAATCAATGAGTGCAGCCGAGTATCGGCACTCTGTACTGTCGGGCAAGGTCACATCAAGCTTGTAGTGCAACTCCAGACAACTCCCCTTGGTCGCACGATAGCGAGAGCGAGTGTCATGGTCATCACGATGCATAGCAATGAATGCAACGTCTTTTATCCTCGGGACTCGATTCAGTACCAGTCGCAGGCACCTGCCCGAGCAGTGGTGACGGGGTAAACAACCGAGCCGGCCGGCCCCGCCTCGTGGTTTCTGAGAGGCACCGCATCGAATCGCGACGACACTTCAGCTTGTTGACAGGTAGTTATCATTGAACCGCGAACAATATGCCATAAGAGATGGCCCCAGCGGACCCCCCGTAAGTAGAGCCGGTCTGAAGAGCACGATCAAGCGTCTGGAGCAAAATACACAAGCGCGGGTGCCATACGCCTTCGGGAGGGTAGTTGCCCTGAAACGACGCGAACTCGACGATATGCGAATGTCAAGAGGAAAGCAGCGGGCACGTTGCGCCGAACAAGACGTTCATGCGGTTTTCGCGGCAGCTTTTTTCACTCCCCGCGCGGCTTTGGCTGGGCCTGCTGGTACTCCTCAGACGACACTTCGCGCCGCCGATGCAGCAACACGTGGCCCCCCTTCATGCCGCCCACCACGATGTCCGGCAGCCGATCCTGGTTGACGTCGGCCACGGTGATCTGACGGCCAATGCCCGTATCGTCGGCCGCCCGATACGGAACCCAATCCACTTTGTCAGGCCCGCGCACCAACTTGAACCAATAGACCACCGCGCCGGCGTCCCACATGGGACTTTGCGTGTGATGCGACCAATAGGTCTTGCCGGTGACGATGTCTTTCAACCCGTCGCCGTCGATATCGGCCAGATGCACCGAGTGCGGTTCGCTGAACACCAGCCCGTAGCGGTTCTCTTCGGGCTTGCTCCCCATGATCGAGTGCATCCGAAAGGTGATCTTTTCGCCGTCGCTCAGTTGCTCGTGCCAGGCCAGGCCGAAGTCGTGCGCGGCCAGGCTGGTGATGACGTCGTTGTCGCCGTCGCCGTCCACGTCATAGGCATACATCTCCGCTCCACCCGGCCGTGCGAAGCGCACCTTGTGGAACGTCCATTGCGGATCGGCCGACAGTTCGGCTGGCTGAGCGAACCATCCGTCACGGGTAATGATGTCGGCGCGCCCGTCGCCGTTGATGTCGCCAACGCCAAGTCCGTGGCCGAACGGCTTGGGCGCCTTGATTTCGTCGATGTTCGAAACGTTGTGAAACGTCCACGTCGAGAACGGCTGCTGCCAATCGATCGTTGCGTAGCCGAAATATTCGTCGTGCGTGCAGACGAGCTCCGGACGTGCGTCGCCGACCAGGTCGAGCAATTGCGGCGCCTCGTTGCAGACCGAGTCGATCACTTCGTGGCGCGGCCAGTGCGCGTCGAGCCGGTCCGGCCCCGGATTCTCGTAGACGTAGCCCGGCTTACCCGGAAAGCCGACGACGAAGATGTCGTTGTCCTTGTCGCCGTCGAAGTCATAGACCCAATGGAAGAAATGGTCGGCGTAGCGCTGGCGGGGTTGCGCCTTGGGGGGATAGATCGCGTGCTTCTCGGTGAAGTCTGGACCGGCGTACCAGAACGGACCGTACACGGCGTCCACGTTTCCGTCGCCGTCAATGTCGCCGACGTTGGCGCCTTCGGAGTAATAGACATCGGTCAACGGGACGACGTCGAACGAGTGCAGAACGTGCTCGGCGGCCATCGCCGCACCGGCGATGCAAGCGATCGTCGCGGCGGACCAAAAGCAAACAAATCGCATGCGAAAACTCCCGGCGCAGATGGATGGCGTGGTTCGCCCAGCCAGAATCGGCCAAGCCGTGTCTCACTGTGTCACAGCCGGCGTGCGGTGTCAAACTGCTGTCCGGCATGCGCCGCGCTGCATCGCGCTCCGCGAAGGACTCCGCCCACGAGCCGTCGGAAGTTGGTGCGCCGGCCCGTCAGGTGGGCAGTTCGGGCAGCGTGTCCGGGCAGGTGTGCACGAAGCGATACGGCTTTTCAGCCCAGGCGCCGGCGTAGTCGATGCCGATCCGCGGCGTGCGCTTGAGCGTCCCGCGAGCAATTCGAATGCCCCGGTCCTCGATCCACAATCCCGAGGCACGCGCGCTCTCGCGCGCGTTGAACCGCTTGTCGATCGAAAGCGCTTTGGTCAACTTCGCCGGACCGTCCCACACACCGGCGCCCCGGATCAACACGGCCGCGGGATAGTCGACGTCGTTCGTCACGACGTTGAGCATCCAGTGAATCCCGTACACGAAGTAGACGTACCAGCAGCCCGCCGGGCCGAACATCACTTCGGTGCGCGGCGTACGGCCTTTCGCGGCGTGGCACGCCAGATCGTGCGGGCCCGTATAGGCCTCCGTCTCGTGAATCACCGCGGCCAGCGTACGGCTGCCGCTGCGGCGCACGAGCACCTTGCCAATCAGTTGCCGCGCCACCACCAGCGCCGGCCGGCGAAAGAACGCGCGCGGCAGAACGCGCGCTTCCAGCGGCCGTGCCGCGTCGGAACGCACGTCAGACTCGCGGCGAGTCGCGCTCACGGCGACGGCTTCGGCCGGGCTTGCGTCAGTGCCAACAGCGCGTACCCGGTGACCAGGTTCGGATTGCCTTCCATCCACCGCGCATTTTCGTTCACCCAGGAACCGTTTTCCTGCTGTCGCTTGGCCAGCGTACGGATCAAGTCGGCCCGCCAGTCGTGCTTGGTGCCCGCGTCGTCGACGAACCGGTCAAGGCCCACCGCGTCGAGCGCGCGGGCGAACGTCTGATAGTAATAGAACAGCCCGGCGTCGCCCATTCCGGGATTCTCGTCAAGCGTGTAGTGCTGTGCTAACCACGACAGCGCGGCGCTGACCCGCGGATCGTCCGGCGTGAGTCCGGCATAGATCATGCTCTTCAGCCCGGCATAGGTCATCGACCCGTAACTGCGCAACCCGCCGTTGCTGGTCTGGCCGGCCTGGCTGGTGCCGCCGGCCGCCGGCGTGTAGTAGAAGCCGCCGTCATTGACCTTGGCTGCAAACGGCGTGGTGTTGTTCTCCGTCTCCAGGTTCTGGCAGCGCGAAACGAAGACCAGCGCCTTCTGCACGGCTTCGTCGTCCGCCCCGGCGCCGACCGACTTCAGCGCATCGAGCAAGAACGTGGTGTTCGACAGATCAGGCCGCTGATGGCCGCCGTATCCGGCTCCACCGTAGTTGACGCTCGATTTTTCGTGCCCTTCGCCGTCGTCCCACTGCAAGTTCCGCACGAAGCGTTCGGCGTTGGCCAGCAGTTTGTCGTAGCGGCCGTCACGGTTGGCCGCCTCGAAGCACTGAATCGCGATGCACGTTTCGTAATTCTGGTGATTCGATCCCTCGGGATAGATTCCCCCGTCCGCGTGGACGAACTGTTCGACGTAGTCGAGCGAGCGGGCCACGAGCGGATCGTCGGCCGAGCGGCCGGTCTTGAGAATGGCCGTGGCGACCAGCGCGGTCACGGCGGGGCCCGCTTCGGCGCTGAACGATCCATCAGCGGCCTGGCTGCCGTGCAAGAACTCGATCGCCTTGTTGACCGTCTGCTCGTATGTCTTGCCTGCCGCCTGGGCGTTGTCTTCGGCATGTGCCAGCGTCACGGTCATCGGCATGGCCAAACAAAAAGCGCCGGCAAACAGCAATCCGGTACGGATTCGATAGCTCATGAAACCTGTTCCTGTGTGAGGGATGTTCCGTCGAGCGCCCCGCGGATCCACGCGTTAAGGCGATGCCCTCGGCTGGGCGAAGGCGTGCTCTGGCACGACAGTGGCCCGGCCGCACCGCTGGTAGCGCCGGCGCCCGTCAGCCGTCTGCCCGAATTGTTGCACAGGGCCTAAAGCCGGACAAGAGATCGCCCGCCGTCGCGTCAGTTCTGCACGGCATTGACGACCATAAACACAAACCATGCCAGCAGCAGCAGGACGGCCACGGCCAACAACCAAGGACGTTTGCGAGCCGGCGGAATCGGCGGCGGTTGGTTCGATTGGGTTGCCGGCGATTCGGCGTCAGCGGCGGATTGGCGGCCTGCGCGTGCCATGCGACTCTGCGTTGCGTTCCTTCGGCGCGCTCGACGCGCGCCGGCGCGAACATCCATGTCTGAACTAGCTAACTGTCGGCAGGCCCGATCTTGAAGCTCTGCCGCAGTCCCGTCTCGAAGTCGAACACGTCGTCGAAGTCCTCGCGCCGATCGCTGGTCGTTTTCCGCATCTGGCCGATGCTGATCAGGTTGAATACGATCTCGCCAAAGTCGCCCGTGCTGTTGACGCCCCAACTATTGAGCACGCACTTGGCCATGAAGCCGTACTGGTCCAGCGCGTATTGCCGGATCGCCTCGCAAAGCTGTTGGCCGGTCAGGTGCCGCTCCTGTTCGTGGGTCTCTTCCTCCGATTCGCCCTCTTCGACTTCCGACGTGTGTTCGGTGCCCAGCCCGAGTTTCGTATGCGCATAGTTAAGTGCCTCGAACACGAACGCGTAGGCGTCGATCTTGTAGCGTCGATCTTTTTCGAGCAGTTTCGCGATCGGATGGGTTGGATCAAGCATCGAAGGTGGGCGAAGTTGAATCGAGGTCGGATGGTGCTAAGCGGCGTGTGCCA
This sequence comes from uncultured Planctomycetaceae bacterium, assembly GCA_937952415.1. Taxonomy (GTDB): domain Bacteria; phylum Planctomycetota; class Planctomycetia; order Pirellulales; family PALSA-1355; genus CALFYT01. The sequence continues at coordinate 6,301 of CALFYT010000033.1, read as the reverse complement.
GTGCGGCGTGTGCCCGTATGGCGACGACCATGGTTGCACATCGTAGCGGGAGGTTGCAAGCGGCAACGCCACCGAAACGGCCGAGTTTTACGGCGATGGCCGAGCCGCTACGAGGAATTTTCCTTTGGCCGGTTGCGTCCGCCCCCGCCCCGCTTAAGCACGGTGACGACTTCACTGGAGTCGATCAGCACCCGGCGATGGTCCTCGGTTTCGACCAGGATCTGCCCGGCCAGAATCTCCTGTGCCAGCACCCTGGCCCGGCCGCGCGAGGTGACCACGTCGGATCCCAACGGCGGCAGCTCCTTCCGCAGGGCCTCGTACGTGTCGTATTCGTATCGCAAGCAGCACTTCAGCCGCCCACAACGGCCGGAAATTTTCGTCGGGTCCAGCGTGGCCTTTTGGATCTTGGCCATTTTCATCGACACCGGCGGCATCTCGCTCAGGTGCGTATTGCAGCAGACCGGCTTGCCGCAGTCGCCGTAATCGGCCAAGACCTTGGCTTCGTCCCGAACGCCGATCTGGCGCATCTCGACCCGCGTCTGAAACTCGCCCGCCAGTTGCCGCACCAGCTCGCGAAAGTCGACGCGGTTTTCGGCCAGGTAGTAGACCACGACCCGTTCGCCGCCGAACAGGTGCTCGACGTCGACCAGTTGCATGTCGAGTTTGTGTTCTTCGATCAGCCGGCGACAAGTTTGATATTCTTGCCGCGCTTGATCCAGCAACCGCGAGCGGTCGTTGACGTCGTCGTCGGTCATCGCGCGCAGGATCTGGCCCGTGCCCGGGTCCTTGATTTGTTCGATCGCCTCCGGCGTGGCTTCGCACAGCACCACGCCGGTCTCCATTCCGCGATCGGTGCGAACCACGACCTCGGTTTCGCGCTGATAGGTCGTATCACGTCCGGAGGAATAGACCCCCAGCGCTCGCATCACCCCGGTGCGTACGACGTATTTCGGCATGGGCCGCGCGTCTCCAGCCACGAAAGGGTGCCAAGGCGCCGCAGTCGGCCGCGCCGCCGAGAACTTCGCCGCGCGCCGCCGATCGAAAAGCGCTTCAATACCAACAGTCGTCAGTATCAGTATAGTGCCCCGCGGGCCACGCGGCCAAGGCGAGCGGCGCTCGTGGCCATCGTCGAACGCGACCGTCCGAAGACGCTACTCCGCCGGCGCCCCGCATCCTTCCCGCCCACGCTGGTAGCCCAACGCCACGGTCGACTACAATACGGCCGATGGGTCTACTGGATTTAATTCTCGGGCGAGACGAATCGCACCATTGGGGTCCACAGCGCGTGGAACAGGTGGTCGATTTTACCGCGCGGCCGGCCGTTTCCGGCGTCGCACTGGGGGCCTCGTTGCGCGCCTTGCAGCCGTTGGGACGCCCCAGCAATCGCCGCCCCATCGCGTCGTTCCGCTTCGTCTATGCCGACGCCGGGCTGGTCATCGAAACCGAACAAGACGTCGTCAGCGACTTCGAGATTCTGCTCGGACCGCTCGAAGGGGAATCCGAGCGGAGGCCGGCCCACTACGTGATTCGCTTTCCCGGCGGACAGTCGCTCACCGCCGACGAATCGACCACGATCGACCAGTTCGCGCGATTTCTCGGCGAACCCGAGAGCATCGACACCGACGAGGAGGACGAGGAAACCATCGCGACTTTCACGCGCCACGACCACTCGCTGCAGCTAGAAGCCGGCCTGGACGGCCGCGTCAAAAATCTGATCATCACCGGCGAAATGTAGCCCCGTGGCGGCGCTGCCAAACCGAGGGATCGGCACGGGTTCGATCATTCTTGTTTAAGCCACGTGCACGAAGTTTCACGGCGCGCTTTGCCGCGCGGCCCACGATTCGAACATGCGAAACCACCAACAGACCTTCGACCAGCTACGAGCGCACGCCCGCGATACCGCCCTGCTGGCCGCCACCCAAGCGGCGCTCGAGTGGGATGAGCATACGAAGATGCCGCCGGCGGCCGCGGAGTTTCGGGCCGAACAACTGACGCTGCTGGCCGGCATGATCCACCAGCGCCGAACCGATCCCAAGCTCGGCGACTGGCTGGCCGAACTGGCCGACAGTCCGCTGGCGGCCGAGCCGCACAGCGAAACCGGCACGACGATCCGCCAGCTCCGCCGTGAGCACGACAAGCACGTAAAGCTGCCGCAGTCGCTCGTCGAGGAACTGGCCCGCACCGCCTCGCTGGCGCAACACGCCTGGCAGCAGCCACGAACCAAAGACGACTACGCCTCATTCGCGCCGCACCTGGCCAAGACGTTCGAGTTGAAGCGCGCGCAAGCCGAAGCATTGGGCTACGACGATTCGCCGTACGATCCACTGCTCGACGACTTCGAGCCGCAGGAGCGCACCGCGAACGTGGCGGCCGTACTGTCCGAGTTGCGCGAGGCGCTGATTCCGCTGGTGGCCGAGATCGCCGGCAGCCAGCGCCGGCCGGACGTGCAGATCCTCGCGCGGCGCTACCCGATCGACGTGCAGGAGCAGTTCGCCAAGCAAGCTTCCGCGGCGATCGGCTTTTCGTACGAGCGGGGGCGGCTCGACGTCACGGCCCATCCGTTCTGCACCGGGCTCGGCCCGAACGATTGCCGCATCACCACCCGTTACGACGAGCGGCACTTCAACTCGGCCTTCTTCGGCACCCTGCACGAAGCCGGGCACGGCATCTACGACCAGGGCCTGCCCGGCGATTGGTACGGCCTGCCGCCGGGCGAAGCCGTCTCGCTGGGCATCCACGAATCGCAGTCGCGCATGTGGGAGAACCTGGTCGGCCGCAGCCGCGCGTTTTGGGAGCACTTCTACCCGACGGCCCAAGCCCAGTTTCCCGACGCGCTGGCCGACGTCGCGCTCGACGCGTTCTACTTTGCGATCAACGACGTGCGCCCCTCGTTGGTCCGCGTCGAAGCCGACGAAGCGACGTACAACTTGCACATCTTGATCCGGTTCGAGATGGAACAGGCCCTGCTGGCCGACGATTTGCCGATCGACGACGTGCCGGCCGCGTGGAACGAAAAGTATCACCAGTATCTGGGCATCCGACCGCCCGGCGACGCCGACGGCGTGTTGCAGGACGTGCACTGGAGCGCCGGTCTGGTGGGCTATTTCCCGACCTACGCGCTGGGCAATCTGTACGCCGCGCAGTTCTTTGCCCAAGCTGAAAACGAACTGGGCGACCTGTCGGCCGACTTCGCCAGCGGCCAGTTCGAGCCGCTGCGCGCCTGGCTGGCCGAAAAGATCCATCGCCACGGCCAGTGCTATTCGGCGGCCGAGCTCGTGCAAAACGCCACGGGAAAACCCCTTTCGCACGGGCCGCTCATCGCGCAGTTGCGCGCGAAGCTTGCCCCGCTCTACGGGTTGAACTAGCCTCAAACCGGAGGGACACACCGCAGCGCCGCATCGCGGCGCACCGCGCACCGCGGTCGCCATCGTTGGCCGCGCTGTACGACTCCACGGACGACCGGCCGGATGCCGACTGGCCCTGGTTGCGCCTCGTAAGTGACTCGTCGACCAAAACGACCACCCGACGCTAGATCGTACTTGCGAGACACAACCTAAAACACGGTAACGTTCGTGGGAGCTGTCCATGCTGACCAAAAGCGCTGCGCCGGCGTACTCGCTGCTGGCCGTTCTGTTCGTGGCCCTCTCGCTGTCGATCGGCTGGGGTGTGCGCGGCAACTGGGGCCATGAATACGGCGCTATGATCCCCGGCGCGCTGGCCGCCATGGCCGCCGTGCTGGTCAGCGGCCGCGACGATTGGTATCGCCGCATCGGCTTCTTCGCCTTCTTCGGCGCGCTGGGCTGGTCGTTCGGCGGTTCGATCTCTTACATGCAAGTCATCGCCTACACCCATTCCGGCCACAGCCTCAGCGTGTTGTACGGCTTCACCGGCCTGTTTCTGATCGGGTTCATCTGGGCGGCTTTCGGCGGAGCAGGCACCGCGCTGCCGGCGTTTCTCGATCGGCAGAAGCTGACCGAGCTGCTGATACCCATCTTCGTCGTGTTCGTGGCGTGGGCGGCCCAGGACCTGTTCTTCAACGTCTATCTGGGCGGGCTCGAAGATCAGGTCGCCGCCGGCACGCTCACCGAACAGCAGTTCGATGACCAAACGGCTTGGATCGATTGGCACGACACCGACTGGATCGCGGTCGTGGTGGCCGCGGCGGCGGTGCTGGTGTTGGCCGTAGTCCGCAGCCGGATCTGTTGGGGCACGTCGCTCGTGTTGCACATGTGCGCCGGCTGGTGGATCGGCTTTACGCTACTGACCGTCGGGCTGGGCTTGCGAATGACCCCGCCGCGCGGCGACAACTGGGCGGGCGCGCTCGGCATGCTGATCGGCATGTACGTCTTCCTGTATCGCCGGTGCGAATGGGGCATCACCTGGACGTCGCTGATCGCGGGCCTTTTCGGCGGGCTCGGCTTCTCCGGCGCGACCCTGATCAAGCTGGTGCTCGTGTACCCTGGCTTTCAGCAGCGGCTGTTCGGCCACGGCGTCGAAACCAACTGGCACAGCGTGCTGGAGCAGACGTTCGGCTTCATCTCCGGGATCGGCATCGCGCTGGCCATGGCCTACCTTTCGACGCGCGTCGCCCGTGTGCACGAAGACCCGCCGGTGCGCCGCTGGGCCGAGCCGCTGACGGTGCTGTTTGTCGTGCTGGTGGTCAGCTACGTCAACATCGTGAAGAACCTGGAAGCCGTCTGGCTCAAAAACGGCACGATCGCCGAGACCCTGTCGGGCTTCTCCGCCTACTTCTGGTTCCGGTTGGGCTATCTCGCCCTGGCGGTGGCGATTGCCGCCCCGCTGGTGATGTATTGGCGCGGGCGATCGGTCGAGATCCTGCCCGCCTCGCGCTTGGGCAAGGCCCAACTGCTCTACGTCGTGTTCCTGTGGTGGATCGTGATCGGCAACCTGGTGCGCACCGTGCCGTTTGCCGAGCAGCGGCTGATCACCGAGGGCGTGATCCACGTCAACGCCTGCCTCTGCACGCTCTTGGCCCTGTTGCTGCCGTCGCGCGAGCGAGCCGTCGAAGGCCAATTCGAGGCGGACATGTTGGCGCCGCTCAAACGGTTCGCCGCGTCGCTGGCGCTCGTGGTGATGATCACCGTCGTGGCCGAGTTTCTCCTGGTTCGCACGCTGTGGGGCGACACGTTCGCCGGCCACGCCGGCAAGCACATCCGCTTCGGCCCGAATGCGACCGCGAGTGAGGAATAGCCGGGGGAGATAGTGCGCGCGATGGCGCGCTAAGCGCCGTCGAGTAGACGTCGAAATGCGCCTCGGGCTCCTGGGTAAGTCATACCGCAATGCCCTCGCTCGCGCGTTGGGTTGGTGTGAGGGCGAACCCGACTACCAACCCGCAGCGCAAGCTAGGGTTCTTCGTTCGCCTCGCATACGGCGCGTGCAGTGCGCCTTCGGCTGGACGGCGAGATCGTATTATTATCTAGTCGGTTCGCCGAACATGGCCCGAGCACCGAAGGTGCGCTTCATACCAGCCAGGGGCAACGCCCCTGGAATGCGTGCCCGGGCGAATACAAAAGGGCTGAAGGCCCGATTCATGGCGCACCGCACGCGTCGAGTGCGCTGCGGAGGAACCGATGGAGCGGACCGTTGGTCCTTGCGATTCTGGTGGACGGTTTCGCCGTTTACCTGGGGCGACGCCCCAGGCTGATATAGGTTGGGCCGTTGGCCCAGCGTGCCGGCCATCACCGTGCGTCGCGCTGCGGACCGATCTTCTACAACTGCGTATCAAGAAGTAGGTCATGCACCCCGTGCATGACAAGTTCTTCCGTCAGGCACAGCGTGCCTGACCTATCGATCAACGTCTCGCGCGTTTGTTGCGCGCACCGCCAACACGCCTGTCAAGATCCGTTCTTAGGCCACCGCGCGAACGCACCGCAGCGCGCTTTGCGAAGCGCGCACGCGCGACAAGCGCGAAACTTTTTGTACCGAGTGGCCTAATTCCGTCGTTGATCGCCAGAGCAGTTTCGGTACAGTGAAATGAAACTGGTTGGACGAAGGTGTGCTACAGGAGAACTTGTTCACGGCGTGTGAGTCGAACGGCAGCGTGGGCCTCTTGTCCCGACTGCCCAGAGAGCCAGGCGTCCTCGGCGCGACGGTGCGGTGCGACCTGTTTCGACAGGCGTGCAAGGCGTGCTGTAACGAAGCGTTGGGCCAGCGTCTGGCGGCACGCCGGGTCACCGGCCAAAAGGCTTACAGGCCACGTCAATCGCATGCAGCGGCGTGGCGGTAAGTGGGTGCTTTCGGCTTTGCCAATCCAGACCGAAGATTTCGACAGCCCAGCGGC
>CALFYT010000032.1 GCA_937952415.1 uncultured Planctomycetaceae bacterium | reverse complement strand
GTCCGCGTCAACAATACGCTGAAAGTGCTGGAAGTGCTCGACGGCTACGAGACGCTGGAGACTGAGCATGTCCGCGTCCGCTTCGACCCCAAGCAGGATGCGCTGGTCGCCCAGTACATGGGCAAGTGGCTCGAAGAGGTCTACCCGCAGCTTGTCGAACAGATGGGCTACGAGCCGCCCGAAAAGTCGCTGTTCGAGGTCTTCAGCCGGGCCAAGAACACCGACGGGCACGGCTGGTTTAGTGCACGGATGGTCGGCTTGCCGCACATCCATCCGATTGGAGCCTGCGCCGGCAAGATCGTGGCACTGACGTCGCCCAACGAAGGCGAGCGCCAGTTCAATTGGGCCCGCGTGCTCAAGCACGAGTTCGTCCACGTCATCAACTTGCAGCAGACCGATTTCAACATACCGCATTGGTTCACCGAAGCGTTGGCCGTGCTCAACGAAGGGTATCCGCGCCCGCAGTCGTGGAACGATCTGCTGGCCAAGGCCTTTGCCGACGAGCGGTTGTTCGACCTGGACACGATCAATTTCGGATTCATCCGCCCGCATTCCAGCGCCGAGTGGACGTTGGCCTATTGCCAGGCGGAACTCTACGCCGAGTATATGCTCGATCGGTTCGGTGACGATGCGATCGCCAAGATGTTGGCCGCATACGCCGACAACCTGACCACGCCGGAGGCGATTCCGCGGGCCTTGGGCGTGCAACTGCCGGACTTTGAAACCGGATACAAGCAGTTCGTGGCCGACGTGGTTGCCACGCTGCCGGCGGCTGCCACGACGCCGGAGATGAACTTGCTCGAACTCAAGAAGGCGCTCGTCGAGAAGCCGGACGATCCGGAGTTGCTGGCCCAACTGGCCTACGAGCAACTGCGCCGCCGCAACTTTGCCCAGGCACGCCGCGCGGCCGACCAGGCGCTGTCGGCCGACGTTGGCAGCGGACTGGCCCACTATGTTCGCGCACGGCTGCACCTGCTGGTGGGCGAGAACTCCGCCGCGCTCGAGCGACTCGAAGAGGCCCTGGATCGCGAACACCCGCAGCCGAATCTCTTGAGTTTGCTCGCTGGCCTGAAGCTCAAGTCCGAGGACTTTGCGGCCGCGGCCGATCTCTATGCCTTGGGCGCCAAGCACGCACCCGGCGATCCAAAATGGCTCAAGGCGTTGGCGGCCGTCCACCTGAAGTCGGGAAACAACGCCGAGCTGGCAGCCGTCCTGGAGCAGCTCGCGCTGCTCGATGCCGACAACTTCCCGATTCGCAAGAAGCTGGCACAATTGGCCCGGGCGGCCGACGACGTGGACGCTGTCCAGCGCTGGACCCGCGAGGCGCTGCACATCAACGTGCGCGACGTCGACATTCACGTGTGGCGTGCCGAGGCACTGCTTGCGCAGAAATCGCCAGGCCCGGCGGCCGACGAGTACGCGGCGGCCATCACGCTGGAACCGGATCGGGCCGAGTTGCGGCTCGCGCTGGCCGAAGCGTACATCCAAGCCGAGCGAGCGGACGATGCGAAGGCCGTGCTCGACGCGCTGCTCGAAAAAGATCCGCAAAACACGGCCGCCGCGAATCTGCTGAAACGCCTCCGATGAACGACTCCCAGAAGCACGCGGCCGGATCCAGCGCGGGTAACCGGGCGATGAGCCTCGCCGATTTCCAAGCGCTGATTCGCGAGATGTATTTCGAGAAGGACGTCGCCCGCGGTGTCGACGGCACGTTCATGTGGCTGATGGAAGAGATCGGCGAGTTATGGGCCGCGCTGCGCAACGGAACGCACGAAGAACGGCTGGGAGAGTTTGCCGACGTGCTGGCCTGGCTGGCCACGATCGCCAACGTGGCGGACGTCGACTTGACCGAAGCCGTGGCCCGCAAGTATGGCTCGGGCTGTCCTGGCTGCGGCCGTCTGGTCTGCACCTGCGCCGACGCGGAGAAACCATGACCCTCCGCGCCGGCATTTTGCCCCGCCGCCCGTCGCGCCGCGGGAACGACTCGCGCCGCCTCCGCGCTTGCGCGCGCTGTGCACGCTACACGGCGGCCGCGCTGGCGCTGTTCGTCGTCGACTGCGTCGTGCAACCGGCCGGGCTCGCACAGGATTCGCGGCAGCCGACCATCGCCGAACTCGAGGCCGGCTTCGACGGGCAGTTCAAAGTCGGCAGTTGGGCCCCGTTCCGCGTCGTGATTGAGGGCGGCAGCGAATCGGCAACCGGCCACGTCGAAATGACGGTCGCCGACGGCGACGGCGTGCCCAGTCGCGTTCACGCTCCGGTGGACCAGCCGGTGTCGGTCGCGCCGGGCCAGCGCGTCGAAGTCGCCCTGATTGCCAAGATCGGCCAACTGCACGGCGACGTCACGGTCGAGTTCCGCGGCGAGCACGGCGTGTTGGCCACGCGCCGGTTTCGAACGGGCGAACCGGGACCGCTCGCGGGGATTCAACCGGTGGCCACGCAGTTAGTGGTTGCCGTCGGGGGGCCGCTGGCGTCGTACTCCGACGCATACTTCGAGCGCCGCCATATCGCCCTGGCCGACGTCGAATCGGTGGGCGAGCTGCCGCGGCAATGGGCCGCGTACGAAGGCGTCGACGCGCTGGTCATCGGCACGACCGACGAGCGCATCGTCGAGCAGTTGGCCGATGCCAGTGGGCAACTCGAAGCGCTCACGCAGTGGATCCGCATGGGCGGCAACGCGATTGTGTGCGCTGGACACAACGCCCAAGACGTGCTCGTGCCCGACTCGCCGCTGAGCCAGCTTGCGCCCGGCACGCTGGAAACGACGATCGCCCGGCTTCCCAGCACGGCGCTCGAAACCTACGCCGATGCTTCGGCGCCGTTCCAAGGGCCCAGCGGGCGGTTCCTACAAAACGTGCCCAAGCTTGCCGACGTGCGCGGACGGATCGTAGCGTATGCCGGCTCGGGACCGCGCGATTTGCCCTTGGTGGTCCGCACGGCACACGGTTTTGGCGAAGTTGTGTTCGCCGCGTTCGACCTCGACCAGCCGCCGCTTTCCACGTGGACGGCCCGTCCGCAACTTCTGGATCGGCTGCTGGGGCACGCCACGAAACGTGCGCAGGACACCGAAGGCGACACAACCGGCGAAGTCACCACGCTGGGTTTCGTCGACATCGCCGGGCAGTTGCGGGCCGCACTCGACCAATTCGCCGAAGTGCAGCTCGTTCCGTTTTGGCTCGTCGTGGCACTGGTCGTGGTCTACATCGCGATCATCGGGCCGCTCGACTACTACTTCGTCAAGCGCGTCCTGCGGCGGATGGAGGCGACGTGGATCACGTTTGCCGTCGCGGTCGTCTTGTTCGGCGCGGCGGCGTACGTGTTGGCCCATCGGCTCAAGGGCCACGAGATGCACGTCAACCGGGTCGATCTGGTCGACTTCGACCTGGCGTCCGACCTCGTGCGCGGCACCGCCTGGAGCAACGTATTCAGCCCGCAGACGGCCGCGTACGACGTATCGCTCGACGCCGCGCCGGCTGTGCCCAGCGCGGCGACACCGCCGCAGTCGCTCTTTTCCTGGATGGGGCTGCCGGGCGACGGATTCGGCGGGATGAGCTCGGCCGCGGCGACCACGCCGCTGTTCACATTGGCGTACAACTTCTCCGGCCGCCTCGACCGGCTGGAACACGTGCCGATCGCCGTCTGGTCGAGCAAGCCGTTCGTTGGTCGTTGGTGGGCCGAAAGCGCGGCCCCGCTCGAAGCCGAACTGGTTGACGACGGCCGCCTGGCCGGCACGCTCTCGTGCAACTTCGAAGAGCCGCTCGAAGACTGCGTGCTCATCTACGGACGTTGGGCCTATCCACTGCGGACGCTCGAACCGGGCCAGCAAATCGACCTGGCCACGCAGTTCGATCCGCAAACGGTCGAAACTTTCTTGCGGCGCGTCACGGTGCGCGGTGATCGCGACGTCGCGCCGCCGTACGACCAGGCCTCGTTCGACATCCCACGGATCGTCGAAATCATGAGTTGCTACGATCTGGCCGGCGGCGAAAACTATACTGGACTGACGAATGAATACCAAGAGTTTGTCGACTTGAGCCAATTGGTCCGAAACGGACGAGCGATCCTGATCGGTCGCCGGCAGGCCACAACCACGCAATTGATTTGCAACGACGAGCCACTGGACGATCCAACCGGCCAAGGCTGGACGTTCGTACGCTTCGTGCTGCCGGTCGACCAGGTCGACGCACCCTGACTCGCGAGAAAACTTCCAAAGACTTACACGGCCCCGCGCTTTACCATGCCATCCATGACGCCCACACCAACGAAACTGACACAACACGCCACGGGGTGCTTGCCGTGATCGAAGCCCACGACCTGACGAAAAAATACGGCGACCTGTATGCCGTCAAAACGCTCGAGCTCGATCTGCAAAAGGGCGACGTCTTCGGGTTCATCGGGCCCAACGGCGCGGGCAAGACCACCACGATGCGCATCCTGGCCACGCTGCTCAATCCGACCTGGGGCGAAGCGTACGTCTGTGGCTACTCGATCTACACTCATCCTCGCGACATCCGCCGCGTGATCGGCTACATGCCGGACTTTTTCGGCGTGTACGACGACATGAAGGTGATCGAGTACCTGGAGTTCTTCGCCGCGGCGTATCGCATTGGCGGCGCCACGCGACGCAAGATCTGCGACGACGTGCTCGACCTGGTCGAGCTCGGCTACAAGCGCGAAGCGCTCGTCACCAGTCTTTCGCGCGGCATGACGCAGCGGCTGGGCCTGGCCCGCGTGCTGCTCCACGACCCACAAGTCTTGCTCTTGGACGAGCCGGCCAGCGGGCTCGACCCGCGGGCCCGCATCGAGATCCGCGAGCTACTCAAGCGGCTGCGCGACACGGGCAAGACGATCATGGTCTCCAGCCACATTCTGCCCGAGCTGGCCGACATCTGTAACAAGATCGGGATCATCGAGCGGGGCGAGCTGATCGTCAACGCCAACGTCGCCGACGTGATGCGCCAAGTCCGCCGGCAAACCATTCTGAACATCGGCGTGGCCGACGATACCCAACGGGCGGCCGAACTGCTGCAAGGCCATCCCAGCGTGGAGAAAGTCGAACCCCGCGGCCAGATCCTAGTGGTCACGCTGCTGGCGGACGTCGACGACTACAGCGAACTGGCCACGCTGCTGGTGGAAAAGGGGCTCCGCGTGCGGGTCTTTAAGGAAGAAGAGATGAACCTGGAAACGGCCTTCATGGCGCTGACCAAGGGAATCACGGCCTGAGTCCAGCAGTTCGCGTGCCGACGGATCGGGCCAGCCCGCCGGCGCGCTGCGCGAAGTAGCCGCCACGGCTCAGCGCTGCTCGAACGCCGCGCGAATCGCCGCCATCCGTTTGCGATTGGCGCCCAGATCGGAATAGCCGATCCGTGACGCCGAGCGAAACTGAATCAACTGCGCCTCGGGCTCGATCACAAACTCCACGTCGTCCACGTAGCGCATCAGCGGCGTCGTGAACTCCGCGTGCAGGTAGTCCGGCTCAGCCGTCACGATCTCGGTCCGCGGCATTTGCTCGATCACCGACTTGAGCCGCTGGATCGCCTCGGCCGGCGTGCCGGTAAACCGCAGCGGCTCGTCGGCGTGCTCCGCGTCGGCATCTTGCGAGCAAACGCAGTTGGGCGACGCAGGGCAGGGCCGCAATCGCCCGTCGACCACACCTAAGTCGTCCGGCCGCGTGGACCGCGCGTTGCGAATCACCAGCGACAGAAACCCGGCCAGCACGATCAGGCCGATCGCGCCGCCGGCCCAAAGCAGCAACTGCGGCATGCGTCGTTTCCTCGCCGGCTCGGGACTAGTTTCCGCGGTGCTCATTCCGGTATTGTCCCGCCTGCCAGCGGTGCGCCAAGTGCGGCCGACGTGCTGCTCTTACGTTTGGGTCATGATCTTCAGCGCCACAAACGGGACAAGGTTTAGCACGAAGAACGCCAACCGGAGTTGAAGAAACACGCGGAAGAACGCCGCCTTGGCATCCTCCTGGCTGACGCCGAAGAACCTTGCCCCCAACTTGCCGAACCATTCGTGATAGACGCGGATAAACGCGAACACGAACACGATCGCCCCGAAGTTGATCACCGCGCACCATCCAAAAAACGTCGCCAGGGTTTCGATATCCATGGGAACCCTCCGTTGATTGGCAGTCGACTTTGTTCGTCCATGGGCCAGCTCCTTCTAGTCGCTGCGGCGCAAGTCCCGTGGACCGTCGCGAATGAACACGCTGGCCGTAATGCGCGTCGCGATCGCTTAGCATATCGTTCACGCCCCGAGCACTCCAGGTCGACGGTCGCCGCGTTGCCGATTCCGAGACGGTCCGCCGACGGCCATCGCCCCTCAGAATTCTCCCCCCATCTGCACAAGCGGCACGACCGTTGTCGACTCTGGCCTCGTGACATGCACCCGCGCCGTGTTGTTTTTGGGGGGCCTTCGATCGCACGACGCCCGGCTCAACGAGCGACCGGCCCACAGGGCTGCGCCGACGCTTGTCCATCTGTGCTACAATATCCGCCTCTCTGAATCGGCGCGTCGAGCGCCACGGCAACCAGTCGACGAGGTGTGCATGTATTATCAGTCGTTGAACATCGCGGAGGGCCAGCAGGGCGATGCCGTATTGCTCACGTTGAGCGGGCATCTGACGATGGGCGATTCGTCCGGTGGGCTGAAGACGCATCTCGAAGGCGTCGTCCCCGCCAAAGGCAACAACATCATCATCAACCTCGCGGAACTCACGTACGTCGACAGCTACGGCGTGGGCGAGCTCGTGGCCTGCTTGACCACAATCAAGAAGAGCGGCGGCGCGCTTCGACTGGTCAACCCGACCGAGTTCGTGCGCGAGGTCCTGCACACCACCCGACTGGACACGCTGTTTACGATCTGCGACACCGACGAGGAAGCCGCGGCTAGCATTGCGAGGCAAGATCAGGCCGACGCCGGCGAACAGGGAGCCCGATGATGAGCAGTTGGAAGTTTTCTGGATCGGACCCCTCGGAACAACTCGTCCAACTGCACCACTTCGCGATTGTCAAGCGGCAGCCGGACGGCGACGTGGAATTCGTGATCACGATCCGCGAGCACGCCACCCCGCAGAAGCGCGGCATGCACTTCTATGCCGAGGCGGACAAGCAAACGAACCAGAACACGGCTCCGTTCACTCCCTGCGGATGGGGCTCGAGCCTGGAAGCCGCGCTCGAGCAGTGCATCATCGCCATCCGTCGGTTTCCCTACGAGGGTGCCGCCGACGGCAAGTGACAACTCCTCGACGGCGGGCGGTTCCACCTTCGAGCGCACAAGCGTGAACACGCCGGGCGCGGACGCTCGGCTTACTCCCCAATCACTTTGACCAGCACGTGTTTCGCTCGCCGGCCGTCGAACTCGCCGTAGAAGATCTGTTCCCAGGGTCCGAAGTCGAGCTTGCCGTCGGTCACGGCCACCACGACCTCGCGGCCCATGATCTGGCGCTTGTGGTGCGCGTCGGCATTGTCTTCGCCCGTGCGATTGTGGTGGTAGCGCTCGGGCGAGGGATCGAACGGGGCCAGCTCTTCGAGCCACTTCTTGTAGTCGCGGTGCAAGCCCGGCTCGTCGTCGTTGATGAACACGCTGGCCGTGATGTGCATCGCGTTCACTAACCATATATGACTACACACTGCCGTTTTCCATTTACGGTATGACCGATCCGGGGCAACGCAGCACCGGACATTGTAGCCCAGTTAGTCCGGCCCCAGTTGCCCCTGTCCGTAGCGTCCTTGGGCCGACCGGCCCCAACGACCTTAACACGGAGGACGGGCCGGACAAAGCGAACCCAGGGGGCCACAACAGGAGGAACCATGTTTAGCGACCCAATCGACCGCCAACGCTTGAACAAGTTGGTTGATGCTCTCACTGAGGAGGACGACTTGTGGCGTGCAGCGTGTGACATTGCCTCGGAGCTGTTCGACGGCAAGCAGGACGTTGACAATCTGATGTGCGAAGTGGTGATCGCGATCAACGTGAAATTCGGCTGGCAAGAAACTGATTAATCCAGACTGTGAATTGAGGTCACACAATGTCACGGAAGACTCGACTACGGCGCCGCAAGAGAAAGCGGCATACTCAACAACCCCATCATCCGCCTGGTGATGCCAGCGACTACCTGGATCAACTACACGACCTGTTGAGGCGACGCCCAACGTCAAACCTCGTTCTCTACTGCCGAGTCTCGACTGACAAGCAAGAGCACGGCGGCAACCTTGATGAGTCGATCCACGAATCGATTCGAGGCCTGCGTGCGTTGGGCTGCCGGCTAGGTGGTCGCCTGATAGCCGTGTTTGACGGTGTGGAGTCGAGCCACATCGACGCGGACCGCCCTATTCTCGACCAAGCCTTAGCCTATGCACGGACCCACAACGCCATCCTGGTTGCGCCGTCCAGGGATCGGCTGCTACGGCACCACGGATATGACGGAACAAATCAGACGGAGCCGCCGACGGACGGTGAGTACCGCAAGCTGATGAATAAGGCTGGCGGCGTCCCTGTTGCAACGCTCTTGCCCCCGAATACTGCGGCAAGGTCGAAGCAGACGGAGCGTGGCATCAAGGACAAGCATGCCAAAGTTGGACGCAAGCCGAAGTCTGAGCAACGCAAGTTGCTAGATGCCGTGTTGTCAACGATGAAACGGCTACCCCATTGAATGGGGGAAAGGGTGCAACGGATATCTGCCACCTCAACACCGTGATCCACGGGAAACCACGGAGAACGCCTAGCTCACACGGGCAAACCGTAAAGGTTAATACCTCCCCCTTACCATCTACCCAACCATCTACCCATTACCTCATCCACCTCCCTATTGTCTTTCCACTCCTATGTTCTCTTTAGAATCTCGGCCGACAACTTGGACAACAACTCCGTGTATCGTCTAACGGCATCATCCTTGACAACCAAGCGCTGTCCAACCGCATACCGCGAGTCACCAGACTTGTCGATGTACTCTTGGTCGACCATCCCTGTCTTGTGTTCGAAAACGTGCCGTTGTTGAAACATTACTTGAAGCTCGGCGTACTCGTTTGCAGAAAGCATGCTCTGATAGTCACTGCCAATCGCTTGCTGCCACAAAGCACTGGACTCATCAAGATTCTGGAACACGTTTCTCCTTGGATTGAAGTTCGAACGATTGGAGAGCGTGTCGAATTTGGCTTCCGCAAACCGTTGAAAAGCCGCGACTAGATTTCTGAAACTGTTTTTTCGAATCGATCGCACTGAGTCGGTTGCGACATCAACTCCCTTAGCCTTGGTCAACGCCGCCTCAATGGTCTGCAATTCATCGAGTGTGTTGCGCACGGTATCGACGGAGCCTTGAAAAGTTGTGGCCGCACTATTGTGGCCACACGCAGGACAAAAGAACGCCGCACCGATCGACGAGTAACGACACGAACATTGTTCGCACGTTGACTTCTGGGTCATCACATCCGACGCGTCCGCCGGTACGACGAATTGCGGTACGTTGGACTGGTACGAGGTCTTGACCGAGATGAACCCATCCAACGAGAACATGTTGTTCAAGTCTTGCATGAACTCTTCAATCTTCTCGTTCAATATGATTTCGGCCTGCTGACTGACAACCTTCTCAATCTGGTCTGCTTGGCCAGGAGTGTTCCATTCAAACGGATGATCTTGGTGGCGGCAGATCGGACAATAGGCCCGATCCTCGCTAACCTTGTCCTTCCAGTCGTCGAATAGGACTTTGAAAGCGGCCCCACACTCGTTGTTCGGGCACGCACGGTCAAAGTAGCCGTCGTCATCCAGGTTGAATGAGATCGGAACCAACTCGCCCTCTCCCGACCCGCCGAAGTCGCCGAACGGATTCATGCTGGAGCCCCCAAACTCTGGCGTCTTGTCAGAGCCGCCTAACCCGGTGAATGGATTCTTACTGGAGCTTCCAAACTCAGGGATTTCGTCGAATCCTCCGAAGTCGCCGAACGGATTCTTGCCCATCATTGTTCCTCCTTGATGGATTGAGCTGGCTTGCTTTCGCAATTGTAGCCGCACGCACGCTACGCTCACGAGCGAACGGAGCAATGGCGCGAAAACGGCTCATCGCCAAGAAAACCCAGAAATTTTTCATCGCCTTGCGTCTACGGCACTTGCGTCAAATCAACGGTTCGAAACCTGATTATTTTTGCTCCGTGAACAATGCTCCACATCGAATAAGTAGGTAGGGACCACTGATCGTATGAGCCAGTGCCGGAGGACAACCGATGATTTCAGCCGTGAAGCAACGCAGAGCCAAGAGCAGCCAAATTGGTAGTCAACTACCAAAACGGTTTCGCGATCTGTCCAACGCCCAACTGGCAACCAAGGCCAATGAGCTACAGGACGCCATCGACGCGGACCTGAAACGCATCAGCGACCATGCCCGCGCCGCACTGGTCAAGGCAAGGCAAGTCGGCCAAATCCTGCTGGTCGTCAAGGAGCGAGTCGGCCACGGCAAGTGGGGCGAGTGGTTGAAGAAGAACTTCAACAAGTCCCACAACACGGCGGATATCTACATGCGAGTCGCCAAGTCGTGGAAACGAGTGATCAAACCGGAGCTAGAAGCCCATCCCAACTTGACGCTCCAGGAGGTACGGCAACTTGTGGCACGGCCAACCTTCAACCACGCAACGAAGCAACCCGCAGACCAACGACGCTCGGCAATGCGGCGTTTCGGCCAACTGGTCGCCGAGACGACACCAGACGAACAGCGTTTGCTCGTGGAAAACCTGGAGATCGTATTTCAGAAGATGCTTGATGAGTTGCGGCCGTTGGTCCCCGAACTGTCCGCCGCCAAGCGCAAGATGGATGAAGCGTTGGACGCACTCACCAAATCACCGGCCGATGATCTCGACGAAGCACTGACCGACCGGACCTGTGACCAAGACGACATTCACACAGCCCATCGGTTCACCGTGCGTAAGCTCGGCCGAAGTGCTACGAGTGACTTCCAACGCCAAATACTAGATGCAGAGTGCCCAGTCGCGGGCATTCAGGTTGCCGCCGCAGGATAACGCACTGATGAAAGCTCAACTCAGCATATTCATGGACTCAGGTGCGTACAGCCTGAGAGACCAAGGGGCGGATAGTAGCTACTTGGCTGCGTACGCTCGGTTCATTCGTCGACACCACGAATCAATCGACCTGTACGCCAACTTTGATGTAATTGGAGACCCAGACCGAACGTGGCGCAACCAAACACAACTTGAATTCCAGTTTGGGATACGCCCTGTCCCGGTCGTCCACAACGGCACCCACCCGCGTTGGCTAGGACGGTACTTGAACGCGGGACACGGCGTTGTAGCCCTGGGAGGGCTGGCAGGTAAGACAAGCCGACGGTCCTGCCGGAGGTGGCTAGACCAATGCTTTAAGCTGCTCACCAAATACCCCAACGTGAAAGTTCACGGCTTCGGCATCAGTAGCGTGGAGGCAGTCAACTCATACCCTTGGTATTCCGTGGACACCGCCGCATGGACTCGACGTGCCGGTGACGGCCAGATTTTCGTACCGCACAAGAAGGCCCGCCGCTTCATCTTCGACAAAGCATCACGCAAGGTGCAACCTGAGCAAGGCGTCGATCATGACACCGCCGAGTGGTTGAACTCCGTCGGTGTTGCCCTCGGCACGTACAAACCCGAGGGAGGAGTCGAGACGCCCGGCGTGATCACCTGTTATCACGAGCGACGCGGGGCCAATCTCAGATATTTCGAGGCTTTAAGTCGCCAGTGCGGCGTGAAATTCTATTTCAGTGGGAACGCAACACACCACGACTATGAACCGGAGAACTATTTGAGCGGAGAAGTGAACGTGATGCCGTCGTTCTACGCAATCAACGACGTGGGGCATCAAAGACAACGCTTTGATCACATCATGAAACAACGAAAAGGAGGAAACTGACATGAAAATGTACCACGGTACAAGCGCCAACCATTTGGAGAGTATTCTAAAACACGGACTTCGCCCGAGGGGAGAAAGACCGAGTAACTTCAGCGATATCCCATCACGGCCCGATCTAGTGTATCTGACCAAGGTGACAGCTACGTACTATTCCTTTGCACTTGAAGGTGATCCGTTGATCGTGGAAGTCGACACGTCGGGACTGCCGCAAGACGCACTCTTGCCTGATGAAGACTTCGTGTTTGAAGTGACGAAAGAAAAACACCCAATGACGGACAAACGAGACATCGTGTGCAATCTGGACGCCTATCAACACCTATGGGAGGAAAGCGTTCGTAGGATGGGCGTATGTGCGTTCAAGGGAACCATTCCAGTATCGGCAATTACTCGGTACGCCACCTGGAGTCTTACGGAAGTGCCGCACTTGATTCAGTTTGCACCCGACCCGTCAATATCGATCAGCAACTTCAAATGCATGGAGGGCAACTACACGGGGTTCCTCAATTGGCTGTTTGGTGATGTTCCGGACCTGCCTGTGAATCCCATGTATGCAAACATTGAACAAGTAACGTCCGACCCCGAACTAAGGCGACAAGCCAAGAAGTACGTCGAGACAATCAAGAAGGTCTCACAGGAACGGGATGGCATTCAGGTGGTCTCGTTGTGCAAATGAGATGTGAAACGCCCAGCGCCGGACAAGGGACCAATACCGTGTAAATCACGACCTCACATCTCCACACTCCGTGAGGCCCTACCCAACTCAATCCGTCCCATGATGCTCATCAAGAGAAGGTTGTCCAGTTTGAAGTGTCGGCCCACGGGGAACCCAAACCCCGGCAGTTTCGCCCGGCCAACGCGGGGCAGCCCTGTCCGGAAAAAAGTCTACACCAAACCCTCCAGACTTCGGGGAGCCAGGGTTAGGCGGTGCCGTGAAACTGGGGTCATGAAAACGGGGTCAGCGGTTGGCCCCAGAAAACCAGAATCACAGTGTGGAGGATTCAAGTCATGGCTACGGTACTCAAAGAGTTTGATTTCGGAACCAATGGATCGACGACACGCTACCCTTGGAAAGAATGGGCGGATGGCCAAATCCGTGAGTTGAAGGAGGGCGACGACTTCACGTGCAAGACACACACGATGGCAATGATGGCTAGAGGCTACGCCAAGAAGAACAACCTCCGGGCCAAGGTCAAGGCCGACAAGGCCAACGGTACGTGCGTCCTACAGTTTGTCCCCATGGACGCCGGCCAAGGGCAAGGGAACACGCCACAGGGCACGACAGGCAGCAAGAAACGCAAGTAGGTGGCCAACCACAAGGCCCGGGGGTTTCCCCGGGCCTTTTCTTATTCTGCCTAGGGGAGGTGTAGCGCGTGAAACACACAGCCATCTATCTGCGGGTCAGCAGCAAGTCTCAAGACCTACGATCCCAGGAGCCAGACCTACGTCGATGGGCCGATGCCCAGGACGAACCCATCAAGTGGTATGAAGACAAGGCCAGCGGCACATCAATGGACCGACCAGGCTGGTTGCAGCTTGAGGAGGCTATGCGGAAGTGCATGGTGTCCCAAGTTGTGGTGTGGCGTATTGATCGGTTGGGAAGGACTGCCAGTGGATTGACTCGCTTGTTCGATGACCTGCGGCAGCGGAAGGTTAATCTGGTGAGCCTCAAGGACGGTGTTGATCTGTCAACGCCCGCTGGTCGTATGCTGGCTACCGTGTTGGCTGGCGTGGCCCAGTTTGAAAAGGAGGTGAGGGGCGAGAGGCAACGCGCAGGTATAGCTGCCGCTAGGGCGCAGGGCAAGAAGTGGGGAGGGTCGAAGCGGGGCGTCCGAAAGAAGGTGACTCCGACGCAGGAAAAGATTGTGCGTCGGATGAAGGAAGATGGCGAGGCCATTACAGCGATAGCCACTGCCGTAGGACTGAGTAGATCAACGATCTACGACGTGCTAAATGCCACGGAGGTAGGTGCGTAGTACGTCCAGCGGTCGCCACAAAGTACGTTACAAGTGGGCGTTAGGTTAGGGCGAGACAAATTGCCCCGGGTCTGTTACTGTCGGTCCGTAACAACCGACGGGCCATGTGTGCCCGCCAACAATTAGCTGCATCGAAAGCTCATGGGTTCACCGCCCGTGGGCTTTCGTCGCTTGAGGAGGAAGACAAGTGGCTCTAGCGAAGTGCAGAAGGAAGCAATCTGTAGCGCTGCCGCAGAAGTTCGAGGCGAGGTTCTGGGAGCTCGCAGATCACCGCACCGGACTCGTGAAGGCGATACGGCGTCGATACGAAGAACTCAAGGAAGACTGCTGTGCCGACTCGGTGCAGAAAGACATGCTCGTGCAGCGTGCGGTGTTTCTGGCCATCCAACTGGAATCAATGGAAGTGACCGCTGCTGAGACTGGGCAACTTGACCTTGGGTTCTACACGCAGGCCACGAACGCACTGAGTGGATTACTGACGAAGCTAGGTCTGGAGAAGCAGTTTGAGCAGACTCTCGACCTACAAGAGTACATCAAGAACGGCAAACGGAAATGAACATCATCGAAGCGATCAAGGACGAACAGCTTCTAAGGCCATTCCTGGCCGATGGTGACGATTCTCTCAAGTCATGGCTCAACTGGCTTGCCGCGATCCGCGTCGTCTATGGGCTGCCCGTGCCACGCTCACGACGGGAAGTTGTTGAGCTTTGTACTGGCCGCAGCGTCGAGAGCCTGCCCAGGGATGGATTCGACACGGCGCTCTTTCTAACTGGCCGTCGATCAGGCAAGTCCCGCATCGCCGCAGTCATTGGAGCCTATGAAGGGATACTTGCGGGCCATGCTCAGAAACTGGCTAGCGGTGAGAAGGGCGTAGTCGCCATCTGTGCCCCAACGAAACGTCAGGGACGCATCGTCAAGGACTATCTGCGTGGCATCTTCGAGACGCGACTGCTCAGGTCCGAAGTGATCGGGGAGACACGCGAGGGCTTCGAGCTAAACAACAACTCACGGATCGAGATTCTTGCGGGTGACTTTCGATCAGTCCGTGGGTACACGCTCCTAGCCGCCATCGTCGATGAAGCTTGTTTCTTCGGTTTAGACGATGAGAGCAAGGTGCGTTCTGACACCGAGCTAGTGCGGGCAATCAAACCTTCGCTGGCCACAGTCGGTGGCAAGCTGATCCTTATTAGTACTCCGTATGCCAAGGCAGGCTGGTGCTACAAGACGCACCAGAAAAATCATGGCAATGACGATGGCCGTATCCTGGTCTGGAATTGCCCGAGCCGTGAAATGAATCCGACCCTGCCACAGCAGGTCGTCGACGACGCACTTGAAGACGATATGGCAATGGCCAAGGCGGAGTATCTAGGTGAATTCAGGGACGACGTTGGGCAGTTCGTATCGCGGGAAACAATCGAGTCTTTAGTGGTCAAGGGTCGCATCGAGCTACTGCCCAAGAAGGACATCAACTACGAAGCCTTCGCAGACTTGAGTGGTGGTCGCGCTGACGATGCAGCCCTCGCCATCGCACACCGAGAAGGCAGGAAGGTCGTCCTCGACCTACTGAAACGTTATCGACCGCCATTTCAGCCATACGAAGTGGTGCGGCTCATGTGCGAGGAGGTGAAGAAGTACCGAATCACTCGTGTGGTGGGTGACAACTACAGCGCCGAGTTCGTAGCCACCGCCTTCAAGTCACACGGGCTTCAGTATGTGAAGTGTGACAAGCCGAAAGCGATCCTCTACGCAGAACTACTCCCAAGGATGACCAGCGGTGAGATCGAGCTTCTAGACAACGAAGTGCTTGTCAATCAGTTGGCCAGATTGGAGCGTCGCACACGCAGTGGTGGCCGCGACATCATAGACCATCCGAGTGGTGGCCATGATGACCTAAGTAACGTTTTGGCCGGAACCGCCGACCTGGCCGTTGCGACACGGATACGGGTCGGTGGTCTGTGGTGAACAAATTCATGAAAGGAGGCATTCATGCCGTACGACGTCTTAATCAATGAGCGTGTGAAACAGTTTCATATCGAGCACGGTGAGGTGTGCTTGGCTGTAGGAAATGATTGGGTTTACGCAGATGGAGCACGGAGAGATCAAAACCCGATGGGATACATTTGCGATCCTCCCAAAGACCCTCATGAGCTCGCGGCTCTGCAAGTCAAATTCCACAAGGCTGCCGTGAAGCTCGCCGTCGAGAAGTTTGACAGACTCAAAGCGGAATTAGCCATGTGGGCGAGGGCTGCGGAGACAGAGGGGTCTGCGGCTCCCAGCCAGGAAAAACTCGACGAACTAAAAGCGCTACAGAAGCAAGTGTTGAAAGCTCAAAGGAAACTTCGACTTGCTGAGGCGAAGTTCACGGAAACGATCCCACGCGAGATCATTGAACATCGAAAAATTCTGGCGTCGAATCGACAGAAGGGCTCGGAGTTTATGTCGGCACTTTCAGACATCAAGGTCTAGAGCAATTCACTAGGAGACCCATCCTTTGCAAAGGGAGATAGCCATGAGTTCATTTCAAACGGTTGGCGGAGGACATCTCGTTGTCAACGGTGCGGATGCCAGTCAAAGGGCGGCTCGTGCCCGTGCCCGTATCCTTGCCAACGCACTTGCGACCGATGAGGAGCCACTGGTGAGCCCAAACGTGTTCGACGATGAATCCGATGAAGAGCCGCTGGTGAATCAAGGTTTCGAGTACGACGGCGACGAAGAGCCGCTGTTGAGTCCACAGCACATGGAGTGACCACATGTTCCGGCGGTCCGCTGGGCCAGCCTCCTTATCTGGCACGATGAGTGGTTTAACCGAAACAGGGCTCATCACCAGCGGGCCGTTTTCAACTAACGACACACTCCACACCGAATAGGTACACAACAAAGCGGGTGGCACGTCTCAGGCTTGATCTCCTGCGACGGGCCATCTAATCCGTGACCTGGATAGGCCATGCCACCCGCTTCTTTCTTTCACACTCAGGTCGCGGGGAAGGGTCACGGATATGCTCAAGGCAGCAACGCTCAAGTTTGCAGCCCTCATCCGCGTCTCGACGGACAAGCAGGAACAGCAGGGCGAATCGCTCCGCACGCAAACCAAGCAGACCAACACCGCCGTTGCGTCACTCGATGCTCAGGTGGTCAAGACCTATGCCGGACAGGAGCATGCCACGGCCGGATATGAACGCCAGCTGTTGGATCAGTTACTTGCGGACGCGGCGAAACCGAACTGCTCGTTCAATGCCGTGATGGTTGCTGATCCTTCCCGCTGGTCTCGTGACAATGCCGCGTCGGAAACCGGCCTGCGCATTCTTCGGGAAAGGGGCATTCGCTTTTTCAGTTTGACGACCGAGTATGACCTGTTTGATCCTCAGCAGATTCTGTTCCTCTCACTGAATAGCGTGATAGGTGCATTCCACGCTGCGACCCAGAAACAAAAATCTCTCCTGAACCGGATCGAGCGAGCGAAGCGTGGTATCCCAACCAGCGGCAAGTTGCCCTTCGGCCGAATCTGGAACAAGACGAAAGAGAAGTGGGGGATCGATCCAGCCAAACACGCAATGATCAAGGACGTTGCACGGCGCTACTTGGATGGTGAATCACTGGCCGCTCTTGCGGAGGAATACCACGTTAATCATGCCACGTTGCACAAGACGCTCATGCACCGCTGTGGATCGACATGGGAGGTCAAGTTCAAGTCCCCTGATTTGAACATCGACGAGACGGTGACGATCAATATCCCAAGGCTCCTGCCCGAGAACATCATCAAGGCTCTCCGTGAACGTGCTGAGGCTCACAAGACGTATCAAGCTGGCCACCCGAAGCATGAATATTTGCTTGGCGGGTTCGTGTTCTGCGAGAACTGCGGCTACAGTCTGTTCGGCCAGCTCAATCAGCATGGTCGATTCTATTATCGACATGCCCATACGAAGCGGGAGCGTAAGTGCGACATCAAACCCCTGCCGTGGGTGCCACGCGATGGGTTAGATAAAGCCGTGATCGAACGGCTATTTGAGACCTTCGGCAATCCCGTGGCAGTGCAACGGGCTATTGAACAGGCTCAACCCAATCGGGAAAAGATCGCACGCCTCCGCGAACGACAAGAACGCATCCAGTCCTCACTGGACAAGCTTGCGCAGGGCAAGAAGAAGGTTCTCGATCTCGTAGGCGAGTGCATGATCTCCGATGAGGACGCGAGGGAACAATTGACCACGCTCAAACGCAAGGTGGAGGCCAAACAGAAGGAATTGAATCGCGTAGAGTCAGAGCTAGGAAGTTTCGCCGACGCCAAGCTGGTTGAAAGGGTCTCGAAGCGTGCCCAAGAGCTCACGGCCAAGTACCGCCCGCCGCTCTCGTCCGCAAGACTATGGGCTCAAAAGTACGTCGCCAACAGCGACATTGACGCAATGACCTATGCCGAGGCTCGGAAGCTAGTGCAGACTGTTTTCCAGGGTCGTAGGCCCGATGGAAAACCGAACGGCGTCTACGTTGAACGAGTCTTCGATAAGAACAACAAGAAGCGTTGGAGGTTCACGCTCTACGGGAATCTCGTGGATGGCAAGGCTGGCGTTCTCGCTGACAGCCGCCGTTGATCAGGCACAGGCCCTCGCGGACGCCGCTGGCGCGGACCACCGCCTCGACCTGCGGCGTGCTGTTGTCAAACGCCATCCGCTGCGGCAGCTTGAATGGCAGGGATTCGGTCTTGGATCGCGTGGGAGTTTGGCGTGGAAAATGGCAGCCCGCCGGCTTGTGGTTGCACGACACAGCGCGGCGGCGTGCGGCGTCAGATAACGCTCTTCTACTTCCGTACGGCCCAGGGCTCAAGTCCGGGACTACTTGGGCACCCGGGCCGTTACCTGCACGAAGCCGCCGTCGTGGGCGTGATGGGCCACGAACTGCAGCCGCGTCCGCGACGCAAGGCCGTCGTACATCCGCACGCCGGTGCCCAGTAGAATCGGCAGCAACGTGACCGTGATCTCGTCGACCAGGTCCGCGTTGAGCGCCTGGCGCACCAGGTCGGCGCCGTCGAGATAGACGTCCTTGTCGCCCGCGACGTCCTTGGTTTTGACGATGAGATCTTCGATCGGACCGGCCACGGTTTGGATGGTGTCGGCCATGGGCTCCAGCGGCCGATGGGTCGCGATCAGCACCGGCGTATTGCCATAGTGCCACTGCCCGTGCTTCTGGACGACTTCGTAGGTCGTGCGGCCCATCAGCATCGCGCCGATCTGGCTCATGAAGCGATCGAACGTGAGCGCGTCGGCATCCGGCTCCAGATCGCCGGCGGCACGATAGCTTGCCTCCAGCCAATCGATTTCATCGTCGGGCCCGGCGATGAAGCCGTCGAACGAGCAGCCCATGTAAACGCGCACGCGAGACGAAGCAGACATTGGAGCTCTCCGTTGTGAAGTGCTTCAACATTGGGCCGTGGCAACGCGCCGCCGCCGCGGCAATGTGCGACCAGCGACGGGGCATTTCGCATCGCGGCGCGCACAGATCGCCTCAGTGTACCGTTCTGCCTACACCCGCGCCGCAGGCCATTGTCGCCCGTGCTGGCGCGCCATGATATCAGCCAGTGCTGCATTCAAACGACCACCGCCGATTTTTCGGTATGCGCGTCGCAACGGCAGCATGCCCGGCCAATCGCCCTCGGGCCGAACTGCTTGGCTGCGCCCGCCTTACGACGCGTCGCTTCCGGCCGATTCCACCCGCCGCACCTGCCAGGATCGACCCGTCAGGCCGCAATCGGCCAACGATTCGGCCCCGCCATCGGCCCCCACCGCCTGGACAAGTGTACCGAATTGTCGAAAATATCGGGCTGAATGGGTTCCGTTGGGCCAACGTGAAAGGACCACGTATGACTCCCGCCTCCATGGCCGATGCGTCCGACCAGACGATCACGCCGCGTCGCCTCCTGCAACTGGCCGTCCGCCGCGAAATCGAATTGACGCAAGACCAGAAGGACCTGCTGGAGCCGCGTGCCCTGACCGAGTTGGCCATCCTCGCCCGGATCGAGCTGTCGCAAGCCGACCGCGACCGGCTGCCGCCGCGCACCGTGACCTCGCTGGTCATCGACGGCACGATCGCGCTTTCGGACAAAGATCGCAAGCGGCTCACCAGTCGGCAGCTCGAGTCGCTCGAGGTGCACGGACTGGCCTAGCCGGCGGTGTGGCTGGAGGATCGCAGCCGCTTGGCACACATGCCGCCGCGCGCCCCTAATCCCAATCCCCTAGCCCCAAGTCCCTAACCCCAAGCCCCTAACCCCTCTTCACGCCAGCGGCGACCAGCCGAGCCCGATCGCGGCTCGCAGCACGCACCAGATCACTACGCCGCAGCAGATGTCGAAGCCGACCCCGGCCAGGATCATGCGGCGCGTGGGAATCAGTCCCGAGCCATAGACGATCGCGTTGGGCGGGGTCGAGACGGGCAACGCCGAACCGAAGCTGGCCGCAAACGTCACGCCCATCAGCGGCGCGACCATGTCGATCTCGGCCTCGCCGCAAATCGCCGCCACGACGGGGATCAATGCCGCGGCGGTCGCCGCGTTGCTGGTGAACTCGCTGAGGATCAATCCGCCGGCAATCGCCAGCGCCGTGATCGCCCAAACGTCGTCGGTGTTCAGCCAGTCGAACGCGCTCTGGCCGATCGCATGGGCCAGGCCGGTCTGAAACATCAGGTTGCCCAGGGCCAAACCCGAGCCGAACAGCAGCATCGTTCCCCAATCGATCCGCGCCAGGTCGTCAATCTCCAACGAGAACCGCCGCGCCTTCCAATCGACCGGCAGCAGGAAGAACATCACCGGCGCCATCATCGCCACCACAGGCTCGGGAAAGTGGGCCCGCATCCACTCGCTCTGTTCGTCCAGCCCGATCAAGAGCAAGACGGACGGCGCGACCCACAGCGTGACCACCGTCAGAAACACGACCAACGTGTTGTACTGGCCGATGGTCCAACGGCTCAGCTTCGCGCGCTCGCCGCGCAGGTGCTGGCGGAGCGCAGGCAGATCGAGCTTGCCGGTCGGCGCGAACAACCGCAGCCAAACCAGTAGCGCCAACCCGAGCGACACGGCCATCGGCAACCCGACCACGGCCCAACGTCCAAAGTCGATCGGTCGGCCGAAGTACTCGTCGGTGCGAAAGTAGCCCATCGCGACGACGTTTGTCGTCGTGCCGATCGGCGTGGCGATGCCGCCGGCCGACGAGGCATAGGCCAACATCAAGAGCAAGGCCGACGCGTATCGCGAGCGGGAAAACGATTCGGCATCGTCACCCATTCCGGCGCCCAGCACCGAAATCATGCCCAGCACCACGGGGCAAATCATTGCGGTGGCCGCCGTGTTGGAGATCCACATCGACAGCACGATCGACGAGAGCCCGATCGCGGCCAACAGCGTTGTGCCGGACATCGTCGCCCAGCGCGTCGCCAGGATGGCCAGCGCCATGCGTCGGTCGAGACCGTGTCGCGTCATCGCGCGGCCGATGAACATGCCGCCTAGCAGGAAGAACACGGTCGGACTGCCGAACGGCGCAAACGCCACCCGCGCCTGATCGAGCTTGCCCGGCTCGACCGGCACCGCCCCCAGCACCACGCACAGCACGACGGCCAGCAATCCCGTGGCGGCGATCGGAATCGGCTCGCTGATCCACCAAATGATGGTCAGGATCAGGATGCCGGCCAGGCGAAATGCCTCGGGTGAGAGCGACTCGGCCGGTTCGGCCACGTACCAGGCGATCATCGCCGCCGGCCCCAACACGAATCCCACCCGATCCCAAGGAAAGTGCAGCCACGAAAGCTGTTCGGCAGGCGACGGGTGGTTGTTCACGTCGATAGGATCGCGCGGCGAAACGTGGAGCGCAGCGGCCGCGGGAAGTCGACCGCACAACTGTTCGGCAGTTATAAGCGCGCTTGCCGGCAGTTGCAATTGGAGTCGGCCGTGGCGCGAACATGCTGCATCGCGATCTTCGTCCGACGATGCGCCTCGCGCCGTGCCGCGAACCGTCTGTCGCGCGCCTCGACTGGCCCGCGCACGCCGCGCCCGGTATGATGAACCGTCGTCTGGCGTTCGTATCCCACTCGCGCGGGCCGCCCATGGAGTTTCCGCAAAAGCACGGCCCCTGGCAAATCTTGGCGCGCGAAACGGTGTATCGCGATCCGTGGCTCCAGGTCGATCGCGATCAGGTCATTCGGCCTGACGGCAATCCCGGCACCCATTGCATCGTGCATCTGTTGCGCGGGATTTCCGTGTTGGCGGTCGACGGGGCCGGCATGGCCTACTTGACCGAAGACTTTCACTACGGCGTAGGTCGGACCACCGTTGAGGTGGTCAGCGGCGGGATCGAGGACGACGAATCGGCCCTGCAGGCCGCCCAGCGTGAGCTGCGCGAGGAGCTAGGCATCACGGCCGCTTCGTGGACCGACTTGGGATCCTGCGATCCGTTCACGACGATCGTCGTTTCGCCCACGCAATTGTTCCTGGCGCGTGAGCTGACGTTCGGCGCGACGGATCTCGAAGGAAGCGAGCGAACGCGAACCAAGAAGCTGCCGTTTGACACGGTCGTTGCCATGGTGGCCGACGGGCGCATCACCCATGCGCCCAGTTGCCTGCTGATTCTGAAAACGCGGGAGATCCTGGGACGCTGATCCGGGCCGCAATACGTCGAATTCGGCGTACGCGTCGCGGCTAGAGTGCCTCTTTGAGGATCTGCACCGCGTCGGGCAACGTCGGCACACGTGGATTCACGCGGATGATGCGGGTGATGCCCAGCGCCTTTTCGGCCAGCTCCGGAATCTGTTCCTCGCGCACGCCCAAGTCGCTCAGCCGGGCCGGAATGCCGATCGCCGTGTTGAGTCGCTCGATGGCCGCGATGGCTCGTTCCGCCGCGTCGTCCTCCGAAAGTCCGTCCGTCTTCTCGCCCAACAGCGCGGCGATCCGCGCGAATTGCTTGCGCCGCTTGGGCAGGTTGTAGCGCATCACGTGGGGCAGCAGCAGCCCGTTGCCGGCTCCGTGCGAACAGTGCGTCGCCCCGCCGACCGGATACTCGAGCGCATGCACCAGGGCCACGCCGGCGTTCGAAAACGCCAACCCGGCCAACAGCGCGCCCAGCGACATGGCCTCGCGGGCCGCCAGATCGTCCGGATGTTCGACGGCGCGTTCGAGGTTGGCACCGATGGTGGCGATCGCCTTTTCCGCCAGCACGTCGGCCAGGGGGAAGCGCCCCTGGTAGCACGACGTTTCGCCCGGCGGCAGCGGAAAGTCTTTGTAGTCGACCGCTGTGTACGCCTCGATCGCGTGCGTCATCGCATCGATGCCGCTATCGGCGGTCACCTTGCGTGGGCAAGAGAGCGTGAGCTGCGGATCCACCAGCGCCACGGTGGGCCGCAGGTAGTTGCTCATCGCGCCGACCTTGATGTTGTTCTCCTGGTCCGTGAACACACCGGCGGCCGAAACTTCGCTGCCGGTGCCGGACGTGGTGGGCACGCAAATCAGCGGCGTGACCGGGCCGGGCACCTTGTTTTCTCCCAGGTAGTCGCGCGGCGAGCCACTGTGGGCCAAGGCAGCCGCTGCGATCTTGGCCAGGTCCATGTTGCTGCCGCCACCCAGTCCGATCAGCCCGTCCGGCGCGAACGCGCGGGCATGCGCCACGCACGCTTCGGCTGCCGCCAGCGACGGCTCGGGCTCGCCCCCGGTGAACACGTCGATCGTGGCTTGCTCTGCCAGCGGCGATTCGATCTTGCCACAGATGCCCGCATCGACCAGGTGGGCGTCGGTCACGACCAGAACCCGCTCGAGGCCCAAGCGCTGTGCGATGTCGCCAAGCTGGTCGGCGGCGCCGCTGCCAAACACGATTTGTCCGGCCGAATTGAACTTCCATGTCGTGGGCATGGTGGGTCTCGCGAGGGTTGCATGCGCGGGGCAGGGTGCCGCGCACCAATCGGCGGCACCACGGTCAGCGGACATTGTAGCGGCATCGTCGGCGCGGCTGCAAAGCGATCGGCCCGCCGCAACGTGCGTCTGACGGGCGCGCCCGGGCTACTTTGCCGCGTCGTGTAGCCGATGCACCGCGCGCACGATATCTTCCTCGACCGCCGGTGTCCACGGCGAAGGCAGGCCGTAGTACACCATCGCTCCGCCGCCTTCGTAGCCGCCTTCGGCCAGCACGCGGCGCGACGGAATGTACGCCATCACGTCGTTGGTGTATCCGGCGACCCAGGTCCGCTCGCGACCCAGCTCCTGCTTCAACCGCAGCGCGTAGTCGACCACCACTTCGCCGCCCAGCGTGACCAAAGTCAGGTCGTCGCCCAACTGCCAGACCTGAATCGGATAGTCGTAGGTTGCGGGAATCGGCTTTCCGGCATCCAGCAGCCGCAAGAAGTACTTGGCCCGCGCCGCGACGTATTTGTCCTTCGACTGCGCGTCGGTCTCGGCTTCGTCGCGCGACGGCACGTGCGCCAATGCCAGCGGAATCTGGGTCGACTGAACTTCAAGGGTGCCGGCGATCGGCGTCAGCGAACGCGACAACACGGCATCGACGGCCGCGGCCAGACCCGCGCCGTATTGCTTCGCCTGCTCGACTTTGCGCCGCGGGATCGGATTCTGGTCGGCACCGCATCCGGCGAAGAACACGGCCGTGCAGCCCGGATGGCGCGCTTCGATGTCGCTTTGGGCAAAGCCAGGGTAATCGCTCGACCAGTCGTAGCCCGACAGCACGGTTGCATGGCAAGCGTAGCCAAACAGGACGGTGGTCAACTTGCCGCCGGCGTTGGTGATCTTCAAGACCGGCACGTCGTGGTCCACCGGGCCGACCAACTTGCCGGCGGCGCGCAGTTCGGGAACGTCGGCCTCTTTGTTGTTACGGCGATTGACGGCAAAGGAAGCCGTGCCTTGCCCGAATGAGACTTCGCTGGGTTCGAGCGCCGCGACCGCTTCGCCCACGACTTTGACCAACGTCGCCTTAAGCCGCGTTGCGTACTCGTCAATCAGTGCTTGCTGGTTCGGATCGACCAGATCGTAGTGCAACGTTTGCAGGTTGTGGCCGACCACCGGCCCGCTGTGCGTGTGCGAACAACAAAACGCG
Organism: uncultured Planctomycetaceae bacterium; assembly: GCA_937952415.1. GTDB lineage: Bacteria > Planctomycetota > Planctomycetia > Pirellulales > PALSA-1355 > CALFYT01. The sequence goes on along the minus strand of CALFYT010000032.1, from coordinate 78,046 downwards.
ACGTGCGACGCCGGCAGGTCGTACTTGCTGGCCAACGCTTCCCGCACTGGATCGGCCACGTCGGGGCCGATGCCAACCAGGTCGAGCCCCAAAATCGCCACCCGCGTCCCGCCAGGGTCTTCCAGCACGATCGCCTTGGCCCACAGGTCGTTCAGAAAGCCCGTCGCGGGTTGATTCCGCGAACCATAGCCGGCCATCCACATGGAATGTTCTGGCGTGATCTTCTGCCGCGCCGCGCCAGCTTTCCAGCCCGCGGCCGTCGCAGGGCAGGGCAGAGTGGTCACGATTGCGGCAGTAGCCAACACAACCACAAGCAGCCAGCGGTGCAACATGAAATAGTTCCTCACATTACAAGTGACGAGCGGCGATGCAGCGCGCGATGTACAAAGGTGCGTCAAGCCAGCCCCAGCAGCTTGCGGGCGTTGTCGCGGAAAACCTTGGCCTGGACGTCGGCCGGAAGGTCGAGCGTTCGAAACAGAGTGAGTTGCGGTACTTCCTGGCCCGGCGAAAGAAAATCGGTGCCAAACATCAGCCGATCGGCCCGGCGGATCAGAAACTGCGGACCGAACTCTGGATCGCGCGAGATCGAGTTGGCTCCGCTGCCAGCCGACAGGTCGCCGTAGATGTTCGGATAGTTCTCCATTAGCCGGTCGATCGCCCCGCCGGGCGCGACCTGTCCGTCGGGATATCCGCCCAAGTCTTTTTGCTCTAAGCCGCCGGAGATCGACGCCCACCAACCAGGCCCGTGCCCGATGAACGTCGTCTGCGGAAACTCCTTGAGCACGCGTTCCAGGCCCGGCAGCCCCGGACGATCGGTATTGCGTTGGTTGTCGAGGTGAAACAGCACCGGCAGCTTCGCCTCGCCGCAGGCGGCATAGATCGTCATGTTTCGCCGATCGTCAATCGCCACGCCCGGCTTGTGCTCGCCGAATCCTTTGGCTCCCTGTTCAGCGTACCGCTTCAGGATGTCGGTCAATCCGGCGGTGCCACCGCGATAACTGGTGCGCGGATCGACCGAGCAAAACGGAATCAGCCGATCGCGATGCGGCTTCGTTTCGGCCAGCACGAAATCGCTCGTCAACGGAAAGCTGGACGACTCGGGAGAAACCAACGGCAGCACCACCGCCTGTGCGATCTGATTGTTGTCCATCCACTTCAGCAGTTGCGTCGCCGAAAGTGGCTCGGTCGAGTTCCACGTCTGACCCAGGTGCGTATGCACGTCGACGTACTGACCCGGCGGAAAGCGATCGGCGGCGTTCGCCGGGCGCGCGTTTGCCAGCGCCAGCGCTGTGCCAGCCGCAATCCCGGCACGACAAAACTGCCGGCGTGAGATGTTTCCGGTCCACCCTTGCGTCATCGTCGCGAACCCTCTCGTCGCATAAGCCAAGGAGCGCGTCGCCAGTTCGATCTGGCCGTGCCCCGTGGTCGACATGGCCGCCGGCGGCCGCCAGCCAGACACAACCTACAGCGCGTGCAGCAAGTATGCCAACAAATCGGCCATCTGCTGCTGGTTGATTTCTTTTTCCAACCCCTCGGGCATGATCGACAGCCCGCTGGCCCGAAGCACCTCGATCTCGTCGCGGGCGATCGTGTCGGTGGCATTCTCCGCGCGGCGCAGCGTCACACTGTTGGCCGTCTCGGCGGCAACAATGCCGGTAATCGAACGACCGTCGCCCGTCACGAGCACATAGTTGATGTATTGCGGATTCACTTCGCGATTGGGATCCAGAATGTTCACCAGCAATGCATCGGCGCCCCGATTGCGGAAGCTGGCCAGGCTCGGTCCGATCTCGTGCCCAACGCCCTCGACCCGATGACACGCGGCACACGTTTTCTGAAACACTTTCCGCCCGCGCGACGGATCGCCCTCGGCCTCCAGCACGTCGCGATATGCCGCTACCACGTCTTGCCGCCTGCCGAGTTCGATCTTGCCGAGCAGGGGCGTCGCTCGCTTGCGCACATCTTCGTTCGGGTGTTTCTCCAGCGCTTCGAGCCGCGCCCGATCCAAGTCGGCCAGCGAAACGTCGCCCGACTCGGCCGCATCGAGCAACATCAACAGCCACTTCGGCCGCGAGAAAATCGCTTCGGTCGCCTCCGACTTGATCCGCGGACTCAAGCTGGGCCAGGCCTCGATCAATGTCGTCGCAATCGATGGGTCCGCGAACTTCCCAAGTGTGCCCAGCGCCGCGGACTGCACCTCGTGCGGCTGCTGGTTGGAGATGAGCGGAGTCAGGATCGGGCCCGACTCGGCAAACTCACCCAACGCCAGCAATCGAATGGCGTCCACGCGCGCGGCAGACTGTGCCCCGTCGTCGGCCGCGCGGACTTTCGCCGTGGCGAGCATGTCGTCCAGTACCTGGCGGGCCTTATCGCTGTCGAGCGCCGCCAGTCGGTCCCGCAACGTGCCGCTCCCTTGCGACAGCCCATCGGCCAAACCGCGCACGATCGTCGCCGCCACGTCGATCTGTGCCGCGGGCAACGCTTCGAGCGCCTCGACAAGATGCGTGATCTCCTCGCGACGGTTGCGGCGTCCGATGTATCGGGCCAGCTCGCCGAGCAGCGCCCGGGCGTCGTCGCCGCCGCGCCACTTCGCATCCGCCGCCAGTGCCGAAAAGACTTCGCCCGCGTCGGTGGCCAGCGAACTGAACACGGCCAGGCGGATCCAGCGGTCCGACGGATCGCGTTTGGCGATTTCGGCCAGTGCCGCGTTGCGTGCCGGGTCGTCCAACTCGCCCAACGAAAACGCCAACTGGTAGCGCACGCGGATGTCTGCGTCGTCAGTCATTGCGCACAACCGGGCCCGAAGCTCGGACGACTCGCTGGCCAGCCGTTCCGATAGCCGCACGGCGTGCTCGCGCACCCGCGGATGCTCGTCGGCAGTTCGAGGCAGCAGGACGTCGGCCGAAAGCGCCTGCATGCCGGCCAGTGCGTACATCGCGTGCAATCGACCTTTGGGAGACCGACTGCCCGCGGCCAGCACTTTCAGCGGCCCGACCGCCGCCGGATCCTGCCGCTGATACAGCAGCCGCGCCGCCGTGTCGCGATGCCAGCCGTTGGCATGTTCCAGCAGCGCGACGAGCTGTTCGGTCGTGGCCTCGCCCAGACGTGGCGGCCGGGGTTGTTCGAAATCGTCCGGCACGACGCGATAGATCCGTCCCCGATCTCGCCCGCTGGTCAGATCCAAGTGCTGCTTGATCTGCGGCGGCAAGCTGTCGGGATGTTCGATCACTTCGCGATACACGTCAACAATGTGCAGCGCACCGTCGGGCGCATTGGCGAACTGCGCCGGTCGGAACCAATTGTCGGTCGACGCGACAAACTCTTTCTTCGCATCCGCCCGATCGGCCACCAGTCCCACGCCGTCGGGCTTGAGAACTTTGCGGTGAACAATGTTGCTTCCCACGTCGCCGGTGAATGATTGCCCGACAAACTCGTCCGGCAGCGCGTTGCCCCGATAGATGGTGGTTCCCGTGGCGCCAGTGAAATATCCGCCGGCACGCCCGCCGCCTTCGATCGGTCCGGTGGCAGCGCCGGTCACGCGCAGCCGTGTGCGCACGATTCGCCAGGGTTCGATCGGGCTGGTGCGAAACACTTCTGCCTGCGGACCGTCGGCCGCGATGCTCACTCGGGCCCGGGCGGCCGTCGCGTCGGGATTGCGGGCCAGGTACCGATCCTCGAACATCACCATCTGGATGTGGTCGCTATTGGAGCAGGCGAACTTACGACCCCAGTCGTCGAACGACATGCCGTGCTGTGCGCCGCCGCTCTCGGCACGGATATCCAGCGTGCGCGGATCGAACGAAAAGTCGCGCCCGCCCAGCGAAAGCGGCTCGAAGTCGGGCACGTCCGCCCGCCGGACCACGCCCCCGCTGGTGCTGGTCGCACAATGAATCCGGTTGTCGAGCGTCCAGCGAAAACTATTGAGCAGTCCTTGCACGTTTTTGCGGCTGAATCCGGTGAAGACGGTTTTCTGCTGGTCCGCAACGCCGTCGCCGTCAGTGTCTTTCAGGTAATAGACGTCCGGCGCTGCGCCAACGAACACGCCGCCGTCCCAACAGGCAATGGCCGTGGGCCAGGACAGATCCTTGGCAAACACGGTCCCCCGGTCGTACCGCCCGTCGCCGTCGGAATCTTCCAGCAACCGCACTTGGCCGAGCCGTTCTTTGTCTTGCTCCGAGTAGTCGCGCATCTCGGCGACGTAGAGCCGGCCGTTTTCGTCGTAGTCGACCGCCACGGGCGTGTTCAACAGCGGCTCGCTGGCGACCTGCTCGATCCGCAGTCCGTCGAGGACCGTGAACGTGTCGAGCGCGTCTTCCGGCTCGTGTGGCGGAATCCGCGGCAGTTCCGTTTCGAAGTCGACCGGCGGCGTGTGCTCCAGAATGCGATCGATAAACGCATACGCCTCGAAGCGCTCCTTCGACGGAAAATCGTGCGGCGCGTCCGGATAGCGCACTTGCAGCCGGTCGGCCGCGCCCAGCAACTTGTAGATCGGCGCCGCTTCGGCGATCACGCGGCGCACGCCTTCGACGTCGAAATTGCTATCGTGCAAGGGCGACACGGAAAAAAACGCCCGCGGCGCGAACGACGCCACGATCTCGTACATGTCGAACGGGACTTTGTTTGGGTCCAGTTCGTACTCGTCGCGGATCGCCGGCACGTAGCGCTGGCTGGTCCAGCCGTCCAGCTTGCCGCCGTAGTAATGATGAAAGGGCGTCCAGCCGCAACTCGACACGATCACTTTGATCCGCTCGTCGAACACGCCGACGAACATCGCGTTGTGCCCGCCCAGCGAATGCCCGATCGCGCCGATCCGATCGGCGTCGACCTCCGGCCGGCTGACCAGCAGATCGACGGCCCGCATGTGATTGAAGATGCCCTTCATCGAGCCGGACGTGTACGAGTCGGCCTCGAAGTCGTATTCGTAGTCGCCAAAACTCGGGTAGTCGGGCACGATCACGACGTAGCCCCGCTTGGCCAGCTCCAATCCGTAGTGCTTGCTCTCGTTGGGCCCCAGCCCTGCCGGTTCCATCTTGCCGATCGCCGTCGTCTGGTGCAGCGCTAGGATGCCAGGAACGCGCCGCCCGTCGAGCCCCTTGGGCACGAACAAGTAGCACGGCACGCGATCGTTCTGATCGCCAGCAAACGACAGTTTGTATCGCGTGAAGTTCAGCCCGTCGTAGGTCTCGCTGATTTTCACGTCGAGCGGCGGAAGTTGCGACCGGTCGGGCAGCTTGCCCATCGCTTCCTGCATGCCCTGCAGGAAGTGCGCGCGGCGCTTGGCCCAGTCTTCGGCCGTCTCGATCCGGTGTTCGCCGTCGGCGTCGCGCCACACGCGCAGATTGCGGTGGTCGGGATAGTCAGGCGCAGTTTCGTCGGCGACCGCCGGTGACCAAGCAACCGCGGCGGCAAACAACAGGGTGGTCCATCTCATGGCGAAAGTGGCGGGCAGTGGGAGGCGTTCGAAGGTGGGAGTTTCGCGGGGGCACTCAATTCTAGTAAGCGCGAAGCGCGGCGTCCAAGCAAGTGGCTATTTGCAGACGATTCCAAGCAATCGGCGCGAATGGCACTGCGTGCGCTGCCGTGCTGCCCCGCAAGTCGCCGTCGTGCGGCGTCACGCCAAGAGTTCCGGCACCACGCTGCCGGCCGGAACCAGCCGATGCGGCCGATCCTGCGCGTCGTGCAGCTCGAAGCTGGGCGGGATGCCCAGCGCGTGATAGATCGTCGAGATCACGTCGCCCGGCACCAGCGCGTCGCGAGCGGGAAAGGCGCCGATCTTGTCGCTTGCGCCATAAACGAACCCGCCCCGGAAGCCACCGCCGATGAGCATCAGGCTGTAGCAGTAGTTCCAGTGGTCGCGCCCGCCGTCGCTGGCGTTGATCCGCGGCGAGCGGCCGAAGTCGCCCAGCACGGCGACCAGTGTACGATCGAGTATGCCCCGGTCGGCCAGATCCGTCACCAGGCTCGAACACGCCGCATCGAACTGCGGCAGCAGCGTGTTCTTCAGCTTTTTGAAGTTTGAGCCGTGCGTGTCCCACGTGGCGTTCGCGTCGGGCGCCCAAGAGATCGTCACCATCCGCGTTCCGGCTTCGATCAGCCGACGGGCCAGCAGCACGCTCTGGCCATAGATGTTCCGCCCGTAGCGCTCGCGCACCGGACCCGGCTCGTCGCCGATGCACAGCGCGGTTTGCGCCTGTTGCGACGTGAGCAGGCCGAGCGCGCGGCGACGAAATCCGTCCATGCTGTTGTAGGCGTCGGCGCCGGGTCCGCGCTCGTACTGCTCGTCGATCGCGCGGAACAACTCTTGCCGCGCGGCCAGCCGCTCGACCGAAACGTCGGCCAGCAGCGTCAACTCGGGCACGGCGAAGTCGGGCGCGTTGGGATCCTTGAGAACGAACAGCGGATCGTACGCCCGCCCCATCAACCCGCCGAAGAAGCCCGACTGCGGCGGTCCGCCGGCGCCTTCCTTGGTGATGTACGGCAAGCAGACGTGTGGCACGATCGGACGCTCCGGCGGCCGCAGCTTGCCCAGCACCGACCCCATGGCCGGATACTCGTTGGGCCCGCCGCCAACGCTCCGCACGTTGTCGCCCCGATCGTGGCCGGTCAAGCTGGTATACACGGCCGCGGCGTGCGCGTTGTTTACCGTGTGGTGCATCGAGCGGACGATCGTCGCGCGGTCGGCCAGCGGGGCCAGCTTCGGCATGTGCTCGCTGAACTGAATGCCCGGCACGCTGGTGGCAATCGGCTTGAACTCGCCGCGAATGCCGTCCGGCGCCTCGGGCTTCATGTCCCACATGTCCAGATGGCTCGGCCCGCCGTTCAAGAAGATCAGCACGCAGGCGTCGGCCCGCGGTTGCAAGCCGGTCGCGTTCGATCCGCTGGCGGCGCGGGCCGCATCGGCAGCCAACAGCCGCGGCAGCGCCAGGCCCATCAAGCCCAATCCGCCCACTTGCAGCATGTGGCGACGAGAAACAACCGGGCTGCAACCGGCCGCGTGACAAACGGCAGGCCGCTGGCCGGGCGACGTCCGGGTTGACCGATCGTGCGGCATGGTGCGACCGCGGTGCAAGGCTTGTGATCGTCGGTCGGCGCGCCAGTTGGTTGGTTCGGGAAGCGCGCCTCAGGCTGGTTCAGCTCGTGAGCTTACCACAACCCCGCGCGAAAATCGAGGAGGGAGCTGATGTCCTACCGGTCAGTCGGTGAGCGGCGGTCCGAATTGGAACGGACCTCGCTTCGCTGCCACTCCGAATAAAGCGCGTGCCCAATAATCAGGGAAAACAAAGCGGCGACCGGCCACGTTTGCCATTTGTCGATCAACATCCAGATCTGGATACCTGCAAAGATCACCGCGGCAACCGCCACGTCAGTTCGTGCAGATGAGAAGGGGCGATTCATTGCCGCCCAGATGCCCTGTGCCATGTCTTGAGATCGGCTCATACGTTCTCTGCGTCATAGCGTCGCCGGAAAGAAAACGCGGCAACAACGAGTCCGGTCGCGGAGAGAAAAACAGTGGATGGTTCGGGGACGATGAAGGGCAACTCCACCATGCCATAGCTTGGCCCCAGCGTACCCGCTGCTACATCGTCGTCATCGTTCCAAGTATTGGGAGTGGCCAATGAGGCTGCCGTGCGTAAGTAAACGAAGTCTTCGTCACCGGCGTTGTTCGGCTCGCCAATTCCCCAGTTCGTATACGCTACTGGGGCACCGCTGCTCCAAACAAACGACCCTTCGGCCACTTGGTCACTTAGACCGATCCACAGCCGCGTGACCGCTTGCCCTGTCAGGTTGACGGCACCAACAGGAAATCGTTCTCCGCATCGTCGTCAACTGTCACGAGATGGGCGCTAAGCGTATTGGCGAATGCCTCCGCATCGGTCCAATTGATTCCGTTTCCGTCGGCGTCCGCGCCGACGAGGTAGTAGGTGTGACCACCGAAGAACTTGGTCTGGAGGATGGACGCGCCATGCGCCTGCACGGCTATCTCAAGAAACAGCAACACTACCAAGAATGCGGACAGTCTCATTAGTCGCTCCGTTTGCCGGAAGAGTAGCACCAGTCGGAACTGCCAGATTAATCACTTACGACTACCGATTGTGCCATGCTTCGGGACACAAATACCCACGCCACCTACTCGCCATTCTCCACACCAGCTTCGACCTTCGCCTTTTCCAGCACGCTTTCGATCGTCACGGGTCGGCCGCCTTGGCGCTTGCTCTCGTCGGCCGCTTCCATGAAGGCGTAGATCTCCAGCGTTTCGGCGGCGCTGACCGGCGGCTTGCCGGTCTTGAAGAACTTCACGATCTCGGCCAGCAGCGGTTCGTAGCCATCGTAGCCGCCGCTGGGCGCGATGCCCTTGGTTCCGTACACGGTGGCGCCGTATCCGTGCGAGCCGGCCCGCAAGCCGCGATACGTGCCGATGCGGCCGTCGTCCCATCGGCCCACGACCAGGTCGGTGCCGTCGGTATGGACGCGCGTCACTTCCACGCAGCCAGGGCCCATGATCGTAAACAGCGTCTCCACGCCGTGGATGCCGTACCAGAACAGGTCGGGATGATGCGGCTCCAGGCTGCATGGGCCGCGGGCCTCGCACCCGACGACTTCGCCCACGCGGCGATCGTCGCGCATGCCGAGGATGCCCTTGCTGAACCGCAGCGACGAACTGGAGAAGCAGGGCACGCCGTGCTGCTTGGCCAGCTCGAAGATCGCGACCGCGTCGGCTAGCGATCCGGCAACCGGCTTGTCGATGAACAGCGGCTTGCCGGCCTGGATCACCGCGGTAGCCTGCTCCAAGTGCGGCCGACCGTCGACGCTCTCCAGCAGCACCACGTCGACTTTCTCCAATAGTGCGTCGATCGACGGCACAATCTCGACGCCCATCTCAGCCAGCTTCTTGGTGAATCCCTCGACACGGTCGGCGCTGGCCGGCAAGTCGGGGCTTCCGCCGGGATAGGCGGCCACGACCTTCACGCCGCCCAACTCGCCAGTCGCCTTGGGTCCGTTTAGAAACCCGGCAAAGGCCGGCGCGTGCGACGTGTCGAGCCCGATCATTCCGGCCCGCAGCGGCTTGGCATCGGCGTCGGCCGGTTCGCCAGTTTCGTCGCTCATCACAAGCCTCGTACCGATGCAAAGAGTGAAAACGCCGACAAGCGCCCCGATTGCCAAATTTCGCATGTCCCTGGCTCTCCTATCAAGTGCCGGCCGCGGTGGCTTTTGGTCGAATAGGCTTGCGTCTGGCGCGGCTCAGGTGCGTGTTAGTGTGCGGTGCGTGCGCTAGGCGGTCAAGCAAATCCACCGATTGCCGCGCGGCGGTCGGGCGGCCGTCGAACGTTGTCGCTCGAACCCGCAAGTCGCGCCACACGCGGCCAAATCCCCTTTGCCGAACGCGCCGGCGCGGTCCCTTTCATTCGCGACGAGCAATCTCTAAAATTCGGTTTGGTACCTCGATTCGTGCGGATCGGCGCGCCGCCGCGCTCAACCATCCCCGACGCCGCGGGGGCAGGGCCGCGCGATGGCCAGCCGCCCAGCGGCGTTTCGCCGCCGCATCGCGATCCATCACAGCCCAGGGAGGCTTTTCACCAATGGCCAAAGACTACGCTCACCCAGAAACACTGGTTACCACGGCCTGGGTCGAGGAACACCGCGACGACCCCAACGTGCGGATCGTCGAATCGGACGAAGACGTCCTGCTGTATGAAATGGGGCACGTGCCGGGCGCTGTGAAAATCGACTGGCACACCGACTTGCAGGACCAATTGATTCGCGACTACATCGATAAGGATCGATTCGCCGAACTGTGCGCCAGCAAGGGCATCGCCAACGACACCACCGTCGTGTTCTACGGCGACAAGAATAACTGGTGGGCCTGCTACGCGTTTTGGGTATTCAAACTGTACGGGCACGCCGACTGCCGGATCATGAACGGCGGCCGCAAGCTCTGGGAGAGCGAAGGGCGACCCACCACCCGCGACCCCGAGCCCGAGTACCCGCGCACCAACTACGTAGCCCAAGAGCCGGATCGCACGATCCGCGCCTTCCGCGACGAGGTTCTCAAGCATCAGAGCAAGAACAAGCCGCTGATCGACGTCCGCTCGCCTCAGGAGTTCACCGGCGAGCTGCTGCACATGCCCGACTATCCACAAGAGGGGGCCCTGCGGGGTGGCCACATCCCAGGCGCTGCCAGCGTGCCCTGGGCTCGGGCGGTCAACGACGACGGAACCTTTAAGTCTCGGCGGGACTTGGAAAAGATCTACGTCAAGGAAGTGGGCCTCAAGCGCCGCTCGCCGGTGATCGCGTACTGCCGCATTGGTGAGCGATCAAGCCACACCTGGTTCGTGTTGCAGTACTTGCTCGGGTTTCCGAAGGTGAAGAACTACGACGGATCTTGGACCGAATGGGGGAATGTTGTCGGTATGCCCATCGAGAAGGGCACTTCGACGCAGCCCGTCGGCTGATACGCTACCCGGAGCCCCATGTGACGCCAACTTTGCGTGAGAAAGCGGAGTCGATCGCCAAAGAGTTCGAGGATCTCGAACCACGCGAGCGGCTGGAATTGCTGTTGGAATTCGCCGAGAAGCTGGCCCCGCTTCCGGCGGAATATCAAGCCGAGCGCGACGCCGGCACGAATCGTGTTCACGAGTGCCAAACGCCCGTTTTCCTGTGGGCGCGTGTCGAAGATGGTCGCGTGCAAGTGTTTGCGGACGTTGCTCCGGAGGCACCCACGGTCAAGGGATTTGTTAGCCTGTTGGCAGAAATCTTCAGCGGCGCGCAACCCGACGAAGTGATCGCGTTCGAACCGAATCTTGTCAATCGCTTAGGTTTAGCCGACGCGCTGGGCATGGTTCGGATGCGCGGACTGACGGCGGTCGCGTATCACATTCGCCAGAAGGTTGCGCAAGCGATCAGCGGCTAGAATTCCTCGGGAAAAAACATCGTCGCGGTGAGATTTCGTGGGAATAATGGCGCGCCGCACGCGCGAATTGCTAGTTGGTTCGACTGCAAGTAAGCTGTCGAGCGCACGTCTAGCACGCAAGGAATTCGCTCCACATTCGAGGGGTGCGTGCAATCGATTCACGGTGCGTGAGTTTTTCCAAATAATTTCACCTTGCATCTCGAATTTACGAAAGCGCGACGTTAGCATAGGTTAGCGTTGGCGTTGATCATCTGCATCACTTCTTTGGCAGATGCGGAACGGAAGTGGCTTGGTAGGTCTCATCTTTTCCTTTTTCCTTGTTCAAGGCTTAGCGTCGGCGTGCCTCGCCGCGCCCACGGAGGAGTTCAGCTATGCTGGCGTACCCCCGAGTCAATCTTTCGCTGGACCGTCTAAAACGTTTTGGTTGGGCCATGGGCGACCTTTGCGTCGAGCGCCCGGAAGGCCGCGTTTGGATCGTCACCGGTCAGCGACGCAATCACTGGATCATCGCGCAAGCGCCAAGCCAGGCGGCCGCGTGGTGGTTGGCATGGGAGCAAGCTGACAAGCTGGCTCAATCGAAGAAGAAGCGCCGGCAGCGTGCCGCGAAATAGTTGCGAACTGCGCGGCCGCTGGCCCGATTCGCTTTGTTCGTCGTCGGTGTTCCCCGAGCTCCCTGGAAAACGCAACCTCGATTCTTCCTGCCGAGCTCCCAATCCAACCGGTGCCGCGCTACAACCCGAGCGCCGTGCCGACCGACGACTCAAGACCCCTGCCGCGATCTTTTTCGCGGCAGGGGTTTTTTCGTCGCGCTGCGTTTTCGAGGCCTGGTCTCTCAGACCCAAGCGCCCCGCCGCCCGCTTTCGACCACCGCCTCGATGACGCGCATGTTGGCCACCGCGTCTTCGATCGGCGTGGAAACCGGCCCGTCGTTCAGAATCGCCTGCGCGAACAAGTCACCCTGGATCGTGTACTGATCGCACACATCCAGTTCGATCTCTTCAATCGCGCCGTCACGTTCGTGGCGCATCGTGCAGGGCCGGTCCGGCGGGGCGTTGAACGGAATGTCGATCTCGACGCGCCCCTCAGTGCCGAAGATGTTGACCCGCTGGAACGGCGTCAACTGCGTGCTGCACGTGAAGGTCGACGTGCCCCCATCAAAACCCGAGCCCGAGCCAAAGTCGAGGATGCCCGACGCCAGACGGTCGATTTGCATCTTCGGATCGTACTCGACGATTCCCATCACGCGCTTTGGCTCGGCGTCGAAGATGAACCGCGACAGCGAAATGCAGTAGCAGCCGATGTCGGCCAGTCCGCCGCCGCCGATCTGGGCCTGATTGCGAATGTTGGTTGGGTCGTCGTTGTAGTACGAGAAAAACGACTGGATCGTGCGTAGCCGGCCGATGCCGCCGCCAGCGACGATCTGCCGGGCGCGCTGCCACTGCGGATGGTGGCGGTACATGAACGCCTCCATCACCTTCAGGCCCGGATGCTTCGCCGCCGCGTCGACCAACTGCTGGCCCTCGTCGCTCGACAAGCCAATCGGCTTCTCGACCAGCACGTGCTTGCCCGCCTCGAGCGCGCGAATCGACCAGGGCACGTGCAGATGGTTCGGCATCGGGTTGTACACCGCGTCGACCTGCGGATCCGCAAGCAGCGCTTCGTACGAACCGTGCGCGGTTGGAATGCCCAACGCGCCGGCCGCCGCCGCGGCGCGCTCGGCATCGCGCGACGCGATCGCCACGACCTTGCAATACGCTCCCCGCTGCATGGCCGGTATCACCTTCTCGGTTCCGATCTTGGCCGTGCTCAAGATTCCCCAGCGAACCTGCTGCATCATGACTCCCCATTGCAAATCCACCGGCTTGACTCGGCAACACGACACCACGGCCCGCCGGGCAAACCGGTATCCGGCACCACACCATCACCCCAGTTTTCGCAAATCACCTCTCTTCTGGCGACTGAACGAAATTTGCCAAAGTTGGTCTTGGTCGCTTCGCCCGACGGCTTCACTATAGGGCCCCCTTTGCCGGCAGCGTAGCCGGCGCGGACGTGATGGCAGCCGGATTTCACTCGGCGATTCGATGGCGACGTACGATTATCTGGTGGTTGGCTGCGGCATGTTCGGCGCGGTCTTTGCGCGCTCGGCCGCCGACCGCGCACGCCGCGTGCTCGTCATCGATCAGCGCGACCACGTCGCCGGCAACTGTTATACCGAATCGATCGCGGGCGTCGAGGTTCATCGCTACGGCCCGCACATCTTCCACACTGACAATCACGCCGTCTGGCAGTTCGTCAGCCGGTTCGCGCAGTTCAACAACTACCGCCATCGCGGCCGGGTTCAATATCAAGGACGCTCGTACTCGTTTCCGTTGAACCTTGCGACGCTCGAACAACTGTGGGGCGTGGCCACGCCCGAAGAGGCCGAGCGCAAGCTCGCCGAAGTGCGCCGCCCGTGCGCGGATCCGCGCAACCTGCGCGACTGGATCGTCTCGCAGGTAGGCCAGGAGATCTACGAGATTTTCATCCGCGGCTACACGACCAAGCAGTGGGGGCGCGATCCGACTCGGCTGCCCGCCTCGATCGTCCGGCGAATCCCGATCCGCACGACGCGCAGCGACGCCTACTTCGACGATCGATACCAGGGCATTCCCATCGGCGGCTACACGCGGATGTTCCAGCGAATGCTCGACCACGAACGGATCGACGTTCAACTTGGCGTCGACTACTTCGACGACCGGCCGGCGCTGGCCCGCATCGCCGAGCGCACCGTCTATACCGGCAAGATCGACGCGCTGTTCGACTATCGCTTCGGCGATTTGGAATACCGTTCGCTGCGATTCGAAAACGAGGTCCTCGACGGCGACTTTCAAGGCACATCGATCGTCAACTACACCGACGGCGCCGTTCCGTTCACCCGTATCACCGAACATCGCCACTTTGAGATCGACGACCAGGCGCCGCCGCCGGCCGACACGGCCAAGACCGTGATTACGCGCGAGTATCCCACCGCCTACCGGCGCGGACGAATTCCCTACTACCCGATCCGCGACGACGCGAACCTGGCGCTCTACGAGCGCTATCGGCAGGAGGCGGAGCGCACAGGTGTGCTCGTCGGTGGCCGGCTTGGAACGTATCGCTACTACGACATGCACCAGGTCGTCGCCCAGGCATTGTCACTGGCCCAGCGTGAGTTGGGCCCGGCCCCCGCACCCGCACAAACTCCCGCCGAGAAGCGTCGCGCCGCCTGATCGGCGCGCCATCCTTCTTGACTCCTGCCACACGCAACAACGAGGTCGTGTTTCGATGACAGCAACGCGTCGCAACCTGGTGATCAGCCCAATCGGCGAAGGCTCGGTCCATGAAAGTTGGCTCGATCAGCCCGAACTGCGGACCTTCGACCTGTTTTTGATCAACTACAGTGATCACGCCGACTGGGGCCGAACGGCGGCGGATCACTACGTCGAGCGCAAGGGCTTTAAGTACGAGCTGCTCGATCACGTGTTAAAGCACCACCGCGCCACGCTCGACCGCTATACCAACATCTGGTGCCCGGATGCCGACATCCGCGCGTCGACCTGCGACGTCAATCGGCTCTTCGACTTGTTCGAGAAGTACGCGCTGCAACTGGCCCAACCCGCGATCGCCTCGGGCGAGATGTCGTATGAAACGCTCCGCCAGCGGCCGGGCGTCGTGTTGCGGTACTCTCCATACGTGGAAGTCATGTGCCCACTGTTCACGCGCAAAGCGCTGACTAAGGTGGCACCGACGCTCTTGGAGAGTCGATCCGGCTGGGGCTTGGATTGGGTCTGGCCACGGATGTTCGCGCAGCACGAGATGGCGATCCTCGACGCCGTCGGCGTCGAGCACACCGGAAAACTGTGGCGCGGCGAAAACTACCAGAAGCTCGCCAACTTGGGCATCGATCCGGGCGCAGAGTTCGAGAGCGTCGTGGCCAAGTACGGCGGAATCGACCGCCGGCTGCATCGGAAGTTCGTCCGCGGCAGAATCAAGCTGCCGGCCATCTGCGAAACGGGCTATCGCCACGGACTGGTCGCGCGGCTAAAGACCCGATTCGGCTGGCAGGGTGAGGCGGCCTAGCGGCACGGCCACGTGCAGCGCGCCGCCCATCATGTCCAACGGAAGAACCGCAGCGCCAGGTAAAAGCTGGCCACGGACCAGGCGGCCATGATCAAAATCGGCGACCACTGCGAAGCCAGCGACGCGCCGTCTTGCATCACCGCCCGCAACGCGTCGATCAGCGCTGTCAGCGGCAGGATCTTGATCAGCGGCTGAGCGACTTCCGGGAATCGATCGGACGAGAAAAAGATCCCCGACAACAGCCACATCGGCAACATCACCAGGTTCATCAAGCCCGAAACGGCTTCCAGCGTCCGCGGCCGCGCGGCAACCAGCAACCCCAGCCCACTGAACGTGACCGCGCCGATCAAAACCAGCAGCACGACGGTCGCCACGCTGCCGAAAATGCGCACGTCGAACGCCAACCGGGCGAACACCACGAGCACCAGCACCTCCGGCACCATGAACATCATCCGGCTGAGCATGATCCCGGCCAGGAAGTCGCTCTTGCGCATCGGGGTGGCGAGGAACCGTTTCAGCAGCTTGCGAATGCGCATGTCCACCGTGACGAACCCCACGCCCCACAACCCGCCGCCCATCAGGCTCATCCCCAGCAGACCGGGCACCAAGAAATCGATGTACCGACCGCCCGGCTCGCTGAACTCTTTCTCGGAAACGGCGACCACATCTTCGCGTCCGGCGGCCCGTTGCAAGACGTCGTCCACCGCGTTGCGCGCTAGCACGCTCGACGGGCGCGACGGGTCGTACGTGTACTCGTAACCTGGCGGTGAATCCTCGGACACCGAAACGACAACGTCCGACTTACCGGTGCGCAATCGCAGCCTGGTTTGCTGCGGCGAATAAACGGCCGCTACGAAGCGCGGCCTGGCCGACAGTGCCTCGACGACGTCGGCCGCCGCCGAATGGGCTTGCACGTCGACCGTGATCTGCTCGACAGGCTGATTGCGAAACGCAATGCCCAGCCCAACCACCAACAGGATCGGAAAGCCATACACCCAGAACAGCGCCTCCGGCTCGCGATAGAACTCGCGCAGCCGCGAGAGCACGATCTGTCCCAGCGGCGAATACGTGCGATTGTCGATCTGCGTGGGCGTGGTCTTCATCATGTCGTCGGCTCCTCGTCGTCGAGGTGACGCCCGGCCAACTTGACGAACACATCCTCCAGACTGGCGTGCCGCGTCGTCAGGCTCCGTAGCGGGCACTGCCGACTCCCCAAACAATCCAACAGCGCCGGCAGCACGACGTGAGGTTCGGTGACCGAGAGCCGAATGTGGCTATTCTCGAAATCAACCGCGCTGACCGCCGGCAACTCGGCCAGTTCGCCGCGCGACGGCATCCGGCCGTCGTCATCGCACTCCAGCGAAAACTCGACGACGTGCTCGCCGCCCAATGTGAGAATCAATTCGTGCGGTGTCCCCAGCGCGATCACTTTGCCCTGATCGACGATGGCGACGCGATCGCAGAGCCGCTCGGCCTCGTCCATGTAATGCGTCGTCAACAGAACCGTTCGGCCGGCCGAACGAATCTCGCGAATGATCTCCCATAGCTGTCGACGCGATTGCGGATCTAGGCCCGTGGTCGGTTCGTCGAGGAACAGCAACTCCGGGTCGCCCACCAGGGCCGACGCCACGGCCAACCGCTGCTTCTGCCCGCCAGACAGCTTGCCAACCAAGGCGTTGGCCTTTTCTTCCAGCGAGACTTTGGCCAAGACGTCTTGCGGCGCGTAGCCCTTGGCGTAGAAGCTGCGAAACAGCGTCAGCGTTTCCAACACGGTCAGCTTTTCCGACAGCCGTGTTTCTTGCAGCGAGATGCCAATCCGCTGGCGAATCTCGTTGTCGGCCTGGCCCCAGCTCAATCCCAACACTTCGACCGTGCCGGACGTGGCCGGCATCAGGCCTTCAAGGATTTCGATCGTCGTGGTCTTGCCAGCCCCGTTCGGACCGAGCAATCCAAAACACTCGCCCTGGGCGACTTCCAAATCCAGTCCGCGCACAGCATCGACCGGCGGACGACCGTCGTACCGCTTGGTCAGATTCGCGCAACGTATGGCGAGCGGGGATGGGTCGAGCATAAGCCCAGCGGATTACGAGGCGGGTTCTTCCCGTGGTACGCAATGGCCAACGTTGCGAGTACGCGACGGCAACGTGGACGAACCAATCGATTCTAACGAGCCGCGCGCAGGCGGTCCAAGGGCCACTCCACGATCGTGCTGAACTGGCCCGCCGTCTCGGCCAGTTTTTGCGTACCCCGAGACGGCCACCGCCCGAGCGTCTAAAGTATGTTCTGTCTCGCCACGCACCAGGACCCGCAAGCGGTGCCAGACGTTCGCGCTCGAATTCCTGAAAAACCGATCCTCTTGAATTGAGGTGGACATCGCGGATGACCATCGTCAACCTCGGATCGCTCAACGTCGACCGCGTGTTCCGCGTGGCCCACATCGCACGACCGGGTGAAACGATCGCCGCTGAGTCGCTGCGTCTGTTTGCCGGCGGCAAGGGGGCCAATCAGTCGGTGGCCCTGGCGCGGGCGGGCGCCCAGGTCGTGCACGTGGGCTGCATCGGGTCGGACGGCGACTGGCTGACCGAGAAACTGGCGGGCGAAGGCGTCGAAGTCACCCACGTGGCAACGGCGGCCAACTCGACCGGCCAGGCGATCATTCAAGTCGACCACGCCGGCGAGAACGCCATCTTGCTCTCGCCCGGTGCCAATCACGACGTGTCTCCCGCTGCCATCGATCGGGCGCTGGACGAGGCCGCGCCGCGAAGCTGGCTATTGACCCAAAACGAGACCAGCGGCGTCGAGCACGCCATCCGCGCCGCCCATGCCCGCGGACTGCGCGTCGCGCTGAATCCCGCGCCTTTCAACGAACAAGTGCGGGAATATCCGTTGGAGCTCGTGCATCTACTATGTGTCAACGCAACCGAGGGCAGCGGCCTGGCCGGCGAGACTTCGCCCGATCGAATCCTCGTGGCACTGACCGCTCGCCTTCCCCATTGCGAAATCCTGTTGACCCTCGGTGCCGACGGCGCGATCTACCGCAGGTCGGAGTTCGAGCTGCGTCAAAGTGCGCCGCGGGTCGAAGTGGTCGATACCACGGCGGCCGGCGACACGCTGCTGGGCTACTTTCTGGCGGGCCGGGCCGCCGGCGTCGATCCGGAAACCTGCTTGAAACTCGCCATTCGGGCCGCCGCGTTGTGCGTCACGCGGTCCGGAGCCATGGATTCCATTCCCCGTCGAGAGGAAGTCGAAACCACGACTTGGCCGCCCGCCGCGAGCCGCTCCCGCAAAAACCGGTAGTTTGAGCGCGTTGGTGCTGATTCGCTATCATGAAGGGCGACTGTCCGACATCCTCGCCGCCAACGCAAGCCGCCAGGTATCCAACCATGTCCGCACCGAAGTCGAACGAGCACCCCGTCAGCGCGTCGCGCCGCACGTTCCTCAAATCGACGGCAGCCGCCGCCGTGGCCACGAGCGTCGCCCCGACGATCGCGCTGGCGTCCGACAAGTCGGGCAGCAAGCTGCCGGTGGTCGGTTCAGGAGCCCACCGCTACGAAGTAGTTCACGGTTGGGGGCAATTGCCGGACCACGTAGTTTGGGGAGAGACTCACGGCGTGGCGATCGACGCCGACGGATTCATCTATATCAAGCACCGCTCAATCGCCGACGAGCCGATGGACGCGATCGTGGTATTCGACCCCGACGGAAAGTTCGTTCGGTCGTTCGGCAAGGAATATCACGGCGGCGGACACGGAATCGACATTCGCAACGAAGCAGGGCAGGAGTTCCTCTATCTGTGCGACGTCAAGAACCGCCTGGTGGCCAAGACGACCCTGTCCGGCGAGCAGCTATGGAAGATGAACTTCCCCAGCGAGCCGGGCGTTTACGAGAACATCAAGCAATTCAATCCAACCAACGTGGCGTTCGCGCCCGACGGCGCATTCTACGTGGCCGACGGATACGGCTCGAGTTACATCCATCAGTACGACAAGGACGCGAAATGGATTCGCACCTGGGGCGGAGCCGGCACCGAGCATGGAAAGATGCGCACGCCGCACGGCATTTGGCTCGACGATCGGCCAGGCCGTGATCCGGCGCTCGTGGTGGCCGACCGCGCCAACGCGCGGCTGCAGTATTTCACGCTCGACGGCAAGTTCATTAGTGTGACCGAGGGAGTGAGTTTTCCGGCGCATTTCGACATTCGCGGCGACGAACTGCTCGTGCCCGATCTGCACGCCCGCGTAACGATCATGGACCGTGATAACAACGTCATTACCCATCTCGGCTACGATCAGGATTGGACGGATCGGGTGCTTGGCGGCGGGAAACTGTCGTTACGCGGCAAGCCTTCGGAGTGGGAGGACGGACGATTCGTGCACCCACACGACGCCTGCTACGACAAAGTGGGCAACATCTATGTAGTGGAATGGGTCCCGACGGGGCGAGTCAGCAGGCTGCGACACGTCAGTTAACGGCGGCGCGCGCCCCTCGACACGGTGTGCGTCCTGTCATAAATTCAGCGGTTTGTAATCGCCGGAAGAACGGTCCGGCATAGTCTTTCGAGGCAATACTAATTCGGAGAGTACGATGTTCAGAAAGTTCGTGGCAATGACCGTGTGTGTTTCGATTTGCACGTTGGCGCTGGGCTGCGGCGGCGGACCTGAAGGTGGCGGAAACGACGAGCAGGGGAAGGCAGCGATCCAGGACGCCAAGCAGAAGATGGAGGCGAAACGCGCCGCGGAAGGCGAGTAGCGGTTCGCGCTTTGAATGGATTCGGCGGCGCGCCGACTGTGCGACGCCTCGCCAAACGCGGCATGCGCCGCACCGGACTTGGGAGGCTGGCACGACCCTCATCCGGCGGCGTCGCATCGCTTGCAAGCAGTCGGGCGAGGGCTGCTAAGCGTGCACGCCGAGTAAGTACGTGCAATATGTCGTGCCTGCGCGCGACACCGCGCGGAGAAACCGGTCCTAAGTTCACAGACATCTGCAGTAATCAGTAATAACCATAGGGAGAAGACGAACCATGAAGAATCGCCTAGCACTGTTGATTGGACTTGCCCTGTTGCCGCTGGCAATCGGCTGTAACAACGCCGCGAAGGACGGCATCGACGCCGATGACGACGCGGCAGCCGACGTGAAGGCAACGATGGATGATGCGAAAGAGGCAGCCGAAGAGGCTGCAGAAGATTCCAAGGACGCCGCCGAAGATGCAGGCGACGCCGTAGAAGACGCCGCGGAAGACACGACGGACGCGGCGAAAGAGGCGGCCGAT
Source organism: uncultured Planctomycetaceae bacterium (assembly GCA_937952415.1). Taxonomy (GTDB): domain Bacteria; phylum Planctomycetota; class Planctomycetia; order Pirellulales; family PALSA-1355; genus CALFYT01. The sequence goes on along the minus strand of CALFYT010000032.1, from coordinate 57,770 downwards.
GACGCCGGCGACGCGGTCGAAGAGGCGGCCGAAGATACCAAGGACGCCGCTGAAGACGCTGTCGACGAAGCCAAAGAAGCGACCGACGAGTCGCCGGAATAGGCTGCCGGAGGGCACACGCGTGACGTCGAGGCCACGGCGCGAAGCCGCGCGTCATGCGGTGCGCCGGGTCTCGTGATCCGTGCCTGCGCTGGGCATTCGCTCGGGAAACTTCAGGTGCGCTGGAGAAGGCGCAACGCCTGACCGAAACACCCAATGCTTCTGCACCAGGTAGCTGCCCAGCGTCACCGCCAGCATCGCGACCGCCTGCGCGGCCAACGGTTCAAGCATCGCGGAGCGGACGATCGCGTCAAGTAGCACGAAGTTTGCCGCGAACGTCGCCACGAGCGTCACGGTGTACTTCGAGAAAGCGCGCCGCAGATGGGTCCGATCGGCAAACGTCGATCCCCGGTGCAGCACGTATCCCAGCACGATGCCGAATCCATAGTCGGCCGCCAACGCCGGATGGTAGTGCCAGGCGCAGGTATGCACCAACAGCGCAAACAGCGCGTAGCAAGCCACGGTATTGATCGTGCCCACTACCGTGAAGATGACGAGTCGTCGAATCTCAGTTCCGCGCGAGGCACTCCTCATGGATCACCGCGCAGATTCGCCGCACGGACTCGTGAGGTAGTTCGGGATAGCACGGGAGCGATAGCACTTCCGCGGCAGCTTGTTCCGTCAGCGGCAGCGACCCCTCGTGGTAGTTCAAGAACCGGTAGGCCGGCATTCGGTGAATCGGCGTCGGGTAGTGAATGCCGTAGCCAATCGCCTCATTACGTAGCCGCCGCGCGAGCTCTGCCCGCCGTGCCGACCGAATCACAAACAGGTGATAACTGTGCAAGACCCGATCGTCCACCTCGGGCACCTCGATCCACGCGGGCAGGCACTCTTGATAGATATCGGCCAGCCGGCGTCGCGCCGCCAGAAAGTCCGGCAGCCGGGCCAGCTTGCAATCGAGAATCGCGGCCTGTAACTCGTCCAATCGACTGTTGACGCCCTCGACGACGCACGTCCCATCGTTTCCGCGCCCATTGTCACGAATTTGGCGGATCGTCGCGGCCAACTCGGCGTCGCGCGTAACACAGAGCCCGCCGTCGCCGTACGCGCCGAGGTTCTTCGTCGGGTAAAATGAGAAGGCGCCCACGTCGCCAAACGTGCCCACGTGCCGACCGTCGATCGTGGTGCCACACGCCTGCGCGCAATCTTCGACGATGGCCAGTTGACGCCGCGCCGCGATTTCGCACAGTGCCGGCATGTCGACTGCGTTGCCGTATAGGTGAACCGGCAGAATGGCGCGCGTGCGGTTGGTGATGCGCGCCTCGGCGTCGCGCGGATCCATCAACAGCGTGGTGGGATCGATTTCGCAGAAGACGGGTCGAGCGCCGGCCATGCGGATCGCCGTAATTGTCGGCAGGGCCGTGTTGGCGACCGTGATCACTTCGTCGCCCGGGCCCACGCCAACGGCCCGTAATGCGATCGCCAGCGCGTCGGTGCCGTTGCCGACGCCGACGGCATGACCTCCGCCCAAGTAGCGGGCGAAATTTTCCTCGAACTGCCGCACCCGCGGACCAAGGATCAACCGGCCCGAGGCCAACACGCCGCGAATCGCCTCCAAGATCTCCTCTTGCATCGAATCGTATTGCTCGACGTAGTCGAACATCGGGATCGCCGAGCCGTTCGCGTTCATTGCCAGTAGGCATCCTTGTGTTCGCGGTAAAAGGCGACCGTCTTTTCCAGGCCCTCGGACAAGTCGACCTGTGGGCTCCAGCCGGTGGCCTCGCGAAATTTCGAGTAGTCGCCGTAGTAGTCGCCGATGTCGATGATCCGCGTGTCCTCGGGAAAGGGAACTGATTCCACCTCGAATGTGCAACGGGCCTTGAGCGCATCGACGAAATCGAGCAGCGAATAAGGCCGGCTTGATCCTAGGTTGAACACCTCGCCATAGCAGGCGTCGTTCGCGGCCGCTAGGACCATGGCATTGACCACGTCTTCGACGTAGTTGAAGTCGCGCAGTTGGGTGCCCCCGCCATACAGGCTGATCGTCTCGCCGCGCAACGCCTGCCGCACAAACACCGTTGCAAAGCCTTGCCGATTGCCGCGAATGCGCTGCCGTGGGCCGAACGTATTGGTCAGCCGCAGCACCACCGAGCGCACACCGTACGTGCGGTGATACAGTAAGTGGTAATATTCGGCGGCAAGCTTGTTGATGCCGTTGACGTCGATCGGCACGGTCGGATGATTCTCGTCGACCGGCAGTTTCCTCGGGCGACCGTAAACCTGGCGCGTTGACGTGTACAGCAGCCGGGCCTCTGGATTGTGTTTGCGACAGGCCTCGACCAAGTTCATCGTCGAGACGCAGTTGACGGCCAGATCGAGCTGCGGATCGCGCATGCTGTCGCCATGGCTCACCTGGCCAGCCAGGTTGAAGATGTAGTCCTTACCCTGCACGAGAATGTCGAGCGAGTTCGGATCGCGCATGTCCGAAACATTGACGGTAACGCAATCGCGCACCGGCTCGATATTGAAGAAGTTGCCGCCAAACTGCTCGACCAGCGAATCGACGATCGTCACCCTCGCGCCCAGCCGAGCCAGACGTATCGCCAGGTTGCTGCCGAGAAACCCCAGCCCGCCGGTCACCAGCACCTCTCGGCCGTGAAATGCGTCGCGGGCGATCATGCGTTGGTTTCTTGCAGGGACTTTGCGGCGTCGACGCGCTCGCGCACGACGTATTGCGGACGGCCGGCGTCTTGGAGAAATAGCCTGCCCAAGTACTCGCCGATCATGCCCAGCGCGAACAATTGAACCCCGCCAATGATGAACAGCGACACGATGACCGAGGCCCAACCAGCCGGCACGTCCGGATGAAACAGCCGATCGATGATGAACACGACCGCCAGCACCAACCCGACCGCCGCCGTCAACAGCCCCGCGTACGACGCCAATCGCAGCGGCAGAATCGAGAAGTTCGTGAACATGTTCAAGTACAGAGCGAACAGCTTGGCCACCGTGTAGCCCGAGCGGCCAGTGCGGCGCTGGTCGTGATGAACCAACACGGTCGAATAGTTGCGTGTGATCCGCAGCACGAGCCCGTCGACGTACGGATACGGACCTTGGTACTTCACCAGCTCGTCGACGACGAATCGGCTGAGCACCTTGAAGCTCGACAAGTACAGCCCGCCCGGCTTATCCAGTAGTACCGCGGCAAACCGGTCGTTGACCCAACTACCCACGTTGCGCCACGTGCTGTGTTGCTTGCGCGCATAGCGAGAGTACACCACGTCGTAGCCCTTGCGCACTTCGTCGACCAGCTTGGAAACTTCGCTCGGCGGGTTTTGGAAATCGTCGTCCATAATCACAACGTATTGGCCGGTCGCGTGATTCAGCCCGGCCATCACGGCGTTGTGCTCGCCGAAGTTGCGAGACAGGCTCAAGAACAAGACACCCGAATTGCGCGCGGCTAAGTCGCGACAAACGTCGGCCGAACGGTCCGGACTGCCGTCGTTGACCAGCACGATCTCAAGCTGGTACCGACCGGCAAGCGTTGCATGGAGCTCGCGCACCAGCGGACCGATCGTTTGCTCGCCACGGTATACGGGGATCACGATCGACAGCGCGAGCCGGCCGTTGTCGGCAGCCGCGTGCCGGGCAACCGAGGCTTCAAGGATCGTTATCATGCGAGTCCGATGGAGATGTCGCCGCCGTGAGAGTGCTCGGAAAAGCGCCGCTTGCCGCGACATTATCACCGGGCGGCGGAATCGACAAAGATGACTTTGCCTGCGGTCTCGGCGCGGCCGCCGGCGCCACGTGCTAGCGGTGCTGTCAGCCAGACGCGCTCGCCTTGGCATTGACCGCACCCGGCACGAAATTTACAAGAGCGGCCCCGACCCATTGCCAACCTTCCGAACATCAACCGGCTCCCGCGTTGCTGGGGCGCCAACGTGATGTATCCAACCGCCGACGACGCTCAACAACCCGCGCACGAATCCGACCGTAGCCGGCTCGCCGTGTGGCGCGAAGTCGAGCTGTTGCTGCTTGTGCTGCTGGTATTGGGAGTCTACTTCGCCCGGCTGACCGAACTGACGATTCGCGGCGAGGAGCCGCGCTGGGCACGTGTTGCCCAAGAGATGCTCGACTCTGGCGACTATGTTGTGCCCCGGCTTCAGGGTCAGCCGTTCGCCGATCGCCCACCGCTGAACAGTTGGGCCATGATCGCGGCCGCGCAGCTCACCGGGCGCGTCGATCTGCTGGCCATCCGGCTGCCGAGCGTCTTGGCGACGTTGGCCGTCACCCTGCTGATCTATGTCTACGGGCGCAACTATCTTTCGCGCGGCGGAGCACTGGCCGCGGCCGCGTCCTATGCCACGATGGGACAGATCATGGCGCTGGGTCGCGTGGCCGAAAGCGATGCGTTAGTCACCTTCTTGCTCAGCGCAGCCCTGTTGGCCTGGCATGCTGCATACGACCGGAGGCGTGATCCACGGTTGGCCTGGCTCGGTGGATTCTCCTTGGCGGCACTGGCCGCGCTGGCCAAGGGCCCGCAAGGCCCGGTCTACTTTACGGCGATTACCGTGGCGTACCTCGGCTTGCGTCGCGACTGGGGTTTCCTGTTTAGTCGCTGGACCGCGGCGGGGCTCGCGCTGGGTATTGCGATCGTCGCGGCCTGGCAGATCCCGTTCGTGCTGGCGGTTGACTGGAAAGCGGCGCTGCTGGTCTGGACCGAAGAGGGCAACCTGGCCGCACGGTTTCAGGCCGGCAGTCTTTCCCGCGCGCTTTCGCACTGGGCAACGTTCCCGCTCGAAGTGTTCGGCGCGATGTTGCCGTGGTCGTTCATGCTGCCGGTCTTGTCGACCCGTTGGTTTCGCCAAAACCTGGGCCCGGCCCGACCGATGCTTACGTTCGCGGCGACGGCGTTCTTGGTCGCGTTTGTCACGTGCTGGTTGCCGGTCGAGTCGCGACCGCGATACGTCATGCCCGTTTATCCGTGCGTGGCATTGGTGGTGGGTCTGATCATCCAGCGCAGCATCGAAGCGGCGCAAGTCGGTTGGTGGCGCCGCAGTTGGGATAACTTTCTTGTGACCGGCGTGGGCTTGATCGTGATCGCGCCGATCGCGCTCACCCTGCTGCCGTCGATCGGCGGCCCGAGGCTCGCCGTCATCAGCCAGGCGAATCCGCCGGCCTTTCTGATCGTGTATGGCGTGGCGGCCGCGGCTGCCGCCGGCGTGGCGCTTTGGTCGCGCGGCGGTTCGGCGCAGGCCCGCTTCGTTCCAGGCTTCTTCGCGATTGTCGGCTTTCTCGGTCTGTCGTACACCGGCCCGGTCGTCAACATGCAGGTGCAGACGTGCAACGATCCGCAGTTGGCCGTCGCCTCGATTCGCCAGAAAATTCCCGCCGGAGAAAGCCTGGTCAGCTTCGGCCACGTGCATCACTTGTTTGCGTACTACTACGAACAGCCAATCGCGTTCTGCCCCGTCCACGACGACGTCGCCCCTTCTAGCAGCCCCAGCACGTACTTCTGCTTTAGCGAAGATCCTGGATTCACCTCGCCCACGATCCCGTTCGCCTGGGAACAGGTCGCCGTGATCTCGTGCGATCGTGCGAAGTCCGAACATCCGCGGGCCCGGGTGATCGTAGGCCGTCGAATTCCGGAGTTGGCCGACTCGCGTTCCGGCGAGCCTCACGCCGCGCCACACGCTGGCAACCCGGTGACGCGCTAGCGCCGCCGCCACGCACTCTGTCGCAACGCGTACGCCGCTAGTGCCCGCATTTCGTTGACCCCAGCATGTCGACGGCTATACTCACAACACGCTATCTGCCCGCTCGGGCCTGTCGCCCCCTGGAACCCTGTCCCATGAAGTACACCTACCTTAGCAATACGGGCGTCGAAGTATCGCGACTGTGTCTCGGCTGCATGAGCTACGGCGATCCGAAGTGGCGCCCGTGGGTTCTGGAGGAAAAGGCGGCCATGCCGTTCTTTCGGCTTGCCGTTGAACGGGGGATCAATTTCTTCGACACGGCCGACATGTACTCGTTGGGTGCCAGCGAAGAGGTCACCGGCAAGGCACTGCGCGAATTCGCCCGGCTCGAAGAATGCGTCGTGGCCACCAAGGTGTTCAACGAAATGGGCCCGGGACGCAACATGGCGGGCCTGTCGCGAAAGCACATCCAGCAGGGATGCGAGGCGAGCCTGAAGCGCTTGGGCATCGAGACGATCGATCTCTATCAAATCCACCGGTTCGATCGCCATACGCCCGCCGAAGAAATGCTCGCCGCCCTCGACCTGTTGGTCCACCAAGGCAAGGTCCGCTACCTGGGCGCTAGCTCAATGGCAGCCTGGAGGTTTGCACAGTGTCTCTCGATGTCCGAGCGGCAGGGCTGGGCCCGCTTCGTCAGCATGCAGAATCACTACAACCTCATCTATCGAGAAGAGGAACGCGAGATGATTCCGCTCTGCGAGTCGGAAGGCGTCGGCGTGATTCCCTGGTCGCCGTTGGCCCGCGGACTATTGGCGGGCACGCGCAACGCGGCCGACGATCGCCAATCGACGCTGCGGGCCGAGAGCGACGACTACGCCCGCAAGCTCTACGACCATCCGTCGGATTGGGACGTGGTCGAGGCGCTGCGCCAAGTCGCGCAGCAGCGCGAGACTCCGCCGGCGCAGGTCGCGCTGGCGTGGCTGCTTTCGAAGCCGGTGGTAACGGCGCCGATCGTCGGCGCCACGAAACTCGACCATCTCGAGTCGGCGATCGGGGCCCTGGAAGTCGAGCTAACCCGCTCGGAAATCGACACGCTCGAGGCTCCGTACCAGCCGCACGGGGTGCGCGGATTCTAGGCTGGTTCTCGCGCAACCGTCCGGAGCCGTACAGCCGCCCGGAAGGTCCAATTTGCCGCAAACTGCCCGAATCGCAGCGATGCCGCGCGGCCCGGACCGCCCGCGTTACCCGACCCGTCGCCGTGGCCGAATTGCTTGTCTAGCGGCTGTGGCGCGGTGATAATGGACTTGCCGGAACCCATCCCATCATCCCGGCAAATTGGACCCATCATTACGGCGTTTGTTCCGCTACACGTCGCCGGCCCAAGTCGCCGGGGCGGCAAAGATTCGAGCCGGCCGATCGCGTGCCGCCGCGCGTTGCGATGCGCAGTAGATCGCGACACGTAGCGCGTACGTCGCAGGTGGGGGGGAACGACGATCGAAAAGCCCGTGAAGCGGGACCGACGTTTTAGCGTGACGAAGTTCCAAATCTCTTGAATAATTGGATTTAGGGGTTATGATCCCGTTTACTCAAGGAATTTCTTTGGATCGATCTATTGCGAAAGGTTTCGGTACCGGTTCGCTCGTCAACAGCAGCCGAACGATGCCGCCTCGGTCCACCCCGGCGACAACCGCATGGACCGATTCGGCGCACCAAGGAGTTTGGCGGCCCAGATACGGCGACGGTCCACGATTGATCGGTATCGCGGAGGGCCCACGTGGCACGTGCCCGCATGGCGGCGGCAACCCTTGTTACGCCCTTAGGAGTGCGGCCACGTTCGAAGCCAACCGGCACCACGACAAGCCTGATTCCGAAGGAACGAAGCTTTGCGAGTTCTTCGCCCTCTCAATCGTCAAATTCAACCGCGCGGGCAACCGTTTCGCCCAGAGAAAACAGCCTCAACCGCGCCATCGAACGCCTCTCCCGCGACCGCACTTGGGCCGGGATTTGGTGATATTATAGTAACTGCGTAAAGGTCCGCCGTTCCTTCGTATTTGGCTGCGATGACGAATATCACCGTCGACAAATTCCTGGACGTCGTCAAGCGCAGCGGACTGGTCGACGACGAACAGCTAAATCAAGCGCTGACCAACGTTGATGCGTCGGTCAAAGACAGCGGCGTGATTGCGTCGACGCTGACCAAGGTCGGCCTGCTGACCGAGTGGCAGAGCGAGAAACTGCTGCAGGGCAAGCACAAGGGCTTTTACCTCGGCAAGTACAAGCTGCTCAACCACATCGGCTCCGGCGGGATGGGCAGCGTCTATCTGGCCGAGCACATGGTCATGCGCCACCGCGTGGCTATCAAGTTGCTGCCGCATTCGATGGCGGCCCAGACGTCGTACCTGGAGCGGTTTCATCAAGAAGCCCGCGCTTCGGCAAAGCTGAACCATCCCAACATGGTCCGCGCTATCGACGTCGACAGGGACGGCGACTACCACTACCTGGTCATGGACTATGTCGACGGCTCGGACCTGCAAGTTCTGGTCAGCCGCAACGGCCCGCTCGAATACCGCAAAGCAGCCGACTACATCCGCCAGGCTGCCGAAGGACTGGCCTATGCCCATCAGGTCGGTCTGATCCATCGCGACATCAAACCCGCGAACTTGCTGATCAACAAGGAAGGCGTCGTCAAGATCCTCGACATGGGGCTCGCGCGTTTCTCCGACGATAGCCAGGGCTCGCTGACGATGGCCTACGATCAGAAAATGATCGGCACAGTCGACTATCTCGCGCCCGAACAGGCATTGGACAGCCACAAGGTTGACCACCGCGTCGACATCTACAGCCTGGGGTGCACGCTCTATTTCTTGCTCAGCGGCGATGCTCCGTTCCCCCAGGGCACGATCCCGCAACGATTGCTGGCCCACCAAAAGGAAGAGCCGGCCGACATTCGCGACAAGCGACCGGATGCACCCAAAGAGCTGCTGGCGATTCGTCACAAAATGATGGCCAAGTCGGCCGCCGATCGATACCAGTCGGCCGCCGAAGTCGTTGAAGCGTTGACCGACTATCTAGGCGACGCCGATACGCACGCCTCGACGATCGAGCCCGGGCCCGAAGTGCCCGCCGGACCTTCGCTCAACGAAAACCTCGACCTGGCACCGCTGGAAGAAGAGTTGGAACTCGACCGCCGTCCGGGCGATTCGAAGATCCGCACCGCGGGCTCGAAGTCCGGCGTCGGATCATCGAGCAACGCGGGTGGAACGCCGCCCAAAGGAGGTTCTTCGGCCGCCCGCCGTGCCGCCGCTGGATCGCCGTCCGGCAGCGACGTCAAATCGGGATCTGGCGTGAAGGCGGGATCCGGTGTGAAGTCTGGTTCCAGCGTGAAGTCGGGATCTGGCGTCAAGTCCGGATCTGGCGTGAAGTCGGGATCCAGCGCAGGACGCAAGTCGGGTGTTCGCCCCGGTTCGAAGTCAGGCGTCAAAGGCGGCTCCGGCGTTCAAAAGGCCGCGGCTCCGGTCCCGCCGCTGCCCGACATGTCCAAGCCGGAAGATTTGGTCGACGACCTCTTGGCGGCGCCCACCGTAACAATGCCGACCCAGGCGGCGCCTCTGGCCGCCCCGCGGTCCAAAAAGGATGAGCAGCACGGCTTCCATATCTGGTACGTCGTGGGCATTGCCGTCGTCGTAGCCGGGGTTATCGGCGGCATCTTCTATGGGCTCCTCTGGGCCCTCGACTCGGTAAGCCTCTAAGTGCGGCCAGTCGCCCGTTTCGGATCGTTTGGGATCGGCCACTAGTCCACCCCGATCGCACCGGCATTGCGCAGCGCCAAACCCGCCGCGCCGATCATTCCCGCGTCGTTTCCCAGCGCTGCCATGGCGACGCGAGCACCCCCTCGTGGCACCATCGTGGCTTTACGGATCATCGTCTCAATCGCCGGCGCGAGTTGGTCGTAGTGTTCGTCCATGATGCCGCCGCCGAGCACGATGATCTCGGGCATGAACGTGTGCAGAATCGTCCAAGCGGCCGTCGCCAGCGCAGCCTCGACGCGCTGGATGATCGCCCGCGCCGTGGCATCGCCTGTCGCGGCGCGCTCAAACACCGCGCGACTGTATGCGATCCCGACCGCTTGTGCCGCCGCCGAGATGGCCGTGCCCGAGGCGATCGACTCCAGACATCCGGCCGTGCCGCAGTAGCACTCCGGGCCGTTGGGATCGATGGGAATGTGGCCCAACTCGGGGTGTTCGCCCTGCGTTCCACGATAGACCGCTCCGTCGACGATCGCGCTGCCGCCCACGCCGGTACCCAGGGTGAACATCACGACACGGCGACACCCGCGCGCCGTTCCGGCAAAGCACTCGCCCAGCGCAGCCGCATCGGCGTCGTTTTCCAAGTAGGCTGGCCGGTCGAACTCAGAGCGGAGCGCCGTCACGATGTCGCAATCGTCCCACGTGGGCAGCGTGTACGGATTGTTGATCACTCCGCGTTCGGCACTGACCGGCCCGGCACATCCTACGCCGATGCCGCACAACTCCGCCCGCGACCAGCCCGCGTCGGTCAGCAGCCGATCTGCCGCTTCGACCATTCGCCGCACGGCCCGATCGAAACCCTGTTCGGCCTCGGTGGCGATCGTGTCGTGGGCCGCGATCGCGCCATGGCTATCCACCGCCGCGATGGCGATCTTCGTGCCGCCAATGTCGATGCCGATCGCCTTGTCAGGTCGTGTCATGGGGCCGAACCGATCACGCGCAACTGCCCATCGCCGCCGGCCGCGATGACTTCCGCCCAGCCGTCGCCCGTCACGTCGGCAACAATCGGCCGGCCCATCGCGTCGACGGTCCACTCGAGTTGACCATCCGCGCCGCTGACGGCGCAAATCTGCCCCCCGCCATTCCAAAAAACGAGTTCCGCAACTGCGTCGTTGTCGATGTCGGCCGCCACGATGTCTCCGGCCACCTTGTGACGGGCGGTCCACTTTCGCGTGCCGTCGGCCGCATTCAGGCAAACAAGCGTTCCATCCAGGACTCCCACGCCGATCTCCAGTGCGCCGTCGCCATCGAAGTCGCCGACCGGACCAAACCCGTTGGAGCCTTCCGTGTTGTCATGAAACTCGACCCACAACGGCTTTCCGTTCGCTTCGACCGCCGCGTACCCACCTCGGGCATACGATGCCGAATTCAGATACACGTCCGGCGCGCCATCTCCGTTCAGGTCGGCAATCGTCGGCGAGCTGTACGCAATCCAACGACCGAAATAGTCTTCCGACGTCAAGAAGGCGGGCGGAAAGAGCGGCTGGCCGTCGGCACCGGAGATCGCACCATAAATCGTGTAGAACGCCTGCACCAGATCGTCGGTCCCGTCGCCGTTGATGTCCGCCACGGCCGGCATCCCCCCGCCAAACGGCATGGCGGCCGACTCGGCAACCAGTCCCAGTCGATGCCAGATCGGCTCACCGGTTCGCCCGTCCAGGACCCAGCCTTCGCCGCTTCCCTTCGAGCGGCGATGCACGTCGACGTACACGTCGGAGCCCATCGCCACGCCCGAGAATCGTCCGAAGGTCCAAAGATTCACGCCGGCTTGTTGCCCGCCCCAGGCACAACCGTCGAATGCCCGCGTCCAGCGCGGCTTGCCGCGACCGTCGACGGCCCGCAGCGCCGCGTTTCCATGTTCGTCCTCCACCGCAAACAGCACCTCCGGCTTGCCGTCGCCGTCCAGGTCGTTGGCCTGCGGGCAAAGTGCGCCGTTCTTCGCATAACCTGGCTGATGGTTCATGCTCGCGCCGCGCCGCGACCACTGCGGCACGAGCGGCTCGTCCGATTGCAAGTTGACGCCCAGCGCCACGATCTGTCCCATCGCCGTCTGCACGACAATCTCGTTGGTTCCGTCGCCGTCCAGGTCCACCGCGATCGGCGTCGTCGCAAACCCGCCCGGCTCTCCCAAATCGGTCTGGCTGAGAACCGTCTGCCCGGCATCCAGTTCGAGTACGATGCCGGCAGTCAGATCGCGAACGCCAAATCGCGGGCCGCCATCGGCCGCTTGCCGCACTTCCACCAAATCCAACCGGTGACCTGCCACGCTGTGCGACCAGCGCGTTTGTGGTCCACCATTCGCCGTTGGCTCGATCGACTCAATCGTGTCGCGCTCCATCGACGCGTCGCCGCGCCGGCTCACTACCACCTCGTCGACCCCGTTCCCGTCGGTATCGACCATTACCAGGTCCTGCTGCCCCTGATCGGCGATCGTGTCGGCCGAGAGCGAAAGTCCCACGTTGGTGATCGCGGGCGCCACGTCGGCAATCACGGCGATATCCACGAGGCTTTGGTCCGCGTAATGGGCGACGTGCAAATCGCAAAACGTGCGTGGGCGTTTGGCGGTCGTCGGCGTATACACGATTTCCGGCCGATCGTCGCCGTCCAAATCCGCCATCGACCAAATCCAGATTCCCGCGACGTCGGTCCGCACTTCGCCCGACTCGCCATCGTGGATTCGCAGGTGCCACTGATCGTCGGTCGAGCTGTCAACCAACATATAGACCACTTCGTCGCGCCCGTCGCGATCCAGATCGACTACGGCGCTCGGCCCGACGCGCATGTACTTCTGCCGTCCGCGCGGCGCCGGAGCCGACGGATCGACATACTTGTGCCCCCAGGCGTGCGTCCACGCTCCGTCCGCGAACCGGATGCAATCCACGTGCAACACGAAGTCGCACACAATATAGATGTCTTTGTGCTTTCGCCCGGGTCGCTCGCGCGCCACCAACAGTCCGTAGTTGCGGCCGACGTCCCACGGCACTTCGGCTTCGAGCTTGCCGGTTTGTCCGGAAAAGATCTGTGCCCGGTAGTGCGGCGCGACGACGATTTCCGGCAGTCCGTCGCCGTCCACGTCGTCGACAATCAACGTCGGCGCGTGATATCCGGTGAGCGGTCCGGTCGTCCACGCAAGCTTTCCGTGCCGCACGCCGTCTTCGAAGCGAAAGCAGTAACCTTGCCCCTCGCCGGTGTCCATACGCTTCGAGAACACGACCAACTGACGATCCGCCCGCCCGGGGAACAGTTGGCACACCCGGACAATCGCGCCGGCAAGCGACGTCTCAAGCGTGTGGTTCCATAGCTCCTCGCCCGCCAGACTGGTCACGCGAATGGTGTCGCCGTCGAGGGCGAAATGCTCCGGCTGGCCGTCGCCGTCAAAGTCGGCTTGGTTCGCCGGGCCGGCTACTGGTGTCGCGACAATTTCCGTCGGCTCCGTGCCCAGGTAATACTGTGCCAGAACCTTTGGCCGGCTGATGCGTCCCTTAGCCGGCGTCATGCCCGTCAGCCGCACGTCGTGCCGATAGACGGGCCAGTCGGCGTTGTTCTCGGCGCCTGCCAACGGCAACGCAAACACAACGCCGGTCAAAATCGCGGTCATCGCCGCGGTGCGGGCGACCACGTTAGCGGCAACCAAGCGGCCGGGCCGATGCACGCAAGCGGCGGCGAGTCGAGCGAGGGACATGAAGCGCGAATTCCTGGCGGGGCAAGGCAGGCAAAAGTGCAACTATCGGTCAAAAACCCCTGCCACGCAAGCAATTCCGGCTACGGCCTGCCGTCCAGCCGACCGCCGCGACGCATTGCTCGGCCGATGATCGCCCCGCCAGCCAAGATCGGCCGCTGTGCGTCGAATACGCTCCCAGAGAATGCCCAACGTCGGTTAAAATCGCCGGAGCCGCATACGGGGAGGTCCAAATGTCACGCTCGAGAAAGAATCCGGGGCTGGTCGCCGTCGCTTTGGTGCTCTGTTCGCTCGTGCCGGCGACCGGGTGCAACGCGCTCCACTACATGCCCATCGCCAAGGCCGAAAAGCGCCTCTCCGAAGACTTCAAAACGTCCAACGCCCCGAAGATCGTTGTCGACACGTTCAACGGCGCGATCGACGTCAGCCGCGGCAATGACGGCGAAGTGCTCGTCGACGTCATCAAACGCGCCAGTGGCATTGATCAGCCCACCGCCGAAGCCGCACTCAATACCGTGCAGGTGACGATGGTGCAAAAGGAAAACACGCTCACCATCCACGCTGAACGGCTCGAACGCGGACCGGGCAGTTTCGGTGCATCGGTCGTGATCGCCGTGCCCGCAGCCAGCCAGCTCGAACTGCGCACCAGCAACGGCCACGTCGTTTGCGAACAGGTCGACGGATCCATCGACGCGCACACCAGCAACGGCCGCCTCGAAGTCTTCGAAGGACGCGGACCGATGAACCTCAAGACCAGCAACGGCACGATCGAAATCGACGCGACCGATGCCACCGTCGATGCCAAGACGTCGAACGGACGTATCGAGTTTCGTGGAACCCTGGCCGACGCCAAGCAGCAGTTCAAAACCTCCAACGGCCGGATCAAGCTGGTCGTTCCGGGCGACAGCGAGTTTCGCTTCGACGGCCACACGTCGAACAGTCGCATCCAGTTCGATTTCCCGATCGACACAGGCGACCACCGCCGTCGGCGCAACGACCTGGAAGGCGTCGTGGGCAACGACCCCGATCCGGCCTGCACGATCGTCGCCAGCAGCAGCAACGGCTCGATCCAAGTCCGCAACGCCGACGAGTACCAGGACTAGACTCTGTCGTTCGGGTGGCGCGTCGGCCGATCGACCGCGCGTGCCCCGCCCGCCGGTCATTCCTTGCCGGGGTGGTACTCGGATAGCAGTTGCTCTTGGATCTGTGCATCCGTGAACGCCGCCGGTTTCATCTTGCCGGCCGAAAACAACGGAGCCTGATCCGCAAAGTGTGGCGAGTCTTCCACGTCACTCTGGCTGTACGCCACCACGGTGTACCCGCGGGGTGGCTCGCTAAACTCCACGGCAAACACCCAACTGTCGCCGCCGCGGGCAACCAGCTTGCCGTCGTCGTCCTTGCCGAACGCCAACACGCGGAAGCATCCGGCAAAGCCCGACCCGCCGCTGACCGGCAAGTCGACGCTCCCCTTGCGAATCCGGTGCACGTCGCCCCAGGTGACGTCCAAGCGACCGTACAACTGCTTCACTTCGTCGACCGCCGCGGCAAACTCCTTTACCGCCCGCTCGGGATCCGAAAGGCCACGCGGGGTCTCGGTCGGTTGGTCGGCGCTCCACTCGGTTTCGTGATTGCGGGCGCCGCGCTTGAAGTAGCGGTCCCACCAGTTTTCGAACAGTGCGCCGCCGCGGCTGTCGATCGCCACCGTGTTGTCCCAGCGCTCCAGGACGCTCACGGCCGACTCGATCTCCGAGTTCGGCTGCGATTTGCGCACCGCATCGATCAAGTCGTCCTTGACTCGCTCGGCAACCAGCATCAACGGGCTGTGCTTCATCTGGCAGACTTCTTCCAGCGACAGCTTCCGGTCGTTGTGTACCAGCCGCAAGCTGTGCTGCGAGCGCAGGCTGACGTTGTTCGCGGGATAGTGCGGCGGAAACTTGTCGCGCGCCAGCGGCGCCGACAGATTCGTAAAGTACGGCGGCGAGTTGCAGTTTTGCACGTACCCGCCAGCCGGGTTGAACAATTGCGGCAGTTCGTCCGCCGCATGGAACGCGGTCCAAATGTCGCTGGATCGGTTAGCCGGCACCGCTTCGGCGCTGTGGGCCTCATGCGGCAGATTCGGCACCGTGCCATTCCACAAGTAAAGAATGTTGCCCGCCCGATCGGCGTAGCAGATGTTGAACATTGGAATGCGCTGCAGCGCCAGTGCCTGGCGAAACTCCTCCAAGCTGGTGGCCTGGCTCATCCGCAGCCACTGCTCGTACGCCCGCAGGTTGTCGTAACATGCGCTGCGCAGCACGAAGATCTTGGAATCGGTCCGATGAATCACCGGGCCCAGCGGCGTGTGCCAGAACGTACGCGACTCGGCCTTCGATTCGTCGCCGGTGCGGACCTGGATCGTCACGTCGTCGCGCTCGATCGGCACCGATCCGCCGTCGAACGTGTAATGGTCCGGCCGATCCGGATCGAGTGTCAGTTCGTAGATCTCCTCCAAGTCCGGATAGTTCACCGTGTGCGACCAGCCAAGATGCTCGTTCCAGCCGGTGGTCAGCACGGGCCGCCCGATAAACGTCGAGCCGTAGAAGTTCAGCTTGCCGGGCACGATCAGATGGGCCTCGTAGTAGGTAGAAACCGGCGCCCATCCTTGGTGCGGGTTGCCCATCAGCAGGGCCCGCCCGGAGCGGCTGCGGTTGGGCGACAAGGCCCACATGTTCGAGCCCATCATGTCGCCGCCGGCCGAGTCGATCGCCAGTTGGTCGGCGCCGAGGCCGCCATCGACGTTGGCCACACCCTGCGACTTGAGAAACTGATTGACGATTCGCCCCCGATCGAACGCGAACCGCATTACGCCGGCCACGCCATAGGCCGCCACGTCGTGCGGGATGACTTCCGGTACCCAGTCGGGCACGTCCGCGCGATGCTTCGCCACGTAGTAGTTCAGTCCCGCGGCAAATCCCTCGACCATCGAGCGATACTCCGGGTCGAGCGTGTGATAACTGTCCACCGCCCGGCCGTAGATCCGAAACTGCCGCGTGCGCAGATCCAAGTCGACATACTTGTTGTCACCGTCGTTGTCCTGGTCTGGCCCGAACGTAGCGGCCAACTCGCCGCGCACGCCGACGATGCCCCGCATGATGTTGATCAGATGGTCCTGACCCTGACAGTATCCTAGGCCGAACGCCACGGCTTCGAGCGTCTCGCCCTGGATGTGCGGGATGCCGTACTCGGTCCGCCGGATCGTGACCTGCTGGGCCAATGTTTCGCCGTCGGCACAGGGGGCCGGTTCTGCTTCGATCAGAATCGCGGCAGTCGTTGCCACGGCCGCCAGCCACCTCGTTGCGGCCACGCCGCGGGAATGCATTTTTGAAGTGCGCATGATATGTCTTCCTAGACCGCGATTGTTTGAGAAGAACGCCGCCAGGCCTCCAACCTGCCGCCGACCGTTGCCTGACTACTGCCCGCGCGGGACAGGGCAGGGCGGTCCGCGTTGTCGGTTGTTTAGCCGCCAGTTGCTGCCGTTGACCGTTGGCCCGCCTTGCGATCGTTAAGCGCGAGCCTAACGACGGCCGATTCGGCAGCCACCCGTCGAGCAGCCACTCTACCGCCGAACGCCCGTTGAACAGCCGGCCGACGGATTGTAGTCAAGCCGGCAGCCGCACGCCCGGCGACCACTCGTTGAACGGTCGGCCGGTTCACAGCCTGGGCGCAGCTTAGCCCGGCGGCGCGCCGGATTCAACAAAAATGCAATGTTGCGACGGTCGGCCCCCGACGTCGCGCGCTCATGACGTGACTGCCCACGCAGCACGGCGACCACGAAACGGTTGCAGCGGCCCGAACGTCAAGCGGCATGCACGCACGCCGCACGCTGGGCAGTTAGCGAGGCCTGCGCTGCGATTGGCATACCCGCGTGCGACCGGTACGATTGAACGAGCGCCGCCTGCGGGCACCGGCCGGATGGCGAAATTGGCAGACGCACGGGACTTAAAATCCCGTGGAGGGTAACCTCCGTGCGGGTTCGAGCCCCGCTCCGGCCACTTGTGTTGGCGTTCGTTGAAGTCTCGTCGCCGGGCCCGCCAAACGCAATCCGAATTCGATGCCGACGAGCACGCGGCACGGGTGTGTCGCGAGCGCAGGGCGCTAGTCGAAGTGGTGAAGGCAAAGACTACCGCGGCCGGCCTTCATCATCCCTCATCAGTCGGCGGCCTCAGTTGCTGACATGACGCCGAATGCCGGTCGGCCAAGACGCGTCGGGCGCCACTTGGTCCAGTTCGGACGTTGTGTGTCATCGACGGCGCCACCGCCCCAAATGTTGACGGCAAGCACCGAGTGGCTACCATTGTGCGCTGGACGACTAGAGAACAGTGACGGAGCGACAGTAGTCGTGGAAGCAGATCTAGAACCATTTCGCAAGACGAACTACATTTCGCGAATCAATCGCGCCTATCGGCCCGTCGCTCGCGAACTCAAATTCGCCGGAGCATCTGATCTCGCGGTCGCGGTTCACTCGGATACCAATGCCTCGGTACTTAAGAATCTGTTTACGTTTCAGCTCCGCTATGATGCCAATCAGTGGTTGACCGCATGCGGGACCGCACGTGGTTTTCCATTTTGCTTGACACTCCCGTTTCGCAATGGAATTACGTTTCCGTACTCGCTCGAAATCCAACTAACCTCAAGAGCTGCGGTCCGCGCACACCTTGGGGCGTGGTTCACTGGCAGAGGCCGGTGGTTCACCGAGCCGGCCAATCGAATATCCGCGCGCAGACTTCGAGACCTTCGCCTACCACGTGTCGGTTGGGTCCATGCATCCGGTGGAGTTAAGCATACTCTTCAGTGCGGAGGAGAAATTTTGCCTCCTGACGAGCAGGCAGGTGTAAACCGGTGGATCGTCTACTCCGCGTACCAAGGACTTATCTTTCGAGTCCGACCGCGAGTAGACAAATATTTGCAGGCTGCGATCCGTCTGCAAGCCCTGTTAGAGTCGTGGTGAAGGTCGCGGGTTGTGCGGCGAGAAAATCGCTTAGGTTTACTACCGCGGCCGGGCCTTCATTCTCCCTGATCGGTCGGTGGCCGAGCTTGTTGCCCGCGCTTGCGCGCTCACCGGACTCTGCTACACACTGCCGCGCGAGAGTGAGGCAGAACCTCTTCACCGCCAAGGCCGTCGACAATTTGCATTCGCAGGCTATGTGAGATCGCTGACGTGGCGGGGGCAAACGCGCGTGCCGCTCAGCACTTCTCGACACACTTTCGCTATCCGCAATGTGATGTCGTCACGCGGATTTCTTCTTAGGGCGTCACGCGCAACCTGCTGGGCTCTCTCAGCCTGCCCGCTGAAGAGCAGCGCCAGCGCAAGGTTCGCTCTCAAGCCCGAATCGTTGGGGTTCGCTTCGATGGCCCGCTCGCAAAATCCAACAGCATCTAACGGACGCCTCAGTTCCATCGCTGCAATGGACGCTTCGCGTGCAATATCGGGCTGGTCACTCTTAATGGCGTGTGCGCGAGCAAAAAAGTCTAGTGCCATCTCGTTGTCGCGCATCCGCTGGTAGCACTTACCTAAGAGCCACATCGCCGCCCAGTTATGAGGATTGATTTGCAGGACTTGATTCAGCAAATCAATGCCGCGTCGCAGTTGGTCACCCGCAGCCGAAGTGAGATCCAAAAACTCGCGTCCGTGAATCTCGATCAGCGGATAGACAAGCCCACTTCCTTCCTTGAACAGACAATCATGCTGAGATTCTTGGTCCATGCGAGCATTATGGTGAATGCTCGATCTCGTCGCTAGAAGGACTCGTTACTTCCAAAGTCAGGGTGGTCGGATTCTAACCGACGCTCTCCTGTTGCCGGACCAACGCTTCGCGGCGGTGCCCGGCGGATTGCCAGGCTATCCCACATTCTGAAACTGATGCGCCCGGCGCCGGACGCAACCGAGCACGCGACACGCTGCGCTTCGCGAGCGCAGGGCGGTAGCTTGCTCGGAACAATTCGAGGAGGGCGAATCCAACCGTCACTGCCTGGTTCAATCCCAGGCGGCCTACCGCCGGCCCATCCCCCAGTACATTGAAGTCGGTCAATTCGCTACGATGTATCGATCGAACCGTAGCGATCGCTGAATCTGTGGCGTCCGATCGATGCTCGAATTCTTCAAGTCACTGTTTGCAGCTAAGCCTCCCGTTACTCTGCTGGACCCACGTTTAGGTCTACTGACTTGCGAACGTGGAAGTGAAATATGGAGCGGCGAGGCGCGCTCAGCTGGGAGATTGATCCGATTCTTCGTCGCCGGAGACGACTCCGGGCCGGACGCTAGGTTGCTTGGAAGCCTCAACGACACGCTAGGTAGATTCGTTGACGTTGAGCGCGATGCGTTGGACTTTCTCGTTGCAAGCGCCGACGCTTCCGAGCAAGCGTCCTCTCGATTATTTGGGGACGAACGACCCAGTATTGGCCGGCATGAATTCGCGTTCTATGCGGTCGATTTTCTCTGGGAGCACAAGCCATTGGATTTCGTAATGGAGTTCACCTTAGAGGGCGATGTCGATGGCATCTGGAGAGTCGAGTTCGAAAACGGCAGCCCGAAATCACTTGGCCGGGATGATTAACCCGTTCGTGCCTCGATCGTCGAAGAGTGCTCTGCACGCTGCGGCGACAGGAATCGAACCTGCGTGGGACAGTTAACAGCCGCCTGCCCGTCCCAGCACGGGCTACGCGGCAGAATCACATGTCCGAAAAGGAACTGGACAAGGATTTGTACTCGCACGCGCGTGCGTTAGATTAGGAGTTGCTTCGGTCGTCGAACAGCACTCTTGCAAGGCAGTAGAGTGGACAGACAAGACAGTTCTCTAGCCTCGCGATTCCTCGAGGGCCTCGGCCTGGCCGACATTTCTCTTTCATCGGCCTCTGCAAAGCTGCCGGCGTTCCGCAAAGGGGAGCAGTCGCTGCGACGAGTGGCTGAGACTTCGGATTGCCGTGAAGCGCTTAATTATCTATCACGTCTGACATTTCCAGCTACACGGCATGTGGCCTTTGCCGCCGGCCCGTCCACGACCGCGTTCGTGAATAATTGCCGCAATGGCTCGGACTACGCAGACTACGTCTACCATTTGCCGCGTCATTTGGCGTGTCGGTTCGCTCGCTTCGTATGCACTAGACCCCGGATCTGGACGAACGGAACGGACCGCGAGGTTATGAGCTACGAAGCCCGGATCTTTGACCTCCACGATTCGGCGGGCGAATCGATCCGCACAGTGACATGCATGGATGACGGCGGACGCTGGGTCTTCGAGACTCGCGGAGAAGCGCTGCCGGTCGAGTCAACCTTTCCATACACCGCCAGGCGCGAGTCTGATCGCTTTACTGCTGAACATCTGCACGAGCTTGCGCGCCAGTGTGGTTTCTCCGTACCGGACGAGGCCGCTTTTCGCGATGCCGGGTACTTTGTCCTCTATGATGTTGAAGGCGTGCAGCCGTTTGTGTCTTGCACAGTCGAGGAGGCGGACGACCCGGCTTACGGATACTACCTTAGAGGTCTGGGATGGGTGGGTCACATGAAGACACACGCGAGCAGCGTCATTCACGACTTCGAACGGTGCACGCGGCTGAACCCGAAGTACGAGCCACGAGTCAGACAGTACTTAGAAGTCGCTCGCCGGCACATGGCTGACGATGTGGATCACTAGTGCGAGCATGCTAGTCAGCGTCGCGGGATTCAACCCAGCAAACGGGCACGGGACACGGGCGTGTCGCGAGCGCAAGGCGGTAGCTTGCTCGCAGCGTTGGTTCGAATTACGTTGTTGCGAACGACCGCCCGACGCCCATTCGAATTAGCGAGCGGCGCGACGAGTCGCCCGCCCTCCTAAGCCGCCAGCATCTTGCCATGGATTTGCACGACCCAACGCGATTGCAAAACTGCCGCGATCGGGTTCACCTCTGGCAAACGTTCTTCAACACCGTCCGGCCTGCCCGGGTGGCGGAGGTCGG
The DNA here is from genome assembly GCA_937952415.1 of uncultured Planctomycetaceae bacterium. GTDB lineage: Bacteria > Planctomycetota > Planctomycetia > Pirellulales > PALSA-1355 > CALFYT01. Next base: position 36,579 of record CALFYT010000032.1, on the reverse strand, counting down.
CGTCTGGCGCGGTGAGTTCGCCGCCGCGATGCTCGCCCAATGTGAGTCGATCGAAACCTACTACCTGATCGATCCGTGGGCCCATCTGCCCGATTGGAACAAGCCGTTCAACGTCTCGACCGAGCAGTTCGAGGCCATCCACCGCGAAGCCATGCAGCGAACCGAGTTTGCCAGCGACAAGCGCGTCGTGCTGCGCGGGCGGACGAAGGAAGTCGTCGACCGGCTCGAAGACGCGAGCCTGGACTTCATCTACGTCGACGGCGACCACACGCTGCGCGGCATCGCGTTGGACCTGATGCTGCTGTTTCCTAAAGTCCGCCCGACCGGCTACCTCGGCGGCGACGATTTCGCGCCCTCGCCCTGGGAGCACGGGCCCGGGTTCGAGCCGACGTTCGTCTACCCGTTTGCGGTGTACTTCGCCGAGGCGATGAATGTCACGATTCGGGCGTTGCCGTTCCATCAGTTCCTGATCCAACGGGCCCAGACCGGGTTTCGCTTCGTCGACCCGTCGGGCCAATATGGGAACCCGACCGTGCGGGAGCAATAGTTGGGCCGGCGGCTGGATGGTTCGCTTCGATGCGGGGGCGATCGACGATGCGCAGCCCGCCGCAACCGAGATGGAGACGGCGAGAACTCGGCAGCCACGCCTGCGTAGTCGCAGCCCATCGAATGTTCACGCAATTCAGCTAGTTCGAACAAATCGGTGGCCGTGCATGCCATTCGTGTTCGATGTTCGTCATCAACATAGCACTATCGAACGCAATGGAATCCGGAGGTATTGCTTCGTGCCGTTGAAAGTAGCTTGAGACGACCTTCTCGACCGTTAATGGCGTCACCTTCCAGTTGAAGCTTCGCAACTCCAATCCGTCGAACTCCATTTGATCCGCTGTGTTTGAGTACCCAACCGATCCACGCTGGAAGAATTCCGATGCCTCGCTGAGTGATCCGAAGACCGATCCATCAGACAGCTCATCGGCAGCGCAAGCCTCGACGGATAGGTGTGCTGCATCGTCGTCGCTGTCCATCGAAACGCTATAGTGCCCGTTCTGCTCGTGCACGCGAAACCGAGCGTGGTGATGCAAGCCAGGGAATAGCCGCCCTCCCACCAGAGCATTGAAGCGAGATGATGTGTCTCGACGCGGAATAAAGACACCTTCTCTTAACTCGCCGTTTTCATGCCATTCGACCGCGATACGATGCGCGGCGTTTTCCGATGCGACGCCGACGGCCTTGGGAAACAGGCGGGGCCGAACCTGCTTTAGCCGGATCAAGCAGACGCCTACCATCCCGTATCCGCGAACGAGCTTGGGACGAAACGGAGTCGGAAGCAGCGACTCCACGACAGTGGGCTCGATTCGGTAGTTAATCAAGATGCGGCGGTCGATAACACCACGGACGACGGGAATCTGCATGGCGACCTCGGTTTACGGGGAAGCAGCACGCCATCCATAACCGGCACGGGCGTGCCTGCTTAACAGGGGTGCCGATCCCTGGATTGCGTAACTGCGAGCCCGCGCACCCCGGCGGTTGGCCAACAGCCACTTGCCCGGTTAGCATGGACCGTCATGCAACCCAAGGACGTCTACGACTTTCACGCCTGGTTCAACGGCAAGTTCGCCGGGGTGCTCGGCGTCCGCGCGAGCACCTTCTACCAGGCGCTGATGTTGGCCGTCGCCCGAAACGCCAAGACCATCGTCGAGACGGGCACGCTGCGGATCGCAGGCAACTGGGGCGGCGACGGGCAGTCGACCCGGTTGCTCGCCGAATTCGCCCAACGATATGACTGCCGGCTCTGGACGTGCGACCTCGACCCCGCGGCGATCGCCGTGGCGCGCGAGGAGACCGCGCCGTTCGCGGCGCGGATCGAGTACGTGGTGGGCGACTCGGTGGCCTTCTTGCAGCAGTTTCCCCAGCCGATCGATTTGCTGTTGCTCGACTCGAAGGACTTCGACCCGGACGATCCCGACCCGTCGCAAGACCACGCGGTGCGCGAGGCTCAGGCGGCGCTGCCCCGCCTGCACATGCAGAGCATCGTGCTGATCGACGACTGCGGCCTCAAGCACGGCGGCAAAGGGGGCAAGGTGATTCCGTTCTTATTGGGTCAGGGCTGGCAGGCCGTCGGGCTGAACTACCAGGTACTGCTGACGCACACGTTCGACTCGATGGGCAAGACCGTGCCGCATACGCTGTTCGCGGAGTGAGGGAGTAGGGGCTAGGGGTGAGGGGCTAGGTAGGACAACGCAGTTTATGTCAACGTCGCAACAGATGGTTGATATTTATTGGACCGTGCAACGCGGCCAACGTTACACAATTTCATTGTCCGAGGAAGCGGTCTCCGCGCGCGTGAGATAGGTGCACCGCCTGGTATTCGTGGTTCGGAGGCGTTACCCATGAGCGTCGGCTGGTTGCTGGATGCGAGCGTCTTTGCCACCTACCATGACGAACTCGCCGGCGCCGTCGTGCGCAACGGCTTCTTGGTCAAGTCGATCAATCGCCCGAATCCTCCCTACCGTTGGGACGACACGCAGTCGTCGTACCGCGATGCATTTCCGGCAGGTACGTGTGTGGTGGCCCACGCCGATATCGACCTGGTTACTCGAGTACAGCGCGACGCTCTCTGGCGCCCGGGTGCATTCGCAACCGTCGATCACTTCTTCTGTTCGCACTATTTCCCGCACTACCGTGAACACCTGCTGAACAGTGACCACGCGTTTTTGCCGTTTCGCGATTTGTCGACTCGCTCCATGGAACTGTTCGACCGGTTCGGTCGTGACGGCCGGATTTTCGTTCGCCCCGATTCGCCGCTCAAGCTGTTTACTGGCCTTCTCGTGTCGCGTGACACGTTCGAGAAAGACCTTGAGTTTATGGCATTCTACGAGTTTCCTGTTGAATCGCTCGTTGTGGTTAGCTCACCGAAATCGATCAACAAAGAGTGGCGTTTCGTCATTGCCGATCAGCGCATCGTTGCCAGCTCGGAGTACAAGGATGGCGAGACGTTGATTGCTCGCGCGGGAGCAGACGACGCTGCGGTGGCCCTTGCACACACGATTCTGCAATGTGATTTCGCGCCGGATCCTGTGTGGGTTATGGATATTTGCGAAACTGCCGACCACAAGTTCTACCTGCTCGAGGTCGGCGGATTCAGCTTTTCAGACTTGTACGCGTGCGACAAGGATGCCGTCGTCCGGGCCGTGTCGCGCGTTGCGCAGCGTGAATTCAATGACAATGCCAACTGCTAGCCGTTGAGTCCGCAAAGGACGAGAGAAGCCAGCTCGGATCGACGATTCCACTGCACACTACGCCGCGATAACCGCCACCAGGCCAACACCCGCCGCTACGCAGAGCGGGACCATGTTGTCGGACATCATGTACATCCTGATGCGCTTCGCCGGAACAATCCTGGGCCTGTTGTTCATTCCGTGCCTTGTTGGAGTGATTGTCGGCTCGGTCGGCGCAGCAAAGCGACGAAAGCCCGGCGTGTCCTTCGGCAAGGCATTCAATCACACGAACGTGCTCTTTCGTGACTCGCTGTACCTGGATGAAGCGACTCCGTGGCGAAAGCTCTGCATGTACGGATACGTGGTAGTCGTCGGCCTAGGGTGCGTCGTTGTCGTGGTTGCGATCGCGAATCTGCCCCGTTGAGTCGGAGTCGAGGTGCGAAGTGAGCCAGGGCTGTGCCTTGCGCACAGCGCCGCGGCAGCTTCGCGAACCCGAGGCTTGCATGGCCCTAAAGCTGGACGTACAATCACCAACGTTTCGGCGCACATCCTACCCACCAGTATAAGTAGCGCTAGTGAAGGCCTCGTAGCTACTCCGCCTGGTCCCGGGCACGACTCTCGCAGGCCCGGTAGTTCCCCTGCATCAAGTCTAGAGGTGCGAACAGTGCGCGCGTGCGTCTTTGCGGTTTGCATTGTTGCCGCTCCAGCGGCATCGAATGCGGCTAATATCCTGTACTACACCAGCTCGCCGACAAGCTTGGTCGCGCGAGGCGAGACGAGGTGGGTCACTGAAGCTGACGGCTTTACCTTTAGCGGAATTCGGTACTTCAACTTCCCCAATCAGGGTGGAGTTGGAAATGCCGCCAGGCTCAGCGTCGAATCCGCCAACGAATGGTGGCAGCTTACGATCGTCGGTCGCCTTGCTCTGTTTCCGTTTCCCGGACATTACCCACACGCCCGACGCTGGCCATTTCAGGAATCCCACCAGCCAGGCTTGGATTTCGCAGCAAACGGAAGAGGCAACAATAGGCTGACGGGAGAGTTTACTGTCTACGAAGCGGAATTCAACGAGACGGAGTTGACCAAATTCGCCGTCGACTTCGTGCAATACGATAACGAGGAACTTCACAGATGGGTGCGCGGCAGTATTCGGCTTGACTCGGACGTGCCCGTCATCGTCCCCGAGCCTTCGGCAATGCTGCTGATGGTCACCGCGTGCATGCTGGTCATCGCTTGGAACGGTTTTCGCGTTCGTACTTGAAGGCTATTAGGTTTATGCGATTGAGCCGCCGCGTATTGCTGAGTCGACACGCGACAGCGCCGCAGTACCGCGTCGCGATCGCTTTGTGCGTAGTAATAGCCATTGGCGAGCCCATTCAAGGTTCGTCCGTTTCATTCCAGGCACTTGGTGATCTGCCCGGCGGGTTGTCATTCAGTGTTGCCTGGGATATTTCAGGCGACGGAAGCGTCGTTGTCGGCTACAGCAACGCGTCCGGCGCGCAAACGGGCAAGAGAGCATTTCGTTGGACTAGTTCGGTCGGAATGACGGCATTGCCCGTAATTCCCGACCGGGATCTGGATTACGCTGCAACCGCAGTTTCCTCAGATGGTGCCATGATCGTCGGAAATTGGGGCACCCGTCCGTTTCTTTCGACTGCGAGTGGAATGACTCTGCTGCCCAATCCGCCAAACCTTTCGGGCATACAGGCTACTGGCATTTCTGCAAACGGTGACACGATCGCCGGATTCGCAAGCGTAGGTGGCACGGTGCATGCAGTAATGTGGACATCCCAGGGCGGGATTGGGCTTGGCGACCTGCCTGGCGGCGAGACGAGAAGCGTTGCACGCGGCGTGTCCGCCAATGGAAAGGTGATTGTCGGATATGGGTGGACTGCCACGCGACGAGAGGCCTTTCGTTGGACAAGTGCTGACGGCATGGTAGGGCTAGGTGTGTTGCCCGACGCCACGTTCAGCATTGCGACCGCGACCTCCTCCGATGGCAGTGTGGTAGTCGGCCGTAGCGGAGGTGGTAGCCACACGACACCACAGGTTTTTCGCTGGACCAGCAGTTCTGGGATGGTCGCGATCGGCAGCGCTTTCCTTTCTCCATTTCATTTTCCTACCGTCGATGTTTCTTCCGATGGCAATACGATTGTCGGTCGAAGCCCTACGGGAGCGTTCCTTTGGACACCGACACTTGGCATGGTCGACTTGAAGGACTATTTAGTGCGGCGCGGAGTAAACGGCCTCGAAGAGTGGACTCTCAATGAAGCTCGCGCAGTTTCCTACGACGGTCTAAGTATCGTCGGCTCCGGCACGAATCCCGCAGGCGATACGGAAGCGTGGTTGGTAACGATACCAGAACCGAGTTCACTGTTTCTTAGTGCTATTGGACTAGGCACGATGGCCGCAAGTACGCTTCTCCGTCGCATAAGTCGCTACCCAACACAACGGTCCAAGAATGTGCGATGATTGGAGTACTCAGCACATCGCCCTTCGGTTGGCCTGGAGTTGCTCACTGAAAGCCTCAAGCTCGAGCCTCACACCCCAAGTCCCTAGCCCCAAGTTCCTCACGCCTCGGGCCCCTGATCCCGAATCCCTAACCCCTACTCCCTAGCCCCGCACCCGACGGCAGCTAGATCTGCGAGAAGATGATCACCAGGACGGCCAAGACCACGGCCGTGAGAATCGCCAATCCGATCGGCGTTTTAAAGAATGCTTCGACGCCGACGCCAACGGATCGCTGCTTCTCGAACTCGAAGCGGTAGCCGTTCTCGTCGACCGAACGACCGCGTACCTGCACTTCAGCCAGCACGTCCGAAACGATCTTGTCTTGTTCCGTCAGCCGCAAGCTGGCAATGTCGGCCACACTCACCGGATCGTCGATCTGCCAGTGAAGGCCCTTCGCCGCGGACGTATCCGGCTTTGTTCCCAGTCGAATCGTGCCATCCGTCTTGCGGACGATCGCGAGTTCGTAGTCAGGCAAAGCCTCGTGCTGATTGACCAGCGGCAGCACGGGATCCTTGGGCTCGTTGGCCGGGTCAAGCGCCGTGATGGTCACGCCGGTCAACCCGACACTCTTGATGCCCGCGATGACGATGCACAGCAGCACGCTGATCGCCAGAATGCCCGCGCAAATCCAACTCGTTACCCGCCAGGGTGTGAATCGAGGGCTGTTCATGGGGCGTGGCCTGGAATGCGGTGCACGTGACGCGCAGGTTCACGCTCGAAGTATAGCACGCTGTCGCGAAGGGCCGTTTTAGCCCGTTGCAGTGCAGGAGTTACGTTCAAGGGCGGGCGGCACAGCGGGCGTTGACGCTGTTTGGCGTATGCCACTTTCTGCGCTCAGAAACCTGAACACGCTTGCGCCTTACGCCTCCGGGCCGCAGGGAACAGGCCAAGACTGAAGTGCACCATGTTCGTGCCAGAGAGCACTTGCCTATAATGGCGTTCCTTTGAGAATGGGCGGAAATTCGACTTCGCTACCGCAGGCCCGCGTGAAATGCTCGTACCCCCTAACCTGTGCCAGTACCCGTGTGCGGATTATTTCTCTTCGGACTGGGTCGAAAACGGTTGCAGGGACGAAGTGTCGCAGTTGATGATCATTTATCCATCCAGTGAAATCGCCGAGCATTGGGAGTCTGGCTTTCTTGAGGTGGGACGTGCCGGCGTTGACGGGATTCTGTTTGGATACCGTGCCAACCTGCCTGGAATCTGGGCGTATTATCCGATCGATCATGATTACGAGCAGAAGGCTAACACACTTGCCGAACTCGTTTCCGGTTATCTCAGCGGAAAGATCACCGTCTAGTCACTGACAGCTCTTCTGCATAACGGAGGCCTATTCGGCGCGTGCCTCGCGCAAAGTCAAACAGACGCGCAAGTCGTCAGGAATCCCTCGAATCCTGTCTTCGTTCCGCGACGCCACTAAACTGAACGTAAGGACCGAGCGCAACAGCTATCCATTTCTCGCCGCCATTGTGCTGAGATGCCGAAACCACGTCTTCGAGAGTTCGACCGTCAGCTTCGCTCGGAAACTGCACCAAAGCTCGCAAACTACGACTTTGTGCCTGGCGACCACCGCACGTTTCGGCGTGTCGTTCCGCATGAAGGCACGGTCTCAACGCAGATCATCGAGTTTCAAGTAGGAACAAAAAGCTTCTCAGGAATGTTCACTGTGAACCTGGGCGTCTTCAATCCTGAATACACACCTAAGCCGCTTCCCGCGCAAACGGACGAACCGCATTCGTACGATTGTCTGTTTGATCTACTATCGAAAAGACTCGGTTTCTTGCGGACGCCGCGGACAACACTTCTGGATCGTCTACTTGGCCGAAGGCCCATTGCGGAAGATTATTGGTGGAAGCAACATGCGGATGCACGATCAATGAAGAACGAGCTAGCCGATGTCGAGCAATTACTGCTCACGGACGGGCTTGAGTGGCTGCGTGACCACACGAGTCTTTGTGCACTTCATAGCGCGCTGGAAATACTTGAGTGGCGAAAGCGGCGGCTTTCCACCTCCGATCTTGAGAATCCGCCGCGAGGATCTTAGCCCGAATCCTCCAGCCTCGCGCCCCTAACCCCTAGCCCCTAACCCCTACTCCCTCACGCCGCCGTCGTCGTGCCGTTCATTGCTTCGACGAACGATGCGCCGAAGCGGCTCGCGAACGTCTGATACAGCGTTTCGAGTTGCGGCTTGAGGACCGAGTGATCCACCGCCCGGCGACGGAGAAAGAGTGCCTCGAACGTCGCAAATGCGTTGCGATCCTCACCCATCGCCGCCGCAACCCGCTCGCGCACGTGGGCCTTGGTCAGCCGATAGGCTTCGAGGTAGTAGAGAAACGTCGGCACGCTGCCCAGCGCGGTGGTGATCGTAAGGAAGTCGGTCATTTGCTCGAACGGCAGCGACCGCAGTTCACAGGCCGTCACCTGTTGGGCCAGATCTTCCAACTCCTCGTAGATCCCCAATCGCTCCGTGCCGATGCATCGCCCGGCGAGGTCAAACACCGGCATCAGCGGGTACAGGCGGCAGATCAGCGGGCGTGTCGCGTGATCACACGCGCAATTCGGCCGGCGACTGATGATCGACTCGGCCCGCAGCGTAACGCTCGGCAGTTCGTACTTGACCACGTTATGGTCGAAGTCGCCGAACTGGGCCAGCCACCCCTTCGAGTTCATATACTCGAACTCGCCAGGTAGCAGAGGAATCTCTTGCGAGTGCGTACGCGCCATGACCCGAAACTTCGACTTGTGGCGCGCAAAGTTGCAGCAATGGGCGTCGCCGCAGAGCTTCCAACAATCGGGCACGTAAACCAGGTCGGTCGCGTAGATTGTCTCGAGGCAATTCCAACTCGGATCAGTGGTGGTCATCGCGGCCAACGTAGACAGGATCACATAGATGGGATATTCGGTTCGGCCGTTCGCCCGCGGAACCGTGAATACCCGCGGCCATTGTTCCTTTTTAGACCACGTTTCCCGCCGCTTGGAGGTGTTGCCGCGAAGTCGATTCGCGGCAGCTGGGCCGACCGGATCGATATGAGTGGCCAATCTCTACTTAAACCCCCATGATACCTGTCGGTTCCGCACGTGGTCCGTATGATTTGCCACAATCCTAACTTGGCCGCGTCGACCGAGCGGCGGGCCGGAAACACCGTAAGCGGCTTGAGAAGCTACACTTACGCGCCCCGCGTTGACGCCCAGCGGCCGCGATAATCCCCGGAGCGATATCCCTAGTCGGCAACGTCCAAGCCACCGCTTCTGGCTGCCGGGCGGATCCGAAGCGGGGCAGCGGATCGAGATGGCGTTGCGGTGCCAACTCATCCGCCGCCGGCAGAAACGGACTACCCGCCAGCTTCGTGACGCGCGGCGATCGCGGCGCCGCGGCCGTGGCGAGCGATTTGCTTGACGGTGGAGTGGCCATCGCTGAGGATAGGCGGGCACGTCCGCTGCACCGAACATGACGGCGAGTTGCCGAAGTAACCCGCGCGCGGCCGCCAGCGCCGGTTCTCGTCAGCCGGCAGTTGCCGAGTCGCCCCGCGCCACCGACCCAACCCAACCCCAGGAACGTTTTGCAATGATTCATCGCTTTGTGATTTTCGCGCTGCTGGTCGTTTCGCCGACGCTAGTCTTGGCGCAGGCCAAGGGCAAAAAACGCAACCAGGCAAACCGCCCCACGCCGACGGTGGCCGACTTCGAATACGGCACCGACTCGCCGCGGCAAAAGTTCGATTTCTGGCAAGCCGAATCCGACGAGCCCACGCCGCTTGTCCTGCTGATCCACGGAGGCGGGTGGCGGGGCGGCGACAAGTCGCGCTACGGCACAGGCAGCATCAAGCCATTTCTCGACGCCGGCATCTCCGTGGCCGCCATCAATTATCGCTTCATCGAACAGGCGATGGCTCAAAATGTTGAGCCGCCGGTGATGGGCTGTCTGCACGACGCGGCCCGCGCGCTGCAAACCCTGCGCTCCAAAGCAAAAGAGTGGAACCTCGACCCAAAACGGGTCGGCGCCACCGGCGGATCGGCCGGAGCCTGCACGTCGCTGTGGCTGGCGCTGCACGACGACCTGGCCGATCCGGAAAGCGACGACCCGATCGCGCGCCAGTCGTCGCGCTTGACGTGTGCCGCGGTGCTCGGCGCGCAAACGTCGCTCGATCCCAAGGAGCTGCGGGAGTGGATTCCCAACTCGATCTACGGCGGCCACGCTTTCGGATTCGCCAAGCCGGGCCGCAGCCGCGCCGAAGAGTTCGACCTGCTGATCGCCAACCGCGAAAAGGTTCTACCCTGGATCAAAGAGTACTCGCCCATCGAACTGGTTACCAAGGACGATCCGCCGATCTACCTGGACTATCCGAGCCAGAAGAAGGCGCCCAAGGTCGGTCAGGTCGAAGCCGATCCGACACACTCGGCCATGTACGGCGTGCAGTTGGCCAAGCGGATGGACGAGGCCGGACTCGAAGCCGTCGTCTCTTATCCGGGTCAGAAAGACGCGAAGTACGGTTCGATCGAGAATTTTCTGATCGAGAAACTATCGCAAGAGTAATGGCTGGCGGACGCGGGTTGTTACGGCCCGCCCACGTCGCAGGCACACGGTTGCATGTGCGGTCGTCACGACCGTGGAAATACCGGCGCGCCACGCAAATCACTTCGCGGCGCGCGACCACGGGCACGTCGGAACGCTCCACAACACGCCGCGGACCGACAATGCACGGGAGGCCAACATGTCGCAAGCCGCAACGTCGACCATCGGGCGCGTGGCAAACTGGCTGGCCAATGCCCGGCGCGCCGTGATCTTCACCGGCGCCGGCATGAGTACCGAAAGCGGCATCCCCGACTTTCGCTCGCCCGGCGGCGTGTGGTCGAAGAATCAGCCCGTCTACTACGATGAGTTCCTGGCGTCGGCCGAGGCCCGTTTCGAATACTGGCGCCAAAAAGCAGAAGCCGCCGGCGACTTTCTGCGGGCCGAGCCTAACGCGGGCCACCAGACGATTGCCCGTTGGGAACAGGCCGGCCGCGTGTCGGCCGTGATCACGCAGAACATCGACGGACTGCACCAAGACGCCGGCAACCGGCGCGTCTTGGAGCTGCACGGCACGGCACGCTGGATCGTGTGCGTCGACTGCAATGCACGGTTCGAGCCGGTGCCGTTGATCGAAGCATTTCGCGCGCAACAGGCCGTTCCGCCTTGCGAGAAGTGCGGCGGTCGGTTGAAGAGCGCTACCGTCTCGTTCGGTCAGGCGCTGCCGGCCGACGTGTTGGAAGAGCCCATCGCGCTGTCCCAGACGAGCGACCTGTTTCTGGCCATCGGCTCTTCGCTGGTCGTGCATCCGGCCGCCGGCTTGCCGGAACTGGCCAAACGGGCCGGGGCGAAGCTGGTCATCATCAACCGCGATCCGACCGACCTGGACTCGATGGCCGACGCCGTGCTGCACGAACCAATCGGCGCGACGCTGTCGCAAATCGACGCCGCGCTTGGCTCGGCCGAAACGTAAGCGTGTCGGGCAAGGGTATTCACGCCAAGCACGAAGGATCGTCGCTTCCGATCAGTATGCTGTCGCCGGTTTAGCGGCCGACAAGCCCCAGGGCCGGTACCTCCAGCGACGCCTCGGCGTCCGCCCCGTCGCTGGCCGTGATGGCTGTCGTCCTTGCGGTGAAGTCGGCCGCGGTATCCGCCGCCGGTTCGAGTCAGGCCGGCACGAAATCGGTGGCGATCGATGAGGATTCGCGTAAGATATGGCCGTTCAGGTGAAACTTCCACGAGTGCTGTGATAGTCGAAGAGTTTGCGGCTTGAGTTTCGAAATCCTCGCGGGCAGGCTTCAGCATTTGACGGACTGCTGCTTTTGGCCATTGAACTTACCACGTGCTGTATCCGCCTCGAGGACTGCAGGACTCGGGAGCGGACAGTCAAATTCCAAGCAGACGAATACCCATCGGTACAGATTTGCCAGGCCGCTTGTTCGTCCTGGGGATCCTTACAACTTGCAGTCAACCGGGTGGCCGAGATGGGCTGTAAGCGTTGCTGTTTTTTCTCAGGTCGATTGATTGATGGCTAACCTCACCGGTGTTCATATGACCCGCTTTCGACGTGTCTGTGTTCTGACGGGCGATCACCAGTTGACTGACGCTACCAAGCCTGACGGTCAATACGGTGACTTGGACTTGCAGTACCATGAGGCGATGCGTTCAGCAGTTTCGAGCCTTTCCCAATATGAGTTCGACATCCTGCATGATCACCAAACTCTCCTCGACCGCGTGCTGAACAATCCGCCGGAGTTTGTGCTCAATCTGTGTGACACCGGCTTCCGCAACGTTGCGACGCTTGAGCTCCACGTACCGGCACTGCTGGAAATACTGGGAATTCCCTACAGTGGCGCAACGCCCGCCTGCATCGCTCTGTGCTACGACAAAGGCCTCGTACGTCTGGTTGCGGAGTCGCTGGGCATTGCAACTCCTCGCGAACTGTTTTTGGCTCGCGGTTCTGATTTGGACATCTTGCAGGATTTCCAGTACCCCGCACTGATCAAACCAAATCGGGCTGACGGCAGTGTCGGCATCACGCAGCAATCTGTCGTGCACGACGCGGCCAAGGCGAGGGCCTATGTCGGTCAGTTGCGCGAACAACTTGGCTGCGATGTTTTAGTGCAGGAGTATTTGCCCGGCCCGGAATACGGCATGGCGCTGATTGGCAATCCTGGCTGCGGTTTCGTTGAGCTTCCGCCACTGATGGTCGACTTCCATGATCTTCCAGCGGAACTGCCGCCAATTTTGGGATACGAATCCAAAACGGATCCATCGTCGCCGTACTGGCGTGCAACGAAGATCGTACCCGCCGACTTGGCTCCCGAGGCAGTCACCGCAATGCGCCGCGACGCAATGCTTTTGTTCGACCGATTACAGTGCCAGGATTACGCCCGTTTCGACCTGCGAGCCCGCGCGGATGGACAGATCGCATTGATGGAGGTCAACCCGAATCCCGCCTGGGACCCTGACGCGAAACTTGCGCACATGGCGCGGTTCGCCGGTAAGGAGTATCCGCAGGTGTTCGAGATGATTCTTGAAGCGGCACAGGCGAGACTTGCAACCTAGCAGCCGCCCGTTATCAGAACAACTGTCGTGGCACACGGACATTCCACGTGCGAGTCTTGACCGTTTCGTTGTTCTCGCTTGCCCTAAGCTCTGCAGTAAAGTGCATGGCATCGGCTTGGGCAACTAGTTGTGCGTTGCTCTCGACGCGTACCGACCAATTCTCCCGTCGCATCTGTGCAGACTGCACGACCTCGGTCTTCGCCGAGAGCGGATCACCGTCGGCGATGCGGTGCCGCTTGACGAACGAGTAGCCCAGATCCATTTCGATGTCTTCCAGGCGAGCCAGAGCATGCCCGTCAAATTCGCCCCCGTCGCTGGCCAGGGTGTATACGAGCTCGCCTGTCGGCAAATCCAATTCAACGGTTCGTCGCAACGGCAATGGCCGCATTAGCTTCTGCGCCGGACCATCGGCTGCCTCCGGCGGCTCGAACGCAGCCAGATTGGCATCCGTCGTGCTGGGCGGGCGGATCGGAAGATGTAACGTGCTCGTCCCCGAATAAACGGTGATCCGCACTTCCTCTGGGGGCGGCCACGCGATTGGCCAATAGCAACTGGAAATCGCCACCCGCAGCCGATAGCCGGGCCGGAATGCATGAGCAATGTCGTTGAGCCGCACCATAGCGCGGTAGCGCCGTCCTGGCACCAGCGCCTGTGGATGCTCGTGTCCTTCGTGGTGACAAAGATTCAACAGCCCGTAGGTCACTCGACACGATGTTCCATCTGGAGCGACTTCATTCAGCCTTACGGCGACGGTGGCCACTGGCGAGTCAGCCTCCAACTCCAGTTCGACCGTTGGCGCCCCGAGAATCTCCAAGGGCTCGTCCAGCGGATGGCTGTCGAACGTGAGCGAACGGCCGTCATCGAGTCGCTGCCCAATCGGCATCTCGCCGTCAGCGCCAAAAGCACACCATTCGCCACTGGCAATACCGGTTGACTGCGGCGAGGAAAACGACAATCCAACGCTTTGGCTGGAGTGAGTCTCCAAGCGGCCTGGGTTGAGATGCCACCGCTGGCGAGCGAGGCGCGAGGACGGCCAACTGTTCTCCGCTACCCAACGGCCGGGACGCAGCTCGTACTGCGGCTGGGGTGGCACACTTTCTTGCATCCAAACGCGCAACAGCGGTTCGTCCATGACGCCCGTGTCTTGGTGCCGCAGCCAATGGTCCCACCACCGAAGTGCCTCCTGCAAAAAGCCGATCGCTGGCCCCGGAACGCCGTTGTGCGGAAAAACGTGGGCCCATGGGCCTATCAACGCCTTGCGGGGACACGTGAGATGCTCCGCCAACCTCAGCACGGCGTTGCTGTAGCCATCCGCCCAGCCCCCGATGGCATACACAGGACACGTGACCGCGGCGTAGTCTTCGCACACGGAGCCATGCTTCCAATAGTCGTCGCGCCACGGATGGCGCATCCACAATTCGGGAAAGGCGATGGCACTATCCAGACGCTCAAACCACATCGACCTCCACCGCTGACCCACCAATCGTGGGTCGGGTGGCAGGGCGTTGTAGGTCATCAAGATGGATCCCCATTGCATGTTCTCGTTTAGCAGGCAGCCTCCCATGTAATGTGCGTCGTCAGTGTATCGGTCGTCGGTAGAGCAAAGCGTAATGATTGCCTTGAGAGCCGGCGGTTGCAGCGCTGCCACCTGCAGAGCATTGAAGCCACCCCACGAGATGCCCATCATGCCCACATTTCCGTCGCACCACGGTTGCTCGGTCAGCCATTCAATGATCTCCAAGGCATCGCAATGTTCTTGGGGCGCGTACTCGTCCAACAACACCCCCTCGGAGTCTCCTGAACCGCGCAGATCAACTCGAATAGCCGCGTAGCCGTGGCCGGCAAAGTATCGATGAATCGGCTCGTCGCGCGCTCGCATGAAATCGCGCTTACGATAAGGGATATACTCCAGAATGGCCGGCACAGGCGAGTTGCGGGCCGACGACGGCAACCACAACCGAGCCGCAATGCGACAGCCATCGCTCATCCGGATAAAGACGTTCTCAATCTCCTCGACCTCATGAGGAAATTCGCGACGGACCGTCAGCGCCATGGTGTTTTCGCTCAAGAGTCAACTCTCACTTTGCGGCGCCGCCCCGCCCGCGCCGTCGAATTAGCTTCTGCGCCGACCAAAAAGCCAATGCCAGCTCTTCGCGAGCGGCGAAGCCAGCGTCGAGGTCCCAGCTATTGACAATCGCCAAGCGAAAACCGCCTGGCGGCATTGCATGCAGCGCGGGTGGCTTGCCCTCATGGAACGTGATCTGAATGCTTGATATCTCCGACTGATCGAGCAGTCGATCCACCAGCGACGGCGCGGGATGCCGGTATTCAACGCCGTGCGCTCCGAACAGAACAACGCTGTAGCCGTCCCTACGCTCAGCGTCATCAAACTCCCACACTTTATCAACATACAGCTTTACAAGCGCGTCCACCCAACGCTCGCCGTACAAGTCTGGCCATTGATCGGCAAATCGCAAATGCACTTCGATGATGCGCCCGCCGATGGTTTCCAGGTTGACCATCCCGGTGTAGCCAGCCAGATGCTCCTCGAGCCAGCGTCCGCAATACGATTCAATCTCTGGTCGAGACTCGCCCAACACGGTCCAGTAGTCGAACTTGCCTTCGCCGATAGGTTGGCCCACAACGTGACGCCACCATCGCGGTTGGCCGGAGACGACCGCGACGTCGGTGCTGACGTGCTCACCCTCAAACAGCGGCATCCAGAAGTGACCTGGTCGCTGATTGCGTTCATACTCCTTGTCGGTTCGCAACACACGGCTTCCCGTGCCCATGCCTCGCATGTTGTAGACCGGCTTGCTGAACACGGGGAAACTCGACGGAGACATGCCATGCAAGCCGCAAACCAAGCCTTGGCTTTCGGCCAATGACAATTTGTTATAGATCCACCGAAACTGGGGATACAGTGCGTACGAGTCCCCGTCCTCGGTCGGTATAAAAACGTCTGACGGACACGGGACTGACTCGAAATACTGCATTCGCCAAGGGTCGCGCTCGATGATAGCCATGTGTTCGCCTGTCTCTGGAATCCGTTGCCACGCGTATTGTCTACGAAGAGCCCAGTTGCGACAATCCGAACTCTCGTCCTGCCACTGTTGGGCACGCTTGACCTCCAAAGCCGAGTTCGAACGATTGCGCTTTGAACTCGTCGCGTGCTGCCGCGTACAACTCTCGCGCACCGTGCCCGTCGACCGCTGCGAGCCTTGTCCGTTCGGCCTCGGCAGCTAGCGCGTTCGGTTCGACACAAGAACAAGACTCGGTCGGGCGACTTGAGCCTCCGGTAACGGTGCGGGCACGTCGTAAGACATGGCTCTCCCGTACGCAAACGCATAACCCCCGTGACCTTGCTTGCAGTTTGAAGCGGTGCGCAGAAATTGCGTCCGCGCCGTCGTGAATCTCCGCCCGTCGTGCGCGACGCCATGCGAAGTTTGGCTGCGAGCCAGAAGCGTTGCAGCGTCCTTGAGGCGATGTCCTGGGTCGGCCGGGGCGAAGCTGGTCATCATCGCCCGCGAATTGACCGACTTGGACTCGATTGGCCGACGCCGTGCTGCACGAGCCGATCGGAGCGACGCGAACACAGATCGACACGGCGCTCTGCGCAGGCGACACGCAATCTCGCCTGTGACACAATCGCCAACGGAGCCGCGCGACCTAACTCAATCAACCGCCTTGATCCAGATTCGGCGGAATTGCACGGCGTCGCCATGGTGCTGTAGCGCGATCCGTCCGCTCGGCGGCAAGTCGGGCAAGTGCGCCACGTCGACCACCTTCTGGCCGTTGAGCTCGATCGTGATGCCGTCGCCGCGCAGCGTCACCAGAAATGCGTTCCACGCGCCCAGCGGTCGGTCGGCCTTTGTGATCGGGATGCACGCCCGCCGCACCTCGGGTGGCATCCGTTTGTCGGTCCGATAGCCGTTGATCTCGCCGGAACCAAGCTCCTGGCTCCAGATGTTCGCCTGACACTTCTTGCTGCCGCGAAAGTACAACCCGCTGTCGCCCGCATCGAGCCGCGGCCGTGTGACCCGTTGCGTTGGGTCGTCCTCGCGCATCAAGAAGTCGCCGTTGTACAGCACGATCGGGTGCGGCTTCATCGTCGGCTTGGCCGGCAACCGCCACTCGACGTAGAGCTGATAGTCGCCAAAGTCGCGCTGCGTCCACAGCGACGCGTCCTGCTGTCGGGTGTTTCGCGCTTGCCCGTCGTAGTCGATCACGCCGTCGCGCGCGACCCAATGCCCCTGGTGCCACGGCCGAACGTCCCACGCCTCGAGCGACGTCCCGTCGAACAGCGGCGTAAAGCCCTCGCCGCGCAACGCATCCTCGCTCCGCTGGCCAGGAAACGGTTCGTCGGCCACCTCGGCCGCCCGCGAGAACGCTGCCCCGGACGCCATCACCGCCAGCAACGTCGCCAGCCGAAACGCCGTCGCCAGCCGGGCCCGGTCAGTAGCCAACAAGAACTGTCCCATGCGCAATCACGACCCCGTCGAATTTCGCCCACCAACGCGCCCACTTTCGCGCGCGACTAATACAAACCGGCACGACGCCGCGCCGCTCGCCGCTACGCCTCTGGCGGCTTGCCGTCGATCCACGGTCCGGCCAGCTTCTGGTACTCGGGCGGATAGAGCACGCTCCCTGTGTCGCCCGCGTTCCAACCCGGCACGTGGCGCGGCTTGGCCCGCTTCCGCGACATCCGCTCCCAGTTGTCGGCCCAACTGCTGTCGCCATCGCCCACGTTGCCCGACGCGTCGACGTGAAACACCTTGCCTTCGCGATAACTCCGCACCGCCAGGTTGACCAGCATCACCGCCGCGGCCGCCAACTCGGGATCGTTGTTCACCAGCGCCGGGTCGCCGGCTTCGATCGCGTCGAGCCAGTTGCCCATGTGCATCATCACGATGTTGCGGTCGGTCTTGGCCTCGAACGTTTTTTGCTTCGCGTCCGCGTCAAGCGTGACCTGCCGCCGCTCCGGCACGAACTCGAACGTGCCTTTGCCGCTATTGCCCGAGCAGTTCTGGTCGAACCGTAGCAGCCCGTGATGGCCGCGAATCAAGTGGTCGAGCTTTCGTTCCTCGCTGACCATCGTGCTGCTGACCAAGCCTTGCACGCCTTCGTGAAAGTCGGCGATGATCGAGGCCACGTCGGCCACCTCTCGGTCGTCGTACTCCAGAAAGATCCCGCCGCCTCCGACCACCCGGCCCGGCATCCGCAGCCCGGTCGCCTTGAGCATGCCCGTCACGCGATGCACGAACAGGTCGGAATACATGCCGTAGCCGAACGGCCAGAGGCAGCGCCATTGGCCGAACGTCGCCCGGTCGAACGGCATTTCCGGCGCCAGCCCTTCGTCCACACCCAGAAACCGACGGAAGTCGACCGTCTTGGGCGTCATCTCCTTGGTGATCACGTTGTGGCGCGACATGCCGAACTTGCTGTTCCGCGCACTTTCGGTCTGAAACTGCACGATCTTTCCGAGCTTGCCCGACTCGATCATCTCGCGGGCCATGTCCCAAACCGGCAGGCTCGTGCTTTGCACGCCGACTTGCAGCGCTTGCCCGCTCGACTTCCACGCCGCCACGACCCGCCGGCCTTCGTCGATAGTGTGCGTCATCGGCTTTTCGCAATAGACCGGCTTGCCGGCCTCGAGCGTCTCGATCGTTTGGGTCGCATGCCAGTGGTCGGGCGTGGCGATGGCCACCGCGTCCACGTTCGGATCGTGGACCAGCTCGCGAAAGTCGACGTGCGCCGTCGGCGTGACGCCGGTCTTCTCGTGGACGAAATCGGTGAACCGATCGCGGTGCACCGAATAGACGTCGGCCACGGAGACCACGTCGATGTTGCGGCCCAACGCGCGCAGGCCGACCAGCGTTTTGGTGAGCGTGTTGAAGCCGCGATTGCCGGCACCGATCACGCCGATCCGCAACCGCTGGTTCGCCCGGGCGGCCTTGGCCGACGTTGTGGTCCACACGCTGGCGGCGGTTCCCGCCGCGGCGCTAGCCTTGATGAACGTGCGCCGTGAGACGTTGTCTGAGGGCATGCTGTTGGTCTCCCGTAGATCGTGTCGCGCAGCAGAGCAGGGCGGTTGAGGACAACGGCGAGTACAAACGTCTAGCGAGGCACACGGGCACGGTACAGATTCCCGCGCTCGTCCTGTCTGACCCGCGCTACTTCCCAACTAGTGTAGATGCAATCCGGCCTGGCGCGGAGCCTTTTTGCCGTGACCGCGTGCGAACCGCTTCGCTGAGGTTTGCCGCCCGCAATCGACGAATAATCCCGCGCTGCCATTTGCCGCGCTGGGCTGCCGCACGCGACGAACCGGGAACCATGCTTCGCTGGGGCCGGCGCGCGAGATGTCTACCTGGCGATCAGGCGAACGATGCGATCGATTTCGCTGATGTCGGCCGGCTTTTGCAGGTAGCAGTCAAAGCCCATCGTTTGCCAGTCGACCTCGTCCTCACCGCGGCCGGTAAGGCAGGCAAACTTGCACCTGGCCAGCGCCGGCATGACCTTGAGCTGCGACAACAACTCGTCTCCCGACATTTCCGGCAGGCCAAGATCCAGGATTACGACGTCGGGCGTCATCTCGTTGAGGATTTCCATCGCTTCGTGGCCACTCTTGGCCGTAGCGACCTGGTGCCCCATGCGTTCCAAAAGCATCTTTTGTAAGCGACCGGTATCCTCGGAGTCGTCCACGCACAGAATGGTCAAGCCCGTGGCGGGGCTTTCGTCGGCGTCGTCCTGCTCCAAGCGGCGCGCGATGGTTTCGACCAACTCCTGCCGGTCAATCGGCTTGGTGACGACGTCGTCGCAGCCGGCGTCCAGGCACTTGTCTCGATCGCCGCTCATCGCGTTGGCCGTCAGGGCGATGAGCGGCCCGCGGAATCCCTCCGCGCGCAACGTACGAGCGGCGTCGAGTCCGCCGACGCCTGGCATCGGCATGCCGCGCAGAATGGCGTCGAAGGGGCGCCCTTCGGCGACGCTCCGCTGGTAGGCCTCCAAGGCTTCTTCACCGTTGTTTACCAATTCCAGTTCCGCGCCGGCGCTCTCCAAGAATGCCTGAACCAAAAACCGGATCTCGCGTCGATCGTCGGCCGCCAGAATCCGGCCGTCGAGCGTGGGCAGCGGCGCCTGTTCGATCCCATCACTCAGCCTTTGCAGGTCGGCCGCTTCAGGTTCCGTCCATTCGGACTGCGTAAGCGAACCGGTAGCAAACGTGAATCGGAAGGTCGAGCCCTTGCCGCGCTCGCTCTCGACCGTCAGTTCGCCGCCGAGCATCTCGACCAGCTTCTTGCTGATTGCCAGTCCAAGTCCGCTGCCGCCGGCGGTGCGCGTGAACGAGTCGTCAAGCTGCTCGAAGGGGAGGAACAAATTCTTCATGTCCTCTTCGGCGATGCCGATCCCCGTGTCCTTGACGGAGATCTCAATGAGCTGATCGCGCTTGATGCACTTGCACCAAACTTGCACCCCGCCGCGCTCGGTGAACTTGATCGCATTGGCAATCAGGTTCACCAGTACCTGCCGCACCAGCTTAGAGTCGGTAACGACCGGGTCGGGCACTTCGCCGTCGAACGCCACCGACAGGGTCAGGCTTTTCTCGGTGGCCCGCACGTTCATCAACGAGCGCACGTCGGCCAGGAGCTTGATCAGCGAAGTCGATTCCGAGCGCACCGTCATCTTGCCCGATTCGATTTTCGAGAGGTCGAGGATGTCGTTAATGATGTCGCACAGATAGGCTCCGTTCTCCTTGATCGTGCGGACACAGGCCTGCGCATCGGAATCATCAAGCTGCGCAATCAACACGTCGGCGTAGCCGAGGATCGCCGTCATCGGCGTGCGAATCTCGTGGCTCATGTTCGCCAGGAAAACACTCTTGGCTTCGTTGGCCACTTCCGCGGCGCGACGCGCCTCCTCCAGGCTCCATTCCAGTATTTTCTGCTCGGTGACGTCGCGCGCGATGGCCGATGCGCCGATGATCGTGCCGAAGGGGTCGCGGATCGGCGAGATGGTCAGCGACACGTCCCGCATGCTTCCGTCCTTGCAGCGGCGCATCGTCTCGTGGTGGTGGATCGCCTCACCACTGGTGAGTTTCTCGAGAATTTCGGCGAGCTCGTTGGGGCGGTCGTCGGGAATCAGCCGCGAGATGGACTGGCCAATCATCTCCTCCGCCGTGTAGCCGTAGAGGAATTCTGCCGCCGGGTTCCAACTGGTGATCGTCCCGTCGAGCGTCTTGCCGATGATCGCGTCCCGCGATGATTCGACGATCTCTGCCTGGTGAAGCAACCGCAGTTCAGACTCTTTGTGCTCCGAGATGTCGACGTTCATGCCAACCCAACCGCGGACGGTGCCGTCGAATTCCGTCAACGGGACGGCGCGCACTTCCATCCAGCGCCAGCCATTGTCACCCTGTCGAACGCGGTGCTCGACGGTCAGCGGCGATTCGCTCTCAATCGCGTTTCGCCAGGCAGTCGCCGTTCGGTGCTGGTCATCCGGATGCACCGCGTCGAGCCAGCCCCATCCCTTCCACTGCTCGTACGTCTGTCCAGTAAAACTCCGCCAGCTCGGCGAATCCTCGACGACCTCACCGGCGGCATTCGTCGTCCAGACAATGTTCGCCGAAGCGCTGACCAGCGCGCGGAACCTTCGTTCGTTGCCCTCGCGCTGAACCGCCTCCCACACCAGGTTGGCGACGGCCTGGATGAAGTTGGTGTCGTCGAGCGTGAATTTATGCTCGACGTCGGCGTGTACTCCCAGGACGCCCCACGGGCGTTGCTCGGGGCCGATGACGACACTCATCCCGCTCACCACGTCATGATCGGTGAGAAGCTTGGGCGGGCCGAACCGCTTCTCGGTGTCGATAGGCTCGACGATGATCGGCCCGCCCGACTGCAGGGTGTACCCTGCCTGCGAGTGAACACCCGCGGGCACGGTCCCTTTCCCCACCAGTCCCTTCTTCCAGCCCACGCCGGCCAGCATCAAAAGTTTCTTTCCGCCCGGCATCAATCGGAGCACTTTGGCGTATTTCACTCCCAGTCGCTCCGCGACGTCGCCCACGACGCGATCCAGGAATTCCTGCAAGTCGTTGGTGGCCAAAGCCGCGCGCCCCAGCTTTGCGATAACCGCCTGCTGGGCCTCACGGTAAGCGAGTTGATTCGAAGCGTGTTTTACAGACGTGATGTCGGTGAACGTGACCACCAACCCCGCGATCCGGTTCTCGGACGTGCGGAACGGCATGATCCGCCGGATGAACCACTTTTCCCCGTCGCTCTTGACTTCACGCTCGATCGGAGTGAGCTGGTCGAGCACGGCGCGGGCGTCTTTGACAAGTTTGGGGTCTTGTATCCGAGGCGAGAGGTCGCTGACCGATCTGCCAATGTCCGTTTCGAGCATGTTGATCAGCCGGGACGTGGCGGGCGTGAACCGGCGAATCCGGAGCTTCTCGTCCAGGAAGATCGTCGCGACGTCGGTGCTGGTCAGCAAGTTCTGCAGGTCGTTGGTCGTGCCCTCCAGCTCGTCGACCTTGTCGTGGAGCTGGCTGTTGACGGTACTCAGTTCTTCGTTGAGCGACTGAAGCTCCTCCCGCGAAGTCTCCAGCTCCTCGTTCGACGACTGCAACTCCTCGTTCATCGACATGACCTCCTCGTTGGAGGCCTTCAGCTCTTCGTTCGCGCTTTCCAGTTCTTCGATCGTGCTTTGCAGGTCTTCGCGGGTCGCCTGCAGTTCCAGCGCGAGTTGACGATCCGTTTCGTCCGCTACGGCACAGTCGGCCCCGCTCGACGCTTCCGCGTCTTCCGGCAGTCGAGGACTGGTTGTGCCCTCGTCCAGGAAGCTGACCAAAAAGAGGGCGTCTGCGTCCTTGCCGGCCGGCAACGGCTGAACCTTCAGGCGGACCGAGACCACACCGCCGTTGCGTCGTACGCGCGGTGCAAGGATCGAGACCGGTTGTCCCGTCGACCGGGCCTGCTGCAGGGCCGAACGGGTCTTTGCCTTCAAACCTTCTTGAGCCATCGCCGCGATCTCGAGATCCGGTTCGCCAGACGGGAAGTCGAGATAGTTGCGCACGGGCCCGTGAATGTATTGAATCAAGCCACGCCGGTTGACCACGACCGACGCAGGAGCGAATTCATCCAGCAGCGCGCGCTTGGACAATTCGGCGGTGCCGACCGAAACCGCCGGTCCGTCGTCTCGATCGTTCTCGTCCCTTGCGGCTCGACGAGTAACCGGGCCGGCCACCGGGAACGCGCCGGCGGCCTTGCTTTGCCCGATCTTGCGATAAATTCGCGACGATTGAGAGACGGCTTTGAACAGATGTTTCCGGTTCGAAGGCGACTCGGAGGTCCCAAGGAACAACAGCCCGCCTGGACGCAGCGCGAAGTGCAGCATGTCGAACACCCGTCGCTGCACGTCGGATTCCAAATAGATCAACAGGTTGCGACAGCAAATCAGATCCAGGCCGGAAAAGGGTGGGTCCGACAGGACATTTTGGACCGCGAATATGCAGGTCTCGCGCAGCTTCTTACGCACCCGCAACCTGTCCCCCTCCCGTTGGAAATACGCTTCCAGGATCTCTTCCGGGAGGTCTTTGGTTACGTTCACCGGGTAGAGGCCGGACCGGGCGACCTCGATCGCGTCGCGGTCAATGTCGGTCGCGAAGACCTGCAGGTCGAGGCGGCGGTTCTGCTGTTGTTGTTCGTAGAGCAAGATCGCAGCGGAATAAGCCTCCTCACCCGTCGAGCACCCGGGCACCCACACGCGAAATGGCTCTTGTTCGGGCTTCTCGGCAATGCTCGTGGAAAGGACGTCGGCCATCTCCTCCCAGGCCGCGTCGTCTCGGAAGAAACTCGTCACCCCGATCAGCAGGTCCTTGAACAACGCTTGCAGCTCTTCATTCTTTTCCCGGAGCAGCTTGAGGTAATCGGCCGGTTGGTCGATCTGCTTGAGCCCCATCCGCCGCTCGATCCGTCGAGTCAGCGTGCCCTTCTTGTAACGAGAGAAATCCTGGTCGGTGTACGCCCGCAGCAGTCCCAGGATGGCGCGGTAATGGTCCGGCGCCGCGTCGGCAAGCGTCGTGTTGGGCACCGACTGAACGTAGGGGTGTTTCGCGTAAGGGACGATCGCGCCCGCCATTTCTTCGATTGGCAACACGAAGTCGACGCATCCGGTGGAGATGGCGGCTCGGGGCATGCCGTCGTATTCGGCTGTCTCCGGATTCTGGACGATCGTCATTCCGCCGGCGGCCTTCACCTCGCGCACGCCGTCGGCGCCGTCGCTGCCGGTGCCCGACAGCACAACGCAAATCGCCCGCTCCTTGCGGGCCTCGGACAGAGAGCGGAAGAAATAGTCGATCGGCAGCCGGACGCCCCGCTTCGCCACCGGCTCATCGAGAAACAGCCCCCCGTCGGCGATCTTGATGAAACGGTTCGGCGGGATCATGTAGACGTGATTCGGCTCGATCGACGTGGCGTCCTTGACCTGCAACACCGGCATCGACGTGTACTTCGAGAGCAACTCGACCATCAGGCTCTCGTGCGTCGGGTCCAGGTGTTGGACGAGCACCAACGCAACGCCGGAGTCTACGGGCATCTCACGGAGAAAATGCTTGTAGGCTTCCAACCCTCCCGCCGAAGCACCGATGCCCACGACCACGCACTCATCGTGACGACCTTCTTCGGCCTCGCTACCTGCCACGGCGACGGCCGCATCGGCCGTCTTGGTCGCCCGCTTCTTCTTGGCGCGTGGCTTGTCCTTCTTCGAATTCGTCTTGGAGGACGAACGCTTCGACGCAGTCGACTTCGACCCGCGCGACTCGGATTGCTTTTTCTTTCGAGTCGTGCTCTTTTTTTTGGCCATATCGACTGCCCTACTTCTGGCGACTCTGCGTGATAGCCGGCGCGAAGGCCTGGCAGGACGCGGCGGAACAAAGCCCGCACCTTGTTAGCGGATGTCTTGCGGTCCTTAGCTTGCCGCGTCGATCACATCGGCGCAGTGGGCCGGGGCTGGACGATCAATGCGTCCTCAAAAACCTGCCGGGGTCCACGCCAACGCACGGCAATCTGCCGTGAAACGCGAACTGTACCTACGCGCCGTCGAAGTTGTCCGGTTGCTCAAAAATGCGCCGACGCCTGCCCGACTGTGTGGCACCGCTCGAAGACGGGAGTCTCAGAGTTACTCCAGGAGGATCCCTGTGTTGTGTACCAATCCCTGGAACCCTCAAATCACTCCCTAGAATCTATTCCCACCGTCCCGGGAACGCAAGTTGGCGCGCGTCGCACCAGCGTGGATTCGCGGCCCCGATCGCGGTTGTCGGACGCTTTGGATGCCGTGGAACGGCTGGCGGCCACGCCCGGTCCGACGCCCGCCGGTTGGCCTAAATACACGAGGGGTTGATGATCAATCCCGCGGCGTTGCGCCGCCGCGTAACATCATCGCCCGACACGCCGGAACGTTTTTCTCGACGCGATTCCCACTCTTCGGCAACGACAGCACCCTGCGGCGCGCCGCATCAGATAACGAATGTCACTCACCCTCGCCAGCCAACTGCGCGCCGATCAGCCACCGGTTCCTGTCGGACCCGCGCTGCTTCCCAACCAGTGTAGATGCAATCCGGCCTCGCGCGGAGTTTTTTCCCGCGACCGCGTGCGAACCGCTTCGCTGGAGTTTGCCGCCGGTCGCCGCGAATAATCCCGCGCTGCCGTTTGCCGGGCTGGATCGCGGCACGCGCAGCGACTCGAACGCAGACCGTCCGCCGAATCCGAACCTTCCATCGCTCAACGTGAAGCGTCGGCAACTGGCTCAAGCTGATCGGGGAGGCTCGGCAAGATGGGAACGTCCAGCGAAGCCGAGTCAGGCCGCACGGCGATCGTGCGGATGCTGATTTCGTCCGCCTCGACGTCCAGCGCCGGGACACGGGCCAACAGCAGCAACGAGCCACAGCGGAAGACGGCCGACGCGGCGAACACTGCCAGATAGCCAGCATGGGCCATGTCGGTTGCATGCAGGATCGAGCCGCCGAGCAGGGCTCCGCCGACCCACGCCATGCCGTTGAACAAATTGTAGAGCGTCAGCAAGCTGGTACGTTCCTCCGACGGAATCGACTCGAAGAAGAGCAGGAAGAACGCCAGCTCATAGGCGGCCCATGCCACTCCGCTAACGATCTGCAGCAAGATCAACCAAGAGACCTCGCCGGAGACAAGCCAGCCGGCGCTAAGCGGCGTGATGCCGACGCCACCGATCCATAGCAACCGCCGTGCTCCAATTCGGCTCGCAACGCGGCCCCACATCGGCAAGGCGATCACCTTGGCGATATAGGCCGTCGAAATCAACGTCGCGAGCTGTCCGTAGCTGAATTGCAGCTTCGCCAACATGAAGGGTGTGAAGTACGGACCGGCGGTTTGCACGGCGGCCTGCACCACGATCAGGTAGATCACAAGCCGACCGCCACTGCGCCGTTGGAAGTGTGGCAGCAGCTCGCTCCAGCGGATCTGTCGCATCTTCGCCGGAATCGGCGTCGGTTCGCTTTGCAAGCTGAGCAGCGATGCCGAAATACATCGACACGCCGCCGCTGCCACGAACAACGCCACGAACGTTGCCATCAATTGGTTGTGTGACGTAGCCGTTTGCAGACAAATCCCGCCGGTCAGAAATCCAACAAAAACGAACAGCTGAGACGCGCGCGTGCGGAGGGCGAAAAAACGGGGCCGCGCCGACGGCGGCACGACGTCGCCGATCCACGTGTTCCACGCTGGCCCGGCGGCCATGCCGGCTCCCCAATAAGCAGTGGCGATTGCCAGCAGGCCGACGCTGCTCACGTGCTGCAAGTATGCCGCCAGCACCAACGGAGCGAAAGCGAGCGCCTGAATCGTCGCACACAACACGACCCAACGCTTGTGCGAGCCCAGCATCCGGATGGCCACCGGCGAGGCCATCTGCATGATGCCGCCGGCCAGCAGGGGCAAGCTGCCGACCAATCCGGCCACCAGCTCGCCAAGGCCAACTGCCAGCGCAAACGCCGGCAAGTACGTTTCGCCCAGACCGACCATGCCGCCGTAGGCCGCGCCTTCGACGCAACTGACTTGCAAATCCGCGCGCAGTTTCGCGCGGGAAGGGCGCGCCGGCATCGACTTTGGCGACCGGGTCGGCGGTGGACTCAGTGTCAGGGGCATATCACGCGCAGCCAACCCGGCGGGACACGACTTTGGAATCGCGGATAGTAGCAACGGCACCGAAGCACGGGAAGGTCACATCGCCGGGACCCACCCTGGCTCGAAGTCGGGCTACAGCACGGCAAACGCCACGACCGGCGCGCCTGGATAGGCTACGGACGAATCCGACAGCTCCAGCACGATAGCGTCCTGCAGAGCGGAAACCGTTTCCTGCAATCGGCCGAAGGCATTGACGACCTTGGCGACCGCCTGGCCCTTGGCGACAACAGCGCCCGGACGGACAAGAAAGCGAATGATCCCGCTAGTCGAACTTGCCGGCGACTGGCTCTAGGTCAAGAGCGCATCGCCGCAGACTCCGTCCGGGAGGGCGTAGCGAAACGGTTGCAAATCCGCGACCACTTCGAGGTCCGACAGAATGTTGAACACGGATCGGACACCGACGTCGACGTTGCGTTCGTTGACCACGAACGATTCCGCCAACTCGATCGTTACTGCCAAGATCCCCGTGCGCTCAAGCAGTGCCCACACCTGCCTCAATCACCGTCGCGATCCAACCGCGCGCCGATCCGCCACCGGTTCCCGTCCGGATCGGTCAATGCCACTTCGCGCAGGCCCCACGGCTGATCCTCCGGCGCGACGCCAAACTCCTGGGCGATGCTCTCCACCTCGTCCACATAGAAATAGACCAGCGTGTTCGGTCGGGCGTCCCCCTTGTGCTCCGACAGGTGCAGCGCACTGTCGCCCCGTTGCAGAAAGGCGTAGATCGGCATGTTCTCGGCAAACCGGTGTTCGCCTTGCAACGTGAAGCCAAGTCGCGCGTACCACGCATACGCCTCGCGAGCGTTCTTGACGTGCAAAACGGGGACAAGTTTCTCCGGCACGGCGCGCTCCTCGTTACGAATCGTGCGTCACGCTGCGCTCCTATTGGAACCCATCCCCGCCGCCCGTGCCATACCGGCAACACCCTGGCGACCCAGCGACACGACCGAATAGAAAGGGCCGGATCGCGCTGGATTGTCCGTATTTGGCTGCCATTTGGCTCGCCGCAGCCGGTCAATGGTTGGCATTCCCGCAAGCCAATCTGGCCGGATATAACTGAAGCCGAAGCAGGTGCGTTTCGAATACCTGAATGCAGCCGTTCAGCAAGTCAGGTTTGCGCCAGTTCGGACCAACGGCAGCCGACTCAACGGAAGGATGATCGTGATGAAGATGCCGAATGCACGACGAGTCACCACATGGACGGCCGGCTTATCGCTCGCGTGGCTTGCCTGCGGCGAAGCGCTTGCCATCAAGATTGTGTGCAAAGTGACGCCTAACAATGCCGTGTCCGCCGGCTTTGCAATCAGCGCCGGGCCGGAAAGGCAGGACGGCACCGTGACGCTCACAATTTCCCGCGATCTCTCCAAAGCCAAATCGTTTCCTCCGGATTCCGATTTAACGATTAGCCGGACGGCGGTGCTTCGCGTATTCGGCGATGCCGGGCTACTCGTCAAATGCCGCCTGGAGCCGAGGACTGAAAAGAACATCCTGAAGTACCATGTCTCGCTTGCGCGAGATCATCTCAAGCATGCGCATCTGACGATCTCGGAGGTCGATGACCTAAAGGATATCGAAGGACGAGCGCCTCTAATCGGCGGCGGCATGATCTACGAAATCGCGTTGAACAGCTTCGCGACGACTCGATAGGGCTGCCTGAACAGCACGGACACGGCGGTTCATTCCACCGCCGACAGAGCCGACCTTCGCGAATGTACGGCCAGTGCGCTAGTCGCGCCTCAGAAAATGATGGATCGCCGAACGCATCAACTGGCCCCCGTTTTTCAGGCCGAGCTTCCTGCGAAGCTTTTCGCGATGTGTTTCGATCGTGTGTACGCTCAGGTGCAGTTCACGGGCAATCTCACCCGTCGCCTTTCCCTGCCCAATGAGCTGGAAGACCTCTAGTTCCCGGTTGCTGAGACGCGCGATCGGATCTGACGGCGTAACGTCTGAGCTTCCGACGGCCTGGCCGAGCAGGCGTTGCGTCATTTCCGAGCTGACATAACGGCGACCGGCCAGCACCGTCCGGATGGCTTCGATGATCTTCTCCTGACACTCGCGCTTGTTGACATAACCGTGCGCGCCGGCGCGCAGGGCGCGCTCAGCGTATAGCGATTCATCATAGGCCGAAACGACCAGCATCTTGACGTCGGGGTAGGTCGCGTTGACCTGTTTGATCAGGTCGATCCCATGGCTTCCCGCCAACATGATGTCGACAATCACCAGGTGAGGTCTGGTCGCCTTCACTTTCGCCAGCGCTTCCCGCACACTGCCAGCCTCGTCGCAGACCTCCAGGTCGTGCTGTGTTGCGATCCGCGCCGCCAAACCTTCGCGCATCAGCGGATGGTCGTCGACAATCAATACCCTGGTCGTTTCGGTGCGCGGCATGTTAGGCCATCCTTCTGCGGAAAACGGTACAGGTAACTTTCGTTCCCCGAACGCTTGCCGGGCAAATCTGCAACGAACCGCCGATCAGCTCTGCCCGATAGCGCATGATGCCCAGACCCATTCCCGAGTTGCCAATGCGATCCGTATTGATGCCGGTGCCGTTGTCCACCACGTTCAAAGTCACGCTCTTTGCAGACCCGATGAGCGACAACTCGATCCGATCAGGTCCGCCATGTTTGACGGCATTGGTAACGGCTTCTTGAGCGATGCGATACAAGTGCGTTGCCACGGAATTGTCCGCCACGTCGACTGAACCGGCACAATGAAAACTGCAACTCACCGCGTATTGTTCGGCGATGGTCTCGGCGAGCTCCCCAAGTGCCGATCGCAGCCCTTCGGCGTCGACGTCCACCGGGATCAGTCCCCGCGACAGCAAGTGAACACCGTGGGTCACGTCATTGATTCCCCTGGCAAGTCGAGCCGCAACGCCCGCATCGGGAACCGACCGTTCGGCGAGGTTTTCGGCCAGACTCTGGGCGAGCAAACCGAGGCCGGTCAATTGTTGCTGCGTGTTGTCGTGCAGCTCGAAGCCGATTCGCCGATCTTCTTCCGCGGCAACGGCCAGCATCCGTGATCGCAGTTCGATTTCGCGACGCCGCGTGGCATGCAGCTTCTCGCACAACACGCTCGTCGTGACGCCGATCAACACGAATATCAGGACGTTGACGCCGTCCAGAACGGTGGTGCTGTTCCACGACCAAAGCGGCGGCTCGATCAGCAGCGCGCGTAGCACGGCGCACAGACCCGTCGCGAACAAACCCGGACCAAGCCCGCCCCACCACGCCGCCAGCACGACGGCCAACACAAATGGCAAGAGCACGGCTCGCTCGCCCAGCACATGGAACAGTCCGTAACGAAAGAAGAGAACTGCCAACGCAACGCTGGCCGCGAGAACGTACGCTTGGTGTTCTTTGGACCATACCATGGCCGCTTACCCTAGAGATCAGCCAACACCCGCATGCTGGACTGCTGCTGAAACGGCATCGAGCGATTCGCCAAAAACACTGCGGTCCGTGCCAATTCCTGAGAAGGCGTGCTTTTGGCGTGGCACGATCGATTCTATGCGCGACCGGCCGATTCTGTCTACGGGACGCTATCGCCCCGGTGCGCGCATTGGGATGGCGGATTCCACCACGCGGCAACAGGCAAATCCCCGATTTTCTCCCCGGTCCCGGCAAGAAACAATCGTATTGGGTGATTACCGCCAAGAGAGCGTTGTATTGAAAGATTGCTGCGGAGGGCTGAACGATGACCCAACTGATGTTTGAAGAACACACTGAGCGCCGGACCGCCGTCGACCTGGTACACGAGGACCCGGCGGAAATCGTTGCGACAAGGTTGCGCCGCAGCGGCTATCCGTTTCTGTGGGGACTGTCGTGCCGGTTCAACCAAGGGATCCTGTCGATCTCGGGAACCCTCCCGACCTACCACCTCAAACAAGTGGCACAAGAACTCGCCATGCACACGCCCGGAGTTACCGAAGTCCAGAACCAAGTCGGCGTGACGCGGTGGTGCCATCCCATGGCATAAGCCACTGAGCGCTGTTCAAGTCGATCACGCGACGCATCAAACGAAACAAGGAGGCAAATCATGTTGGTACTAAGTCGCAAGGAAGGCGAACGAATCGTCATCGGCCAGTCCATTATAATTGCTGTTATTGAAACCAGCGGCGGTCGCGTCCGCCTAGGGATCGATGCGCCGGCCGGAGTTTCCATCATGCGCGAGGAAATTGTCGAGAGAATCTCGCAGTTGCACAATGGTGACCTGAAAAACGACGAACTCGGCATACCAGCTCTCTTGGGAGGACCCGTTTAACTCGCGACGTTCATTGCCACCAAACGGCTCGCAGCCGACGCACCATCGACGTGATCTGCACGCCGTGCGTAAGACTGCGATCATGATTGAAACCGTCTTGCCGCGCTGACAGGTACGACCAACCACTATCAGCATGACGGGCACACTTGCAGTTTCTGCAGTCCCGAAGCGGTTGCCTCGGCAACCTCCTAACTAAAGTGTCGGTACTCCACATGTCGCGCGGCAGGACCCTCTATCACCCAGACCGTGGGCGTCGCATCGAACCATCCCACAGCGCGTCGCCGAAAGTACGACTCCCAAGCAAGCAAGACCGCTTGACCGTGGAATGCACTGCGGGAAACTTCGACGATGAGCCTACCTGGAAACAACTCGCGCGACGCGGGGGACGGGCCGGCGGGTACCACGCGCGGATCGGACCTGTCACCGTCCGAAGCCGCGAAAAAGGCCTTCGAACGGGAAACGATCGATTTTGAGACATCGAGCGTTGACGCTGCACCTGATTCGTATCCGACAGCAATCGGGCGCTTCCAGATCGAGCGCGAGTTGGGACATGGTGGCTTGGGGATCGTGTTGTTGGCCAAAGACCTCGAGTTGGGACGTCACGTGGCCATCAAGATTCCGCGGCGAACACTCTTGCCCGACAGTCCCCTACAACGCCGCTTCCTGCGCGAGGGGCGGGCCGCGGCCCGTCTCAATCATCCCCACCTCGTGCCGCTTTACGAGGTGGGGTGTCACGGGGGGCTGTGCTACCTCGTGTCCGAGCTCTGCGTGGGACCTACGCTTGCCGAGTGGCTTCAAAGCCGCAAGGATCTGCTGCCGCCGCATCAGGCGGCAACGCTGCTTCGGCAGTTGGCCACGGCCGTCCACCATGCGCACAGCCGCGGCGTACTGCACCGCGACATCAAGCCCAGCAACGTACTGTTGACCTGCCCAGACTCCGACTGCGCCGCATTCGACTGGCAGCGCGCAGAAAACATTCGTATCGAACTTTCGCGCGGCACCATTTCCGAATCCATCGACGTCTCAGAGCTTTGTGCGAAGTTGACCGATTTCGGCATGGCCAAGCTCTCCGACTCGGACGATGAGACGCTTGCCGGCACCATCATCGGCACGCCAGCCTATATGGCACCTGAGCAAGCCGATGGGCGGATCGATGAAGTCGACGCTCGGACCGACGTTTACGCACTGGGAGCCGTGTTGTACGAGCTGCTGACCGGAGTCGCTCCGCATCGTGGAACCTCGGAAGTCGATACGCTTCGTCACCTCTTGCTGAACGAGCCGACTGAACCACGTACGCTCCGGCGTACGGTCCCGCCAGATCTCGAGGCAATTTGCCTCAAGTGCCTAGCCAGAAGCCCAGACGCCCGCTACCCGACAGCCCAACTCCTGGCCGAGGATCTCGGGCGCTTCTTGCAGGGCGACCCGACCAAGGTCCGAACGCTCGGCTTGGGCGGCTGGCTTCGAAGACTGGTCCATCGACGACCCACAGACGCAGCGGTCACGCTATGGCCCGTGGCATCGCTTGCGATTCTGTCCCCGGCAATCGCGCGGCTCTGAGCATGGAAACGCCAAGTGCATGACGGGCCGCGGCCGTCGTGCACGTGAGTCGCGCTTCGCGCCTCGAGAAGCGAGCAGATCTGTCAGGCAGGCAGGGTGCCTGAACCACAAGTAACATGGGTCGCGCGATAAAGCCGCAGCGCGCCAACGCGAAGCGTCGCCAACGTCGTCACGCCAACTGGAGGCGCAAGCGAGGGGTCTTCGTTTGTTCGCACGGCGCACGCAAACTGCAGCGTCTAGGATGCGTCTCGTAAGTGGCTCGTCGGCCAAAGGGCACGGCACGAGATCGCACGTGCGAGACACAACCTGGTGCCTACCCCGTCGACGCTGCCCGCGACCAAGTCGAACGTTTGGCCATCAATGGCCCAGCAGCCAGTCGATCGCCTCGGGAAGAACTGCGCCGACAGACAACGTGTGGCCGTAGTCGGGCATGATCTTCAGTTCGCCCGGCATCCCGGCAGAGATCGCTTGTTGGCAAGCGTCTTGCACGCGCTTCGGTGGCACGATACCGTCCAGCGCTGGCGAAACGACCAGGATGGGTGCCGAGTCGGGCGCTGCCTGAAACCGGCCGCCGGCGATGCAGCACGCCGCCGCGACCGTGTCGGCATTGCCCCGGGCGAGACTTGCCGCCGTGCCGGCACCCATCGAGTGGCCCAGCACGTAAACCCGGTCACGGTCGATCGAGTAGTCGTGCTGGAGCGCATCGACGAGGGCCTCAAGCGTTTTGACGCTGCCGCCGAAACTGTAGGTAAGCGGCGAGGCGACGATCAGCCCCTTCTCATCGGCGATTCGTTTGACAACGCCCGCGCCATACGCCTCGAAGAACATATTCTCATCCCCGCCCATGCCGTGCAGCACGACGAGCAAGGGCGCGGCCTTCTGCTCGGTCAGTTTGGGAACATAAAGCCGCAACGGAATCTCGCGCTTTCCGACCGGAAGCGCGCGCCAGGTATCACCCTGGCGACTGAGATACGGTTGCTTCCCCGCTTCGAGCGCTCGAACTTCCGCTGCCACGTCCGCTGCCAAGGCGTTGAGATCCGAAAGAAACTGAGCCGAGTTATCTTCCGAAGGACGGCTGTCGAGCAACCGATTGCGAGCGCGGCAAATGGCAATTGCTTGGGCCGCCGCCGGCGTGCTCGGTTCGAGCTTTGCCAGGCGCTGCTCATGGGCCTTGCGCTGCTCGTCGATCGGTTCGCCTGCAATGACGTGAACTCGGCCGACCGGCAAGCTGCGATCCTTGCCGCTGGTCAACGTCACGCGTTGCAAGCCGAGCGAAAGGCGCCCACCGTGAACCGCGAGGGGAACGCTCAAATCAACCAGGTGCTCCGCACCGAAGGTCAATTGCAGCGGCACGCTGGCGATGGTCTCCCCCGTCGGACTCTCGACGGTCAAACGCAAGTCGGCTTGAACCGGGTCCTCTGATGGAAGCGCATAGATCGAGACCAACCGACAAACCGCCTCGACCGGCTGACCCGCTGGCCAGCATGGCGGCTCGATTCCGACTTTCAGCGTGCTCAAAGCCCGTTCGGCCGGGCTCAGCTCCTCCGCCGCCAGCGAGTCGGCCAGGCGATCGATCTGTGCAATCGCCCGGGCGTTGTTTCCCAGGAAAAACGAACGGGTGGCGTCGTCGAACGCCACGTTGATCTTCGCCGTCTCTTCAGCCGGCGGCCGGCGCGCAAAGAAAGCCTCTTCGAGGCGCAGGTAAGAGGCTGCCAAATCAGCCCGCGTGATGCTCACCTCAGGTGGCCCATCCGGCGTCTCACTGTCCGGCTTTTCATCGGCCGGCTTCTCACTGGCCGGCGCGTCGTGGTCCTCGCCCGGTTCCAGGGCAGCCGCCGGGTACGACAACCAGCCGGTCGCGCACACCAGCACGACCAGCGCGAATCCAAAACGTCCTCGTCGCGTGGCACATGGGTTTCGTTGCATGGCTCTATCGTAACCGAGAATCTACGGATCGCCATCCTCGGACCACCGATCCAAGCCCAAGCAGCGTGGCTCGAACCCGCTTCGGGCTCGAGATACAACCTAAGCTCCGCCGAAAAGAACAGGCCGAGGAGCAGGCGCGCTGGCCCACTCCTCGGCCCTGAAATGTTGGGATTCTGCTCGGCTCAGCAGCCGCGGCATCGTCGGCCGCGATAGCACGAGCGACCCCCGCCACAATCCTCTGGTACGAGGACCGTCTTGGGCACCATCTTGATCACCTCGACGTCGACCTCTTTCTCGACATGGTGGGGCACGCAAACCGTGTAACTGACGGTCTTCTCAGTCGGAACGCACTCGTAGCGCGTCACGTCACAGGTCTTCGACCGTTTCTCTGCCACGTACTTGGTGTAAGTGACTTCCTTCGTCTTCGGCTCCATGACGTAGTCCGTCAACTCAACCTCGCGGGTTCGCTTCTCTGGCTTGCAAACCGTGACGTGGTAGGTGTAGGGCTGCTCTTCGGTAACGTTCTGGTAGCAGGTGTAGGTGACTTCCTTTTCCACAACGTTGGGCACCCACACGTTGCAGCCTGACGATGCGCCGCAGGATCCACACCAGCGACGCTTGCGCCGGTGTCCGCAACCGCCACAACCATCGCCGCAATCATCGCCGTCTCCGCATTCGCTAGCTTGCTCCTCCCAATGGCCTTCGTCGACGGTAATCTTCCTGGTCTTTTCCACCGGCACGCGTTTGCAAACGTGACGCACGCCCTCGCGCTGCTCTTTGTGCGGGACCATCACGGTGTATTCGCGCGTTTCTACCTTGACCACAGGCTTGCAGACCTGGTACTCGACCGTCTTGGTCATCTTCTTGGGCACCATCACGGTGTACTCGCGGGTGACCGATTCAGTTTTCGGCACGCGGTTAACAACGGTGACGGTCTTCTCGCGTGTTTCGTTTCTGTACTCCTTGCGATGAATCTTGCGTTTCTCCGTGACCGTTTGTGGCACCATGATCGTCCTCTCGACCATCTTGGGCTCGCTCGGCGCACATTCGTCGCACGAAGCCGCCGGCGCGTAACATGTGTCACATCTCCTGTGGCGGCCACCAGCCTGCACCTCGCTGACCGACCCGATCCAGCATCCCGCTACCACTGCTAATGCAACCATCCAAGAACAACGCATTGCTTCCCTCCTTCGGCTGGGCAGTCAAACCACACGATCTACGGCATTTTGTCAATTCACGCGGACATTGCCGGTCGCGAAGAACACGAAGTTTAATGAGGTTCGATCAAATGTCAAGCAGCCGACTGGATAACACGTTGCGATCAGTTCAAGCACGAGCGCAGCGCCTCCGCGCGGGACGTGCGTCTAAGGCGCACTGAGCTGGCGCGCCGGCATCGCCTTACAATCCGATCGGTTCGCCGGACACGCCGCCGAGCACCGAAGGTGCGCTTCATACCAGCCTGGGGCAACGCCCCTGGGATGCTTTCGGTCCTCACGATTTCGACGGATGGTTTCGCCGGTTTACCTGGTGCGGCGCCCCAGCTAGTGGTAGGTCATGCACCCCGTGCATGACACGAGCAGTTCCTGTGTCAGGCACAGCGTGCCGGACCTACCGATCAACTTCGCGCGCGTTCGTTGCGCGTTACGCCGACCCCCTGTCAAGATGCGTTTCTAGGCCAGCGCGCGAAAAACTCGCGCCGCACCCACACCAACCCGCAGCGCCAGCAAAGGCTCTTCGATTGCGCCCGCGCGCGACAACATCCACACCCCCACCCAACTTTCTTTCATTGGCAGAAAAAACTAACGCTTGAAATTAGGCCACC